>JALFRA010000009.1 GCA_022785125.1 Clostridiales bacterium
CGATGTGTCCGCCAAGGGCGATCTGACCACCTTCGCCGACGGCGCCAACACCTCCTCCTGGGCCGCTGAGGCCATGGAGTGGGCGGTAGGCTCCGGCCTGCTGTCCGGCAAGGACGGCGGCAAGCTGGATCCCACCGGCACCGCCACCCGCGTTGAGGTCGCTACCATCCTCATGCGCTTTGCGGATAGCAAAGCGGAGTAATCCAAACTTTCTGCAACGTAAAAAGGTGGCAGGCACTTTTGTGTCTGCCACCTTTTATCATATTTAAAGGCTAAATGAGTATTATACAGTCGGTGTGCCGCAGTCGGGACAGAATTTACCGGCCACCATTTTGCGGCAGTTGGGACAGAAACGGTCCCCTGCCGGCTGAGGCTGGCCTATAGGCTTGCCGCACTGAGGGCAGAATTTGACCTGGGTGGGGCTGGAATAGCCGCAGAAGCCACAGATACAGGCGGCCTGTTGAGGCTGGGCGGCCTGGGGCTGCGCCATCTGACCCATCATCTGGGCTGCCATCTGCATTCCCATGGCCATTCCCATGCCCGAGGCAGCAGCCGAACCGGCGCTGCCGGGAGTGGACATACTGTCAGCCATACTGACGGAGGTATACTTGCCCATGTCGGTGATAAAGGACTGGGCGGCCACCTTCTCCGCCATCTTCTGGACTTCGGGGGGATAGTTGAAGGCCAGGATATTGACATCCGCCACGCCCAGACCGAAGTCACTGAGCTCCTTGTCCAGCTCCTCCTGAATAGCCCTCCCAAGTTTGCGGCTGTTCTGCTGAAGACCCACCAGTGCGTTGAGTCCCATCTGCTGCTGTCCGCCCAGAATGGCTTCGGCTACCACTGGGTTGAGTTCACCCATGATCCGGTCGGCCACATCCTCCAGAGAATAGGTGGCTTTGACTCCGGCCACCTTGTTGATAAAGGTCTGGTAGTCCCGGAACTCAATGACCAGATTGCCGTTGCACCCTACAGGGATGCCGCTGGGCACTTCTGGAGTGGGGATCATGATCCGCTGACGGGTGCCCCAGGGCAGGGTCAACTCCTTGGCGTTGACAAAGTAGACCTCCGCACGCAGGCCGGAGTCCCCCCGCAGGGACAGCCAGCCCTTCAGCGTCGAGAAAAAGGGAACGATATCGGTGTAGATATCAAAATTACCCTGATTTTCAAAGACCGCGCCTACAATACCGTCGGAATAGAAGATGGCCTTCTGCCCCGGGCGCACGATCAGATGGGAGCCCCGCTTGATCTCCTTGGCGGGCCATTTGTAAAAGAGTACGTCGTCTCGGAATTCGTCCCATTCAATGGTGTCCTTTCCCTGACCAAACCATGCCATGGCTTTTCCCGTCCTTTCTATGTCTCAGAGATCATACGCCCAGGTCATCCAGGGAGTATCCTCCTGAATTACGATGCCCTGAGGCTGTGTGCTTTCCTCCGCCTGGAGCGTGGGCGGGGCGGATGCGCCGGTGAGCAGGATCACGGCAGCTGTGATGGCTGCTGCGGCAGCGGCCACTGCCGCCACGATCTTGGGTATGCTGTAGGGCCGCTGACCGCCCACTTTGCCGCTCTCGCCATTGATAATGTACATGTACTGCTTGCCATTGTAGGCAAAGGCGGAGGACCAGGCGGGCAGCAGTACGTGTTTATAGGTGATTTTATGGTATTCAATGTGAATGTCACTGACCCGGGCATGGTCAAAGCCCCGGGACAGAATATCGCTTTCTGCCTGATTGATCTGGTCGGTACGGACCTGCTCTTTGGCGGTATCAACCGCCTGGGTAGCGGGAATAGCATAGTGCTCCGCAAGAAAACCGGACAGATAGCTGGATGAGAAGGGGAGTGTGTTGTCGCAGGTATTATAAGGAAGGATCTTTTCCACTACCTGACTGACAGAATTTAAGGTTGCACACACCTGCAAATCGTCATAAAAGCCGCCTATGGTACCGCTCACCGGCCGCCAGTGGATCTCCGTGCGGGTGTTGCCCTTGCTGTCCCGAACGGTATGGGTGTTACCGCCTTGTCCCCAGTATGTACTGCTTACCTGGGCATCAAAGGTCCAGAAAGGCAGGTAGATGCCCTGGAGCTTGCCCGCCTGGTAGGCCTGTTTCAGACGATTTGGGGCAAACCAGCGGCTTTTGACCCACTTGGCGAAGTTTTGTTGAGCAGTTTCCTGATCCACCCGAAAGGGGATCACGCCGTCGGGGGGAACACCGGCCTCCTGGCGGCTTTCCAGCAGCTGGGTGGAGCCGCACATGGGACAGACCGTAGCAGTACAGTGCTCGTCCACAGCGATCTGTGCGCCGCAGGTGCCGCAGACAATGATAGCGGTGTCTGGAAAGGAGACCCTCTGGCCCTCCCGCTGGATATATCCCTCAAAATCATGCTCTTCCACCCGCTCAACAGTGGTCTTTGCTATATGGGACGTTCGACAGGCGGAACACTCCAGACGCTGCTTGGTGATGTTCCATTTGATGGTCCCGCCGCAATTGGCGCATACCTGGCGGTCCACCTTTTCCTGATGCTCTGTGTACATACCGTGACCCTCTTTCGTAACCGAATGCCGGATAGGGCGCCTGGATAAGGCATATAACTGATTATACCCTGTACCTGACTTCAATTTCAACTCTTTCGTGACCGGATGCCGGGCAGATGGACAGCTGGCGAAAACTGTTAAATATGCAGGAGAGGAGAAGGGAGGACCCGCTGCCTTTTTATATATAAGGTAAGAAATTACGGACAGGCGTATAATAATCGTTGACTTGAATATCTTTGGAGGGTATGCTATAGTTACCTTTGTATGATTCCACGGGGTATTCTCCGGGAAAATGTGGAGAGATGAGGAACGATCTATGTACCTTTGTGCAGAGGATCAGGTGTGCTTTATGATAGACAGGTTTAGTCTGGGAACCTGCGGAGCGGCAGGCTCCGGTGGGAGAGCGTATGGGCATACTGAAGGGATGGACTTCCTTCAGTATGCTTTTCTGCGTTCCGCAGGCGGCTTGGGTAATCAAGTTTCTTCCGGGAGGTCCTGGCAGTGATCAAACGATTCGCCCTTTGGCTGCGGGATATGTTTATTCGCAACCGAAGCCTGAATGCCACGCGGATCGTGGCGGCCTCTTTTGCCATTATCATTCTGGTGGGCGCGCTGCTGCTCACCCTGCCCATCGCGTCCAGAGACGGCCAGAGCGCAGGTTTTTTTACGGCGCTGTTCACTGCTACCTCGTCTACCTGTGTTACGGGACTGATCCTGGTGGATACCTGGGTCCAGTGGTCTGTTTTTGGACAACTGGTGATTATTCTGATGATCCAGTTGGGCGGCTTGGGTTTTATGACGGTGCTCACCCTGGTGTCCTTTGCCCTGCACCGCCGCATCGGTTTGTCTGAGCGGCTCATTATGGTGTCCACCTTGAATCTGAACGACCTGGACGGTGTGGTGCGTATGGTGCGCCATGCCCTGATGGGCACTTTCCTGATCGAAGGAACAGGGGCGGTGCTGCTGAGTATTGCCATGATTCCGCATTTTGGAATCCTGGGTGGGATCTGGCGGGGGATATTCCATTCCATTTCCGCCTTCTGCAACGCCGGCTTCGACCTGCTGGGCGGAAAGTTCGGCGCCTTCAGCAGTCTGGCCGGCCTGCAGGACAATCCCCTGGTGCTGGGTACCATCGGGGCTCTCATTGTGGTGGGTGGCCTGGGCTTTTTTGTGTGGGAGGACATTTTGGACAAGCGCTGCTGGCACAGACTGTCGGTGTACAGTAAGATGGTGCTTATTGTTACCGGGGTGCTGATTATCGGTGGCGCTCTGTTCTTCCTGGTGGAGGAATACTCCAATCCCGCCACGCTGGGGGATATGACACTGTGGGAGAAAATCATGAACTCTGTCTTTCAGTCCATTACCCTGCGTACCGCCGGCTTTGACTCGATTGGGCAGGGGGGACTCAGCGATACCAGTAAAGCGTTTTCTTCTGTTTTGATGCTCATCGGCGGTTCCTCCGGCTCCACTGCCGGCGGTCTGAAGACCGCCACGGTGGCGGTGCTGCTGCTGGCCCTCCGTTCCGGACTGGCGGGACGGGAGCAGGTCACCTTCCGGGGGCGCACCATTCCATACCGCCGGGTGCTCAACGCTATGACGCTGGCGCTGGTAATGCTGTTTCTGTTCCTGGTGGGGTCCATGATGATCTCCACGGTGGAAAACCTGCCCTATCTGGACTGCGCATTTGAGGTTGCTTCCGCCATGGGTACGGTGGGCCTGACCACTGGTATTACCCCAGGGTTGAGTGTGTTTTCCCAGTCCCTGATCATCCTGCTGATGTATATGGGCCGGGTGGGCGTGCTCTCCTTCTCCATCGCCTTTATTACCCGCAGCCGCCGGACGGCGAAAATCAAATATCCGGAAATGAATGTCATGATCGGGTAACGGCCCGGTCGGAAGGACGTGTAACCATATGAAGACTTTCGTTGTCATCGGCCTGGGACGCTTTGGCAGCGCCGTGGCCGCCGAGCTCAGCTCCCTGGGACATGAGGTGCTGGCTCTGGACGACTCCGAGGAGAATGTACAGAAAGTGGCCGATAAGGTCACCCACGCCGTTAGCGGCGACGCCCGGGACCCGGCGGTGCTCCGTGCCCTGGGTGTGCGCAACTATGACTGTGCCGTGGTGGCGGTAGGTGTGGACGTGGGCACTTCAGCACTCATCACCCTGAATCTGAAGGAGCTGGGTGTGCGTCAGGTGATCTGTAAGGCCCAGAGCCATGTCCACCGCAAAGTACTGGAAAAGATCGGCGCCGACCGGGTGGTATTCCCTGAGCACGAGATGGGTGTCAAGCTGGCCCAGGGCCTGTCCAGTTCCAATGTGCTCAATTTTATCGAACTCAGTGAAGATTTCGGCATCGTGGAGACCACCGTGCCCCGGGACTGGCTGGGCAAGAACCTGATGGAACTGAATGTCCGAGCCAGGTATAAGGTCAACATCATTGCCGTGCGGAAAAAGGGTCAGGAGGCTTTTAATGTGACTCCCGGCCCCAATACCCTCATGGAGACGGGTGATGCGGTGGTGGCCCTGGGCCGTACTGAGGACATCAACCGCCTGCAGGATCTGTAAGATGCGTATGGAACGGATCACCAGCCGCCAGAACCCTCTGGTGGCCCGGCTGCGGAAGCTGGGAAATGACAAGAAAACCCGCCGGAAGGAGGGCGCCTACCTTTGTGAGGGACATAAGCTGGTGGAGGAGGCCCTGCGCTGGAACGCCGGGGTGGAAACTCTGGTGGTGGCCGAAGGCATTGAGCCCCCCGGGAATTTGCCCGAGAGTGTGCGCCTGGTGGAGGTACCCGCCGACGTGCTCAAGTCCATGTCCACCGTGGATACCCCCCAGGGAATGCTGGCAGTGTGCCGTACTCCCGACCTGATGCCGCCAAAGAGGCTGTCCCCAGGACTCTATCTGGTGCTGGATGGAGTGCAGGACCCGGGCAACGTGGGTACTGTATGGCGTACTGCCGACGCCTTTGGCGCGGAGGGCGTATTCCTGCTCCCCGGCTGTGCCGAACCCTTTTCCCCCAAGACGGTGCGCTCCACCATGGGCGCCTGCTTCCGTTTGCCGGTGTGGGAGACGGGACTGGACGGACTTACCGCACGCTTGAAAACGGCGGAGTTGCCGCTGTATGCCACCGCGCTGCGGGAGGATACTGCCGATCTGCGCTCGGCTGATCTGAGCCGTGCCGCGGTCGTGATTGGAAGCGAGGGCAGAGGAGTGTCCCAGGCTGTGCTGGACGCCTGCGCCCTGACCTTGAAGATCCCCATGCGGGACCGCTGCGAGTCCCTCAACGCCGCCGTGGCGGCGTCCGTGGTGCTGTGGGAGGGCTGGCGAAACCGCTGAGCCAACAAGAGAGGAGGCTCCGCCGTGGCGGGCATTCAATATCTGCTTTGGCTCTCCACCCGGCGGGGCCTGTCTCAGCAGCACCAGGTGGAGCTGCTGGACTATTTCGGCGGTGCCGAGCGGGTGTACTTTGCCGACCGGGAGGCCTATGAGCCTTTGCGCCTGACCCAGGAGGCCAGGCGATCCCTGTGTGACAAATCTCTGGATCAGACCAATCGGATTCTGGAGAACTGCGACCGGCTGGGGCTGTTTCTGCTCAGTTGTCAGGATGGAGCCTACCCGGAGCGGCTGCTCCAGCTGAGCGATTATCCCCTGGTGCTCTACGGCAAGGGAAGGCTGTTCCGCTTTGATGAAGAAGTCGCCATTGCAATGGTGGGCTCCCGCCAGTGCTCCGCCTACGGTGTGCGGACCGCCGGGCGGATCGCCATGGGCCTGGCCCGGGCGGGTGCGCTGGTGGTATCCGGGCTGGCTCAGGGGATCGACGCCGCGTCCCTGAAGGGAGCGCTCCAGGGCGGTGGACCTGTGGTCTCGGTGCTGGCCGGCGGTGTGGATGTGGTCTATCCCGCCTGCAACAGCTGGCTCTACGAGGATGTGGCGGCCCGAGGCGCCATCCTGTCGGAGAATCCGCCGGGCACCCGGCCGGACGGTTGGCGGTTCCCTCTGCGTAACCGTATCCTCAGCGGTCTGTGCCTGGGTGTGGTGGCCGTGGAGGCGGGAGAGCGCAGCGGCGCCCTTATCACCGCCCATGACGCCCTGGATCAGGGCCGGGACGTGTTTGCGGTCCCGGGGCCGGTGGATGCCGCCACCAGCGCCGGGACCAACCGGCTCATCGCTCAGGGCGAGGCCAAACTGGTGCGTACCGCCGGGGATATCCTGTGTGAGTATGTGGGGCGATATGCCTACAAACTGTGCCGGCCCCAGCCTATGACCGCCGAGGAGGCGGACCAGCGGCTGGAGGTTATGCCAACCCCGCCGCCGGAGCCTGAGCCAAAACCCGCAAAGCCCGCCCAGGAGGAGGGGCTGCCTGTGGTCCCCCGCAGCGGTCTGGAGCAGATGGGGGAGGAGCAGCGGGAGATTTTCTTCCTGCTCAGTGAAAAGCCCCTCACCGCCGATGAGATCGTAGGGCAGACGGAGATCCCCGCCCGCCGGGTCAATACCGCCCTCACCCTGCTGCAGGCTGGGGGCTATCTGAAGGAATTACCGGGCCGGCGGTTTGCCGCCGCCGTCCGTTTCGAGGAACAAGAATAAAAGGAGTATCGTACTGTGGCGAAATCGAATCTGGTGATCGTCGAGTCCCCGGCGAAGGCCAAGACCATTGGCAAATATCTGGGGCCCGGCTATCAGGTGAAGGCCTCCATGGGCCATGTCCGGGACCTGCCCAAAAGCAAGCTGGGCGTGGATGTGGACAACGACTTCACGGTGGACTATCAGCCCATCAAGGGCAAGGAAGAGGTCATCGACGACCTGACCAAGGCCGCCAAGAAGAGCGATAAAGTATTTCTGGCCACCGACCCTGACCGGGAAGGAGAGGCCATCTCCTGGCATCTGAAGGAGATGCTGGGGATTCCTGACGACAAGACCTACCGGGTGACCTTCAACGAGATCACCAAGAAGGTGGTCAATGACTCCATCGCCCACCCCCGTGCCATCGACATGGACCTGGTCAATGCCCAGCAGGCGAGAAGGGTGCTGGACCGCATCGTGGGCTATCAGATCTCCCCCCTGCTGTGGAAAAAGATCCGCCGGGGCCTGTCCGCCGGCCGGGTACAGTCGGTGGCCACCAGGCTGGTGTGTGAGCGGGAGGCAGACATCAAGGCCTTCGTGCCTCAGGAATACTGGTCCCTGGAGGCCGATCTGGCCCGTATCTCCCCCAATCTGGGGCAGTTCAAGGCCAGCTTCTACGGCAGAGAGAAGAAGATGGAACTGAACAGCGAACAGGCCGTTCAGGAAGTGGCCCTGGCCGTCCAGGCTGCCCCCTTCTCTGTGAAGAGCGTCAAGCGCCAGGACAAGCAGCGCAACCCGGCGCCCCCCTTCATCACCTCTACCCTCCAGCAGGAGGCCAGCCGCAAGCTGAACATGACCCCCCGGCGCACCATGTCCATCGCCCAGCAGCTCTATGAAGGCGTGGACATTGAGGGCGAGGGTACCGTGGGTCTCATCACCTATATGCGTACCGATTCCCTCCGTCTGTCCGACGAGGCTACCGCCGCCGCCCGGGATTTCATCCTGTCCCGTTACGGGGAGCAGTACTACCCCGGCAAGCCCCGGGTGTACAAGACCAAGTCGGGGGCCCAGGACGCCCACGAGGCCATCCGGCCCTCCAACGTGGCCCTCACTCCGGAGGACATCAAAAAGTCCCTCACCGCCGAGCAGTACAAGCTCTATAAATTGATTTGGAGCCGCTTTCTGGCCTGCCAGATGGCTTCCGCCATCTATGACAGCGTGTCCATCGAGGTGGAGTCCGCCGGCTATACCTTCCGGGCCACCCACTCCTCCCTCAAGTTCTCCGGCTACACTGCCGTGTACGTGGAGGGCAAGGACGAGGAGGACGAGACTTTCCAGTCCCCCCTGCCTGACCTGAAGGAGGGGGAGCCCCTGGAGCTGAAGGGGTTAACCCCTGACCAGCACTTCACCCAGCCCCCCAGCCGCTACACCGAGGCCACCCTCATCAAGGCCCTGGAGGAGAAGGGCATCGGACGCCCCTCCACCTACGCCCCCACCATCTCCACCATCCTGGACCGGGAGTATGTGGTGAAGGAGGGCAAAAACCTGCGGCCCACCCCTCTGGGCGAGGTGGTCACCGGCCTGATGAAGGACAAATTCACCGATATTGTGGATACCGCCTTCACCGCCAACATGGAGGAGCAGCTGGACGAGGTGGAGACCGGCAAGGTGGACTGGAAGAGTCTGCTGAGCCAGTTCTACGGCGGCTTTGAGAAGGAACTGAAGCAGGCAGAGCAGGACCTGGACGGCGAGCGCATCAAGGTGCCCGACGAGGTGTCCGACGTGATCTGTCCCAAGTGCGGCCGCAATCTGGTATATAAATCCGGCAGGTTTGGCAGGTTCCTGGCCTGTCCCGGCTGGCCGGAGTGCGACCACACCCAGCCCATCGTCATCGAGATGCCGGGCAAGTGCCCCAAGTGCGGCGGCAAGATTCTGAAAAAGACCTCCAAGCGGGGCTATGCCTATTATGGCTGCGAGAACAACTCCAATAAGGATGAGGCCCGCCGCTGCGACTTTATGACCTGGGATGTACCTGTGAAGGACAACTGTCCCGAGTGCGGCCATACCCTGTTTAAGAAGTCGGGCCGTGGGTTCAAGAAGCCCTTCTGCATCAACCCCGAGTGCCCCAACTTCCTGCCCGAGGACCAGCGGGGCTATAAGAAAAAGACCACCGCCGCCACGGAGACTCCTGCGGAGGGCGCTCCCCCCGAGGAGGAGAAGAAGCCCGCCAAGAAGACGGCGGCGAAAAAGACCGCCACCAAGAAGACGACGGCCGCCAAAAAGACTGCCGCCGCCAAAAAGACCACAACAAAAAAGACGGCGGCCAGGAAGCCTGCCGCCAAACAGAAAGCGGAATCGTAGGGGCGGCCGCAAGGGTCGCCCCTACGGGCTGAAAAGGAGAACCTATGGAACCTGTACGCGTGATCGGCGCGGGTCTGGCCGGGTGTGAGGCTGCGTGGCAGCTGGCCCGGCGGGGCATCCCCGTGATCCTGAAGGAAATGAAGCCCCACAAAATGACCCCCGCCCACCACACCCAGTGGTTCGGCGAGCTGGTGTGCTCCAACTCCCTGCGCTCCGACCAGCTGGAGAACGCGGTGGGCCTGCTGAAGGAGGAGCTGCGGCGGATGGGTTCCCTCATCCTGTCCTGCGCCGACGAGCACAGGGTGGAGGCCGGCGGCGCCCTGGCGGTGGACCGCCACGGCTTTGCTCAGGCCATCACCGAGAAGATCCGCAATCATCCCCTCATCACAGTGGTGGAGGAGGAAGTCACCCGGATTCCCGAAGAGGGCAACGTGATTGTGGCCTCCGGGCCCCTGACCTCCGACGTGCTGGCGGATGCCATTAAGGATTTCTTCCCGGAGAGCCACTACCTCAACTTCTTTGACGCCGCCGCCCCTCTGGTCACCTTTGAGAGCGTGGACATGGAGAGCGCCTTCTTTGCCTCCCGCTACGACAAGGGCACTCCGGACTACATCAACTGCCCCATGACCGAGGAGGAGTACGACGCATTCTGGACCGAGCTGTGTGCCGCCCAGGAGGCGGAGGTCCACGGTTTTGAGGACAAGAATGTGTTTGAGGGCTGTATGCCGGTGGAGGTCATGGCCCGCCGGGGCAAGCAGACCCTGTGCTACGGGCCACTGAAGCCCCGTGGTCTGCGGGACCCCAAGACCGGCAAGGAGCCCTTCGCTGTGGTGCAGCTGCGGCGGGATAACGCTGACGGCACCATCTACAATCTGGTGGGCTTCCAGACCCACCTGAAGTGGCCGGAGCAGAAGCGGGTGTTTTCCATGATCCCCGCCCTGAAAAACGCGGAGTTTGTCCGCTACGGCGTCATGCACCGCAACACCTATCTGGATTCTCCCCGGCTGCTGGACCGGTATTACCGGGTGAAGAAGGACCCGCGTATCTGCTTTGCCGGGCAGATCACCGGCGTGGAGGGCTATGTGGAGTCCACCGCCTCCGGCTTCCTGGCGGCGGTGGAGCTGGCCCGGCGGCTCACCGGCAAGCCGCCGGTGGATTTCCCTCAGGAGACCGCCACCGGCGCGCTGGCTCTGTATATCAGCAATGAGAGCGTTACCGATTTCCAGCCCATGAACGTGAATTTCGGCATCATCCCGCCTCTGGGCTATAAGGTCAAGGGCAAGCGGAATAAGAATGCCGAATTGAGTAAGCGGGCTCTGGAAATGCTGGCGGGACTGGATGTAGAATAAGGCGCGTCCGCTTGCCCGGGAGCGAAAGCGACCCGCCGCCGTGCGGCGCCAAGTATTTTGCGAAGCAAAATCTTGATGCCGGGCGAATTCACTTCGCCCGAGCAGATTTAAGGATCGGGGCTCCCACGGAAATATGATTTCCGTGGGGAACAAGCGGAACAAGAACGCTGAATTGAGTAAGCGAGCCTTGGAAGCGCTGGCGGGACTGGATGTGGAGGGCCGATGAGGGCATCGGCCCCTACAGACGGTGGAGGGAGAGGCCCAGCCTCAGGCCCTGGAGAAAGGCGGCCTCCTGATCCCGCAGGCCCTGCTCATCCGTGAGGTCCCGTAGCTTGTCCACAAAATCCTCCCCCAGACTGCCCCTGACGGCATCCAGATGCCGGGACAGCAGCCGCTGGCGGGAGGAGTCCTCAGCGTCGGGGACGGCGGGGAAATGCTCCTGAGACAGGGAGAACAGGTCGGAAATCAAAAGGTTCATATCACAACCCCACTAATAGCGTGTATTTATTATACACGCTATTAGTGGGGGTCGTCAAGGGGGGATTTGGTGTACTCCAACGAGTTATTTGGCATACGGTTGAAGGAACTGCGAAAACTGCGGGGCGAGACTCAGCAGGAGCTGGCAGAATTGCTGGGGATCAAACCAAATCAGATCGGTGAAATGGAAAATGGACGGAAAGCGTCAACCTTTGCCAAACTGGCCCAGCTGTGTGAGCATTACAATGTGTCGGCGGATTATCTGCTGGGCCTGATTGACGAACCCCGTCCCCTGACAGACGGGCAGCAGGGGCGGTAAGGGGAACGCGGGCGACCACAAGGGTCGCCCCTACGAGCAGAGGCACGGAACTTCCCCGTAGGAGCGACCTTTATGGTCGCCCGTCCCGGATTTGCCCCATACCAGATACGGAAAGAACATAGAAAGAAGAGGAGAACCATATGAAGATCATCGTAGACGCCATGGGGGGCGACAACGCGCCGGCTTCCAATGTGCGGGGCGCACTGGCCGCGGTCCGTGAGCTGGGGGTGGAGGTCATTCTGGTGGGCCGGGGAGAGGATATCCTCAAGGTCCTGAAGGACGACGGTATCAACGAGCTGCCTCCCGGCCTGGAGATCGCCCACGCCAGCCAGGTGGTGGAGATGTGCGGCAACCCTGCCACCGCCTTCCGGGAGAAGAAGGACTCCTCCCTCACCGTGGGCCTCAACCTGCTGAAAAACGGGGACGGCGATGCCTTCGTGTCCGCCGGCAGCACCGGCGCCCTGCTCTCCGCCGCCACCCTGATGATCAAGCGGGTGCGCGGCATCCGCCGGGCCGCCCTGGCTCCTGTGGTGCCCACCGGTGCCGGCGGGGCGGTGCTCATCGACTGCGGCGCTACCGCTGAGGGCACTCCGGAGTACCTGCTCCAGTTCGCCTTTATGGGCTCCTACTACGCCGAGCGGGTGCTCAAGCGCCCCGAGCCCAAGGTGGGCTTGTTGAACATTGGCGCTGAACCCTCCAAGGGCACCGACCTGCAGCGGGAGGCCCACGCCCTGCTCACCGCCGCCGACAAGGCCGGGCGCATCCACTTCGTGGGCAACGTGGAGGCCCGTGAGGCGGTGTTTGGCCAGGTAGATGTCATTGTGTCCGACGGCTACTCGGGCAATATCTTCCTCAAGACCATGGAGGGCACCGCTGGGTATATGGCCAAGGAACTGAAGGCCATGTTCAAGAAAAGCTTCCTGACCAAGCTGGCTGCGGTGCTGGCGTCCGGCGGACTGAAGCAGTTTAAAAAGAAGATGGACTCCAGCGAGGTGGGCGGTACCGCTCTCATCGGCATTTCCAAGCCGGTGATCAAGGCTCATGGTTCCTCTAATGACTACGCCATCAAGAACGCCATCCGTCAGGCCCGGGATTTTGCGTCCTCCGGCATGATCGACGATCTGGTGGACAATATCGAATATATGCGCCTGCCTACCAACGCAGAGGAAAAAATTTGAGTTACCTATTGACAGGCCCTCAAGACTTGCACTATTATCATAGTGCAAATGCAAAGACGCCGTCGGACGACGGATGCGACAGGAGTAGATGAACATGATTTTTGAGAAGATTGCCGGTCTGCTGTCCGAGCAGTTTGGTGTGGAAACCGACAGCATTACCATGGACACCTCCTTCGAGGACCTGGGCGCCGACTCTCTGGACATCGTGGAACTGACCATGGCGGTGGAAGAGGAGTTCGGCCTGGAGAATATGGACGAGGATGACCTGTCCGGCGTTGCCACCGTGGCCGACCTGGTCCGCTATCTGAAGTCCAAACTGGAAGACTGACACAGGATCAGACTGGGGAGCCCCGCCGACGGCGGGGCTCCTGTCATGAAAGGGAGGGACGGCCATGGAAGCCTTGGAAGAAAAGCTGGGTTACCGCTTCAACCAGCGGGCCCTGTTGGAAAATGCTCTGACCCACAGCTCCTATGCCAACGAGAATAAAGCGAGAGGGTGCCAGAGCAATGAGCGGTTGGAGTTTCTGGGAGACTCCGTGCTGGGTATGGTGACGGCGGACTACCTGTTCCGCACCCATCCCGATCTGCCCGAGGGGGATCTGACCCGCACCCGGGCAGCTCTGGTGTGCGAGGGCAGCCTGGTGGAGGTGGCCCAGCAGCTGGACCTGGGGGCCTACCTGAAACTGGGCAAGGGTGAGGATGCTGGCGGCGGCCGGGAGCGGCCCTCCATCGTGGCCGACGCGGTGGAGGCGGTGATCGCTGCTGTCTACCTGGATGGCGGCATCGGCTCCGCCCGTAAGATCATCCAGAAATTTATCCTGGACCGGGAAGAGGAGAAGAGCGCCAGCCGGGACTACAAAACTGCCCTGCAGGAGCTGGTCCAGCGGGAGAGTGGCCAGGTGCTGGGCTATCAGCTCATCGGCGCCGAGGGCCCCGATCACGCCAAGATCTTCTCGGTGGAGGTGGACCTGAACGGTACCCCAATCGGCCAGGGCAAGGGCCGCAGCAAAAAAGAGGCAGAGCAGGCAGCAGCCAAGGCCGCCATCGAGAAGCTGAAGGGCTGAGGGCATCAACTGGAAAGAAACAGGACTGCGGATCATCCGCAGTCCTGTTTTATGTGTTTCGGGGGCAAAAGGATTTGCAATAGCCTCCATTCCTTGATATAATACTTTATTCAGAAGTATATGTGTTGCGAGGTGCCGCCTTGTATTTAAAAGCGCTGGAGATCCAGGGATTCAAATCATTCCCGGATAAAACGGTCCTCTCCTTCGGGGAGGACATCACCGCTATCGTTGGTCCCAACGGCAGCGGAAAATCGAATATCTCCGACGCCATCCGCTGGGTCATGGGGGAGCAGTCCACCAAGGCCCTCCGTGGCGGTAAGATGGAGGATGTGATCTTCGGCGGTACCGCCCTGCGCAAGCAGCAGGGCTTTGCCGAGGTGTCCCTGGTGCTGGACAATACCGACCACATCTTCCCGCTGGAGGAGAGCGAGGTCATGGTCACCCGCCGGTACTACCGCTCCGGCGAGAGTGAGTACTACATCAACCGCCGTTCCGTCCGCCTGAAGGACGTGAACGAGCTGTTCATGGACACCGGCCTGGGCCGGGAGGGCTATTCCATCATCGGTCAGGGCCGTATCGACGAGATCCTGTCGGTGAAGAGCGGCGATCGCCGGGAGATTTTTGAGGAGGCCGCCGGTATCTCCCGCTTCCGCCACCGGAAGGAGGAGGCCGAGCGCAAGCTGGAGCGCACGCAGGAGAACCTGGTGCGTATCACCGACAAGATCGATGAGCTGGAGTTCCAGGTAGAACCTCTCCGCCAGCAGAGCGAGAAGGCCAGGAAGTTCCTCATCCTGCGGGACGAGCTGCGTGGGCTGGAGATTTCCCTGTGGCTGGACCAGCTGGAGAAGATTCGTTCCGGGTCCCGCAAGACCCTGTCCGACTACGAGAATGCCCTCCGTCAGAAGGGGGAGGTCCAGCAGCAGGTGGAGGACCTGTACGCCGCCGCTGAGGCATTCTCCGCTCAGATGCGGGACAAGGACGTGGAGACCGAGGGCGTCCGCTTCCAAATGATGCAGCGGGAGGCCGATGCCAACAGCCTGGAAAACGCTATCGCCGTCCTCAAAACCAATATTCAGAACAACCTGGAGAACCGGGACCGCATCCAGCGGGAGCTGGAGCAGCAGGAGGGCCGGGCTGACTCCATCGCCGCCCAGATCGGGGAGCGCAAGACCCGGCTGGAGGAGCTGGAAGGCCAGACCGCCGGCCTGCGGCAGCAGCTGGCTGACCGCCAGAATGAGGCTGCCTCCGCCAGCCGCTCCGCCGGGGCCATTGCCCAGGAGCTGGAGGACCTGCGCCGGAAGGAGGCGGTGGAGAACGCCTCCGCCGCCGACGCCAAGGCCCTCATTTCCGCCCTGGCCGCTGCCGCCCAGGAGGTGTTGGACCGGGACGAGGCCATGCGTCAGGAGCTGGCTTCCGGTGAGGAGCGGCTCCATGAGGCGGAGGAGACCCGCCGTCAGGCCGCCCAGGAGCTGGACCAGGCCAGGGAGGACCGGGACAGCTTACAGAACATCATCAGCGGTTACGCCCTGCGGCTGGAGACCCGGCAGCGGAAGGCCAGGGAAGCGGAGGAGCGCCACGTCAAACTCCAGATGGAGGACAACGCCCTGAACTCCCGCATCCATATGCTCTCCGAGATGGAAAAGATGTATGAGGGCTACTCCAAAGCGGTAAAGCTGGTGATGGGGGAGGCCAAGAAGGGCCAGCTTCGGGGCATCCACGGCCCGGTAGCCGGACTCATCCATGTGCCTGACGCCTGTACGGTAGCCATCGAGATCGCCCTGGGGGGCGCCATGCAGCATATTGTGGTGGAGCGGGAGGAGGACGGCAAGGCCGCCATTCAGTACCTGAAGCGCCGGGACGGCGGCCGGAGCACCTTCCTGCCCGTGACCTCCATGCGGCCCTCCGACTTCCGGGATCAGGGCGTGCGCAGGGAACCCGGCTTTGTAGGCCTGGGCAACGAACTCATCCAGTTCGATCCCCGGTATGAGAAGATCTTTTCCAACCTGCTGGGCCGCACCGTGGTGGCCGAGGATATGGACAAGGCCATTGCCATGGCCCGCAAATACAACTACCGCTTTAAGATCGTCACTCTGGACGGCCAGGTGCTCAACCCCGGCGGTTCCATGACCGGCGGTTCGGCGTCCCGCAGCGCGGGCATTCTGAGCCGGGCCAACGAGTTGGAGCGGCTGGCTCAGCAGCGCACCGGCGTGGCCCAGCAGCTGGCCGACGCGGCCCACGTCATGGAGGAGGCCAAGCGGGAGGCTACCGCCGCCGCCTACGAGATGGAGACGGCTCAGGCCCAGCAGCGCCGCCATGAGGACGACATCCTTAAGCTGGAGGAGCGCCTGGGCCATTTGGATACCCAGCTGGCCGATTTGAAGAAGCAGCGTGCCGACCAGAAGAGTGAGCTGGAACAGCTCCAGGCACGTTCTGCCCAGATCGAGGCGGATACCCGTGCCGCCCGCGCCCGGGTGGAGTCCCTGGAGGGAGCCGCCGCCGCCCTGCGGGCCGAGGCGGAGGGTAAGGCCAGAGGCCAGAGCGAAGCCCAGGAGAAGGCTACGGCTTTGGGCGAGGCCATTGCCGAACTGAATATGCGTCTGGCCGCCCTGGAGGCGGAGGCCCAGGCCGCCCGGAAGTCCATGACCGAACTGGAAGAGCTGCGCCGGGATCTGACCGGCGACAAGGCCGAGCGAGAGCGGATGCTTACCCAGTTCCAGGAGAAGAACGCCGATCTGGAGCGGGAGATTGCGGAGAAGGAGCGTCAGCTCCAGGACATCCGACTGGAAAACCAGGACCGCCAGGCCGCCATCAGCCGCATCAACGACGAGAAACTGGCCCTGGAGGCCCAGCGCAACCAGGCAGACAAGGATGCCCGGGACAAGAACAGCGCCCTGCTCAACCTGGAGCGGGAGGTGTCGGTGCTGGAGCAGAAGAAGGCTGCCGCCGCCATGGAGGAGAAGAACCTGCTGGAGAAGCTGTGGGAGACCTACGAGCTGTCCCACCAGGCGGCCATGGCCCAGCGGGTGGAGCTGGAGAGCGTCCCCAAGGCCCAGCGCCGGGTGGGAGAGCTGAAAAAGTCCATTTCCTCTCTGGGCAACATCAACCTGGACGCCATCGACGAGTTCCAGCGTATCAACGAGCGCTATACCTACCTCACCGACCAGCGGGACGATGTGCAGAAGTCCAAAAAGGAGCTGGAGGGCATCATCGCCGATATCACGGAGGAGATGCGCGCTATCTTTGCCAAGCAGTTTGCCGTGCTCAACGAGTCTTTCCAGCAGACCTTTACGGAGCTGTTCCAGGGCGGTAAGGCCACTCTGGAGCTGGAGGACCCCAATGATATCCTCAACTGCGGCATCGAGATCAAGGTGCAGCCCCCCGGCAAGGCGCTGAAGGTGCTCTCCCTGCTGTCCGGCGGCGAGAAGGCCTTCGTGGCCATCGCCCTCTATTTTGCCATTCTGAAGGTGCGGCCCACTCCCTTTGTAGTGATGGACGAGATCGAGGCCGCCCTGGACGACGCCAACGTGGTGCGCTTTGCCCACTATATGCGGCAGATGGCGGACAAGACTCAGTTTATCGTCATCACCCACCGCCGCGGTACCATGGAGGAAGCGGATGTCCTCTATGGCGTCACCATGCAGGAGCAGGGCGTCAGCCGGATGCTGACTATCAACCTGAACGATGTGGAGAAAGAACTGCACATTAAGTGATATCTTTACGGGTTGGTGGCTGACGCCCACCCGCCGAAGGCGGGGCGGCGCTTGCGCCGTCAAGTGTTTTGCCCTGGGGAAAAACCTTGAAATCGCCGGGATTCATTTCCGGCGATTTGAGTAAAATCAAGGGGTCCCCGCCCAGCCTTGGCTGGGCGGGGGATCAGCCGGATGCTCACCATCAACCTGAACGATGTGGAAAAAGAACTGCATATCAAATAAGGCGGCAGTTTTATCAACAACCGAAAGGAACCAAAATCAATATGGGCTTTTTTGCAAAGATCAAGGCGGGTTTGACCCGCACCAAGGAGAACATCGGGCACTCCATCGACCAGCTGTTTGCCGGTGAGCTCAACGACGACTTCTACGACGAGCTGGAGGAGACCCTGATCCTGGGCGACATGGGCGTGGACACCACCCTGAAGGCGGTGGAAGAGCTGCGCCGCCGGGTGAAGGAGGAGAAAATCAAGGATATGGACTCCGCCCGGGCCTGCCTGCGGCGGGTGCTCACCGAGATGCTCCAGGTGGGCGAGCCGGAGCTCCACCTCACCACCACCCCCTCGGTGGCCCTGTTCATCGGTGTGAACGGCGTGGGCAAGACCACCACCATCGGCAAGCTGGCCGCCAAAATGAAGGGGGAGGGCAGGCGGGTGCTGATGGCTGCTGCCGACACCTTCCGGGCCGCCGCCGCCGACCAGCTGGAGATCTGGAGCCAGCGCTCCGGGGTGGAGATCGTCCGCCAGCATGAGGGGGCCGACCCCGCCGCCGTGGTCTTTGACGCGCTCACCGCCGCCAAGGCCAGAGGCACCAATGTCATCCTCATCGACACCGCCGGCCGGCTGCACAACAAGCAGAACCTGATGAACGAGCTCAACAAGATCTCCCGGGTGGTGGACCGGGAGCTGCCCGGCTGCGACCGGGAGACTCTGCTGGTGCTGGACGCCACCACCGGCCAGAACGGCCTGATCCAGGCCAAGCAGTTCAAGGAGGCTGCCGGTATCACCGGTATCGTCCTCACCAAGCTGGACGGCTCCGCCAAGGGCGGCATCGTCATCGCCATCGCTCAGGAGCTCCAGGTGCCGGTGAAGTACATCGGCGTGGGCGAGGGCATTGACGATCTGATGCCCTTTGAAGCGGAGGCCTTTGTGGAAGCGCTGATTTAAGGGAGGTTATCTGATATGGCCAGAATTGACGGACGGGCGGCGGACCAGCTGCGGCCTGTAGAGATCATTCCTAATTTCAACAGATTTGCCGAGGGTTCCTGCCTCATTCGCTGCGGCAACACCCAGGTGCTGTGCTGCGCCAGCGTGGAGGAGCGCACTCCGCCCCACGTTCCCGAGGGGGAGGGCTGGGTCACCGCCGAGTACTCCATGCTGCCCCGGGCTAACCGGGAGCGGTCCAAGCGGGACGTGTCCAAGCTGAAGCTGTCTCCCCGCTCGGCGGAGATCCAGCGGCTGGTGGGCCGGTCCCTCCGTGCCTGCGTGGATATGAAAAAGCTGGGTGAGCGCTCTGTAACCATCGACTGCGACGTGCTCCAGGGGGATGGCGGCACCCGTACCGCCAGCGTCACCGGCGGCTATGTGGCCCTGGCCCTGGCACTGAAGAAGGTGGGTGCTGCTGACGCTCTGGTGGATCAGGTGGCTGCGGTGTCCGCCGGCATTGTGGATGACCAGCTGCTGCTGGACCTGTGCTATGAGGAGGACTCCTCCGCTCAGGTGGATCTGAACTGCGTGATGACTGGGGACGGCAGACTGGTGGAGCTCCAGGGGACCGGCGAGGGCCGGGCCTTCACGCTGGAGGAGCAGCGGGCTCTGGTGGATCTGTGCGCCAAGGGCATCGCCCAGCTCCAGACCATCCAGAAAAACGTACTGGAGGGCTGAGACATGAAAATGGTATTGGCCAGCAAGAACGCCCACAAGCTGGTGGAAATGAAGACCATCCTCTCCCAGCTGGGGGTGGACGTGGTGCTGGAGTCCGAAGTGGGCGTGGACGTGGATGTGGAGGAGACGGGCACTACCTTTGAGGAGAATGCCTGGCTGAAGGCCCATGCGGTATGTGAGGCCTCCGGCCTGCCCGCCATTGCCGACGACTCCGGCCTGTGTGTGGACGCTCTGGGTGGTGCCCCCGGCGTGTACTCCGCCCGCTACGGCGGTCCCGAGCTGGACGACGTGGGGCGGTACAAGCTGCTGCTGGAGAATCTGCGGGGCCAGCTGGACCGGCGGGGCAAATTTGTCTCCGCCATCTGCTGCTGCTTCCCCAATGGGGACAAGGTGGAGGCCAGAGGAGAGTGCACCGGCACCATCGCCTACGCCCCCAAGGGCGAGGGCGGTTTCGGCTACGACCCGGTGTTCTTTATCCCGGGACTGAAAAAGACCTTTGCGGAACTGACCGCAGAAGAGAAGAATGCCATTTCCCACCGGGGAAATGCACTGAATAAATTTAAAACAGAATTGGAGAATTATCTGAATGGAATTGACAAGTAAACAGCGGGCCCAGCTGCGGGGCCTGGCCAACAGCATTGACACCATCCTGCACATAGGCAAGGACGGCATCGGCGACAACCTGGTGAAGCAGGCTGACGACGCGCTGGAGGCCCGGGAACTCATCAAGGGCAAAGTGCTGGAGAATTGTATGCTCACCAGCCGGGAGGCGGCGGAGGAACTGGCCGCTGTTACCCGCAGCGATGTGGTGCAGGTGATCGGAACAAAATTTGTTCTGTATCGTCCAACCCACAAAAAGGATAAGAAAGACAAGATCATTCTGGTATCGGACAAAAAGCGCAAAGCATAATAAACGAGGGGGGCATGGTCATGAAGCTGGGCATCTATGGCGGGACCTTCAATCCACCCCATTTGGGGCATTTGACCTCGGCTCAGGCGGCAATGGACGTGCTGGGACTGGACCGTTTACAGTTTGTTCCAGCGGCGCTGCCGCCCCACAAGCAACTGCCTGAGGGCAGCCCCGGCCCCCGGGAACGGCTGGCTATGGTGGAGTTGGCAGCAGACAGCCTGCTGCTGCCTGACCAGATCGGGGTGAGTGATCTGGAGTTGACCCGGCCCGGGAAGAGTTATACGGCCGATACCCTGGAGCAGCTCCACGCACAGCATCCCGACGCGGAACTGTGGTTGATGATGGGTACCGATATGTTTCTTACCCTGCAGAACTGGCGGGAGCCGGAGCGGATCACCCGCCTGGCGGGGGTATGTACCTTTGCCCGTACCCAGAGCGACAGTGGCGAGGCACTGAACATCCAGGCGGAGTATCTGCAAAAGACCCTTGGAGCCAAGACCTGTGTGCTCCAGCTGCCCCATATTGTAGACGTATCCTCCACCCAGCTGCGGGAACTGTTGGCCCGGGGAGAGGGACAGGAGTATCTGTCTCCGGCGGTATATGGATATATCATCCGTCACGGACTCTACGGTGTTCACTATGACCTCAAGCAGCTGCCTGACCGGGAACTGCGGGCCTGCGCCTGCTCCATGATCCGGGCCAAGCGGATCGCCCACATTCGGGGCACCGAAGAAGAGGCGGTGCGTCTGGCCCGCCGCTGGGGCGCCGACGAAGAAAAGGCCCGCCGGGCGGGTATCCTCCATGATATTACAAAATATCTGGAGATGGACGAGCAGTTGCAATTATGCCATAAATATGGTATCGTACTGGATGATTTGGAACAGCGTGCTGTCAAGCTGCTCCATTCCAAAACCGGGGCGTGTGTGGCCCGGGATGTGTATGGAGTGAGCGACGATATTTACAATGCGATTTTCTGGCATACCACCGGCAAAGCGGATATGACGCTGCTGGAGAAGATTCTGTACATTGCCGACTACATGGAGCCCAACCGGGATTTCCCCGGTGTGGATAAGCTGCGGAAGCTGGCCTATGAGGATCTGGACCAGGCCGTGCTGCTGGGCTGCGAGATGAGTATTCAGGAGATGAAGGACCGGGGCCTGCCGGTCCACGGCAACACGCTGCAGGCCAGGGACTGGCTGAGGAGCAAATCCAGCAGAAAGGAACCTTGAGATGAACCCGGAAGAGAAAAAGAACAGCCGCGGCGGCGCCCGGCTCGCGAAAGAGCAAAAGCCGCCCAAAGCCCCCAAGCAGAAAAAGCCGAAGCCCCAGCGCTCCCCAAAGGAAAAGGCGCTGCGCATTTTCTTTATTGTATTGACGGTCATCGCTGCACTGATTGTGGTTTTGTTCGTCGCTTATAAACTCCTGGTGGTCAAGCCGCAGATTCCCAGTGTGACCCCGCCCGACGCTCAGGCCTCTGCCGGAATGGAGATGACGGGACCCAAACTGTCCGGCGACCGGAAGGAGGAGTTCTACACCTTCCTGGTGGTGGGACGGGATACCGGCGGCGGCGGCAACACCGACACCATTATGGTCATGTCCTACGACATTCCCAACCAGCAGCTCAATGTGCTGAATATTCCCCGTGATACCATGGTCAATGTGCCCTGGGACGTGAAGAAGATCAATTCCGTCTACAACTGGGCTCCCAAGTATGACAAGGACGGCATCGACTATTTGAAGGAGGAGATCTCCTACCTCATCGGATTCCAGCCCGACTTCACCATGGTGGTGGAATGGGAGGCTGTGGGCGAGTTGGTGGACGCCATCGGGCCGGTGTGGTTTGACGTGCCCTATGATATGAATTATGATGACGGCACTCAGGATCTCTACATCCATCTGAAAGCCGGTCCCCAGGAGATCGACGGTGACGAGGCCATGCAGCTGCTGCGCTGGCGGAAGAACAACAAGATTGAAAACGGCAAGCTGATCGTCTACGGCGGCTATCCCTCCGGCGATCTGGGCCGCATTCAGACCCAGCAGGATTTCCTGAAAGCGGTCATCGAGACCTGTCTGAACAACCTGACTGTGGACAAGATCCCCGCCCTGGCCCAGATCTTTTTTAACAATGTGGATACCCGCGGTACCCTTACCGTGAATAACCTGGCCTGGTTTGCCCAGGAGGCCATTCTGGGCGGGCTGAGCATGGAGAACGTCAACTTCATGACTCTGCCTTGTGAGGGCGCCTGGGTATACAGCCGGACGGTAGGCAACAAGCAGTCCTATGTGACCCCCATCCAGAATCAGACCCTGGAGATGATCAACACCTACTTTAATCCCTATTTGGAAGACATCCGGCTGGATCAGCTGGACCTGATGAGTGTGAACGATGATGGGTCCCTGTCCTCCACCAGAGGATATGTGGAGGATAGCTACGCTGCCAAGCCTCAGGGCGGCAGTTCGTCCGGTTCCTCTGGTTCGAGCAGTTCCAGCGGTTCCGGCACCTCCACCCCCAAGCCCAGCAGTACCCCCAAGCCGGAGGTAACTGCTACCCCCAAGCCCAGTAACAGCCCGGCGGCCAGTGCTCAGCCCTCGGCAACCCCGGTGCCCACATCTACCCCGGTGGCAAGCGCTCAGCCGTCTGCGACCCCGGTGCCCACCCCTACGCCAGCGCCTACGCCGGCAGCCACACCCGCTCCGGAACCGACCCCGGAGATTGGCCCGGGAATGCCGCCTGTGGAATAAAGGAGAGATTTTATGTTAACACCCAAGGAAATTGCCCTGCTGGCCGCCAAAGCTCTGGACAGCAAGAAGGGCCTGGATATCAAGGTACTGGAGACCGGTCATCTGACCACTCTGGCCGACTATTTTGTGCTGTGTTCCGCTACCTCCACCACTCAGATCAAGGCCCTGGCCGATGTCTGTGAGAAGGAGCTGAAGGATGCCGGCGAGCCCCCCCACCATGTGGAGGGCCACCGGGGCGGCATCTGGATCCTGCTGGATTTCTCCTCCGTGGTGGTCCACATCTTCAATGAGGAGGCCAGAGAGTTCTACGATCTGGAGCGCCTGTGGAGCGATGCTACCCCCGTGGATCTGTCCGGTGTGCTCACTGAAAACTAAAGCAATAAAAAAGTGTCGCGGGAATTCCCGCGACACTTTTTTATTTCATGATGACTGGGGTGGAGGTCCATTCCAGCCCACAGGGCTTTGGGGTGGAGAAGCACAGCCCATATAGGTCAGTGTACCGGACCTCCGCCTCAAAGAGCTGCCGGGCGGGGCCGGTAAGGATTTTGGCATGGGCGGGCTTGGTGAGCATGGGCAGAGTGCAGCGTTTTTTCATGTCCTTCAGCAACACCTGCCCCTGGCCATTGAACCCCAGCACCCGGACGTAAGGGGGGAGGACAGGGCGGTCTGTCGTTAGATCCAAAAAGGCGGACAGAGCCAGCCGCCGCAGCCGGGCATGGGTGTACCGTTTGGTCTTGGCCAGGGAATAGAATTCATCCAGGGAGAAAGCCTGTCGGGCGGCGTGGATCAGCCGTTCCGGAAGGCCCTCCGCCGCGCCGCTGTCAGGTAGGATGCGCCACTGTTCAGCATCCATGGTGCGCAGTTTGGCCAAAATGGCCCGCTCGATATGGGACAGGGAGGAGGCTGCCCCAAGCTGCTCCAGGGTGCCTGCGGGGACCAGCGGGGCGGCGTCTTGGTACCGCCCCGCCCGCAGCAGCCGGCGGATCTGGGTGGCGGAAGCAAAACCCTCCACCGTCTGGCTTCCGTTGTGCTCCGCCCCCCGGCGGGATATCGTCACCACCTCCATGGAGGCGTTCAGATGGCGGAGCGCCCGCAGGTACTCCACCCCCAGGTTGTTGTTGGGGGTGGACAGGCAGGAACAATTTGCAGCCTCCTGCCGGGCGGCTGGAAAGGACAACCCTCTGTCCAGAGCAGCCCGCAGTCTGGCCGGATAGTCTGGGGAATCCAGAGCCTCCGCCGCATGGCGCAGTTCATCAGTGCTGCCGCACTCGCTGCCGAAGGAGAGAGTATCCACCACCCCGGTAGCGGCAAGAATAGATACCGCCCCACGGGCAAAGGTCTCAGCCGAAGACATGGCCCAGGGGGTGGGAAGTTCCAAAATCAGATCGGCGCCCCCCTTCAGGGCAAACTCCGCCCGGGTCCACTTGTCCGTAACGGCGCAGTCCGCCCCCTGGACCCAGTGGCCACTCATAACGCACACCACGGGACGGTCCTCCCCCAACAGGCGGCGAGTGTGGGCGATGTGCCAGGCGTGACCCAGATGGAATGGATTGTATTCCGCAACGATGCCGACGGCCCTCATGGCTTTTCCTCCAGAACAAGAGTAAAATTTTTCTCCCTTTCAGTAAAAATGTGGGTTGTTCTTTGTGTCAAAAAGGGATAAAATAAAACCGATATGTTTCTGTTATTGTACTACGGGAACGCCTGGCTCTCAAGCCATAGTTTATCAGGAAAAGTAAGGAGAGATGGAACGATGAAAGTTCTGGTCATCAACGCTGGCAGCTCTTCCCTCAAGTATCAGCTCATGGACCCCGGCACCCGAGAGGTGCTGGCCAAAGGTCTGTGTGAGCGCATCGGCATCGACGGCCGCCTGACCCACAAGGTCCCCGCCAAGGACGCCAAGTATGAGTTTGAGATCCCCATGCCCACCCATGCCGAGGCCATTCAGGCTGTGCTGGACGCTCTGCTCTCCAGCGAGCACGGTGTGATCAAGAGCGCCTCTGAGATCGATGCTGTGGGTCACCGCGTGGTCCACGGCGGCGAGAAGTTCGCCGGCTCCGTGCGCATCACCGATGAGGTCATGGCCGCTCTGGAGGAGTGCATCCCCCTGGCCCCGCTCCACAACCCCGCCAACATCACCGGTATCAAGGCCTGTGAGCAGGTCATGCCCGGCGTGCCCATGGTGGGCGTGTTTGACACCGCTTTCCATCAGACCATGCCCGCCAAGAGCTACATCTATGCTCTGCCCTACGAGTACTATGAGAAAGACAAGGTCCGCCGCTATGGTTTCCACGGCACCTCTCACCGCTATGTGTCTCAGCGTGCCGCCGCTATGCTGGGCAAGCCCATTGAGGAGCTGAAGATCATCACCTGCCACCTGGGCAACGGCTCTTCCGTGGCCGCTGTGGACTGTGGCAAGAGCGTGGACACCTCCATGGGCTTCACCCCCCTGGCCGGTCTGCCCATGGGCACCCGCTCCGGTGATCTGGACGCCGGCATCATGGAGTACCTGATGAACAAATATGGCTGGGACATGAAGGAAATGATGAATGTCCTCAACAAGAAGTCCGGCGTGCTGGGTATCTCTGGCGTGTCCTCCGACTTCCGCGATGTTGAAAATGCTGCCAATGACGGAAACCAGCAGGCTGCTCTGGCTCTGGAGGCCTTCCAGTACGGCGTGAAGAAGCTCATCGGCGCCTATGCCGCCGCTATGGGCGGTGTGGACGCCATCGTGTTCACCGCCGGCGTGGGCGAGAACGATGCCAACACCCGTATGGCTGCTGCTTCCGGTCTGGAGTTCATGGGCGTAAAGATGGACGCCGAGGCCAACAATGTCCGGGGCAAGGAGAAGGTTATTTCCGCCGCCGATTCCAAGGTAAAGGTCCTGCTCATCCCCACCGATGAGGAGCTTATGATCGCCATGGATACTGCCGCCATCGTGGGCAAGTAAGAAAAACAAAGCATCTTTTCAAAGGGGCGCTGCTGTGCAGCGCCCCTTTTGCATGAAAAATGGAAGGGCTGCCATCGGTTGTGATTTTTTAGAAAAATTTCATCCTTTTTTTATGGAAGATTTGAGACGGGTCTGTTATGCTATCCAGCGAAGTGGTTGGGAACAAATTGTGAATTCTGTTCCCGCCCTGTTGACATATGACAGGTTGTCGGATTAAGATAATGCGACAGGTTGTCAGGTCTGGAGGGAACCACTGTGCCAAGTATGACTTTTTTCCATCTGCCGGCAGAAAAACGGGAGCGGCTGCTGGCGGCGGCCCGGGCGGAATTTGTTCGGGTGCCCTATGAGGATGCCTCCATCAACCGGATAATCCGGGATGCGGGTATTCCAAGGGGCAGCTTCTATATGTACTTTACCGATAAGGAGGACCTGTTCCACTATCTCATGGAGTCCTATGGCCAGCAGTTGGTGGAACAGGTGGAGGAATGGCTGGACCGGGATGGGGGCGATTTGTTTCAGGCCTTTCTGGACCTGTTTGACTATTTGCAGGCCAACCGGAACAGCGACAACTTCCGGGAGATGGCGGGGATACTCCGCCGTAATCAGCGGCTCCAGCCGGGACTCATCCTCAGTCGACAGGGGCCCTGCGCCATTGTGGACCGCCTGCGGGACAAGATCGAGCTGTCCCGGCTGGATCTGCGCAGCGAGACCGATCTGCCAGATCTGTTTCATCTGCTGATCTCCGCGGTAGCGGGGACCATGCTGACAGCAGCGCAGGATGGTGGTGTGGAGCAGGCCAGAGCCAGGCTGATCCGTATTCTGGGGATCTTACAGCGAGGTGTGGCGGCCAAAGAGGCCGCGCCCGGCTGGGGACAGCAATGAAAAGGAGAAACGACCATGGAAGCAACCCAAGTAAAATCGGAAACCACAGTGGCGCCGAAGGAGGAGCAGAAGAAGCTCCCGGAGTTCAAGGCGCCCAAAAAGAAGCGCAAGTGGGTCAAGCGGGTGATCGTTCTGGCGGTGATCGCGGCGATCATTGTCTTTATGCTCTCCCGCTGTATGGGTGCGGGCAAACAGATCATCAGCAGCGCCTATCTGCCTTACACGGCCTCCATGCAGAATATGACGGTGTCCGTGTCGGGTACCGGCACCATTGAGCCCATCCAGTCCTACAAGGTAACTACCCTGGTCAGCGGCGAGATCCTGGAGGCTCCCTTTGAGGAAGGTCAGACGGTACATAAGGGCGCCGTACTTTTCCGCATCGACGCCAAGGATGTGGAAAACAACATTGAGCAGCTCCACCTCAATGTCCGTTCGGCCCAGCTGGCCCTGGATGATTTGCTCAAGACCCGGAGCGACAACCAGAAGGATCGGAACATCACCGCCAAGGACGCCGGAGTCATCACCGAGCTGCACGTGGAGCAGGGGGACACTGTTACGGCGGGCACTGTGATCGCCGATGTGTTGGACCGGGATCACATGAAGCTGAAGGTACCCTTCCATGGGGCGGACGCCGCCGGCTTCTATGTGGGACAGACCGCCACGGTGACAGTGAACGGCACCGGTTCCACCCTGACCGGTACAGTGGCTGAGATCGCCGCCACCGATGAGGTGGGAGCGGGCGGCACTTTGGTGCGCCAGGTAACCATTCAGGTCAACAACCCGGGTGTGCTGTCTGAGACCAGCCAGGGTACCGCCTCCATTGGCGGCGCAGCCTGCGCGGCCAGTTCCAACTTTACCTATGCCGCCTCCGCTCAGATCACGGCCAAGGCCTCCGGCGACCTGGATGTGCTCCATGTGAAAGAGGGGGACCGTGTCAGTGCGGGGCAGGTCATCGGCGTGATTGCCGAAGCGGATCTGGACACCCAGATCGAGAATGCCAGGATCGCTCTGGAAAATGCTCAGCTCTCCCTGAAAAATGCCCAGGAGAAGCTGGATGACTATACTATTACTTCTACCATTGACGGCCAGGTCATTGAAAAGAATCTGGATGTGGGAGATAACATCAGCGGAATGTCAAACTCCGGTACGACCGTGACCTATCCCGCCGTGATCTATGACCGTTCCCAGCTCACCTTTGAGATGGATATCGACGAGCAGGATATCAGCCAGATCCAGGTGGGTCAGAAGGTGGAGATCACCGCCGACGCCCTGGATGGGCAGAGCTTCACCGGCGTGGTGGATAAGATCAACATCAACGGCACCACCGCCAGCGGACACACCAGCTATCCGGTCACGGTTCTGGTGGACGGCTCCCCTGAAGAGCTGTATCCCGGTATGAACGTCTCCGCCAAGATCATTGTGGAAGAGGTGGGCAATGTGCTTGTCCTTCCGGTGGAAGCTGTGGAGCGGGGGAACACTGTTTTGGTGGCTACCCCTGAGTGCCTGGATGAAAAAGGAAACGTGGTGGACATCACCGCCGCGGAGGCACGGCAGGTCACCCTGGGCCGCAACGACGACAGCTACATCGAGATCGTGGACGGTCTGGAGGCGGGGGAAGTGATCCTGGCCCCCAGTCCCCAGGGGTCCAATATGATGGAAGCTATGATGGGGATGGGTTAAGCCATGGAACACCTCATTGAACTCAAAGACGTCTATAAAATCTACCAGATGGGGGAGGAGACCGTCCACGCCCTGGACGGCGTCTCCCTGACGGTGGATCAGGGGGAATTTGTGGCCATCGTGGGTCAGTCCGGCTCCGGCAAGTCTACCGCTATGAATATCATCGGCTGCCTGGATGTGCCCACCTCCGGCACCTATCATTTGGGCGGGGTGGATGTGTCCACCATGGACGATGACCAGCAGGCCGAGATCCGCAACAAGATGCTGGGCTTTATCTTCCAGCAGTATAACCTCATACCCAAGCTCAATGTACTGGAAAATGTGGAGCTGCCTCTGCTGTATGCCGGCGTACCTGGCAGCGAGCGCCGGGAGCGGGCCCTCCAGGCTCTGGAGCGGGTAGGGCTGGTGGATAAACGGAAAAACCTGCCCAGCCAGCTCTCCGGCGGTCAGCAGCAGCGGGTCTCCATTGCCCGTGCTCTGGCGGGAAATCCCTCGGTGATCCTGGCCGACGAGCCCACCGGCGCGCTGGATTCCCGTACCGGCCGGGAGGTGTTGGGCTTCCTTCAGAAACTGAACGCCGAGGGAGATACCGTGGTCCTCATCACCCATGATAACTCTATTGCAGTAAGGGCCAAACGTATTGTCCGCCTTCAGGACGGCCGGATCATCTATGACGGAGACGCTCGTGATCCTAAAGCCGTGGTCCAGCCCGAGCTGGAGGAGGAGCTCGGCGGAGCCAGGGAGGTGCTGAATCTATGAAGATAGGGCAATCCTTCCGGTTGGCCATCAAAAGCCTAATGACCAGTAAGGTGCGGGCGCTGCTTACCATGCTGGGTATCATCATCGGCGTGGCGGCAGTCATCGTCATTGTCTCCCTGGGCAATGGGATGCAGCAGTACATGAACAGCCAGTTTGAGCAGGTCGGCGTCAATATGATCCAGGTGGGGATCTATTCCTACGGTGGAAACCGGGAAGCCGGGCCGGATGATTTTTACACACTGGCAGAGAAATACCCACAGTACATCGATTCGGTGAGCCCCTATCTCAGCGCCACCACCATTGTCCGGCAGGGCGCACAGGAGTATGAGCGCACCAAAGTCTACGGCGTCAGTGAAACCATGTACAACAGCCAGAAGGGTCAGACGGCCACCGGTGACAAGCTGAAGGAGGGGCGCTTTCTCAGCTATGTGGATGTGGAAAAGAATCAAAAGGTGTGTGTGATCGGCAGCTACCTCAATGAGGATATGTTTGGAGGTCAGGGCCTGGGACAGACACTGACCATAGGGGGCGTACCCTATACTGTCATTGGTACGCTGGCCCAGAAGGCGGATTCCACCGAGGGCAGCGGCGATGATCAGATCTATCTGCCTTACGGGCTGGTGGAGCAAATCAATGCCGCCAGCGGCGGCATTGGAATGAATTCTTATCTGGTCACCAGCACCAGCAAGGATACCTCCTCCGCCGCCAAGGGCGTTATTGAGAATATGCTCTTTCGGATCTATGGGGACAGCAGCGCCTATCTCGTTATGACCTCGGCGGAAATGATGGAAATGATGGACTCCATGCTGGGCGTGCTCATGACCATTCTGGTGGTCATCGCCGCGATTTCCCTGGTGGTAGGCGGCATCGGCATTATGAATATTATGCTGGTATCGGTGACCGAGCGCACCCGGGAGATCGGCATTCGAAAATCTCTGGGTGCCAAGGGCCGGGACATCCGCAGCCAGTTTATCATTGAGGCAGGTACCACCTCCGCCATCGGCGGCGTAATCGGCATCCTATTGGGTATCCTGCTGGCCAATCTGTTTACTGTGATAGTGGGGGCGGTGATGAGCGACGCCGAGGGCTTTGCCGCCATTCCCAATCTCAGCGGCATCCTGGTATCTTTTGGCGTATCGGTGGGCATCGGCGTCCTGTTCGGCTACCTGCCTGCCAACAAGGCGGCCAAACTGAACCCCATCGATGCGCTGCGATACGATTGACGCTTGGGGATGAACCTCTTGCCTCCTGCCTTCAGGGGGTATATACTTACGGTAACGAAGGCCCGTTTCCGTAGGAAGGAGAAAAAAGATGAAACATAGACTGTTATCCGGACTGCTGGCCCTGGTTTTGGTATTGGGACTGGCTCCTGCGGCGCTGGCGGCCCCTCCGGCCGAGGAGGAGGCTGCCCAGGTACTGGCCGCGCTGGACATTATGGTAGGAGACGAAAATGGTGATCTGGCTCTGGACCGCACCATCACCCGGGCGGAATTCACCAAAATGACAGTGGCTGCCTCCACCAGCCGGGATACGGTAGGGGATACGGTGGCTGTCAAGCCCTATCCGGACGTGCCCCAGACCCACTGGGCGGCTCCCTATGTGAAAGCCGCTGTGGACCTGGGCCTGGTTCAGGGAGATCTGTATGGCAACTTCAACCCAGACCGGAAGATCACCCTGGCGGAAGGGGTCACTATGGTACTGCGGCTGCTGGGCTATACCGACAGCGACTTTACCGGGGTTTGGCCCGCCGGTCAGATGGCTCAGTACCGGGCCCTGGATCTGGACGAGGGCGTAAATTGCGCTCAGAGTGAGAACATGACCCGGCGGGACGCCCTGTACCTGTTTTACAATCTGATGATTACCAAGAACAAGGAGGGGGTCTACCACCTGAATGTGCTGGAACCCACCTTGAATCTGGTGAATGCGGCCGGCGAACTGGACCGGGTGGCTCTCATCAACTCTGCCATGGAGGGGCCGGTGGTGGCCTCCGCCAACTGGCAGGGTGCCCTGCCCTTTAATGCCTCCGCTGCCACGGTATACCGCAACAGCAAGGCGGCCACACTGGGCAGCATACAGGCCCAGGACGTGCTCTACTGGTCCAAATCCATGCGGACGGTGTGGGCTTACTCAGATAAGGCCACCGGTACCCTGGAGGCCCTCAGCCCCTCCGCTTCCGCGCCCACTTCGGTGACAGTGGCGGGCAAAACCTATGCCATTGAGACCACCTCCGCCGCCTATGCGCTGTCCGACCTGGGCAGCTATGCGGTGGGCGATCAGGTCACCTTGCTGCTGGGCCGCAACGGCGGCGTGGCCGCCCTGGGTGAGGGGCCCGGCGAAGGCACGCTGATTTACGGTGTGATCACCAAAGTGGAAAACCTGCCCTATGATGACGGAAATAACGGTTCCTATACCGCCCGCACGGTGACGGTGGCAGCCACCGACGGCAGCAGCTACCGCTACCAGTGCAGCGAAAAGAGCCTGGAGGAGGGGGACCTGGTCCAGGTCATCACCGGCGACAGCAGCGTCCAGGTGAAGCGGCTGAGCACCGTCAAGCTGACCGGCAAGGTCGGTTCCGACGGCAGCAAGCTGGGCGGCTATGTGCTGGCAGACGATGTGCAGATCATTGATACCTATGAATCCCGTACACCGGTGCGGGTCTATCCCAGCCGGTTGGCGGGGGTGGAACTGACCGGCAGCATGGTGCGCTACTATGCCCTCAACAGCGACGGGGAGATCAGCCATCTGATCCTCAACGATGTGACCGGCGATCTGCACCAGTATGGCATCATTACCGATGTGAATGAGGTCAATGTGAGCCTGCCCACCGGCGGCTTCCAGATCTCCTCCGCCTATACTTATGATGTGGGCGGTAAGGAGCTGGTGTTTGGCTCCGACTCCAAAATCTACAATCTGAAGACCGGCCCCTGCCAGGTCAAGATGGACAGTGATACCAATGTGGAGCGCCTGTACAGCCTGAATGAGCAGAAGCTGGACAGCGTCAGTGTCAGCGGGAACTTTGCCGTGGGCACCGACCGGAGACAGTATGCTCTTTCCGAGCAGGTGGTGGTTTACGTCTATGATAAGGGCGAGTATCTGCTCTCCAGCCTGTCCAAGGTGACGGAAGGAGACTATACCCTCACCGGCTGGTGCGACAAGAGCGAGAGCGCCGGCGGCCGGATCCGCGTGATCGTGGCCCGGTAAGCCTCAGAAGAAATACCCCCGCCCCGCAGAGTCAGATATACTCTGCGGGGCGGGGGTTATCATTTAGAATACAGAAATTTCCGAGCAATGTGTATAAGCCCTCTCCGGCCTGTCCAAAATAAGGATCGGAGGTGCTGAAGCGTATGAAAAAATCATTCTACCACCATTTCAGCGACTTTATCGAGGGAAAGGGATTTTACATCGTCCTGGCTCTCTGTATTGCGGCCATCGGGATCTCCGGCTGGTTCCTGTTTTCCTCCCTCACCGGGGAGCAGGAGAAGCAGCCCGTGGGCGGTACAGCCAGCATCACGGTGACCCCGGCCCCTACCCCGGCCGCCAGCGTGATGCCGGTGAAGCCAACTGTGACCGCAACCCCCAGGCCTACCGCCACGGTTCCCGCCGTAGCCCCCGCCACACCCTCGGCCACAGTCCAGCCCACCCCCACGCCCAAGAGCGCGCCCACCTCCCTCACCTGGCCGGTGCGGGGAGAGGTGCTCACCAATTACAGCGTGGAGACCCTGGCCTATGATGTGACCATGGCGGACTGGCGCACCCATGCTGGTGTGGACATTGCCGCCGCTGCCGGCACAGAGGTCCGGGCCCCCGCCTCTGGTGTGGTGGTTGAGGTAACGGAGGATGTGATGCTGGGCACCACCGTGGTCATCGACCATGGCGGCGACCTGACCACTACCTGCGCCAACCTGGCCTCCGTTCCCACGGTGGAGGTGGGGGATGAGGTCGCCGTAGGTGACATCATCGGCTCGGTAGGGAATACCGCTATTGCCGAGAGTGCCCTGGCCAGCCATCTGCATTTCAGCGTGGAGCGGGAGGGCCAGAGTGTGGACCCCATGGAACTGCTGAAGGGATAACGGAAAAGAGCGCGCTGTGCAGCGCGCTCTTTTTGTTGTCAGCGATGCAGCTGATCCCCGGAGCCGCGGGTGATCCTGACCACCAGGCCGTTGAGCGCCAGCAGACCAATCAGGTTGGGCAGCACCATCAGACCGTTGAACATATCCGACAGGTTCCACACCAGGTCTACCTTCTGTGTGGAGCCGATCACGATAAACACCACCACGATAACAGCGTATACTCTGGTGGCTTTCTTTCCGAAAAGGGCCTTCACATTGATCTCGCCGAAGAAATACCAGCCGATGATGGTGGAGAAGGCAAAGAACAGCATACAAATGGCCACAAAGGCGTTGCCGAAGGAGCCGAAGGCAGCATTGAAGGCGGCCTGGGCCAGAGCGGTGCCCTGAAGGGGACCGTTCACAGGCTGAAGCATCCCGGAGGAGATGATGACCAGGGCAGTCAGGGTGAGCACCACAAAGGTGTCGATAAACACGCCCATCATGGCGATGATACCCTGATCCTGGGGCTTTTCCACCTTGGCCAAAGCGTGGGCGTGGGGGGTGGAGCCCATACCGGCTTCGTTGGAAAACAGACCCCGGGCCACGCCGTACCGCATGGCCTCCCGCATACTCAGACCCAGAGCGCCGCCAAACACCGCCTGGGGGTCAAAGGCACACACGAAGATGGAGCGAAGGGCGGAGAGCAGAGTTTCGTGGTTGATGCACAGGATGATGATGCAGCCTACGATGTAGAAAAAGGCCATGATGGGGACGATCTTTTCGGTGAAGGAGGCGATGCGCCGCACACCGCCCAGGAAGATAAAGGCGGCAATGACTGCCACCACAACGCCTACCACCAGCTTGGGAATGCCGAAGGCAGTGTGGAAGGCGTCGCCGATGGAGTTGGACTGGACCATATTGCCCATAAAACCCAGGGCCAGGATAATGGCGATAGCAAAAAAGCCGGACAGGAACTTGCCGAACTTGCCCCGGAAGGCCGCCCGGATGTAGTAGAGGGGGCCGCCGGTCACATGGCCGTCGGCGTCGGTGGTGCGGAATTTCTGGGCCACCACGGCCTCGGAATAGATGGTGGCCATACCGAAGAAAGCAGACAGCCACATCCAGAAAATAGCGCCGGGGCCGCCGGAATACAGGGCGGTGGCGCAGCCGGTGATGTTGCCGGTGCCCACCTGGGCGGCAATGGCGGTGGTCAGGGCCTGGAAGGAGGACATACCCTCCTTGCCCGCCCGCGCGCCCTTCATGGAAAAGCCGCCGAACAGCCGGCGCATTCCTTCGCCGAATTTACGCAGCTGGATAAAACCCAGACGTACCGTAAAGAAAATACCGGTGGCTACCAGCAAAAAGAGCAGCGCATAGTCCCACAGCACGGTGTTGACCGCGCCCACCAGTCCTTCGATCCATTCCATTGTACTCTCTCCTCGTCTCTTGGGATTGCGGCAAAGAAAAGGGCCAAACCGCACGCACTGCGGTTTGGCCCTGAAATACAAGCAGAAAGACATCCGGTACACCGGATGCCGCTGTCCTTCACTCTGTCCTTTTGCCTGAGAGATTCGTGCCCCGTGGGGGCGCGTTGCACCTTCGGCATCCCCGCTGGGGGGACTTCTCCAGAGCCACATCCATCCACAGTCCTCATTTCCCGGGGGAAACGCCTGAGAGTTTTGCTCCTTCGGCAAGCCGTCGGCTTTTTCCTGTGGACTTCCTTTGTCGCTATGCGGCGGACGAATGTCCATCCGATTTGATATGCAGAACTATAGCACGGGATGGGCCCTTTGTCAAGCCCTTCCAGACTGCCGGAACGGGATGGAAAAAAGAGGAATTCCTGCGACAAGAAACGTACACATTTTCCATGCCGGTGGGCATATACTGATATGTACATCACCGGGAAGGAGGGAGTCAAATGAAGCAGTACCCGCATGATGATACCATTCAGCCCGCCGGTCCCAGCGGAGACGTAGATGATCTGATCTTCTGTGCCGATCCGGCCTGGTCCGCCAGCAGCCGATAAAAACCGCCCGCCTTCGGGCGGTTTTTTGGTGCCCTTCTCTTTACATCGGCCCTGCCGTTGGGTATAATAATATGGCTATTTTACGGAAATGAGAGTGGATCTATGTTACAGTTTGATGAATATAAGGTAAAGCTCAACAACCTGCGGCCCGAGCTGGAGGAGCTGGAGCAGGCGTTGGGTCTGGAGGCTGCCCGGCGGGAGGCCGAGATGCTGGAGTCGGAGTCCGCCTCAGACGGCTTCTGGGACAACCTGGAGAAGGCCCAGAAGGTGCAGCAGCGTGTGAAGAACCTGCGGGACAAGATCGAGGGTCAGGAGAAGCGCCAGAGCCAGTGGGAGGATTTGATGACCCTGTGCGAGCTGGGCAATGAGATGGAGGACGAGAGCCTGGTGCCCGAGCTGGAGGAGGGCTTTGCCAAGCTGCAGGCCGATATGGAGGAGGCCAAGCTGTCCACCCTCTTCACCGGCGAGTACGATAACTCCAACGCCATCCTCACCTTCCACGCCGGCGCCGGCGGCACCGAGGCCCAGGACTGGGCACAGATGCTCTTCCGGATGTATACCCGCTGGGCCGAGCGACACGGCTTCACCTGCAAGACCCTGGACTATCTGGACGGTGATGAGGCCGGTCTGAAGAGCGCCACCATCCTCATCGAGGGCGAGAACGCCTACGGCCATCTGCGCAGCGAGCACGGCGTGCACCGGCTGGTGCGGGTATCCCCCTTTGACGCCAACGCCCGGCGGCAGACCTCCTTTGCCGCCATTGAGGTTATGCCCGACCTGCCCGAGGACGCCGATGTGGAGATCCGGCCCGAGGACTACGAGATGCAGGTGTTCCGTTCCTCCGGCGCCGGCGGTCAGCACATCAACAAGACCTCCTCTGCTGTTCGTCTGATCCACCATGCCACCGGCATTGTGGTGTCCTGTCAGACCGAGCGCAGCCAGTTCCAGAACAAGGACACCTGTTTGCGGATGCTGCGGGCCAAGCTGGTGGAGCTGAAGATGCAGCAGCACGCCGAGAAGATTTCCGACATCAAGGGCGTGCAGCTGAAGATCGAGTGGGGTAGCCAGATCCGATCCTATGTATTCATGCCCTATCAGCTGGTGAAGGACAACCGCACCGGCTACGAGACCAGCAACGTCAACGGTGTCATGGACGGCGATCTGGACGGCTTCATTAATGCCTATCTGAAGGCGGAGGCTACCGGCAACTGGGCGGAAAAGTGATCCGCCGAAGGAAAAGGAGAATTTGCCATGCGCAAGGTACTCTATCTGCTCAACTATGCGGGTAAGGCGGGGACGGAGCGGTATGTGGAAACTCTGGTGAAGTACCTCTCTGCCGACGGATTGGTGCAGCCCTTCTTTGCCTATAACGAGGGCGGGCTGCTGGTGGAGCGGCTGGAGGCCATGGGAGTCCCCTGCCGACAGGTCACCATGCGCCGCCGGTTCGACAAGGGGGCCGCCAAGGCCCTGGCCGACCTGTGCCGGGAGTGGGACATCGATCTCATCCACTGCCATTACCTGCGGGAACACTATACCGCCCTGCTGGCCAAAAAGTACAACAAAAAGATCCGGGTGGTATATACCAACCACTTTGTCCTGGCCAATGATTTCATTACCCGTCTGTCCAACCGCTGGATGGACAAGCGGCAGGATCAGATGATCGCCGTGTGCAACAAGGGTAAGGAGCAGCTCATTGCCAACGGCTGGAGCGGCGACCGGATCCAGGTGATTTTCAACGCGGTGGATCTGGAAGCCTGGGCGGGGGACCGCTCGGAATCCACCCTTCGCTCCGAGTTGGGCCTGCCGGAGGACCGGTTTGTCATGCTGTGCGCCTCCCGCTTTGCCGACGACAAGGGACACAAGTACCTGATTGACTCGGTGAAGCGGCTGACCGAACTGACGGACAAGCCCTTTACCCTGGTACTGGCGGGAGACGGCCCCCTACTGGAGCCCTCCAAGGCTCAGGTCAAGGAGATGGGGCTGGAGGAGCAGGTAAAGTTCATCGGCTTCCGCAAGGATATCAAGAACCTGTACAAGGGCTCCGATCTGTATGTCAACTCCTCTCAGCATGAGGCCCTGTCCTTCCTCATCATCGAGGCCATGGCCGCCGGCCTGCCGGTGATCGCCACCGATATGGGCGGCAATTCGGACATTGTCAATGACGAGGCGGGCTGCGGCCTGCTGGTGACCTACGACGATCCCGACTCCATGGCGGGGGCCATGAAGCGGTTCCTGGAGGACCCGGATTTTAGCGCGGCCTGCCGGGAGAATGCCCTGCGGACCATCGAGGAGAAGTTCGAGATCCACAAGATGGCCAAGGTTACCTATGGTGTGTACGAAAAAGCTCTTCACGACTGATTCCAAGGAGTAAAACCTGATGTCTATCGCAAAAAACAGCCTGTTTCTTCGCTTCTTCCTGGCTTTCTGGCTGGGAATCCGGCAGGCCTGGGCGGGCAGTCTGCCCGGACGGGCCTGTGCGGGCCTGGAGCGGTGGTTTACCCGTCAGCTGCGGGGAAGCGTTCTCTTCCGTTTTGCCTGGCGGGAGGGGACCATCCCCAAGGCCTGGCCGGACAGCTTGTCCTGTCAGCTCTTTACCGGCATCATCAACATCCCGTGCGCCATCTGTAAGTGGCTCTACAAGATCGGCCGCCCGGTCTGGGACGGCAGCCTGTTCTGCCGCTTCCTGGGGGCTGTAGGTGGGGCCGGATTCTTCTTCCTGGGCCTGTTCATGCTGGTGATGCTGGTGGCCCCCCATGAGATGTGGAACAATACCTACGGTCTGCTGGGCGCGGTGGCCGTCACCGGACTGTTCATCATCGGCAGCGCCTCCCGGGCCAAGGACCGGCTGGAGCTGGATACGCTGGGGCCCTATATGAGCCTCTATATGGCCTTCATCTGCATTGCCCTGGCCGGGTCCATTGCCACCCGCCTGTCCATGCGCTTCTTCGCCTTCCACATCACCGCGTTCCTGCTGGTGCTGCTGGTGGTGAGCACCGTGCGGAAGTATGAGCAGCTCCAGCTGATGGTGGCCCTGGCGGTGCTGGGCATCTCCATCGCCTCCATTTATGGCTGCTATCAGGGATATATCGGCGTGGAGGTAGTGGCCTCCCAGCAGGATATGACCGTCAACGCCGGTATGCCCGGCCGTATCTATTCCTTCTTTGACAATCCCAACAACTTTGCCGAACAGCTGGTGATGCTGCTGCCCCTGGATCTGGCCCTCTTCCTTAACTCCCGCTGGCGGGGGAAGATCCTCTCCCTGCTCTCCCTGTGCGTGGGCGTGGTGGCCATCGGTCTTACCTACGGCCGCTCCTGCTGGATCGGTCTGGCCCTGGCGGTGGTGGTGTTCCTGGCCCTCACCGACTGGCGGTGGGTGCCCCTGTTTATCGTGGCCGGACTGCTGGCCATCCCCTTCCTGCCCGAGACCATCTACAACCGGATCCTTACCATCACCAACACTCAGGACAGTTCCACCCAGTATCGCTTTGAGATCTACAATACCACCAGCAACCTGATGCAGGACCACTGGGTCAAGGGCATCGGACTGGGTACCGACGTGATGAAAGAGGTATTCCAGACCTATCCCACCAACTTTGACGGCACCTATCCCATCCACACCCACAACAATTACCTGCAGATGTGGGCGGAGACGGGTATCTGGGGCGTGATCTCCTTCCTGGCCCTGCTGCTCTACCAGCTCAAGAGCGGCGTGAAGGCCTTCCGGGCCGCTCTGGACAAGCGCACCAAGCGGATGCTGGCGGCAGCCCTGGGCGCCTTCTGCGGCATCCTGGTGGTGAGCGTAGCCGAGTATACCTGGTTCTATCCCCGCAATATGTTCACCTATTGGTTCCTCTTCGGCGTCATCGCCGCCTGCGTCAAGCTGGTCAGACAGGAACAGAAAAAGGCATAACGAATATAAGCACAAAAAAGCGTCTGCCTCGGCAGACGCTTTTTTGTGCTTTTGTTGTTTAGCAGGGCTCCCGGGTCATCATTTCCAGGATCACATGGTCGGTCTCCCGCATACCCTGGCGGCCCAGCTCGCCTATATTCTGAATGGTGAGCTCCACGCCATCGCTGATGATGCCGTCGCCGGTGCGGAATTCCTGACCGTTCTGGTACATCTGATAGCCGAAGATACCGGCCTCCACCGCCATGCTGATCTTGGCGGCGCAGCTGGATTTGGCCCCGTCGCACACCACGCCGGAGTGGAAGGCCAGGGCGTTGACGATAGTGTGCTTCACCTGATCGTAACCGCCGCCCAGCAGATAGCAGATACCGGCGCCCGCCCCCGCTCCGGCGCTTACCGCGCCGCAGAAGGCGGACAGGCGTCCGATGTAGGTTTTTTGGTGGATGGTGCACAGGTCGGATACCGCCAGCGCCCGGTACATCCGCTCCTCGGGAATGCCCAGAGAACGGGCGTACTCGATGACGGGCACTGAGGCGGTGATGCCCTGGTTGCCGCTGCCGGAGACAATGACCACCGGCATCTCGCAGCCGTTCATCCGGGCATCCGACCCGGCGGCCGCCTTGGCCCGGGCCCGCCGCTCCAGGGAGGCCTCGGTGCTCATGAGCACCTTGCCCACATTGGCCCCGTAGGCGTGGAGCAGACCCTCCTCCGCAATGGCCATGTTGTATTGGATCTGGGGATCCAGCATGGGACGCAGGTCATCCACATCCACGCTGTCGGCAAAGTCCACGATCTCCTGAATGGAGAGAATGGAGCGGTCGGTGAGGGCGGTCTCCTGCTCTCCCTTCACCGGAATGTCAATCTCCTTTATTCCGTCCTTCTCCAGCAGCACGATGTTGGTGTGGTAGTTGGCGATGCGCAGGGTGACGGTGTGGCCACCGCCGGTGAGGGTGATGGTATAGTCGAAAGTCAGGGGGGTGTCGGCCAGATGGACCCCGATGGGGTGGGACTGGAGAAAGTCTGCTATTTCCGCCTTCTGCTCCTCCGTCACAACCGAAATGACTTCCAGTACCTTGTCCGGGTCGCCGGCCACCAGTCCGGCGGTAACGGCGGCGGGGATACCCTTCAGCCCGCCGGTGTTGGGAACGATGACGCTCTTCACGTTCTTGATCAGGTTGCCGCTGACCTGCACGGACACGGCCTCGGGCAGGCAGCCCAGGGCCCGGCGGGCCACCGACGCGCCATAGGCCAGGGCGATGGGCTCGGTGCAGCCCATGGCGGGGACCAGCTCTTCCCGCAGAATCTGCAGGTAAGCTTGATAGTGGGGATCGCTTTTCTTCATGAACGGTTCTTCCTTCCCGCGGCTCCCAAGGGAGCGCGCTTTTTCCTGTTATCTACATGATATCCGACCTTTCCGCTGTTGTAAAGAGGTCCTTTCCATCTCAGGAAGGGACCTCCCTATTTTGACGGAAGTTTGGAATTTAAAAAATTTTTTCCTTCGGTGTATGCTGCCGTCCAACTTTTGGGGGTGGAACCGCTAAAAGTGAAGAGACAATGAAGACTCTTCCAACAGCGAGCGGGGCGATACAGGGATGGGACGGCCGCGCCGGTAAAAAAGGAGGTGAACGGGATGGCCAAATTGCAGGAATTATCCGGGCAGTATCGGGAGGCGGCCGCCCGGCTGAGACTGAGGCTGGAGGCGGCAAAAGAGCGCCTGGAGAGCCAGGAGGGAGCGGAGCGGCAGGTGACCAACCGGGAGATCCTGATGCTGCGGGAGATGCTGCGGGAGATGCGGGAGCTGCGGCAGCTGTCGGAGGAATACTACACCCGGCCGAGAAGCGGGAAATATACCACTGCCGACCTGATCGCGCCCCGGGTCAACGAGGAGAAGCGATGAGCAGTGCCAGAGAGATCAGAGAACGGGTCAGGGTGCTGCGGAAGCAGAAGGCCGCCCTTCAAACTGAGCTGGACGGGGCGCAGGGAAGAGAGAAGAAGGCTTTACGGCTGGAACTGGCCCGGACGGAGGAGGATCTGACGGACTGTGCCCGGCAGCTGCGGGAACTGATGCCCCGGCACAGGATCAGTCGGGGCACCACTTGGGCCGGGGGGGATGGCTGGCGGTGGGACAGGATGCAGTATCAGACCTGGGCAGAGGTAGAAAGCGCGGAGGTATCAGAAGGCCCCACTGAACAGGATAAAATGCGTCTGGCGGTACGGACGGCCCGGACGGGGCTCACGGATGTTCAGGAAGTCTATCTTGCAGGTACCGGCGACGGCAAGCCCCAGGCCCAGGTGGCCCGGGATGTGGGCCGGAACCGCTCCACCGTATGCCGTACGCTGCAGCGGGGACAGCGCCGCATTGAGGCGGATGCCAAAGTCCTCTATCAGCTGTTGAGCGGTCAAGAGGGAGGCCCTCTGGTGGTGGATCTGGGGAAGCGGTCGGTGCTGAAGGCGGTGCTGGACCGGCTCACCCTCCGGCAGCAGACCTATCTGTATCTCTATTACGGGGAGTGGCTCTCCCTGCGGGAGATCGGCGCCCTGCTGGGGGTGGACCACGCCTCGGTACTGCGGTCCATTCGATGCGGCCTGAAGCGGCTGGAGAGTCTGGTTCTGGGGGCAGAAGTAGAGGTGCGGGGGCTGGACAGCCTGGAGGAGCGGCTCATGGCCCACTTCAACGACCTGCCTCCAGAGGAGAAGCCCCGGGAGAGACGGCCTTACCGGAAGTGGAATAAAACAACACCCAAGCCTGTGCCCATCCAGCTAAAAGACCGGCTGCTGCGATTTGTCCGGGGTGGACAGGTGCGTACGGTGGAGGTGGGAGGTCCTGCTCCGGATTTCCGGAGTGACAGTTGGAGCAGTGGCCGGCTGCTGGCCTGGCTGAAAGGGCAGGGGGGAGGACGGCAGGAAAGGAAATCATGGCTTCGCAAGCTGTTGTATCACTTATTGACACGGATGAGGAGGGATCTGGATGTTGACCATCATTGAAATTGAGGCCAGAGAAGACGGCGGCCACGGCTTGCAGAGCCAGAGTCACCGGACGGAGTGCTGGTTGGAGGGGTGGATCTCAGTACCGCCCCAGCTGGAGAAAGCGGCCTGGGATTGCTGCGGCTACTGTGAGCTGGACATACGCAATGGCGTTTTGGTGGGCCTGACTCCCGGCCAGGCTCCGGAGCCGGGACCTGCCCCGGAGCCTGAGCCCACAGAGCTGGAACGGCTGCGGGCGGATCTGGACTATCTGGCCATTATGACGGGGGTGGAATTGTGAACGTATATGAACTGGCCAAGAGCTACTATCCCAGACTGTGGGATGAGCAGCGTATACAGGCCCTGGCAGAGGCGGGCAAATTGACGGCGGAGGAAGCCGCGGCCATTCTGGGTCAGACGGAGAAAGCGGAATAGAACATCATGACACAGACAGCCGCCCTGTGCATTGCGTCCATAGGCGCAATGCACAGGGTGGCTGTTTTATCTTTTATAGGCTCAAAGAACGGTGGGGGCCGACGTCTGAGCGGATGTACAGAAACGGACAAACTCCTCCATTTCCCGGGTGGCCCATTTCTCACGGTGATAGAAGATCTGGCCGTACATCACCGCTTTGAGGTCGCTGACATCCACAATGGACAACTTTCCTTGGCGTACCGGCTCCTCCACCAGAAAACGGGGCAGGAAGGAAAGCCCTTCCGTCTCCTCTAAAACCCGCAGCAGGAAAGAGGCATAGCTGCTCTCCAGTGCGGGGGTAATGGCCTGGCCAAAGGCAGCCAGGCGGTGGTCCAGCAGACGCCGGTAGTTGGCATCCCGCTCAGTCAAATAGAAGGGCTTGTCCAGCAGATCCACCAGCTTGTGGGATGTACCGCTGAGCTCTGTCCCCAGAGAGGCGGAGGCCACCACCACCATCTCCTCCGGCTGCTCCAGCATCTTGCACCAGCCGTTGTTGTACAGGGGTTCGTCCAAAATATAGATGATGTCCAGTTCTCCACGCTCCATTTTGGAGATTAATTCCTCCGGAATGCCGGTGGTGATCTGCAAGTTGACCTGGGGATGCTGGACCCGAAAATTCCGGATGATCCCAGGAAGCTTGGCATAACATAGGGACTCCAGCGTGCCGATATGGAGCTGTCCCTGAAGAAGTTCCCCCGATCCGGCTACGGACAACCGAGCCTTGCTCACGTCCTGCATAATGTTAATGGCGCTGTCCAGAAAGACCCGGCCCTGTCCTGTCAGAGCGATCCGCTTTCCCATGCGGTCGAAGAGCCGGACCCCAAGCTCCTCCTCCAGCAGGCGGATTTGTACAGTTACCGCCGACTGGGAATACCCCAGACTGGCGGCTGCCTTGGAAAAGCTCTGAAACTGGGCGACCCGTACAAATGTGGTCAGCTGACGCAGTTCCATACCAAGCCCTCCTTCTGTCTTTCTTGCCTGTTATTAATAAAATTCAACTATCTAATAAATTAGATTTGTTTGATTTAATTATTGTGCAATGTTATACTGAAGCCTCTAAAAAGTCAAGAGGAAAATAGACAAAATGGAGAACGTCAAAGGAGGAATCTGTATGGAACAGAAACGTATCAAAATCGGCTTGATTCCCAAACTTATCCTGGCGATTATCATTGGTATCCTGTTTGGCAGCTTTATGCCGGAGTGGTTTAATCGTGTGATTGTAACCTGCTCCTCTATCTTCAGCACCTTCCTGTCCTTTATCATCCCGCTGATGATTGTGGCCTATGTGACCATGGGCATTGCCAACCTGCGCAGCGGCGCTGGCAAACTGCTTATCATCACCGTGCTCCTGTCCTACTTTTCCACACTGGTGGCGGGTTCCGCTTCCTATCTGGTATCCTCCAATCTCTTCCCCTCTTTTATGAGCGAGGGTGCCCTGGACCAGATCGCTGCCACCGCCGACGTCTCCCTGGAGGGCTACTTCTCCCTGTCCATCCCGCCCCTGCTCAACACCCTGTCTGCCGTTACCCTGGCCTTTGTGCTGGGCCTGTGCCTGTCCACCATGCGGGGCAAGGAGATCGGCGACAGCCTCTATCACGGCATGGAGGACTTTTCCGCCATCATTGACAAGGTGCTGCACAAGGTCATTATTCCCCTGCTGCCCTTGTACATCTGCGGCACCTTCACCAATATGACCTATTCTGGAAAGACTTTCGCCATTCTGGGCATCCTGTGGAAGGTGTTCCTGGTGGTCATCGCCATGCACCTGATCTATATCTGCATCCAGTTTTTTGTGGCAGGTGCGGTATCCAAGAAGAATCCCTTTGCGCTCATCCGCAACCAGATCCCCGGCTATGCCACCGCTATCGGTACCCAGTCCTCCGCCGCCACCATCCCTGTCAACCTGGAGTGTGCCAAGAAGGACGGCATCCTGGAGGAGATCCGCAACTTTGTGGTGCCTCTGTGCGCCAACATCCACATGGCCGGTTCCATGATCACCATCACCGCCTGTGCCACTGCCGTTTGTCTGATGTACCAGCTGCCCATCAGCCTGGGTACTGTGGTGCCCTTCATCATGACTTTGGGTATCGCCATGGTGGCTTCCCCCGGCGCCCCCGGCGGCTCCATTATGACTGCGCTGCCCTTCCTTTATATGGTGTTCGGTACCGAGGCCGGCGACGTGAACGGCCCCATCTGTGCCATCATGGTGGCCCTCTATATCACGCAGGATTCCTTTGGCACCGCCTGCAACGTATCCGGTGACAACGCCATCGGCACCATTGTCAACGCCATTTACCAGAAGTTCATTCTAAAGGCGCCCGCCGCCTCGGAGGAGTGATTCTATGTCGTTCATCAGCGTATTCGACGTACTGGGACCCAATATGATTGGCCCGTCCAGTTCCCATACTGCCGGCGCTGTGCTCATTGCCAACGTGGCTCACAAATTGCTTGCCCCGCCGCTGAAGCAGGTGGACTTTACCCTGTATGGCTCCTTTGCCAAGACCTACCACGGCCACGGCACTGACCGGGCCCTGCTGGGCGGCATCATGGGGTTCTCCACCGATGATCTGTGTATCCGTGACTCCTTCCGCATCGCCAATGAGCGGGGGCTGGCCTTCTCCTTCACGCCCAATGAGGTGGAGACCGACATCCATCCCAATACTGTGGATATCCGTATGGAGAATGCTGCCGGAGAGGTCATGACGGTTCGGGGCGAGTCCCTGGGGGGCGGCAAGATGCACATCGTGCGCATCAACGGCGTCCGTGTGGATTTCAGCGGCGAATACGCCTCGGTGGTGGTGGTCCAGCAGGACAAGCCCGGTGTGGTGGCCCATATTACCAAGGTGCTCAGTGACCGCAACGTGAACATCGCCTTTATGCGGCTGTTCCGGGAGGGCAAGGGAGATACCGCCTACAGCATCATCGAGTCGGATGGCACCCTGCCCGACGGCATTGATGAGGAGCTGCGGGCTAACCCCTATATCCGGGACGTTATGATCGTTCAGTCATAAGGAGGCGGGAACATGGAGTTTAAAAATGCCAATGAACTGCTGGCGCTCTGCCGGCAGGAGGGGTGTCCCATCTCCGAGATCATGCGCCGCCGTGAATGTATTTTGGGAGAGACCACGGTGGATACGGTCACACGGCGGATGAACCGGGTGCTGGAGATCATGCGGGAGTCGGCTACCATTCCGCTGACCAGCCCTGTCCGCTCCATGGGCGGACTCATCGGCGGAGAGGCCAAGCATCTTGCCGCCCATGCCGCCAAAAAGAAGGACATCTGCGGTCCAGTATTGCAGAAAGCCATTGCCTATGCCATGGCTGTGCTGGAGGTCAACGCCTCCATGGGCCTGATCGTGGCGGCTCCCACCGCCGGGTCCTCCGGTGTGGTGCCCGGTCTGCTGCTGGCCCTTCAGGAGACCTACCATATTTCAGATGCCCGGATCGTGGATGGGCTGTTCAACGCCGGCGCTATCGGCTATTTGGCCATGCGGAATGCCACCGTGGCCGGTGCTGTGGGCGGCTGTCAGGCTGAAGTGGGTATTGCCGCCGCTATGGCCGCCTCCGCCGCCGTGGAGCTGATGGGGGGCGAGCCGGAGCAGTGTCTCAGCGCGGCTTCCACTGTGCTGATGAATATGCTGGGGCTGGTGTGCGACCCGGTGGGCGGTCTGGTGGAGTACCCCTGCCAGAACCGCAATGCCGCCGGTGTGGCAAACGCACTGGTGGCCGCCGAGATCGCATTGAGCGGCATCCGGCAGCTGATCCCCTTTGACGAGATGCTGGCCGCTATGTATCGGGTGGGCCGCCACCTGCCTGTTGAGCTGCGGGAGACCGCCCTGGGCGGCTGTGCAGCTACCCCTTCTGCCTGTGAGCGGTGTGGATGCTGCAGTTGATCACTTAATATCAAATAAAATGGCCGCTCAAGGGCTACTCCTCATAAGGACTTCTTGAGATTAACCCAAGAACGACCGATTGAGAGAGGCCCTGGGGTGTCTGGCCCAAAAGTGTCAAACGAGAAAATAGCCGCAAGCCAAAAGAAATTGGCTTGCGGCTATTTTCAAGTCAGTTTTTTTGATGGATGGAAATGACCATTGAACTGACACGGGACTGTATAAATTATAGTTTTATCTCAGGTCTCAGACAAGTTTGGTTCCACCCAAGATATTTTTTAATTGACAAACCACATATCACGCCCTATAATGAACGTCGTTCATATTGAGGTGATCGGATGAATACTGTTGTAACATCGAAAGAAGAGATTTTAAAAACCAGCCGGGAACTGATCCAGCAGCAGGGTTGGTCCGCAGTCAGCATTCGCTCTGTGGCTACGGCCTGCGGTGTATCTGTGGGGTCTATCTATAACTATTTTGATTCCAAAGCGGCGCTGGTGGGAGCTACGGTGGAAAGTGTCTGGTGCGAAATTTTTCACCGCCCGGAAGATGGAGCTGTGTTTCAGGACACGCAGGCCTGTATTATCTGGATGTATGGGAGAATGGAATACGGCTGCAAACAGTATCCCGGTTTCTTCACCCTCCATTCTCTGGGCTTCATGCGGGAGGATAAGCCGGACGGAAAACGGCGAATGCAGCAGACCTGGCAGCATATTTTGGAGGGCCTGAGCGCCGTCTTGAAGCAGGATACCAAAATTCGCCCTGGTGCGTTTACCCAGCAATTTACAGTTGAAAAATTTGCAGACGTCCTCTTTTCCCTGATGCTGTCCGCTCTACTGCGCCAGGACTATGATCCAAACGCTGTGCTGGAAATTGTCCGCAGGACCCTTTATTAAAATTCCCGCTGTGGGGTGGGAATTTTTTAACCCGGAAACTGAACCTTGTTCAACAAAAGGAGTACGCCTATGAAAGTAAAACGAAATACCCTGTTGCTCCTGGCCTGTCTGGTATGGAGCGCGGCGGGCTTCAACATTCTTCGCATTGGATTGATTGCATACCAGCCTTATCGATCTGTGCTGAATTTCCTGTTGTCTGCCCTGGTTTTTGCTGTGTTTCAGAGATTTATTTTTGGAAAGCTGGTGAAAAAGCATACAGCCAGAATCAGAGGCTATCGGGAGGAGCGCCATTTCTTTCTCAAATTCTTTGATGAAAAAGCCTTCGCTATCATGGCGGTCATGATGTCCGGTGGAATCGGTCTGCGGGTGAGCGGATTGGCGCCTGAGCGGTTTATCGCCGTCTTTTATACCGGTCTGGGGGCTTCCCTTTTGCTGGCCGGATTACTGTTTGGCCGTAACTTTGGTAAAGCCGTGTTGGCCGGTGCCAGCGTTCAAAATAAAACTGAGCATAAAGGAGAATAAAGGATGCAAGCAATAGTAGAAACCCTGTTTGATACGGTCTATCTGATTTCCGTCATTACCATCGGCGTACTGATGATCCGGGGAAGCAAGCGAGACAGCCAGTTCAAGCTGTTTGGCTGGATGGCTGTGGTGCTGGGAGCAGGCGATTCCTTTCACCTGATTCCCCGGGCCTTGGCCCTGTGTACCACTGGACTGGAAAACTATATCGTCCCTCTGGGGCTGGGTAAATGGATTACCTCGGTCACTATGACCATTTTTTATGTGCTGCTCTACTATGTGTGGCGGCAGCGGTATCAGATCAAAGGCCGAAATGGCCTGACGGCTGCCGTGTATGTCCTGGCCGGTGTGCGGATCGCCCTGTGCATGATGCCGCAGAATCAGTGGCTCAGCGCGGAAGCGCCCCTCTCCTGGGGCATCTACCGCAACATTCCCTTTGCTCTGCTGGGTCTCCTGGTGATCGTGCTGTTCTATCGCAGCGCAAAGGAGTGTAAAGATCGGGCATTCCGATGGATGTGGCTGACCATCGTGTTGAGCTTTGGCTTTTACATCCCGGTGGTGCTGTGGGCAGATACCATCCCTATGATCGGGATGCTGATGATTCCCAAGACCTGTGCCTATGTGTGGACGGTTCTGATTGGTTACTTCGCCATGAAGAAGGAATGCAAATAAAGGAGGAATGAACATGAAACGATATATGAATCTGGCTCTGCTGTACGCTGTCCTTGCTATGGTGGGAGGCGTGTTTTATCGGGAGTTTACCAAGTTCAACGGCTTTACCGCCAAAACCACCCTGGGGGTGGTGCATACCCACTACTTCCTGCTGGGTATGGTGTTTTTCCTGCTGTTGCTCCTGCTGGAAAAGAACTTTTCTTTCACCGGACCCAATACCGGGCGGATCCTGACGGTCTATCAGATTGGCCTAAATCTGACTGTGGTGATGTTTGTGGTACGGGGCGTGACCCAGGTGCTGGGAACTGCCCTTTCCTCTGGTATGAGTGCGGCGATTTCCGGTATTGCCGGGATCGGTCATATCCTGCTGGGTGTCAGTCTGGTGCTTGTACTGATGCAGATCAAGCACAGTGTATCCGCTGCGAAGGTTTGATTTGAGGTTTCTTAAAGGTTGGACCGCTATACTGAATTGATTTCAGAAAGGAGGCGGCCGAATATGCGGATCTTGCTGGTGGAAGATGAAGAATATATGGCGCAGGCTGTGGCACAAGTTTTAGAAAAAAACAATTATACCGTCGATCTGGCTCACGACGGAACATACGGCCTGGACTGTGCGCTTTCTGGTATCTATGACAGTATCATTCTGGATATTATGCTGCCGGAACACAGCGGTTTGGAAATCCTGAAAATAATTCGCCAGGAAAAAATTGCGGTCCCCGTCCTGTTGCTTACCGCCAAGAGTGAGACGGAGGACAAAGTGACCGGGCTGGACTTGGGGGGCGGATGATTACCTGACAAAGCCCTTTGAAATGCAGGAGCTGTTGGCCCGACTGCGGGTTTTGGCCAGGAGGAAACAGGAAATTTCTGCTCAGAGTGGGTGTGCGTTTGGGGATATATATTTGAATCCTTACACCCTGTCTCTCTATTGCAGAAACCAGTCATTTAAACTCACCTTGAAAGAAAGCCAACTTTTAGAAATGTTGATGGACGCGCGAGGCGGCGTGATTTCAAAAGACCGGATCATTGAGAAGGTCTGGGGGTTTGACAGTGATGCCGAGGATCGCCATGTGGAGGTCTACATCTCATTTTTGCGAAAAAAATTAAAGGCTTTGGGGACTGATACCTCCATCGAGACAGTCCGCGGAATGGGGTATGCACTGCGGGCTGGGAGGTAAGCATATGTTCAAAAAGCTGAAACACCGTTTTATCCTCACCAACATGGCAATGCTGTCGATAGTGCTTTTGCTTTCTTTCGCCGCCGTTTATCTGATTACTGCCTATCAAATACAAAAGCAAAATCTATTGAAACTGGAGAATATTCATTCCACTACCCTTCGCTACCAAGAAGCCAATGAAAGAAGTGATTCTTTCCAAATAGTTGGAGTTGCCCAGGAGTATGCCGATGCCTTTGGCGTGATTGTGGATGAACAAAATCAATCGGTTTTTGACAGTTCTTTTGGCGCACTATCCAGGGAGTGGATTAACCAGGCCATCCAACAGACCAACGGGCGTAAAGAAGGAGAAATTGAATTGGAGGGGCGGCGGTTCCTCTTTTCAAGGACTCCTGCCTATGCGAAGGTGGAGTCCACTTCCGAGGACGCCACCATTGAGCAATTCAGCCAGATTGCGTTTTTGGACATTACAGTGTCAAAGCAAAGTTTACTGGAACTATTGGCCGCTTTTGTAGGCGTAGGCGTCCTGACACTGCTGGCTATGCTGGGAATCAGTATCCTGTTGGCAAAACGGGCGGTTGTTCCTATCGAGCAGTCCTATCATAAGCAAAAGCAGTTTGTTCAGGATGCGTCTCATGAACTCAAAACTCCGCTGGCTTCGATCCGCGCCAACCTGGAGGCATTGCAGGCAAATAAGCAGAAAACCATCCAGAGCCAGGAAAAATGGTTGGATCACATTTCCCATGAAACCGGGCGCATGAGTAAGCTGGTGACAGAACTTCTGGAGCTTGCACGTGCCGACCAGACGGAGCAAGCGGTAAAGCTGGAACCGATCTGCCTGAGCAATTTGCTGGAGCGCACCCTTCTGTCTGTTGAGACTATGCTATATGAAAAAGGGGTTTCTCTTGAGCAGCAAATTGAGACAGACGTTTCTGTGGACGGCGACCTGGATAAAGCGGAACAGGCGATTCAGATTTTGCTGGATAATGCTTGCAAATATACAAATACAGGAGGACCATTGAGGTCTGCCTGCATCGCCAGAGGAAATATGCAATCCTTACAGTTTCCAATACGGGAGAAGGAATCCCACCAGAGCATATGGATAAAATCTTCGACCGCTTTTATCGGGTAGATAATTCCCGGAAACACACAGGCAGTTACGGTTTGGGATTGTCCATTGCCAAGTCCCTTGCGGAACAGATGGGAGCAACCTTGCCCGTATGCAGTGAGCCAAACCAAAAGACTACATTTACCATCCGCTGGGAACGCATTTAACCAGAACCCCTGAGTAAAAGCCTTCGGAATACTCCGAAGGCTTTTCATTTTTCTGATCTGCCATTATAGCTTTCTTAAAGGTGCGCCTTATATACTGCTTTGGTAAGGAAGCCAACAAGGAGGCGCGCAGTAAAAGTGAACATACGAAAGCATAAGATTCTATGAATTTGCAGTGGCTTTTTAGCCTACCTGTGGTATTGTGTCTTGCTGCAGGGAGGCGGGACACATGAACGATACATTGAAATTACTGTACAACAGATTTCATACCGCTTTATCCATGTCAGAGGCTGAACAAGGAATTGAAACTTATCACGGGAAACTCATTGAGCGTCTGGAAAAACCTAGGAGAAAACTGGTGCTCGGGTCATGGACGCACAGGGCCTAATTGCAGAGGAACGTTCTATGGACAGCTTCCTTTGCGGGTTCCAGTTGGCATGGGAACTGGCATATAAACGGAATCATTTTGAAATGAAAAGGCATCCATCTTCAGTGGAAGAAACGGAGACGGATACCTGATTACACCACGCCTGCTTTTTCAAAATGCTTCTTGAGCATTCTATTTGCAATGAAAGAACCCAATAGAGCACAAAGGGCAGTCACAGCAAGCATCAGAACAGCAAACCACGGTGTTGTCATATTTGTCAGGATTTGCAGATATTCCGTTCCAAAACTATCTGCATACAGTTCCATGGTTTGAGAGGCCATAAACAAAAACGGCACATACATTCCGCCAAAGCTGAGCGCCAGTGTGGTAAGGACCCATCCCAATGTCAATGTACTGGTTTTGCAAATATCTTTTTTACGCATAACAAGAAGATTTATGGCAGCGGCAGTAATACACAAAAGAATGCAGGGAATATAAAAATCAATCATTCCCATCACAGCGGTATAAATGAACAGCATAAATGGATTTTTGGTTTTTACCGCCACAAGAAAATAGGTGATACCTGCAAGGATCGACCATGCAGGCAAAACCAGTACCATCGTATAAGGCGTCATTGCCAGGAGCGCACAGAGCGCATACAGCACAAAGCCGCAGGCCATCAGCAGTGCGGTAACGACCAGATCTTTGGCTTGAAACTTTTTTGAATTCATCGGAACTCCTCCTTTTGATCATAAAAATGAGTATATGATAATGGCTGTATACAGAACCATCATACCAAAAAGAATCACAGTATCTTTGGCCCCAAAGCGAATATTGCGATAGTGCGTTTTCTGACAGGGAAAGCTGATCCCTCTGGTTTCGGCAGAGGCGGAAAGCTCCGTGGCTGTCATCAGCACCCGCATGAGAAGCGGCACCAGAAAACCTTCGTAGACCTGTACGAGGTGTAAGAGAAGCTGCCTGGGCGTCAGGCCGATCCCCCTTGTCTGCATTCCCTGTTTGATATAAGTAATATCCTGCCGCAAAGACGGGATAAAACGCAGGATAATGGCAAACGGCAATACAATACACATGGGCAGCCGCATATTCTGCAATGCGTTGATCAGCTCTGTAATGTCGGTGGTTTGATAGAGGATCACCATGGAAAGGGATATGCTGATGATCCGCAGGAAAAACAGGTGGATCATCGAAGTAAAAAACAAAGGCACGATTTGGGCAACCAGAAAGAGAAGCGTATAAACCGCCGCAAATTTTGTCGCAACGCCATACAGCCCATTTGCCAGTACAAACACAACGACAACAGCGAACAGGAAAACCCCCGTATATTCACCGCTCAGGGCGAAAGCCAGGAGTGTGGTCAGCAGGATTTGCAGAATCTTCAGCCTGGGGTCGTAGTAAAAACCTTTTCTATGTGGTATAGAGCCGTTTCCCATCGGCTTCACCCCCTGTCCGCTGCATATCTTCCTCCATGAACCTTCGGATACCTTGCAGGGTTTCTGTATCTTTGACCTTCCTGTCTTCCAGCAGAGCACCGCCGGAGAGCAGGCATACCCTGTCTGCCACAAGGCTCAACAGCTCCAAATCATGTGTAATGACAATGACCAGCTTTCCGATTGCCTGCATTTTTTGAATCGCAGCGGATACAGCCAGCATATTGGTATAGTCCAACCCGCTGGTGGGTTCATCCAGGACAATGACCGGCTTTTCGGAAAGCAGCGCCGCAGCGATGGTCACACGCTGCTTTTGCCCACCGGAAAGGGCATAAGGATGTACCGTTCGGAATGGTTCCAAATGTAGAGATTTCAGGATCTCTGTGATTTTTTCTTCCAGTTCCGGCGTTTTTTTATGCCCCAGCCGCAGCTCCGCTTCCACACTGTCTGTATATAGCTGATGGTCTGCTTCCTGCATGACGAAATACACCTGATCTGAAAGTTTGCTGCCTTTGACCTTTTTCCCGTTGTACAAAATCGTTCCTGACCGAAAAGGGATCAGCCCGGAAAGCGCCTTTCCAAGCGTGGTTTTGCCGGTTCCGTTTTTTCCCACAAGGCCGATCACTTCGCCGCCCGATGCCCGAAAAGAAACATCTTGCAGCAGGTCGTTTCCTTTATCCCATGCAAAGCATAGCTTTTGAACAGCAAGCGTAACCGACGCATTGCCTTTGGCGTCCGCAGTTTCTTTCCCATAGGAAACGCTTTTCAAATCGAAGGTACGCAGTCTGCGCTCCTCCATTTGTGCGGCGGTCAACCGTGACATTTCCTGCTGGGTGAACACTTCCGCAATCCTGCCCTGTTCGATGCGGATAAAGCGGTCAGCCAAATCGTTCAGATAGAACAATCTGTGTTCCGACAGGATCACGGTATGCCCTTGTTGTTTTAACCGCAATAAAATATCATGAATCTGGTAGATGGACTGAATATCCAGATTGGCGGATGGTTCATCCAATACAAAGATATCCGGCTGTAAGGTGAGTGCGGCGGCAAAAGCAATTTTCTGTCGCTCTCCGCTGGATAGATCAAACACATTTTTCTCACGAAGATGTTGGATGCCGAGGGTTGAAAAGGCATTTTCTACACGGCGCACCATTTCTTCATGGGGTACGCCGTAGTTTTCACAGGCAAACGCCACCTCGCAGGAGCTGTTGGTGGTAAAGAACTGGCTTCTTGGGTCTTGAAAAATGGAAGCAATTCGTTTTCCGGCCTCTCCCACGGAGGTCAGGCGAATATCCTTTCCCAAAACCTGCGCCGTCCCCTGCAAATCACCCTCATAAAAATGGGGAATTAAGTGATTGATACAGCGGGTCAGGCTGGTTTTTCCGCAGCCGCTTTCTCCCGTGAGAACAAGAAACTCCCCGGCGTGAACATGGAGACTGGCATGGTCGATGCTCGGCTTTTTCTGATTCTCGTACTGGAAGCTCACATCCTCCAGTACGATTTGTTTTACGTTCATTCGGATAGATCACCTCACAGTTTCCAGCTGATCGCCTGTTTCCGGCACTCCAGGAAAGTGCGGTAAATACCCGGTTTTGCAGCCAGTTCCCGATGGGTCCCGCGCTGGACGATACAGCCTTTATCAATCACCAGAATCTGGTCGGCGCTGCGAACCGTGGAGAGCCTGTGTGCAATGGAAATCAGCGTTTTGTTCCTGGTCAGTTCCGTAATCGCCTGAATGAGTTCATGTTCGTTTTCCGGGTCTACGCTGGAGGTAGCTTCGTCCAGAATCACAATGGGCGCATCCTTCAAAATCGCACGGGCAATGGAAATGCGCTGCTTTTCGCCGCCGGATAGGGTGGAGCCGGATTCGCCAATCACTGTCTGATACCCCTGCGGCAGTTTTTCAATAAATTCGTGGCAGCAGGCTTTTTTTGCCGCCGTAACCACTTCCTCGTGGGTGGCGGTTGGCTTGCCGAATTTGATGTTGTTTTCAATGGTATCGTGAAACAGATACACCTTCTGAAACACCATGCTGATCTGTGAGAGAAGGGAATCACAAGTGTATTCCTTTACGTTATGCCCGCCAACCAGCACTTCTCCGGCCGATACATCCCAAAACCGCGCCAGCATATTGCAGAGTGTTGTTTTTCCAGAGCCGGACGGCCCCACGAGGGCACAGGTCGTCCCCTGTGGAATGGTGAGCGATACATCCTTCAGAATGGGTCTGCTGTCATAGCCAAAATTCACATGACGAAACTCAATATTGAAATTTTCCGGCTGGATCGTTGTACCGTTTTCATCCAGCACAGGAATATCAGCAATCTGATCCAGGCGATCCAGCTGCGTTGCAAGCGTTTTACTTAAAAATGCTCCATCCCCCAAAAGTTCCAGCTCCATAAAAATCAAAAACGCACTGATTATAAACATCAAACAGTAGGGCAGGGTGATGGCGCCGGTTAAATAAAGCGCGGTTGTAAGCAGCACAAGAAGACAGCTGGTAACTTTATACACCGCCTCATAGGCTTTCATCAGCTTTGCGGTGGTAACTGTAACGGCAATGTTGCTGTGGCATTTGTTTTCAAAAGCAGCGTCCATTTTGCCCTTGCCGTCCCTGCCCTTGCCGAAGGAGCGAAGCACGGAAATGCCTTTGATGTATTCCAGCGCCGTACCCACCATGATTTCCTGTGCTTTCTGCATATCTCCGGTATGCTGGCCCGCGGCTTTCTTGATTTTCTGCAGAACCAGTATTCCCATGCCGATTCCGGCAAGAGAGAGCAGACCCACCGGCGGGCAGAACACCAGCAGCATGAGTGTCATGGCAAGAGCCTGCACAAAGCCGCCAACCAAAAAGGTCAGCGCAAGGGTGCAAGTACCCTCTAAATCCGAGATGGTTGTGGTAAGTACCGATTGAATGGTGCCAAGGTTGTTTTCTGTAAAATATCCCATGGGTGCGTGTTTGAGCTGATTGCCGATTTCCAGGCGCTTCTCCCGGAAAATTTCATAGCCGGAAGCGCTCATTTTTACATCGCTGAGATACTGGAACAAAAAGCGCCCCGAAATGCTTGCCAGAATGATGCACACCGCCTGCAGGATCACTGTGGGCGTGAGATGCTCAATGTTGAGCGTGATGAGCAACACAGCAAAGAGCATGAAGGAAACACAGCAGGATTTGAAAGCATTGAAAATCAGCCCTGCGATAATCCGTGGGCGATATTTCCCAGAAAGGGTCAAAAGCCGTTTAACGATCGAGATCATCTTCACTCACTCCGTCCTCGTCGGTGTCTGCGGTACGGACATCATCGCTCCACAGACGGTGATACAGTGGGCAGCTTTCCAAAAGCTGCTGATGCTTTCCGCTGCCTGCGATTTTGCCTTGCTCCATCACAAGGATGGTGTCTGCGTCCTGGACCGTGGCAAGACGGTGCGCCACCACGATCAGGGTTTTCCCCTTTACCAGCCGGTTGATGGCAGCTTGGATCAGCGCTTCGTTTTCCGGGTCGGCATGGGCGGTGGCCTCATCCAAAATCACTACATTCGCTTTTTTGAGCATGGCTCTTGCAATGGTAATGCGCTGGCGCTCCCCGCCGGACAGCCTGCCGCCTGCGTCGCCAGCTGTTGTATCATAGCCGTGCTCCAGCTGTAGAATGAAGTCGTGGCACTGTGCCGCTTTGGCGGCTGCTTCCACTTCATCGTCAGTGGCAGACGGATTGCCCATACGGATATTTTCCCGAATGCTCTCGTCAAACAGGAAGTTGTCCTGTGCCACATAACTGATTTCATCCATGAGCTGTTGAAACGGAATCTCTTTGATGCTTTTGCCGCCGTAGCATACCTGTCCCCGCGACGCATCCCAGAACCCGGCCATCAGCTTTGCAATGGTCGATTTGCCGGAGCCGGATGGCCCGACGATGGCTGTGACGGTTCCCGGCTTTATGGTAAAGGATACATCATCAAGCACTTTTTCCTCATCGTATGCAAATGTGACGCTTTGAAAATGGAAGGATTCTTTGGGATCAAGCTGTACCGGCCTCTCCGGACGATGCAGTTCTTCCTTATCTAAAAATGCACCAATTTGATCCAGGCAGGCATTGACTATACTGAACTGGTCGGAATATTTCCCGATTCTCATCAAAGGCGCAATAAGTCCAAGCGGAAGAATTAAGCAGGTGACAAAGACGGAAAGGGAAATATCTCCGTTCATATACAGCCATGCGCCAGCAGGAAGTGTTCCCAGCAGGGTAGACGGCATAACTGCCATCACAAACGCAGACCAAAACCAGCTCTGTTTCCACCATGCCAGTGTGCTGTCGTGAAAAAAGTTGATGGCATTGGTAAACTTCCCATAGGAAGCCGCGCTTTGATGAAACGCCTTGATGACCTCAATGCCGTTGACATACTCCACCAGAGTACTGTTCATCTCGTTTTGCGCTCTCATGTAGGTAGCGCTCTTGTTTTCATAGTCCCGCATCATACCAATATACCCCAATGCCCCAAGGGGAATCGTACTCAGAGAAGCCAGCCCCATGCGCCAATCCAGTGCAAATGAGACAATCAGGCAGCAAATCGGGGCAACAATGTTCGAGGCGATTTCCGGCATAAAATGCGCCATGGAATCCTCTAATTTTGATACAGTATCCACCATCAGGTTTTTCCATGCGCCCGTAGGCGTGTCCAGCACCACCCCTATGGGAACCCGCTGCATTTTATCGGCAATCAGGCTGCGGATGTTTTTCAAGATCCGATAGGTCGCCTTGTGAGACATAAACGAGGACTCGTATGTAAAAAACACCTTGCCTAACTGTCCAGCCAGTGCGATGAAAAACAGAAGAATTGCGCTCTGCATGGTAACTGTTTGCAGATAAATTTGCTGGATCAGCACAGTTACGACAAAAAAGGGCACCATGCCGAGGAGTTCACCCACTATCGCCAGAAAAGAGGAAAGGTACAATTTCCACTTACTCTCTCCGGCGTAATTGAGAAGCTGCCGGATCGCCCCCGGCTTTTTTTGATTCATAAAAACAACCCCCTTTTAGTTAGGGATGGCTAACTTATGTGCAAAAATAAATGGCATTCCGCCACTTATTTTTGCTTGATCCCAAGCAGACCGTACCAACCGTAATGATGGAAGGTAATAATATTATGCACATACTGCCCGGCCTGCTCATGCGGTACATCATGCAGGATACATTCACAGATCGCCGTGATGTAGCTGGTGGTAATGATGTGAATGTCCAATTCATTGGGCAGGTTATGAGCAATTCCGTTTTCATGCATCTTTTTTGTGAACGCAAGATTGCGCTTTGTATATCGCAGACTTGCGTCCTCTATAAAGTTTTCCACTTTCGAGCCGGCGCTGCACTTGAGCAGCAGTTGAAACGCTGCAAGGTGTTCATACATATACTGCACAAATTCCATGGCCATTCGATAAGACTGCTCTATGGAATCTGCTTGCAGTGCGTTTTGCAAATCTTCGGCGCTGTTTTGAGTGTGTTCCTCAATGTGATCCATTATGTCAAGCGTGTACTCATACACTTCTTTAACAAGTGTATAGAACAAATCCTCTTTGTTTTCAAAGTGGCGGTATATCGCCCCGGTTGTCACCTTGGCCGCCGCTGCAATGTCCTTAAGCTGTGTTTCCCGAAAGCCCTTTTTTAGAAATTCCGCCCTGGCACAATCCATAATCCGTTCCTTTGTTAAATCGGAACAGTAGCTCAAACCTGCTCCCTCCCTGTAGTGATTTTGATTTATTTTGATATTCTGATTATCTTCAATATCTAGAGTACCACTTCTGCATGGAAATGTCAATACACCGATGATCTTTCTCGAATATTGCATAGCCGGTTAATTTGTAAATGTTTATTGTAACTATAACGACAAAATACCCTTGATAGATCTCTTTCCAAAAACTTATCCTGCAAAAGTATGCCAATGAGAATGGCTTCCAGAACACCAGATTTTATGTGGACAATGGCTATTCCGAAGTGAATTTCAATCGCCCGTCCTTTGAGCAGATGATGGATGATATGAGCAACGGTGACATCGCTGTCAACGACGATATGGACACCAAGTATGAAAACAGCAACGAGCTGATGCCTTTTGATAATTTGTTCAATGAGCGACGGGTGCGGGACTGCAGCCGCAAGGTGCGGAAAGTGATGAACGCCAAGGTACAGCGGGGAATCCGAGTGGCTCATCTTTGAGCACACCCATGAAGCGCTGGTAGATCAGAAACCCTGATATATCGTACAGGCGGTACGATCCCATAAGCGCCGCCGGACAAATATGGATGAGCGGGGTATATTCTCTGGACTGGTATATTGCCCGGACTAAAGCGCGGCTGGCCAAAGCCATCTCCGCCACGGAGGAGCGCCTGGAGAAACTGCGGAGCAGCATGGCCAATGCCAAGAATTCTATTGCCAAGGACAGAAAGTCCACCGACATGACGGAACTGACCCCGGAACTGCTCCGCACCTTCGTAGCGAAGATCATCGTATATGAAAAAGAGGTCCAATACTCCAAACACGCACCGCAGAAGCTCCAAATCTGTTTCCGGGACTTCAATCTCAACGAGACAGACGATATGCTGGCCTGCGGGGAAATAACGGAAAAGGCAGGCAGTGCAATTACACTGCCTGCCTGGCCCAAGGACACGCTTCAAGCTACCCCTATCAGGAGTAGCGGAATCGGGCGGTCATTTTTGCATATTGAAATGAAAGTACAGGTTCACTCTAGCACCGCGCCCCGGGAGGCGGAAGTGACCAGCTTGGCGTACCGGGCCAGATAGCCCGTTTTGATGCGCGGCTCGGGGCAAACCCACTTGGCTTGCCGCTGGGCCAGGGTGGCCTCGTCCACCTGCAGCTCGATCTTGCAGGAGGGGATGTCGATGGAGATGATGTCGCCCTCCTCTACCAGGGCAATGGGACCGCCCTGGGCGGCCTCGGGGCAGACGTGGCCGATGGATGCCCCTCGGGTGGCGCCGGAGAATCGGCCATCGGTGATGAGAGCCACGCTCTCGCCCAGACCCATGCCGCAGATGGCGGAGGTGGGGTTGAGCATCTCGCGCATACCGGGGCCGCCCTTGGGGCCCTCGTAGCGGATGACTACCACATCGCCGGAGACGATCTTACCGGCATAGATGGCGGAAATAGCCTCCTCCTCGCTGTTAAAGACCCGGGCTGGGCCGGTGTGGGCCATCATCTCGGGGGCAACGGCAGAGCGCTTGACCACGCAGCCCTCGGGAGCCAGATTGCCCTTGAGCACGGCAATACCGCCGTCGGGAGAGTAGGGGTTCTCAATGGGGCGGATGAGCTCGGGATTGCGGTTGATTACACCCTCCAGATTTTCCTCCAGGGTCTTGCCGGTGCAGGTCATGACGGAGGTGTCCAGCAGACCCTTCTTGGTGAGCTCCTTCATGACGGCGTACACGCCGCCGGCCCCCTCCAGATCTTCCATGTAGGTGTCGCCGGCGGGAGCCAGGTGGCACAGGTTGGGGGTGTTGGAGGAGATCTTGTTGCTCATGTCCAGATCCAGCTCGATACCGCACTCGTGGGCGATGGCGGGCAGGTGGAGCATGGTGTTGGTGGAGCAGCCCAGGGCCATATCCACCGCCTCAGCGTTGTGGAAGGCGGCGGGGGTCATGATGTCCCGGGGACGGATGTCCTTCTTCACCAGTTCCATGATCTGCATACCGGCGTGCTTGGCCAGCCGCAGCCGGGCGGACCACACGGCGGGGATGGTGCCGTTGCCCCGCAGCCCCATACCGATGGCTTCGGTGAGGCAGTTCATGGAGTTGGCGGTGTACATACCGGAGCAGGAGCCGCAGGTGGGACAGGCGTTGTTCTCGTAGTCCTCCACGCCGCACTCGTCCAGCTTGCCCGCCTTGTAGGCGCCCACCGCCTCAAACATATGGCTCAGGCAGGAACGGCGGCCGTCGTTGAGGCGGCCGGCCAGCATGGGACCGCCGGAGCAGAAAATGGTGGGGATATTGACCCGGGCGGCAGCCATCAGCAGGCCGGGCACGTTCTTGTCGCAGTTGGGGATCATGACCAGACCGTCGAACTGGTGAGCCATGGCCATGGCTTCGGTGGAGTCGGCGATCAGGTCACGGGTAACCAGGGAATACTTCATGCCAATGTGGCCCATGGCGATGCCGTCGCACACGGCGATGGCGGGGAACTCCACCGGGGTGCCGCCGGCGGCCCGGACGCCGGCCTTGACCGCCTCGGCGATCTTGTCCAGATTCATGTGGCCGGGGACGATCTCATTATAGGAGCACACCACGCCGATGAGGGGACGCTCCAGCTCCTCCTTGGTATAGCCCAGAGCATAGAAAAGGGAGCGGTTGGGGGCGCGTTCCACGCCCTTGGTAACATTGTCGCTGCGCATGGGGAATGACCTCCTTCTATGTACCGCTTACGTTGTATGATAATGCTTGCATTGTCTGACTATATACTATATGATAGAAGGAGAACTGTCAAGAACTGACCGGAAGGGAAGTAGGGTATGGAGAAAAAAAGTTTGGCCCAGCAGACAGCGGAAGGGTTGTACAGCCGGATTGTGGTGGAGAAGGGACTGAAGTCGGGCGAGAAGCTGCCCAACGAGGTGGAGCTGGCCAGAGAGCTGGGGGTAAGCCGGGCCACCCTGCGGGAGGCCATCCGCACCTTGACTGCCCAGGGGGTGCTGGAGGTGCGCCGGGGCAAAGGCACTTTTGTGTCGGCGGCGGTAGAGGAGATGAATGACTTTGGCTTCTCCAGCCTGGAGCGGGTGCGGGGACAGCTGAGGGACCTGTTTGAGCTGCGCTCTATCTTTGAACCCAGGGCCGCCGCGCTAGCCTGCCAGCGGGCCACAGAGGAGGAGCTGGCTGACATCCTGGCCCGGGGGGAAATGGTGGAGCAGTGCATCCGGGCGGGAGAGGACCGGACCCAGGCCGACCGTGCCTTCCACGCCGCCATTGTCCGGGGCGCCCACAACGAGTTTCTGGTGCGGCTGCTTCCCCTCATCGATCAGGCGGTGTCCTCTGCCCTGATGGCGGGGGAACACCAGGAGCAGCTGGCGGAGGACACCTGCCGGGACCACGCTCTGCTGATGGAATTTTTCCGCAAGCGGGACGGGGAGGGGGCGGGCTATGCCATGGCCATCCATATGCGCCACTCCATGGATGTGATGGGGCTGGAGGAATGACAGTGGATTGACGAAGACGTTATGTATCTTTATAATAGGACATATCGTTTGAAAAACGAGGTGGTGGGATGCCCTTGGAAAAGCAGAACAGCTATGGACTGCTGAGCCGCTACCGGGGAGAGCTGATGGGACTGGCCATGTTGTATGTGATGCTCTTCCATGCCTATGAACTGAACATTGCCTTTCGACCCTTTCAGATGTTCCGGGCCCTGGGCTTTGCAGGGGTGGATATCTTCCTGCTGCTCTCCGGTATGGGAATCTGCTGCTCTCTGGCCCGGCGGGAACAGGAACCCTACGGACGCTATCTGGGCCGCCGGCTGCGCCGGCTGCTGCCCGCCTTTTGGCTGGTGGTGGGGGTATACAGCATCGCACTGGCCGCGGCAGGACGGATCACCCCTGATGTGATCTTCTGGAATTTGTCCACGCTGTATTACTGGATGAATGTGCCCGGCGGCTTCAACTGGTATATCTCTGTAATTCTGGTGTTTTACCTGGTGGCTCCGCTGTACTTCAAACTGTTTTGTCGCTGCCGCCATAAGGAGTGGCTGACCCTGACGATCTATCTGCTGGGATATCTGCTCTATCGGGTGACCTGGAGTGCCGGAGTGCTGCACCTGCCGGATTTTCTGCTGCGTATCCCGGATTTTGCCATGGGCTTTCTGGTGGGCTCCTATGTGATGGAGGGCAAAAAGCTCAGTGTCCGGCACCTGGCGGTGTGGGGGGCGGCGCTGATGCTTGGGATAGCTGTGGTACCGTGCTGGCGGGTCCAGCCCACCATTTTTCCGTTGACGCTTGCGATTACCGCAGGGGTAGTGCCAGTGTGCCTTATTCTGGGCAGACTGCTGGTCTGGTATCCCGGCCGGCGGGTGCCTGCCTTTTTGCGTCTGGTAGGGAGCAGCAGTCTGGAGATCTATCTGCTCAACGTGGTCATTACCCGGGAGTATAGTCTTCTGGCTCCCTGGCTGGACTACGATCCCAGACATATCAGTTTCTATCTCATTGCCTATACCCTCAATATTGCTCTGGGTGTGCTGCTCCACCGGGTGCTGGAGCGGATCATGAAGCGGTTTGCATCTAAATAAAAAGTGGCCCTCCAACCGGAGGGCCACTTTTTGTCATTCAATTAGTTGGAAGCAGTATCCAGGTCGGTGTCGCCGCCCCAGATCATATTCTTGCGCAGCTCCTCGCCCACGATCTCCATCTGGTGCTTCTTGAGCGCGGCACGCTTGGAGTTAAAGAAGGTGCGGCCGTTCTTGTTCTCGGCGATCCACTTGCCGGCGAAGGTGCCGTCCTGGATGTCGGCCAGCACGGCCTTCATATTTTTCTTGGTCTCCTCGTAGGGCAGCACCCGGGGACCGGACACATACTCGCCATACTCGGCGGTGTCGGAGATGGAGTAGTTCATGGCAGCCACGCCGCCCTTGTTGATCAGGTCAATGATGAGCTTCATCTCGTGGATGCACTCGAAGTAGGCGTTCTCGGGCTCGTAACCGGCCTCCACCAGAGTCTCAAAGCCGCAGCGCATCAGGTCCACCACGCCGCCGCACAGCACGGCCTGCTCGCCGAACAGGTCGGTCTCGGTCTCGTCGTGGAAGGTGGTCTCCATCACGCCGGCACGAGCGCCGCCGATACCGGCGATGTAGGCCAGGGCGATCTTGTAGGCGTTGCCGGTGGCATTCTGCTCCACGGCCACCAGGCAGGGTACGCCCTTACCGTTGACGTAAGTGGAGCGGACGGTGTGGCCGGGACCCTTGGGGGCGGCCATGAATACGTCCACACCGGCGGGAGGCACGATCTGCTGATAGCGGATATTGAAGCCATGGGCGAAAGCCAGGGCCTTGCCCTCAGTCATATAAGGAGCGATATCTTTCTTATAGACCTCGGCCTGGACCTCGTCGTTGATGAGCATCATCACGATGTCGCCCCACTGGGCGGCCTCGGCGACAGTCTTGACCTGCAGACCGGCCTGCTCGGCCTTGGCCCAGTTCTTGGAGCCCTGACGCAGACCGACGCACACATCGCAGCCAGAATCCTTCAGGTTCATGGCGTGAGCGTGACCCTGAGAACCGTAGCCGATGATGGCGATCTTTTTGCCGTTCAGATAAGACAGGTCACAGTCCTTCTCATAATACATTTTAGCCATAGTCTTTGCACTCCTTTGTCAAATGAAGGTTTTTTCTTGTCCCCGATGATAACACAGCGGGGAGGAAAAGAATGATAAGTATGATACAATCTCTGAAAAGATTTCGAGAGCGGGCCGCCGGTGGCGGCCTGGTGGCTTTTAAAGGAAGTTTTTGCCCAGATTGAATTCGGCTTGTTCTTTGGTCTCGTCCTCAATGGTATAGGCCCCTCGCTCCAGAGCCACCATACCAGTACGGACCAGCTCCAGGATGCCGAAGGCCTCCAGCAGTTTCTGCATGGCCTCTGCTTTGGTCTCATCGCCGATAAGGGCCAGGGTCAGGGACTTCAGAGATACGTCAATAATGGAGGCCCGGAAGATATTGGCAATCTGGATGACTTCGTTGCGGATGTCGTGGGTCTCCGCCTTGACCTTGAACATCACCAGCTCCCGGCGAATGGAGCGCTCCGGCTTCAATTCCTGAACGGAGTAGACAGGAAACTGCTTCCGCAGCTGATTCATGATCTGCTCGATCATGGGGGCGTCGGCCCACACTTCGATGGTGATACGGGAAACCGTGGGGTCATCGGTGGTGCCAACAGCCAGGGATTCGATGTTGTAGCCTTTGCGGGAAAACAGCCGGGAGACCTGGGACAGGACGCCGGCGGCGTTTTCCACCAGCACCGAAAGGGTGCGGCGGGTGGCGTTCATCTCATTCATATTCCACACCCTCCTCAGTCCAGAATAAAGTCGGTGACAGGGGTACCCGCGGATACCATGGGGTGGACCATGGCGTCCTTATCAATGGCGCACTCGATCAGATAGGGGCGGCCGGCGGCCACAGCCCGGCGGAAGGCCGATTCAAACTCCTCCTGAGTGGCGGCACGCTCGCCCTGAATACCGTAGGCCTCCGCCAGCTTCACAAAGTCAGGGCCCCGGTCCAGGTCGGTCTGAGAGAAACGCTTGTGGTAGATCAGATTTTGCCACTGGCGCACCATGCCCAGAGTCCGGTTGTTGAAGATCACGGTGATGACCGGGATGTTGTAGTGCTCGGCGGTACACAGTTCATGGCAGTTCATCCGGAAACAGCCGTCACCGGTACACTGGACCACCACCTTGCCTGGGTTGCCCACGGCGGCGCCCATAGCGGCGCCCAGGCCGAAGCCCATGGTGCCGAAACCGCCGGAAGTGATCAGCTGGCCGGGGCGGGAGAAGTGGTAGTACTGAGCGCACCACATCTGATGCTGGCCCACGTCTGTGGTAATGATGGCGTCCCCGTCGGTAACCTCCTGAATGGTCTCCAGGATCTCATGGGGGTGGAGGATATCGTCCTTTTTCAGGGGGATCTCCTCGTGGGAGAACACCCACTCCTTCCACGCGGGATAGTCATGGGCGGGCAGCTTGGCGTTGAGCAGCTCCAGCACCCGGCGGGCGTCGCCGATGATGTGGTGGTCGGTGACCACATTCTTGTCGATCTCCGCCCGGTCGATGTCGATGTGGACGATCTTGGCATTGGGGGCGAAAGTAGCAGGATCGGTGGCTACCCGGTCGGAGAAGCGGCAGCCGATGGCGATGAGCAGGTCACACTGGTCGCTGGCCATATTGGAGGCGTGGGAACCGTGCATCCCGATCATGCCGGTAAACAGAGGATGGTCGCCGGGACAGGCGCCGCCGCCCATAATAGTGGAGGCAACCGGGGCGCTGAGGGTCTCGATAAATTTGCGGAATTGGGGCACCGCGCCCTTGGAACGGATCACGCCGCCGCCCACCAGAACCAGAGGTCGGCGGGCCTCCTCGATCATATCCAGCAGAGTCTGGATATCTCCGGCATCGGGCTCGGGAGCTTTCAAATCGTGGCTGGCCCGGCGAAGCATGGCGGCCAGACGGCCGTGGTTGGGATGCTCCGCCAGGGGCAGGGGCTCATACTCCGCCTCGGCGGCGGTGACGTTTTTGGCGATGTCCACCAGTACCGGGCCCGGGCGGCCGGTGCGGGCGATGGCGAAGGCCTCCCGGATCACGTCGGCCAGCTGGTTGGGGTCCTTTACCAGGTAGTTGCACTTGGTGATGGGCATGGAGATACCGGTGATATCCACCTCCTGAAAGGAGTCCTTGCCAATCAGGTTTTCACTGACGTTGCAGGTAATGAACACCACGGGGGAGGAGTCGTAATAGGCGGTGGCAATGCCGGTGGTCAGGTTGGTGGCGCCGGGGCCGGAGGTGGCAAAGCACACGCCCACCTTGCCGGTGGCACGGGCGTAGCCGTCGGCGGCGTGGGAGGCGCCCTGCTCATGGGCGGTGAGAATATGCCGGATCTTATCCTTATAGCCGTGCAGCTCGAACTCGTCATATACATTTAGAATGGTGCCGCCGGGGTAACCGAATACGGTATCCACCCCCTGCTCCAGCAGACATTCCATCAGGATCTGGGCTGTTTTCATTCTCATGGTGGAAAAGACCTCCTTTGGCTGGTATGGGAGAAAAACAACATGGCGGCTTCGTCCCATAGGACGAAGCCGCCATAGCACTCCGTGGTACCACCTAACTTCGCGGGACAACCCCGCGCACTCGTGCCCCGGTAACGGAGGGTGACCGTCCCCGCCTACTGTATTCGGCGGGGCCGCTCCCGGGTGACCTTCCGATGCGGCCTCACGGGAGCTTACACCGACCGCTCCCTCTCTGCGCTTATGTGCCGCCCGTACTGTCCCGGTCATCGCATTTCTGCTGCTGCAAGTTGTTAGACATAATCATAACTTTCCCTGGGGGCTTTGTCAATCAACCTTTTAAAACTTCTGCATTTTAAACAAGTAAAGTGACGGAGGGCGGGACAGAATCCACGGTTCCGTCAACAGGAAAACCGGTTGGTATAATTTTTTCAAAGAGCAAAAATGGAGCAGAAGAATCTATGTTTTTAATAAAACTGGCAAGTTTAAATGAAAAACAGTAAGAAATTTGACGGTTTTAACTGGACAATTTATGTGCTTTGCGATATGATAGTTCTGTTTGAGATACCGGTCAAACAACTCAGAAAAATGGCCCGTGTGTGGGTCAGATTTGCGAGGTGGACCTATGAAGCAAAGCTTTTACGGCGGCGTGCATCCCCATGACCGGAAGGAGCTGGCACGCCACAAGGAGATAGCGCCTCTGAGCGCTGCTCCCAAGCAGGTGGTCATCGCTATGTCCATGCATATCGGTGCTCCCTGTAAGCCCATCGTTGCTGTGGGCGACCATGTCAAGGTGGGTCAGAAGATCGGTGAGATCGCCGGTCTGGGTGCCCCCATCCACGCTTCGGTCTCCGGCGAGGTCAAAGCGGTGGAGCCCCGCCCCTACGTGGGCGGCGGCAAGTGTATGTCGGTGGTGATCGAGAACGACTTCCAGGATACCTGGGGTTCCGAACTCATCCCTCATCCCGACTATACCAAGCTGAGCGCGGACGAGATCGTCAACATTGTGAAGGAGGCTGGCCTTACCGGTATGGGCGGCGCCGGCTTCCCCACTCATGTGAAGATCAGCTCCGGCATCGGCAAGGTGGACACTGTGATTCTCAACGGTGCCGAGTGTGAGCCCTACATCACCGCCGACCATCGCCTCATGCTGGAGCATGGCGAAAAGGTCATTGGCGGTCTGCGCATCCTCATGCAGGCCTTTGGCCTGAAGAGTGGCGTCATCGGTGTGGAGGCCAACAAGGAAGACGCTGTGGATCACCTGCGGGCTCTGGCTGGCGGTAAGGGAGACGTGACTGTGACCTCCCTGCGTACCCGTTATCCCCAGGGCGCTGAGAAGCAGCTGATCCAGAGCATCACAGGCCGTGAGGTGCCCCCCGGAGGCCTGCCCGCCCATGTGGGCTGCGCCGTGTTCAACGTGGGTACCGCCGCCGCTGTGTACGACGCCGTGGTGGAGGGCAAGCCTGTTACCCACCGGGTGATCACCGTTACCGGCGACGCCATTCAGGAGCCCAAGAACCTGCTGGTGCCCCTGGGTATGTCCTTCCAGGAGCTCATCGACGAGGCCAAGGGCTTCAAGGAGATGCCTGAGCGCATCCTCACCGGCGGCCCCATGATGGGTATCGCTCAGTATGACCTGAACGTCACCTGCATCAAGGGGACTAACGCCGTGCTCTGCCTCACCAAGCGCGAGGCCGCTCCCGTTGTGGAGGAAGAGGTCTGCCTGCGCTGCGGTCGCTGCGTCAACGTCTGCCCCATGCACCTGACTCCCGTGTATATGCATCTGTATGCCGAAAAGGGTATGTGGAAAGAGGCGGAGGCCCTCAACGTCATGGACTGCATCGAGTGCGGTTCCTGCAACTACATCTGCCCCGCCCGTATCCACCTGGTCCAGTCCTTCCGCGTGACCAAGGGTGAGCTGCGGAATCTGGCGGCCAAGGAAAAAGCGGCAAAGGAGGCGGCCAAAGCATGAATGAGGAAAAGAAGCTGAATCTGACGGTGGCCTCGTCCCCCCACGTGGCCTCCCCCATTGATACCCAGAACCTGATGCGCGACGTGCTCATCGCGCTGGTGCCCGCCCTGGTCATGGGTGTGGTGTTCTTTGGCCCCCGCGCCCTGGTTGCCACTTTGATCTCCGTGGTGGCCTGCGAGTTCTTCGAGTGGGCCTACCGCAAGCTGATGAAGAAGTCCTGCGCCAACCGCGACCTGTCCGCCGCCGTCACCGGCGTGCTGCTGGCCTTTGTGTGCGCGCCCACCCTGCCCTACTGGATGCTGATCATCGGCGATTTCTTCGCCATCGTGGTGGTCAAGCAGCTCTTCGGCGGCCTGGGCCAGAACTTCATGAACCCCGCCCTGGGCGGCCGTGCTTTCCTGATGCTGTGCTATCCTGTGGCCATGACCACCTGGATCGTGCCCGGCATCGGCGCTGACAAGTGGGCCGGGCTATTCTCCGGCTCCGTTACCATGGCCGGCGCCGATATCGTTACCGGCGCCACCCCCCTGGGCGCTGACTTCATGCACGGCGGCCTGCTGCCCAAGGCCTCTCTGCTGGACGCCTTCGTGGGCAACGTGGGCGGTTGTATTGGCGAGGTTTCCGCCCTCATGCTGCTGCTGGGCGGCCTGTACCTGATCTGGCGGGGCGTGATCCGCGCCCGCATCCCCGTAGCCTACATCGCTACTGTAGCCGTGCTTACCTTTGCCTTCCCCATGGGCGGCAACGACCGGCTCACCTGGATGCTCTATCAGCTGTGCACCGGCGGTCTGATGCTGGGCGCCTTTTTCATGGCTACCGACTATGTGACCAGCCCTGTCACCAAGAGGGGTGAGGTCATCTTTGGTATTGGCTGTGGCCTGCTCACCGTGTTCATCCGTTACTTCGGCGGCTATCCCGAGGGCGTGTCCTACTCCATCCTGATCATGAACTGCTGCGTGTGGCTCATTGACAAGGTGGGTAAGCCCAACCGCTACGGCGTTACCAAGGAAATGAAGGCTGCCGCCAAGGCGAAGGCCAAAGCCGGAAAGGAGGGCTAAACCATGAGTGAGACTGTAACCAAGAAGAAAGAGCCTGGCATGGCCACTCTGGTCATTGTGCTCTTTGCCATCTGTGCGGCTACCGCTTTGGTGCTGGGCCTGATCAATATGCTTACCGCTCCCTATATCGCGGCCAATAAGGAAGCCAAGACCAAGGCGGCAATGTCTGCTGTTCTCCCTTCCGATACTTATGAGCCTGTGGAGTACACTGGCGACGACCCCACCGTACTCAGCATCAACAAGGCCGGCGACGCCGGCTATGTGGTGGAGGTCAAGCCCGCCACCTCTTTCAGCGGCAACCTGATCGTTATGGTGGGCGTGGATCATGACGGTGCCTGTACCGGCGTGTCCATCACCAGCAGCGGCGAGACCTCCGGCCTGGGTTCCAACGCCAGCAAGCCTGATTGGCAGGCTCAGTTTGTGGGCAAGACCGGAGAGGTCAAGGTGACCAAAGACGGCGGCGAGATCAACGCCATTACCGGCGCAACCATCACCTCCCGCGGCGTGGCAGAGGCTGTTTCCAGCGCCATTGCCGCCGCGGCCAGCCTGGGCTAAGGAGGTATTGAAGAAATGAATGTAAAGAATCAACTGCGTGACGGCCTGTTTTTCCAGAACCCCGTCACCGTCCAGCTGCTGGGTATGTGCTCCGTGCTGGCTATCACCACCACGCTGTTCAACGGCCTGGGCATGGGCCTGTCGGTGCTGGTGATCCTCACTCTGGCCAATATCATCATTTCCATCCTGCGCAAGATCATCCCAAACAACATCCGTATCGCCTGCTTTATCGTAGTGATTGCCGGTTTCGTGACCGTGGTGGATTTGTGCCTGCAGGCATTCCTGCCCTCCCTGGCTGAGAGCCTGGGCCTGTTCATCCCCCTGATCGTGGTGAACTGTATCATTCTGGGCCGGGCCGAGTCCTTTGCCTACAAGAACGGTCCCGCCTCCTCCGCGCTGGACGGTATTTTCCAGGGCCTGGGTTATACCATGGTGCTGGTCATCATGTGCGTGGTCCGTGAGTTCCTGGGCAACGGTACCTTTGGCGGCGGCATTCTCAACGGCGGGGACGGCATCCGCATCCTGCCCGAGGGCATCCCCGCTCTGGGTATGATCCTGCCTGTGGGCGGCTTTATCACTCTGGCCTGTGTGATTGCCGCCATGCAGTACATCCTGAACAAGCCCAAGAAGGGCGATAAGAAGACTGAGGAGGTGGCCAAGTAATGGATTGGGCAAAACTGTTTACCATAGCCCTTGGCGCCATCCTGGTCAACAACTTTATCGTGGCCCAGTTCCTGGGCATCTGCCCCTTTATGGGCGTGTCCAAGAAGGTGGAGACGGCCTCCGGCATGGGCCTCGCCGTCATCTTTGTTATGGGTCTGGCTTCCGCCATCTGCTGGCCCATCAACAACCTGATCCTGGTTCCTCTGAACCTGACCTTTATGCAGACCGTGACCTATATTCTGGTCATCGCCTCTCTGGTGCAGTTCATTGAGATGTTCCTGAAGAAGGCCATGCCCTCCCTCTATGAGGCCCTGGGTGTGTACCTGCCTCTGATCACCACCAACTGCGCTGTGCTGGGCGTGGTGCTGCAGAACACCCAGAACAACTACAGCTTCATCGAGAGCGTGGTGTACGGCGTTACCGGTGGTATCGGCTTCCTGCTGGTCATCGTGATCTTCGCCAGCATCCGTGAGCGCATGGAGTTCTCCAAGTGCCCCAAGGCCTTTGAGGGCTTCCCCATCGCCCTGATGGCCGCCGGCCTGGTGGCCCTGGCCTTCATGGGCTTCTCCGGCCTGAAGGTCTTTGGTTAAGGGAGGCGTGAGAGTATGAATACTGTTATTTTTGCCGTTGTGGTGCTGGCTGTGCTGGGCGCCATCTTCGGTCTGGTGCTGGCTGTGGCGTCCCGGGTGTTTGCCGTTGAGGTGGACCCCCGTGAAGAGGCCATCCTGGGCTGTCTGCCCGGCGCCAACTGCGGCGGCTGCGGCTTCCCCGGCTGCTCCGGCTATGCCGCCGCCGTGGTGAAGGGCACCGCCCCCGTCAACGCATGCGCTGCCGGCGGTGAGGCTGTGGCCGCTCAGATCGGCGAGATCATGGGCGTATCCGCCGGAGCTTCTGTGAAGCAGGTCGCTCAGGTCCACTGCACCGGCTGCGGCCAGAACTACAAGCAGTACAACTATGTGGGTCTCCACGACTGCGTGGCTGCGTCCAAGCTGCCTGGCGGCGGCGATCTGGGTTGCTCCTACGGTTGCCTGGGTCTGGGTTCCTGCGAGAAGGCCTGTCCCTTCGACGCCATCCATGTCATCGACGGCGTGGCCAAGGTGGACGAGGAGAAGTGTAAGGCCTGTAACAAGTGCGTGGATGTGTGCCCCCGCCACATCATCGCTCTGGAGCCCTACAAGACCAAGCGTCACGTTACCATTCCCTGCTCCTCCCACGACAAGGGGGCGGATGCCCGGAAGGTGTGCGACAACGGCTGTATCGGCTGCTCCCTGTGTATGAAGAACTGCCCCAGGGAAGCCATCACCATGGTCAACAACCTGGCTGTGATCGACTACGAGAAGTGCATCGGCTGCGGTATCTGTGCTCAGAAGTGCCCCCGCAAGCTGATCACCGTGGACGGCAAGGTGCCCGAGGTGAAGCCTGCGGCGCCCAAGGCTGCTCCGGCCGCTGCCGCCGCCCCCAAGGCGGAGGCGCCCAAGGCGGAGGCACCCGCCGAGCCCAAGGAGTAATTCCAAACACAAAAAACAGGACCTGCGAAAGCAGGTCCTGTTTTTTGCTGCTCAGACGTTTAATGCTGGCCCAGCTGGAAGGAAGCGCACTCGGTAGAGGCGCACTTGGTGGCGTTGGGCTCGCAGCAGCCCACCTTGATCTCATTCAGGGTGCAGTAATTCTGACCGCCGCAGTGGTGGGCGCAGTTGGTGACAGAGCATTTGATGCTGTTGTTAGGGGTCTGGTTCATAGCTAATTCCTCCTTGTTACCGTGGTACGATCCTAGTATGGACCTGTTGGAAGAACTCTATGCGGGCTTGCTATAAGAAAATTTGAAAAAAGGAGACAGCGGGTGGAAAGACAGAAGAATGGGGATAGGTCAATCCTGAGCAGGACCGTCCTGATCGACCGTTATTTCCACATGATCCACCACAGTGGGGATAAACTGAGGCGCAAATTTTCCTTTGCCCCGGTTTTTCACATAGAGGAAGCCAATGGTGGAAAAGACCACCGCGCCAATGAAATTAACGAACAGATCCTTCATGGTATCCATAATACCGATATCCAGGTAACCGCCCAGCCCAAGAGACTGCTGCGTGCCATCGGCTGTGACCACAATGACGTCGGTAATGTGTTTGATGGCAATGGGGGTGTTGCCGCCGCTGGGGTCCAGCATCACCGAGCCGATGGAATTGACCACGGTGTCCTTCTGCATATCCAGCAGGAAGAGCTGGTCCATGGAAAATTCAAAAAATTCCCACAGCACGCCAATGGTCATGGAGAAACAAAAGGCCACCACGGCCAGATAAACGGGAGAAAGGCTGAATTTCAGTTTTTCATTCCGGTTGAGAATGTCCAGCAGGGAAAAGCCGATGGCGGCGCACAGAAAGCCGTTGAGCGTATGGAGCATCGTATCCCAGTAGGGGTACTGGATGTAATAGGCCTGGATCTCACCCAGGATCTCGGCCGCAAAAATAAATAACAGGATGATGATTTCCAGGGTGTCCGGGATCTCGATGCGGATGGTACGCTCCAGGAAGGCGGGCAGCGTAAAAAGAAACAGGGTGAGGACACACAGGAACACATTTTCAAAATTGCCCTTGAAGGACTGTGCCACGATAGCCACAATGACCAGTGCCCGGAGAATGATATAGACGGCGGTCAGTCCGGGCTTGGCCTTTACCTGTTCTTTCAGCGCCTGCCGGCGCTGCCCCTTGGGATAATGTTCTTTTTTCATGTAAATGCCTCCTGACTGACCGCGGCGGGGAGCTGGGCTGCGGCCAGCTCCCGATAGAGCTGAGCGGAGTGAGGGAGGGATTCCTGTTCATCCGGGCGCAGAGGTCGGACCACTTTAGCAGGGGAACCCATTACCAGGCTGCCCGGCGGGATCACCGTGTTTTGGGTGACCAGCGCCCCGGCGGCTACCAGACTGCCGGCGCCGATCACGCATCCGTTGAGCAGGATGGCCCCCATGCCGATGAGACAGCCGTCCTCGATCCTGCACCCATGGAGAATGGCTCCGTGGCCTACAGTTACGTCCTGTCCGATCACGGTGGGGAAGTCGGGTTCGCCGTGAATCACCGCCTGATCCTGTACATTGGAGCCTGCGCCCAGGTGGATGGAACACTCGTCTCCCCGCAGGACTGCGCCATACCAGATGCTGGCGGCGGGACCGACGGATACCTTACCCACCAGGGTGGCATTGGCGGCGATCCTGACCGTCGGGTGAAGCTGGGGAACATTGTTATCCAGAGAATGGATCATAAAAATGGGGCCTCCTTATCCGGATATATGATATGGACATCATTATAGCTTGCCTCACACCAGGCCGCAAGTCAAATCTGACCAACAGGCGCATAGACTGGGGTGGAGGTGAGTGCATGGAACTCAAACGCAATCAGATCACAGTGGGGGAACTGCTGGACCATCCGGGCAGCCGGGCGGTGCTTCAGCGCAGGTTTCCCATGCTCTTCAAGCATCCCATCCTGGGGGCCGCCCGCTCTATCACACTGGAGCAGATCCTCTCGGTTGCCCAGGCCTACGTATCCCAGAAGAAGATCGACGAGACCCTGAATGAACTAAAGCGGGCATGACGGACGCCCCCTTTCAGGTTTTGATACCTGAAGGGGGGCCTTTTATGCGGTTCTCCGCCGGAACAGGCGGACATACCAGCGCAGAACGCCGGTATCCCGGGTGCGGCGCAGCAGAAGGGCGGTCAGCACCGTATCCATGCACAGCAGTGCCGCAGCAGGCGGGATGGCCCAGGGTGGAATGGCGGCGGCCAACCAGGAGACCGCCGGATGGAGCAAATAATAGAGAGCCAGAGTCAATGCGCCCCAGTACAGAGAAAACCGAAGGCAGACGTGCCGTCCCAGATGGAGTGGGAGGTGGGAATAGTCCCAGAAGGAAACCAGAAAGACCTTCTCATAAAAAACGCCTGCCAGCAGTTCCGCTCCTGTACAGACCAGCACAGCGGCGGGGAAGAGCAGCAGGGGCTGGGCCCGCACGTTCTCCGGCAGGAGTTGGATTCCCAGAGCGCCCAGCCCGTAAACTGGACAGATGGGCAGCAGTAACCGACACTTCCGATCCAGCTTGGATTCACCGTTCGTACGGGCATAAATAACCTCGATCAGAAAGCCCAAAAAGCTGTAGATCAGAAAGATCCAAAACAGTGACATGGTCCCGCCTCCTTTGGTTTTAGTGTGGACACAACCGGAGCGAAGGATACCTGTCAGTCTTTGTATACGGTCGGACAGAGTGAACGGCGCGGACGTCAAGGAGAAGTGGGAAAAAAGCAGGAAATTTGTCCATTCTGCTCTTGCCGGAACAGGGGGAAATATGATACGATAGAAAAAATTCAAAAGGGGAAATGAAGCGTCATGCGGCATTTGATCGACTTTGGAGACCTGTCAAGGGCGGAGTGGGATTCCCTGTACCAGCGGTGCAGTGATATTATGGACCACCCCGCCGATTTTATGGACGCCTGCCGGGGGCGGGTGATGGCCAGCCTGTTCTATGAACCCTCTACCCGCACCAACTTTTCTTTCCAGACCGCCATGCTGCGGGTAGGCGGTACGGTGTTTGGCTTTGCTGATCCCAAATCCACCTCTACCGCTAAAGGTGAGACCCTGAAGGATACCATTAAAATGGTGTCCGGCTACGCCGACGTGGTGGTGATGCGCAACCCCAAGGAGGGCGCTGCCAAGGCTGCTTCTCTCTATTCCGATGTGCCGGTGATCAACGCCGGCGACGGTGGCCATATGCACCCGACCCAGACCACCGCCGACCTGACCACCATCACCCGGCTGCGGGGCGGTGTGGACGGCCTGTCCGTGGGTCTGTGCGGCGACCTGAAGAACGGCCGTACCGTTCATTCCCTCATCAAAGCGCTGGCCAAGTTCAAGGGCATCAAGTTCTTCCTCATTGCGCCCCGTGAGCTGGCAGTGCCCGAATATATGCGGGCCTTCATGCGGGAGAATGATATGTGGTTTACCGAGGTCACCGGCCTGGAGGCCGTCATTCCCCAGCTGGACGTGCTCTATATGACCCGCATCCAGCGGGAGCGCTTTGTGGACCCCCTTGAGTACGAGCGCTGTAAGGGCATTTATGTCCTCACCCGCCGGAAGCTGGATCGGGCCCGAAAGGATCTGCTGGTGATGCACCCCCTGCCCCGTGTGGATGAGATCGCCATCGATGTGGACGACGATCCCCGGGCGGTCTACTTTGAGCAGGCCCGTTATGGTATGTTTGCTCGTATGGCCCTGCTCACTGACCTGGCCAATCAGGACCGCATGAGTCCCGGCACGGTAGAGATCGGCACCAAGCCGGTATGCTCCAACCCCAACTGCATCACCCAGACCGAGCATTATCTGCCCCCTCTGGTGAAGCAGAACGGCGGCGTGGACTGCTGCGCTTACTGCGATAAGGAACTGCGATAAGCGGCCGGGCGCGCAATGCGCGCCCCTACATGGCGTGCCCCCTTGACAACGCCCTGAAAAGTGCATATACTATGTCCCAAAGGCGAAGATGGGAAGGAGTACCCCCGCGAAAGGTGCAGAGAGGAGCCGGTTTGGTGCAAGGCTCTCCGGCGGTGGGGGGAAGGTCGTCCCAGAGCTCTGCCCCTGAAGCACAGTAGGGGGCGGCGGAATCCTCCCGTTACAGAGGCAATGAGTGTCCCGCAAGGGAAATTCAGGTGGTACCGCGGACTGACAGGTTCGCCCTGAGCAAAGGCTTGGGGCGAACCTTTTTTGCCCCGAAAAGGAGTGTAACAAATGAAGAAAGAACTTCCCAAGGTCTATGAACCCCAGGAGGTGGAGGGCCGCGTCTATGAGATGTGGGAGAAAAACGGCTGCTTTGAGGGCCACCGTGATCCCGACAAGAAGCCCTTCACCATCGTTATGCCGCCCCCCAACGTCACCGGCCAGCTCCACATGGGCCACGCCATGGACTCCACCCTCCAGGACATCCTGATCCGCTTCAAGCGGATGCAGGGCTACGCCGCCCTGTGGGTGCCCGGTACCGACCACGCCGGCATCGCCACCCAAATCAAGGTGGAGGAGGAGCTGCGCAAGAACGAGGGCCTGTCCCGCTACGACCTGGGCCGGGAGAAATTCCTGGAGCGGGTGTGGGACTGGAAGCACAAGTACGGCAACCGCATTGTGGAGCAGCAGAAGAAGCTGGGCGCTTCCTGCGACTGGTCCCGCGCCCGGTTTACCATGGACGAGGGCCTCAGCAAGGCTGTCCGCCATGTGTTTGTCTCCCTGTACAAGAAGGGCCTGATCTATAAGGGTTCCCGCATTATCAACTGGTGCCCAAACTGTGTTACCGCCCTGTCTGACGCCGAGGTGGAGTACCAGGACAAGCCCGGCTCCTTCTGGCACATCCGCTACCCCATCCAGGGGGAGGAGGGACGCTATGTCATCGTGGCCACCACCCGGCCTGAGACCATGCTGGGCGACACCGGCGTGGCCGTCAACCCCAACGACGAGCGGTATAAGGACATTGTGGGCAAGAAGTGCATCCTGCCCCTGGTGGGCCGGGAGATGCCCATCGTGGCCGACGACTACGTGGACATGGAGTTCGGTACCGGCTGCGTGAAGATGACCCCCGCCCACGACCCCAACGACTTTGAGGTGGGTCTGCGGCAGAACCTGGAGACCATTCGTGTGCTGGACGACAACGGCAAGGTGGTGGAGGGCTACGGCCGCTACTCCGGCATGGACCGCTACGAGGCCCGGAAGGCCATTGTGGCTGATCTGGAGGCCGGCGGCTGGCTGGTGAAGGTGGAGCCTCACCAGCACAACGTGGGCACCTGCTACCGCTGCCACAACGACGTGGAGCCCCTGATCTCCGCTCAGTGGTTTGTGAAGATGAAGCCCTTGGCCGAGGAGGCCCTGCGGGTGGTCAATGAGGGCGAGGTCAAGTTTGTTCCCGACCGCTTCTCCAAGATCTACACCAACTGGATGGAGAACGTCCACGACTGGTGTATCTCCCGTCAGCTGTGGTGGGGCCACCAGATCCCCGCCTGGACCTGCGAAGAGTGCGGCCACATCACCGTCTCCGAGGACGATCCCACCGAGTGCGAGCACTGTCACTCCAAGCACATCAAGCAGGAGGAGGACGTGCTGGATACCTGGTTCTCCTCCGCCCTGTGGCCCTTCTCCACTCTGGGCTGGCCCCAGGAGACCGAGGATCTGAAGTATTTCTATCCCACCGATGTGCTGGTCACCGGTTACGACATCATCTTCTTCTGGGTGGCCCGCATGATCTTCTCCGGCTGTGAGCATACCAAACGCCCCCCCTTCCACACCGTGTTCATCCACGGCCTGGTGCGGGACGATAAGGGCCGCAAGATGTCCAAGTCCCTGGGCAACGGCATCGATCCCCTGGAGATGGCTAACCAGTACGGCGCCGACGCTCTGCGCTTCAACCTGGTGACCGGCAACTCGCCCGGAAACGATATGCGTTTCTACACCGAGCGGTGTGAGGCCATGCGGAACTTCGCCAACAAGATCTGGAATGCCTCCCGCTTCCTGATGATGAACCTGACCATCGACCAGTGCCAGCTGCCCGACAAGCTGGAGCTGGAGGACAAGTGGATCCTGTCCAAGCTCAACAGCGTCATTCCCGAGATCACCGAGAATATGGAGCGTTACGAGCTGGGCGTGGCAGCCCAGAAGGTGTACGACTTTATCTGGGATTCCTACTGTGACTGGTATATCGAGCTGACCAAGACCCGCCTCCAGGGCGACGACGAGGACAGCAAGATCCGTGCTCAGCAGGTGCTGTGCTATGTGCTCACCCAGATCCTCAAGCTGCTCCACCCCTTCATGCCCTTCATCACCGAGGAGATCTGGCAGGCGCTGCCCCATCAGGGTGACTACCTCATGCTCCAGCAGTGGCCGGAACACCACGCCAACCTGGACTTCCCCGAGGAGGAGAAGGCCATGGAACTCATCATGGACGCCATCCGGGCCATCCGGGCCAGAAGGGCCGAGATGAATGTGCCCCCCTCCAAAAAGGCGCAGCTCACCGTCTCCACTCTGGAGCAGGCAGTGTTCCACCAAGGTATCCCCTTCCTGAAGCGTCTGGCCTACGCCAGCGACGTGAAGGTGGTGGCGGCTACCGATACGGTGGATGCTCAGGGCATGGTGACCATCGCTACCCATGCTGCCCGACTGTACCTGCCCCTGGCCGAACTGGTGGACCTGGACAAGGAGCGGGCCCGCATCCAGAAGGAAGTGGACAAGAACCGCAAGGAACTGGACAAGCTGGAGACCAAGCTGAATAACCCCGGCTTTGTGAACAAGGCCCCCGCCCAGGTGGTGGAGGCCGAGCGGGAGCGGGCCGACAAACTGAAGGCTCTGCTGGTGAAGCTGGAAGAATCCGCTGCCACACTGGGCTAATAAAATTCACGAAAAACAGAGAAACGCCGCCATCGGACGCGAATGGCGGCGTTTCTGTGCCCGTATTGTCATACTTTGTTACACAACTGTGGTTGTGCTCCCGGGCAGAATCGGATAAAATGTAGCATCATATCCTGGGGCCTGGTTTGACGGAGGCCGTGGAAAGGAGGTTAGAGTGTTGAAAAGGCTGATCCCGCTGCTTGCAGTGCTGTTGCTGCTGGGCGGCTGCACCGGTTCCTGTCGGGATACCGAGGCGGTGTCCACCGTGCTGCCCAGCGCTTCCCCAACGCCGGAGGTGGAGCAGAGCGCGGTGCCAACCTCCACCCCGAAGCCTTCTCCTACGCCGACGGCTCGACCCACAGCTACGCCGGAGCCAACAGCCACGCCGGAGCCCTCCGTGGAGCCTTCTCCCACCCCCATCGTTTATGATGGCCCTAACGACGAGGAGGTGCTGTCGGCCTATCGGGCGGCGGTGGAGGCGTTCTGGTGGTTCCAGGTGGAGCCTCTGCCTTTTGACGAGACGGACGGTCGGGCGGTGGACGGCGTCACTTATTATCGGGTGGATTATCCCGGCATTGACAGTACCATCACCCTGCGGGGTTACCTCAAGAGCCTGTTTTCCGATGATCTGGTGGAAAAGCTGCTGCCTTATGACGGCACCCAGTATGTGGACATTGACGGTGTGCTCTATGTGCAGGACGGAGGCCGGGGTACCGATATCACCCGGGGCGCCGAGACCGCTCAGGTCCTGCGGGACGGAGATCCCAATCGCTGTACTGTTCGGGTGACGGTGGAGGTGCTGGACCCGACACAGGACGGCGCGGTGGTGGATACCCTGACCTTTGACTTCCCCTACGAAAAAGTGGGTGAGAAGTGGATCTTTACCGATTTTTCCCTGGTCCGGTGACCTCTTCGACAAAATATATGCCCCATCTGTGATAGGATCGCAGTATACCAAAAATTGGTATACTGCGATTTTTTTGTACAGGGGGGATATGCCATGGCAGTGACCTGCAAAGCAGAGAATCGGGCGCTGTACGCGGCCATTGACGGCGAGGTGGACCACCACCGGGCCAAACAGATTTTAGGTGAGTTGGTGCGGCAGATCGACCTGACCATGCCCCGTCATCTGACGGTGGATCTGGGCGGCGTCAGCTTTATGGATAGCTCGGGCATCGCCGTCTTGCTGAGAGCCAGCCGCCGGATGAGCGAGCTGGAGGGGACCGTGGAGGTGGTCCATGTGCCCGAGCAGGCGGGCAAGGTGCTTCGGGCGGCCGGGCTGGACCGGTTGATGAAATTTGAATGACGGAGGAACTACATAATGAAACCGATGAATGAGGCCACAGTGGTCTTTCTCAGCCGTTCGGCCAACGAGGGCTTTGCCCGTACTACAGCGGCTTGCTTCGCCGCCCAGCTGGACCCCACCCTGGAGGAGGTCAACGACATCAAAACGGCGGTAAGTGAGGGCGTGACCAACTGCATCGTCCACGCCTATCCGGACAAGCTGGGCACAGTCCAGATGCGGCTGCGGCTCTTTGAGGACCACACTCTGGAGATCCAGATCAAGGACAAGGGCGTGGGCATCCCTGATGTGGAGCAGGCCCGACGCCCCATGTTTACCACCGGCGGAGAGGAGCGCAGCGGCATGGGCTTTACCATTATGGAGAGTTTCATGGACACAGTGAAGGTGCGCTCCACGCCGGGAAAGGGGACGGTGGTGACCATGCGCCGCAGGATCTCCCGCCGGCTGGGAGGGGCGCAATGAATGTGGCGGATACCCCCGACCTGCTGGAGGAGGCCCGTCAGGGGAACAACGAGGCCTGTGCCAGGCTCATTGAGGAGAACGGCGGGCTGATCTGGTCCATCGTCCGCCGCTACTATGGCCGGGGGGTGGAGCCGGAGGACCTGTACCAGCTGGGCTGTCTGGGCTTTGTGAAGGCGGTGCGGGGCTTCGATCCCGCCTTCGGCTGTCAGTTCTCCACCTATGCCGTACCCAAGATCGCCGGTGAGATCCGGCGCTATCTGCGGGACGACGGGGCTATTAAAGTCAGCCGCGGCCTGAAGGAGCGAGGGATGGCCATCCGGGCGGCCCGGGAGCGGCTGTCGGCCTCCCTGGGCCGGGAACCCACCCTGTCTCAGTTGTCTGAAGCCACCGGACTGGAGCCGGAGGAGATCGCCGCCGCCGAGGAGGCGGGGCTGCCGGTGGCCTCCCTCCAGATGGAGACCGGAGACGGCATGACCCTGGAGAGCGTTCTGGGCACCGAGGGCATTGAGGAGGGGATTGTGGAGCGGGAGGCCCTGCGCACCGCCATCGCCGCCCTGCCTGACCGGGAGCGGCAGGTGATCCTGCTGCGCTATTACCGGGGCATGACCCAGGACCGGGCTGCCCGGGTGCTGGGGGTGAGCCAGGTCCAGGTGTCCCGCATTGAGCGAAAGGCAGTGGAGCGATTGCGGCACAAATTGGAGGAGTGACGGCGGGCCGATGAGGGCATCGGCCCCTACGACGGGGTGTCTGTAACCGTAGGGGCGGATGCCCACATCCGCCCGTGGCTTATCCATCTGTTTCCCCAAAGCGCGCCAGCTGCCCCAGCTCCATGCCCAGCTGGAGCCCCAGGCAGAAGGCGGCGTCCCGCTGTATGCTCCATACCCCGTCCCGGCGGTCCAGCAGGTCCAGCACCTCGCCCCGCATCTCCCCTGTATGGGCGAGGCAGAATTTCTTCCAGGCAGCTTCGCTGTCCTCCCTGGCCTCCTCATAGGGGGACAGGGAGGACAGTTTTTTCTGGAGCAGCAGGGTTTTGACCTGTTCCAACAGCGCAAAGGGTGGTTCCATGGTAACACCTCCGGAATATAGCTTATAGCTATGTTACGACATCCATGGAAGAAAGTCAATAGCTGAAAGCTATAGATGAAAAGGGTATTGCTATCAGCTATAATAGGAGAAAAGGAGTGATGCAGATGGACTATCGGACGCTGATCCGGGAAAAGAGGAAAGAAAAGGGGTTGAGCCAGGGCAAACTGGCCCAACTAGTCCAGGTATCGCAGCCTTTTATTGCGGAGATTGAAAGCGGACGAAAAAAGCCTTCTGTGGACGTGTTAATGCGGATCTGTACCGTATTGGAGATCTCATTGTTTGGCAAAGAGGAACCTTAACGCTGTTTTTTCGTCCAAGAAGCATATAATGGCAGATAACAGAGACAGAAACACAAGAAAGCTGGATTGATATGGAAGATATTCTTTATATTGTTGTTCCCTGCTACAATGAGGAAGAAGTGCTTCCCGAGACCTCCCGGCGGCTGAAAGAGAAGCTGGAAGCCCTGATGGCTGCCGGAACTATTTCCCGGGAGAGCCGGGTACTCTTTGTCAACGACGGTTCCAAGGACCGGACCTGGCAGATCATTGAAGAACTGCATGAGAGCTGCCCCATTTTCTCCGGTGTGGACCTGAGCCGCAACCGGGGCCACCAGAACGCCCTGCTGGCGGGACTCATGACCGCCAAGGAGCGGTGCGACATGGCCATCTCTATGGATGCCGACCTCCAGGACGACATCGACGCGGTGGACGCCATGGTGGAGCAGTATTATGCTGGGTGTGACATCGTGTACGGCGTGCGTTCCTCCCGGAAGAAGGATACCTTTTTCAAGCGCTTTACCGCCGAGGGCTTTTACCGGCTGATGAATTCCATGGGAGCGGAGACCGTGTTCAACCACGCCGACTACCGCCTGATGTCCCGCCGGGCGCTGGAGGGGCTGGCGGAGTTCAAGGAGGTCAACCTCTTCCTCCGGGGTATCGTGCCCATGATCGGCTATCGCACCGGCACTGTGGAGTATGAGCGGGGAGAACGCTTTGCTGGTGAGAGCAAGTACCCCCTGAAAAAGATGCTCTCCTTCGCCATGGAGGGTATCACCTCTCTGTCGGTGAAACCCATCCGCATGATCACCGGCCTGGGTTTCCTGGTGTTCCTGGTGAGCATCGCCATGCTCATTTACTCTATCGTCCGCTGGGCCATGGGCGAGACCATTTTGGGCTGGGCCAGTCTGATCTGCTCTGTGTGGGCCATCGGGGGACTGATCCTGCTCTCTTTGGGCGTCATTGGTGAGTACATCGGCAAGGTCTATCTGGAGACCAAGGAGCGGCCCCGGTTCCTGATTCGTGAGGTATTGGAGGACAAGCATGGCAAAGCTGATTGATAATTCCATCCCCAAGTTCCTGCTGGTGGGGGTGGGCAATACCCTGCTGTCCATGGTACTCATGTTCCTGCTGGAGGGGCTGGGCTACTGGCCCTCCACCGCCATCGCCTATGTGGCGGGAGCGGTGATGAGTTTTTTCCTCAACCGCCACTTTACCTTCCACAGCGAGGAGACCTTCCTGCGCTCGGCGGTGAAGTTCGCCATCAACGTGGCGGTGTGCTATGTAATTGCCTACGCCCTGGCCCAACCCATCGCCGGTTGGGTGCTGGGCAACACGGGTATGGAACCCATCTGGCAGGAGCGGCTCACCAAGCTGGGGGGCATGGCCCTGTACACGATTCTCAATTATTTTGGCCAGCGGTTCTTTGCCTTCCAGAAAAAGAAGCATTAAATTTATGTGAAATCCCCCGGCCTTCTCTTGCGTCCGCCGGAAAATGGGGGTAGAATAGGGCCAGCATTTCAGCCAGTATACCGCAAGGAGGTAAGAAAATGGCCTTTTTTGACGATTTGAAGGATAAAGCCACCGATCTGGGCCGGGCCGGCATGGCCAAGTCCAAGCAGCTGATGGAGATCACCAAGCTGTCTCTCAATAATTCCGGAGAGGAGGACGCTATCCGCAAGGCCTATCTGGAGATCGGCAAGCTCTATTATGCCGAGCGGGGCGGCGCCCCGGAACCGGGCTATGCGGCCCTCTGCCAGCGGATCACCACCGCCAAGATCAATATTGAGGAGAACAAGGCCCGCATCGCCCAGATTAAGCAGGACGGGGTCCTGTCCGACGAGGACATCTCCCAGGCAGCCGCACAGGCTGAAGTCAGCGATTATACTGTGGAATAAGGTGCCAGAAGCCCTCCGCCGTTTGGCGGAGGGCTTTTTGCATCCATGTAACTGGATTGTAACTGGACAAACATCCACTTCAAATGTAGTATAATAATATCCACTACAAATGAAGTTGGTGATAGAGATGAAACGACTCCCTGATACAGAACTGGAAGTGATGAAGGCCCTGTGGGCCTCCGGACCGGATACCCCGCGTTCCGCCCTGGAGACCGCCCTGGAGGGGTTTTGCTGGGCCTCCAATACGGTGAATACCTATCTGACCCGCCTGGCGGAGAAGGGCTTTGTGGCCGTCCGCCGGGAGGGGAAGAGCAACCTGTACACCCCGCTGGTCAGCCGGGAGGATTACCTGGCCTTTGACAGCCGGGCGGTGCTCTCCAAACTGTACGGCAGCTCCCCCCGGAATTTCCTGGCGGCTCTGGCCAAGAACGGCCTGGAGGAGCGGGACTTGGACGAGCTGCGGGATCTGCTGGATGAGCTCAGCGGGGAGAAGCAGGTATGACGGACTTTTTGACCTCCATGGCGGGGGTAAGCCTGGGAGGCGGGGCGGTGGTCCTGCTGCTGGCAGTGCTGGCCAAACTGACCCGGGGACGGTACGGCGCCAGATGGCGGTGCTGGGCCTGGCTGCTATTGGCCCTCCGACTGGCTGTTCCTCTGCCTCTGCTGCCCGCCGGATCGGCTTCTGCCCCCATCCAGATCCAGGTGCCCCCGGACCGGGTGATCTACCAGCCGGCGGGGACGCCCCGGCCCAGCGCGGCCCAGCCCTCCCGGCCGGTCCGGACGGCGGCCCCATCCGCGGTGCCCTCGTCTGTCCCGGTCTTCACCCCCGCGCCTGAGGTTCTGCCCGCAGAGCAGGACCAGCCTGCCCCCATCACGGTGGGCGGTGTGCTGCTGGCCCTGTGGGTGACAGGCGGGGCGGCGGTGCTGGGGTGGAATCTCATCGCCCATCTCCGTTTTAAAAGATACCTGGCCCGGTGGTGCTGCCCGGCGGAGGATGCGGATACCATCCGCCTGTTCAACGGCCTGTGCGACAGCCTCTCTCTCCACCGCAGACCCCGGCTGCGCCTGTGTCCCGGCCTGGCGGTACCTATGCTGGCGGGATTGTTCAAGCCGGTGTTGCTGCTGCCGGAGGAGGCCGGAGGTCAGGGACTGCGCTACGCCCTGCTCCATGAGCTGATTCACCACCGCCGCCGGGACATTTGGCTGAAAACCCTGGTGCTGTGGGTCAATGCCGTCCACTGGTTTAACCCCCTGGTGTGGCTGATGGTACGCTCCGTGGAGCGGGACACCGAGCTGGCCTGCGACGAGGGGGCCTTGAAACGGCTGCCCCAGGAGGAACACGCCGCCTACGGCAGAGCCATTTTGCAGGCCGTGGCGGCCCTGAGAAAGGAGAAAGCATGACATTGCCCAAGACCCGGCTGTCCACAGCCATGAGCGGCTCGGCCAGGGAGACCGAGGGACGGGTTCGCAATCTTTTTATCAAGCACCGGCGGCCTGCTCTGGCTCTGGTGTTGGCAGTAGGCTTTGCCATCGGCCTGTGCGGCTCCCTGGTGGCCTGCCGGTCGGAGACGGCCATTTCCGCCGCCCCGGCGGGAGAGAAACTGGCCTTTGCCCTCACTGAGCCGGGAGAGGAGACGGTGCCCTTTGCGGATCTTTTAGGTCTTTCAGGCACCGTGACCCACACTTTGACAGAGGATGGAGTGCATAATTACGCCTATCAGATCCGACTGGCGGACGGAACTGACTTCCCGCTGACCCAGGCCGGGGAGCCCCTGTACCAGGTGGATCTGGACGGGGACGGGGCGATAGATACTCTGTTGGAGAACGAATTCTTTCTGCAGGTGTGGCGGTATTGGCCCGACGGGTCCCTGCGTACCCAGCAGCTCCAGGCGGCGGCAGCCGGTCTGCTGGGCCTGGATGGGGACTATGGGAGAATGGTGGAGCTGGCCTTCCAGCCGGAGGATGGGACGGTGGTCATCCACGTCTGGCCCTATGACGACGTGGGAGAGATGGAGGAGCGGGTGCCCCTGTCTCAACTGCTGGAGGCGGCCAACTGGAGCGAGGTGGTGCTTAACCCGGAGGGACAGCCCCTGCCAAAGGGGAGCAGCCTCAGTTATCTGGAGAACCTTACCCTGGACAGCCAGGGTAAGGGCGACGACCATCTGGTGACCAGAACCACCTGGCCGGACGGGCAGGACCAGGGTTCCACGGAGGTGGAGGTGACCCTGGGTACGGGAGAGGTGCTGTCCTGGCGTTATCCCAGCGTCACCAACCCTATGGTCTCCCCACTCCATATGACCTCCAGAGAGCGGCAGTCCCTGCTGGCCGCCCTGGCGATTCCCATGTCCAACTACGGCGCCTGTGTCTATGCGGTGCTGGAGGTGGAGGAGGGCAAGCTGGCGGAGCAGTTCCGGCTGGACGCCGTGGACGGTTTCTATGTGGATCATTCCTATGTGGAGACCGGGGAGAACGGCCTGCAGGTCCTGCGTATCCCGGAACTGTATGACCAATGGCACAGCCCCATCTGGGGGACGGTGTCCTGGGACGGAAGCCAGATCACCTATGCCTCCGACGGCTACTTCACCGATACCTATGAGTTGGACGTGGGCGGGGACGAGACACTGACACTGTCCCTGCGGTGTACCCCGCCTCAGGACGAGACACAGCGGGAGTATGACCGGATCGCCATCCTGAATGATGGTCAGGTGGTCCAGACCATCACGGCGGAGGATGTGGCCGCCGACGGAGTCCACACCTTCCAGGGCTTCCTCATCGACACCCCGGCAGGTGGCCCGGTGGAGACCCGGGATATCAACTTTGACGGGGTGGAGGAGTTCGGCCTGCTGTGCGACGCCACCCAGAACGCCTGCCGCTGCTGGTTCGTGTGGGACAGTGAGGCGGGGCAGTTCCGCCATCTGGCTACCCTGGCCGGGGACCTGACCCTGCAGCCTGAGGAGGGGCAGCTGGAGGAGCGGATGTGGAACCGGGAGTGGGACGCTATGGTGACCCGCACCTACGGCTGGGACAGCCAGGGCAACCTGGTACTGCAATCGGAAACATGACAGGAGGAACGCTATGAAATTGCCCAAAACCCGGCTGTCCACCCGTATGAGTGGCTCGGCCCGAGAAACCGAGGGACGGGTACGCAATCTCTTTATCAAGCACCGGCGGCCTGCGCTGGCACTGGTAATGACAGTGGGCTTCGCCATTGGCCTGTGCGGCTCCCTGGTGGCCTGCCGGGCTCAGATCAGCCAGGAACAGCGGCTGGATGCCCTGTATGATGCTGCTGAGATCAGCTTTGATGGGGAGCCTCAGCGGCAGGAGCTGGCCTGCATCCAGGGCCAGGGGGGAACCTTGGTGGCCGGCCATTTTTACGACGACTACCCCCGCTATACCCTGATCATCGGCGTTGAGGATGACCGGGGCCAGCTTACCGGGCCGGTGTTTTCCGCCACCTCCAGCGGCGGCAGGCCCCAGGTTTCCACCTTCCGAAAGGACGATGTGGACTATCTCCTCTACACCGTCAACGGCGGAGGGCAGGGTTACACCTATGGAGAGGGGGGGCTGCTGGCCTTTGACGGTACCGACTTCACCTGGGTCTGGCCCATGAAGGGGGACCTGCGGCAGGAGGACGCCCAGGTTTGGGTGGAGTACCAGAACTACTGGGAGGACAAAATACCCCTGCCATGTCCCGGCGGGGTAGAGATCTTTCAGGGGGCGGATGATTGGCGCCTGTATGGCCGGGGACCCCAATGGGCCTTTCGGGAGCGGATTCAGCTGACGGGGGGATACCATGCGCCGGAAAGGGTCATGAATGAACTGCGCCGGGTGCTGGAGTACAGAACCAGAGACCAGGACAACCCCTGGCAGGCCAGCAACACCTCCGCCCAGTGGCAGATCGTCCAGGTGACGCCGGGGGAAGATACCCTGTGCGGACAGCGGTACACCCTGCTGGCCTGCTCTGTTTTGACGGGGGAGGAGTGGCTGGGAATGGAGGTGCTGCTCTGCCCCACGTTCTGGAGTGGTGAGGAGCAGCTCTGGCCCAATCTCATCCGGGTGGTCACAGGGAGTGAAGAGGAGGTGCGGAAGGCCCTGCGGGAGGAAAACCGGCAGGTAGAGAGCCAGCGGATTACCATGACCACCGCCACCGGGCGAAACCTGTCCCTGGAGCTGGAACTGGAGCCTCTGGACCAGCAGCCCTATTGTCTGGCAATCGAGCAGATCCGGGTCTATGAGGGTGACACACCGCTTCAGTTCATGGCGGTGGAGGACGATGTGTATACGCCGGACAGCTTCTACCGGGGCCTGTTTCTGATCCGGGACCCCAATATTGGGGAGCCGGATATCCGGGACCTGAATTTTGACGGTTCCCCCGATTTGGGCCTGCTGGCGGAGTCGAGCTTCCCCCACAATGTAAGCTATGTGTGGTTTTTGTGGGACGAGGAGACGAGCCGGTTTTCCTTTTCCACCTATCTGTTCTCGGAACTTACCATTGATGCGGAGCGCCGGCAGGTGGTGGAACATATCCGGGGAGATGCGGGCCGGCCGGAGGAGGCGGTGTATGTCTGGACTGAAGACGGTACCCTGGAGCAGATCAGCTACAGACAGCTCAGATGGTCATGAGAGAGGAGGGTCCTTATGAACGTGCCCCATACCCGGCTGTCCACCCATATGAGCGGCTCGGCAAAGGCCACCGAGCAGCGCCTGCGTAATCTCTTTGCCCGGCACAAGCGGCCCGCACTGCTTTTGGTGACGGTGGTAGCCCTGGCCATCGGCCTGTGCGGAGGACTGGTGGCCTGCCGAAGTACCACCCAGGCCGGAGGTTTGACGATGGATACCCAGTATTACGACGTCCTGGGCAACTACATTGAGATTCCCAGACTGACGGCGGAGGGGGAGGGCGCCCAGGAGATCAACCAAGCCCTGGCTGTCCTTAAAAGCCAGTATCGGACTGTTATGGATGCCCCCATGAATATGGTAGGGGGCCAGCGGTGCCTGTTTTATCCTGCGGTCACCGAACGGTACGATAACCTGATCTTCTATCTGGACTCTGCCAGCTCCGGCAACGACGGTGATCTCTATACCCTGGTCTACGACCGGCAGGAGGATCGGGTGGTCACCCTGACGGAGGCCCTGGAACTGGCGGGAACTACGGAGGATGCCCTCTGCCGGGGCGCGGAGGAGTACCTGAACGGGGAGCTGGCGGATGCGGAGGTGGCCCTGGCCGCGCAGGGTGGGACGGTGACCGGGTTCCGCATCCGGGATGACGGGGGCGTGGAGTTCTACCTCACCTGTATGACCGACGATGCCGACCCGGCGGTGGACGCTGTGGACGGCTGGCGGCGCCTGCTGGTGTATGCTGACGGCAGCTACCGTCGCTACAACTACAAGCTGTCCGCCCTTCTGGGGGAGGAATTGCTCATCCCGGCGGACGAGTTGGCGTCCTTTGAAATACCCCTGTGGTATCAGTGGGGGCCCTCCGGCGGGGAGCCGGAAGGGGGATTTGCGATGGAGCAGATTCCTCCCCAGGTGGAGGAACAAGTCCTGCAATATATGGTAGACCATGTGGGCTATTCGGAACTGCCCATGGAGCTGATCCTTCGTACCAGCTTTACTGATTTGAGCCGGTTGGATCTGGCGGAAGAATGGCGGGATATGGACGCTCTGGAGTGCTATGGAATTACCTATGGCGCCAATGGTACCTATGTGGGTGAAGATCTGCTCTTTTTCCGTAAGGGCGAGCAGTATACCTTTGTCGGATCGCTGGGAGAGTATGATTCCGAACAGGTGGAGCCCACGCGGTTGGCTGCTGTAGGCACCTATAATTATCGGATGATGTACTGGATGCTGGAGCAGGGCATCCTGACCGCCTTCCCGGAAGTAGATGTCATGCTGCGGGACGCGCCCATGCCGCTGGCGGCCCGGAACGCCGCGGTGGCCTATTTTTACAGCAACAGGCCGGAGGATATGTCGATTTTCTTTGCCGACCAGGCGCCGCTCCAGCCGGAAGGACGCACCATGCGGATCGATGAAGCAAGCTACCTGGGTCTGCGGCAGCTTTACGAGACCTACGGCGTGGTCTATCAGCTGACTTGCAGCGGCTGGGAGGATGGAAACTGGTATTCCTATCCGGAACCCCTGTGGCTGGTGTTCCAACTGGGCCAGGGAGGAGACATGACTACCGTTCTGGGCGAAAGTGTGCCCAGAGAAACGGTGGAGCAGGCGGCGCTGGAGCAGGGATACCATCTGGTGGATGGGGCGGTGGCACTGTGGCGGGACGGATACCCCAACCCGGCGGGGCCGGGGAGCGAGGCGGACTTTTTCTGGGAGGAGCCTGTGGTTACCGTTCTGGAGGGGGCCGAGCCCATCTACCAGGAGGGGGACTGGTGGCAGCAGATGGCGTGGGAGGGCCTTTCCGCCCTGTGCTACTGCAATGCCGACGGCAGCTACGCCATCCAGCGTCTGGAGACCACACGAACCGATCTCTCTACCGACCGGGGCATCCGGGTGGGTTCCACCCGGGCGGAGGTGGAGGCTGCCTACGGCGAAAAGCTGTCCCATACCGACTACTGGGGGCTGTATCCCGGGGAGGATTATCTGTGGTACTGTGCCGACCCGGCAGGTTGGGGGGCGGCCATTCTCTTCTTCTTCGACGGGGATGGGGTAAGCCGTATCGTACTCAACAATATGTTTAACTGATACGAAACAAAGCGCCTGCTGCGACGGTTACTTTTGTAGAAAAACAACCCCGCTTGCAATTGCAAGCGGGGTTGTTTTATCGTCATATGATTTTACCTGCCAAGCAAAAATCACAGGATGCGGCGACCAGCGATATACACGTTGGCGTAATGGCCGGTCATCAGTTGATCGATTTGCACCATGTACTTATTGGTGGAGGCGTGGATAAACTGGCCATTGCCGATGTAGATGCCCACGTGGGAAGCGGGGTAAGAGGTGTTGTAACGGAAGAATACCAGATCGCCGGGCTGCAGCTCACTTTTGGAAACGGGGGTACCGTTGGAGAGCTGGGTGGAAGCAGTGCGGTTCAGGGTGTAACCGAAGTGGCGATATATGTAGCTGGTAAAGCCGGAGCAGTCAAAACAGCTGGGACCATTGCCTCCGTAGACATAGGGGACACCCAGGAACTGCTTGGCATAGTCCACAACCTGCTGGCCCATGCTGTTGTCGGAGGCCACAGCCACGGCGGTGGCGCCGTCGCCGCGGGAGCCGGCGGAATCCTTGCAGGTCACCATGTACTCGCTGCTAACATAGCCCACAGCGCCGCTGGAGGTCTTGACCTTATACCAGCCATTATTGATACCCACAATGGTGACAACCGCGTTGTCATTGAGGGTGGTCACCTTGCTACAGGTGGTGCCAGGCCCGCTGCGCACATTCAGGGTAGAGCCGCCGGCCTGGACCAGGCCGTAGCCGATGGTCACATCAGCCTGAGCGGAGACCGTCAGATATTCGCCCGACATATAGCCCTCGACGGTGTTGTAGTCCACCTTATACCAGCCGTTGCCGGCGTCTTCCAGAATAACAACAGTGTCACCCTCAGAGGCGGTAGCCAGGATGGTGGAGGTGGTGCTGGCCTCGTTGCGGAGGCGAAGGGCATCGGTATTGACGGTGCCCACGCCGCTGGCGGCGGAAGCGCCGATCATACAGGCGACGGAGACGGCGACGGTCAGGAGCGTGGTGCGCAGAAGCTTGGCAGGCGTTATCATTGGTAGAATTCCTCCGTTCTGATCGTTGGGTGGATAGAAACTTATTTACCGGACAGAGCCCGGTCCAGCCAGACGGAAGCCACGTCCATAGCGGCGTACAGGCTGTCTTTCTCGGTCTTCTTGACCACACGGTCCCGGCTCTTCAAATCAGGATCGGTGAGCTGAAGCTGAACGGATACCCGGGTGGCCATGTCCAGATCCTGATCCTTCTTCTGATCCAGAACCTGAAGCATAATGATATATTTTTCGGCCATGCTGCCGTAATAGATCAGACTATCTTTCCGGCGCAGCGGATGGCCCTTGTAAGTCAGAGGGATGCTTTGCGTAGCCATTTTGGCCTCCTTTAGAAAGTTGTTACTGCTTTTTAAAAACTGTAACCAAATTGTAACACATTGTTTCCAAGCCGTCAACCGCTTTTCCGGGATTTCTTGTTTTTTTCGCCCAAACCCTGAGGCAGACAGGGGGAAGAGGCGTACAAATGCCGGATCAGCAGGACTGCTGTAAAGATGAGTCCAGCCAGCACCATCAGGCTCTCCAACAGCATGGTGAACATCCGACCGCCCAGGGTGAGGACCAGGGTATATTTCATCCGCAGATAGGTCAGATAGGCACTGAGAGAGGAGAGCTGGACCAGGACTGCCGGAGGCAGGCCTGAGGGATGTGTACAGGCCCAGACCAGGGTGAGCACATCGGCCAGGAAGTAGTAGCGGTCGTGCATGTAGGGGAGAAAGAAGGGCACGCCCAGCGTAAGCATGATGCCGAAGAGCAGCAGAGCCCCGTCGTCCAGCCGGTTCCGGAACAGGAAGGCCAGCACCAGCAGGGTGGCCACCAGGGCGAAGGCTGCGAGGATACCCAGGCGGGCGCCGAAAGCCTCATCAATTTGAGTGCCGTAGGGGACCATGGAAAAGATAGAGGCGCAGTTGTAGTTCAGCGCCCCGGCCCCCTCCTGGGTTTGGCCAATATAGACCCCCAGGATATCCCCCAGTGGCTTGCCCAGCAGCAGTGCGGGGACGCAGGTAGCGGCGTAGGCCAGGGGGAAACACAACAGGTCCCGGAATCGGGTGCGCCGGGCGATCCACAGCACTGCCCACAGGGGAAGGATAAACACGGTCTGTAATTTAAAGGAGAAGGCGATCCCCAGCAGAGCGGCAGAGGTTTTGGGATAGCCGCTTAACGCGTCAGCCAGGGCGTGGAGGGTGAGGGCGCCGTACAGTGCGTCACACTGACCCCACAGGGAGCCATTGAGCACCACGGTGGGGAGCAGCAGCAGGGCGCAGAAGCACGCCAGGGGACGGATGCTGTCTTTGCCGGTGAAGCGGCGCACCAGCCGCAGGCCACCCCAGGCAAGCAGAACATCAAACAGGATAGAGAAGAGCTTGATGAGGTACAGGTCGGGAACCGGCAGGTAGGAGATGGCGGCCAGGAAATAGAGGTAGGGCACATTATAGTTGCCGATAGGCAGCTTGATGGCAGCAAAGCCGCCGTTGTCCCGGAAGGTGGCCACCCACTGGGACAGGAAGATCTCATAGTCGTCTGCCGCATAGTTCAGCAGAGTGGACCGGAGGAAGAAAGCCAGGCCAATGGGCAGCAGCAAGGTACACAGCCGGTCCAGGGAGCAGCCAGAACGGCGGAGCAGCCACAGCGCCAGTCCGGCCAGGGCGGCCAGCAGCACAAAGACGGCGGCTTTCTCTCCCGGACCGCCCCGGGACAGCTCGGAGACCGGAAGCAGGGCAAAGAACAGCAGCGCCAGACCGCCGGAGCCGGCGAACAAAGAGAGAGAGGAACATCGTTTCATCGTGATACCTCATTGTCGGTCGGATGGGACAGGAGCAACCATAGAAAAGGGGGGCGCTGCATCGCTGCAACGCCCCCCAAAACATTGGGATTAAAGATCTGCGCTGTCGGTCAGGATGGGCTCCTCCATAACAGGAGCATCTTCAACGACTTCGGCGATCTCTTCGACAGCCTCGCCGCTCTGGGCGGTGCCCTCGTCGTCCATCTGGTCGTACTTGCGGTACATGGACAGGCCGGAGCCGGCGGGGATCAGCTTACCGATGATGACGTTCTCCTTCAGACCCAGCAGGTGGTCCACCTTACCCTTGATGGCGGCCTCGGTGAGGACCTTGGTGGTCTCCTGGAAGGAGGCGGCGGACAAGAAGGAATCGGTGGCCAGAGATGCCTTGGTGATACCCATGAGCAGACGGGTGCAGGTGGGAAGCCGCAGCTCGATACCGTCGTTGGTCTCACCGGCGTCGATGCGGGCCTGAACCGCGGCCTTGGCGTCCTCGAACTCAATGAGCTCAATGGTGGAGCCGGAGAGCAGGTCGGAGTCGCCTGCGTCTTCCACGCGGACCTTCCGCATCATCTGGCGGCAGATAACCTCGATGTGCTTGTCGTTGATATCCACGCCCTGCTGACGGTAGGGCTTCTGCACTTCCTGGATCAGGTAGTCGTACACAGCGTGGATGCCGCGGACACGGAGCACGTCCTGGGGATAGAGGGCGCCTTCGGTGAGGGCGAAGCCCTTCTCCACGGTGTCGCCGTTCTTCACCCGCAGGCCGGCATAGGGCAGCATATAGGTGACGACCTCGCCATCATCGGCGGTAATGGTCACGTTGCACATGGAGTTGCGCTTGGCCTCCTCCAGAGTGACCTTGCCGCTTACCTCGGCCAGCTGAGCCATCTTCTTGGGTTTGCGGGACTCGAACAGCTCCTCAACACGGGGAAGACCCTGGGTGATATCGCCGCCGGCCACGCCGCCGGTGTGGAAGGTACGCATGGTCAGCTGGGTACCAGGCTCACCGATGGACTGAGCGGCGATGATACCAACGGCCTCGCCGGCGCCCACAGGTTCGCCGATGGCCAGGTTGATGCCGTAGCACTTGGAACATACGCCGCTGCGGGCACGGCAGGTGAGCACGGAGCGGATCTTGACCTGATGGATGCCGTGAGCCTCCAGCAGCTTGGCGTCGTCGGCAGTCATCATGGTGTGGTGGTCGATGAGCACCTCGCCGGTCTGAGGATCGCAGATGTCCTCCACCGGGTAGCGGCCCTTCAGACGCTCGCCGAAGGTCTCGATGACCTGGCCGTTCTCCACGATCTCGCTGACCAGGATGCCGTCGTCGGTGCCGCAGTCGTCCTCACGGATGATGACTTCCTGAGACACGTCCACCAGACGGCGGGTCAGGTAACCGGAGTCGGCAGTACGCAGAGCGGTATCGGCCATACCCTTTCGGGCGCCTCGGGAGGAGATGAAGTACTCCAGCACGGACAGGCCTTCACGGAAGTTGGACTTGATGGGGATCTCGATGGTGCGGCCGGAGGTGTCGGCCATCAGGCCGCGCATACCGGCCAGCTGACGGATCTGAGCGGAGCTACCACGGGCGCCCGAGTCGGCCATCATCCAGATGGGGTTGTAGCGGTCCAGACCGGCCATCAGGGCGTCGGTCACGTCCTTGGTGGTCTTTTCCCAAGCCTCAACCACCAGGCGATACCGCTCTTCGTTGGTCAGGAAGCCGCGCTTGTACTGGCGCTCGATCTTCACGATCTCCTTTTCCGTGTTCTCGATGAGACCGTACTTCTTCTCGGGGATGGTCATATCGTAGATGGACACGGTGAGGGAGCCGCGGGTGGAGAACTTGTAGCCCTTGGCCTTGATGGTGTCCAGTACGCCGGCGGACACGGTGAAGCCGTGCTTGACAATGCACTTGTCGATGATCTTGCCCAGCTGCTTTTTGCCGGTCACGAAATTGATCTCGGGCTCAAACATCTGCTCGGCATCGGTGCGGTCCACAAAGCCCAGATCCTGAGGAATACCCTCGTTGAAGATCAGCCGGCCCACGGTGGTGCGCACCAGCTTGTAGCGGGTCTGGCCGTCCACCTCGGCGGAACGGCGGACCAGGATGGGCACATGGAGCTCCAGCTCGCCCTCATCGTAGGCCAGGCGGGCCTCGGTGTCGCTGCCAAAGACGTGGAGCACCTCACGGGGCAGCTGGCCGTCCTCGGTCTCGGCACAGATACCGGCGTAGGTGGGGATGTCATCCAGAGAGCCGGGGTTCTTGACCCACACCAGGTCGCCGGGGGTCAGAGTACCGGCGTCCAGGGCGGCCTTGACGGCGGCGACGTCGTCATAGGTCTCCTCGGCGGTGTGCTCGGCGTACTTCTCGTAGGTCAGGTAGTAGGAACCCAGCACCATGTCCTGAGTAGGCACGGTGACGGGGCCGCCGTCCTGAGGACGCAGCAGGTTGTTGGCGGAGAGCATCAGCACCCGGGCCTCGGTCTGAGCCTCGGCGGACAGAGGCACGTGGACGGCCATCTGGTCGCCGTCGAAGTCGGCGTTGAAGGCGGTACACACCAGGGGGTGCAGCTTGATGGCGCGGCCTTCCACCAGCACGGGCTCAAAGGCCTGGATGCCCAGGCGGTGCAGGGTGGGGGCGCGGTTGAGCATAACGGGGTGGTCCTTGATGACGAACTCCAGGGCGTCCCAAACCTCAGCCTTGCCCTTGTCCACCATCTTCTTGGCGGACTTGATGTTGTTGGCCAGACCGTCCTCCACCAGCTTCTTCATGACGAAGGGACGGAACAGCTCGATGGCCATCTCCTTGGGCAGACCGCACTGATAGATCTTCAGCTCGGGGCCAACCACGATAACGGAACGGCCGGAGTAGTCAACACGCTTACCCAGCAGGTTCTGACGGAAGCGGCCCTGCTTACCCTTCAGCATATCAGACAGGGACTTGAGGGCGCGGTTGTTGGCGCCGGTAACGGCACGGCCGCGGCGGCCGTTGTCAATGAGGGCGTCCACAGCCTCCTGCAGCATCCGCTTCTCGTTGCGGACGATGATGTCGGGGGCGTTCAGGTCCATCAGACGCTTCAGGCGGTTGTTGCGGTTGATGACCCGGCGGTACAGGTCGTTCAGGTCAGAGGTGGCGAAGCGGCCGCCGTCCAGCGGCACCAGGGGGCGCAGGTCGGGAGGCAGAATGGGCAGAACGTCCCTGATCATCCACTCCGGCTTGGTGCCGGAGATCCGGAAGGCGTCCACCACTTCCAGCCGCTTGACGATCCGGGCCTTCTTCTGGCCGGAAGCGTCCTTCAGCTCGGCGTGGAGCT
>JALFRA010000021.1 GCA_022785125.1 Clostridiales bacterium
TCCTCGGAGTCATGGCTGGTGATCTGGTTGGTCCAGTAGAACTCGTTGAACAGCTCCTCGCCCAGGATCTGCTTCATCTCGGACACGGTGGCACGGGGATGCAGACCGTTGGAGAACATGAACAGGATGTCCTTCTTCTCCGCGCCGGCGGCGTACAGCTCATCCAGGCAGGCCCGGATGGACACCTTCCGGTGGGAGGTGGGCTGGCAGCCGCCCTTTACGATGTCGGGGATGACAAAGACCACGGTCTTGCCGGGGCCGGCCAGCTCCTTCAGTGCGGGCATACCCATGGGGTTGCGGATGGACTCCAGGGTGGCGTTGTACAGGCTGTCCCAGTCCTGGGGCAGACACTCAGGATCGGGCACGGTGGTGCCGGGGATGAACACGTCGGTGTTGTCGGGCAGGTTGGCGCTCATCAGGCCGTGGCCGTATTCAAAATCAAGCTTCATAGAAGATCTCCTTATTGATGCAGATGGGTTTGCGTTATTTCAGGCCGTGGAAGAGCAGGGAGGCCTGGGCCTGCAGCCGCTCCAGTTCCTGCGGTTCGGTGACAGGCATATGTTTCGCCAGGAAGGCAAAGATACTGTCCCGTTCCCCCGGGGAATCGGCCAGCCCCAGCTCCTCCAGACAGGCGGGCAGTTCAAACCGCCGCAGGAACCGGTCCAGCGCCTCCTGCTCCGTCCGGGGGGCGCCGTTGACGGCCAGCTGGTAGACCAGACTGGCCCCCACCAGCTCCCCGTGGAGGAACCGGGAGCGGATCTCCGGGCGGCAGGCGCAGAAGTAGCTGTACAGGCAGTGGCTAATGGCCGCCTGTTTACCGCCGCAGGCCATGGCGGAGATCAGTCCCGTGAGCTGGAGGGCGGCGCAGATGCAGTCCTCCGTCACGGGGTCCACCCGGCCCTGCTTCAGGGCTTCATATACCGCCCCACCGGAGGAAAGCAGCAGGTCATAGGTGCTGTGGGCCAGCAGACGGGCGCTGCGGGAGAAGGCGTTCTGCTCCCACTGATCGAAGTGGAGGATGTTATAGCTGATCTCGGGGTACTTGGCCATGGCGTCTACAAAGCCGATGATGTTGTATCTGGGCGGGCACTCCCGGACCAGAATGTCCAGGTCGGCCACCACGGCAAAGGGAGGATGGCGGGGCCAGTAGTTGCCTGCAAAGGCCCCCTGTTCGGTGTACTCCACCGCCAGCCAGGCGGAGGCGGCGCAGGTGGCCGCCGAGGTGGGTACAGTGATGGTCCGCGCCTCCATCAGGTCGGCAGTGATCTTGGCGGCGTCCAGGGCCCGGCCGCCGCCCACGCCGATGACGGCGTCCGCGCAAAAAGCCCGACCCACTTCTGCCGCGGCCCGGAAATTGGTGGGACAGCAGATGCCGGAAAAGAGATGGACCTGCCAGACGATACCATGCTGGGCCAGACGGTCAGTGACCGCCTGTTCCACCTTGGGCCACACCTGTGGGTCAGCCAGAATCAATACACGGGTGCCAAGCAAAGCAGCGTCCTCCCCCAGATGAGAGAGGACGCCGCTTCCCTGGTAGTATCTTCCCGCACAGAGCTGGATGAGGGTTCCACTGCGCACGAGATGACCTCCTTATTGCGCCGCCTTGCGGGCAGCCAGCTTTTTCTTAACGTAGGGGAACAGCAGCATGAATACGGACAGCAGAATGAAGAAGCAGCTGATGGGGGAGGTGAAGAAGGTGCCCCAGTTGCCCTTGGACACGATGAGAGCGCGGCGCAGGTTGGACTCGCACAGCTTGCCCAGCACCAGGCCGATGACCATGGGGGTCATGGGCATATCCAGCTTGGTCATAAAGTACCCGAAGATACCCACGCCCACCATGAAGATGGCGTTGAAGGCGGAGTAGTCGATGGCAAAGGCGCCGATGACACACAGGATCACGAGAATAGGTACCAGGGTGCTGGTGGGGACCCGGGTGATGTTGACAAAGCCCCGGATGAAGGCCCGGCCCTGGAGGTACATGAAGATGTTCACAATGATAAGGCCCAGCATAATGGTGTAGACCCATTCGCTGTGCTGAGTGAAGAGCTGGGGACCGGCGGCGATGCCCTGCATGGTCAGTGCGCCCAGCAGAACGGCGGTGTTGGTGTCGCCGGGGATGCCCAGGGTAAGCAGGGGGATGAGGGTAGCGCCGGTGACGGCGTTGTTGGCCGATTCGGAGGCCACCACGGCCTCCTCGGAGCCGTGGCCGTACTCCTCGGGGTGCTTGGAGGTGCGCTTGGCCTCGTTGTAGGCCAGGAAGGAGGAGATAGCGGCGCCGGTGCCGGGTACAGCTCCGATGAATACGCCCAGAATGCTGGACTTGAGCAGTACCATTTTATATTTAAGGACGTCCAGGAAGGAGACCTTTTCTTTTTCGACCTTAACTGCTTTGCCGGTATCCTTGTTCATGTCACGGGCCTTGGCCATCAGCTCGGTGATGGCGAACAGGCCGATGAGCACGGGGATGGTATCGATTCCGCCTGCCATCCGGTTGATGCCGAAGGTAAAGCGGCTGACGCCATCCATGGGATCGATGCCGATGCAGGAGATCAGCAGGCCCACAAAGCCCATCAGCAGGCCCTTGATCTGAGATTTGCCGCCTACGCTGGCAATAATGGTCAGGCCAAAAAGAGCCAGGGCAAAATATTCGGAGGGACCAAAGCGCAGGGCAAAGCTGGCGATGGGGGGCGCTGCGAAAATAAGGACCGCGCAACTGAATAGGCCACCTACCGTAGAGGCCGCCAATGCATCATGAAGGGCCTTCAGGCCGTGGCCCTTCTGAGCCATGGGATAGCCGTCCAGCGAGGTAGCCGCCGACGCGGGGGTACCGGGGGTGTTGATGAGGATGGCGGTAATGGAGCCGCCGTAAATGCTGCCGCAGTACACGCCCAGCAGCAGCATGACGCCGGGGATGGAGGCCAGGCCGTAGGTCAGGGGGAGCAGCAGGGCCATGGCCATGGTGCCGGTCAGGCCGGGCAGCGCACCCACCACGATGCCGCCTGCCAGACCCACGTTGATCCACAGCAGGTTCTCCAGGGTAAACAGACTGCTTAAAACTTCCAAATACACAGAATCATACCTCCTTTATGGCAGCCGGACGGACAGCAGGAAGGTAAATCCGGCCCAAATGGCCACGGTCACCACATAGACGATGGGGTAAACCCAGATCTTTTTGACCCGGAACAGCAGCAGAATGGCCGTGGAGGCCAGGAGGGTGGAGGGGAAATAGCCCAGAAACTCAAATACGGCGGAATAAATCAGAATGATGGCTGCCAGAGCAATGGCACGAAGCTCATCCCGAAGAGCGGTTTTACGCTCCTCATCGGTGGTATAGGTGGTTTTGGTATCGCTTCCCGCAGCCTTGCGGTGTTTGACCAGGGTGATAGCCAGCAGGGCCAGACTGAGGAGCACCATGCAGGTTCCGATGAAATAGGGGAATACTCGGGGACCCATAATGGATACGCCGGGATCATCAATGGTCAGTGGGACGGAGATCAGCACAAACGCGCCAAAAATCAGAAAAACAAAGGAAGCGATTAGATCTTTCTTGTATTGGCTCATAGAAGTTCTCCTTTTGCTGGATTCCTTTCATGGGGAGCGGGTCAGGCCCGCTCCCCATAAAAGAGGGGGGAACAAGGGGGAATCAGGATTCACCGGTCAGCAGAGTCTGGTTGACGGCGGCTTCGTCCTTGATCCGCTGGACCATCTCGTCGGTGGTCATGGTCAGGGGCAGCAGCTGGTTGGCGTCGCAGAATTCCTTGTACTCATCGGTGGCGGTGATGGCATTGAGGGTCTCGGTGATCTCGGTCACGATCTCGTCGGGGGTATTGGCGGGCACCATGAGGAACTTCCACACGCTCATGGTCACGTCATAGCCCATCTCCTTGAAGGTGGGAATGTCCTTCAGGTTGTCGCGGGGATCCCGCTCGTCGTTGAAGATACCCAGAGCCACAGCATCGCCGGACTCCACATACTGCATGACCTCGCCGGGGTGGCCCACGCACACGTCAATGTGGCCGCCCAGCAGGGCCGCGATGGTGGGAGAACTGCCGTCATAGGAGATGCCGGTGGCATCCACATCGGTCATGCTGAAGAACTGCTTCTGAGAGAGCTCCATCAGGCTGCCGCTGCCGGAGAAGCCGTAGGTGACGGCATCCTTGGCCAGCAGGTCCTCGATGCTGGTGATGCCGGAGTTCTTGCCGGCGATCATGATGATGGGTTCGTTGGACAGGGCGGCCACGGGGATAAAGTCGTCGATGGTGTAGTCCACATCGCGGACGTAGGGCTGCAGGGTGAACACGCCGATGGCCTCCTGGCACAGGGTGTAGCCGTCACCGGCGGCGTTCTTGAACTCGGTGGTGGCCACGGTGCCGCCGGCGCCGCCGCTGTTCTGCACCACCATGTTCACGCCGAAGTAATCGCTGCCGGCGCCGATCTCAGAGACGATGCGGCACAGACCGTCGGAGGTGCCGCCGGCATCCCAGGGGCAGACAATGGTGATGGTGCTGTTGGGGTAGTTGTCAGCGGCTCCGCCGGACTGTCCGCCGGAGCCGGTGTTCTGGGCGCCGCCGCCGGACTGTCCACAGGCGGCCAGAGGGAGCGCAAGAGCAAGAGAGAGCGCCAATGCAGCGATTTTCCTTTGTTTCATGTTGTTCATCCTCTTTTCTGTGTCATTTAGAATATTATTTTGCCGCATCCGCGGCAGGATTACAAAAGGTTGCAGGTGGCCTCCCACAATCCGTTCAGGTAGCATACCCCCATGGCCCGGTCGTACAGACCGTAGCCGGGGCGGCCCTGCTCCCCCCATACCATCCGGCCATGGTCCGGGCGGATAACGCCGTCGAACCCGGTTTCCCGGAGGATGCGGAAGAGGGCGGCCATGTCGATGCGGCCGGAGGCGCTGATGTGGCCGCTCTCATGGAAGGATTGAGGCCCGTCCAGGGCCACGTTGCGGGCGTGGACGAAGGGGACCCGTCTCTGGCTGCATAGTGCCTGAGCGATGGCGCACATGTCGTTTTGGGGACTGCTGCCCAGGGAACCTGTACACAGGGTCACGCCGTTGGCGGGCAGATCCACGATACGGCAGATCTCCAGCAGGTCCTCCAGGGTGGAGACGATACGGGGCAGGCCAAACACCGGCAGCGGCGGGTCGTCGGGGTGGATGGCCAGCCGAATATCCAGCCGCTGGGCCTCAGGCACCACGGCCTGGAGGAAGTAGCGCAGGTTTCGCCACATCCCCTCCCGCCCCAGCTGGCGGTAGCGCTCCAGCAGGTCCCGGAGTTGGCGGGACTGGGTGGAGAAGTTCCAGCCGGGCAGCTTCAGCGGTTGGGTGGCCGGGTCCATGGCATCCAGCGCTTCCCGGCGGAAGGCCAGGGTGGTGGAGCCGTCCGGCAGGGGGAAAGCCAGATCGGTGCGGATCCAGCCGAACAGGGGCATGAAGTTGTAGCAGACGGTGCGTACTCCGCACCGGGCAAGCCGGGCCAGATTTTCGGCAAACTGGTCGATGTACTTGTCCCGGCCGGGCAGGCCCAGCTTGATATCCTCGTGGACCGGCAGACCTTCCACCACCGTGAAGCGCAGGCCGGCCGCCTTAATCTGGCGGGTCAGCTCCGCCAATTCCTCCTCCGGCCACAGCGCCCCGGCGGGGATGTGGTAGAGGGAGGTCACCACCTCGGTCACCGGCGGGATGGCCCGGATGTGGTCCAGGGTGATGGTATCCGATGGACCGTACCAGCGAAAGCCGAAGCGGGTCATAGGCAGTCGCCCAGAATGGACCGCACGCCGTTTTCCACCACAGCCTCCTCCTCAGGAGTGAGGGAGCGGAAGGGGAAGCGGGGAGGACCCATGTGGAAGCCCTGCATCTCCAGCATCTTCTTGTGGGACATGATGGGCATAATCTTGCGGACCAGTCCCCGGAGCTGGAGCAGCTGTTTCTGGACCTGGCGGGCTTGCTCCAGACGGCCGGCCTGATAGTGATCCCAGAGCTGCTGGCACAGGGCGGGGAATACCGCGGCCATGGCCACGATACCGCCGTCGCCGCCCGACTGCAGGACGGGCAGCACCTGGGCGTCGTTGCCGGTGATCAGCTCAAAGCCCTGGGGCAGATCCAGACACTGAAATTCCTGGAAGGTGATAAAGTCCATGCTGCTGTCCTTCAGGCCTGCCACATTGGGGCAGGTGTCGCACACCTGCTGCAACACCCGGGGGGTGATGGGGTTGTGGGTCATGCCGGGGATGTTGTAGAGATAGAGAGGCAGGGAACCGGACAGCCTGGCGGTCTCCTGGAAGTAGGAGACCAGGGCCGCCTCATCGTAGGGGTGGTAGTAGGGGGCGGTGACAGAGGCGGCGTGGGCTCCCTCGCTTTTGGCCCAGGCAAACAGGTCGGCCATATCGGCCTTGTCCATGGCGGTGGTGTTGAAGAGGATAAAGGTATCGTCAGGGGCCCCTTTGATGGCCGCGGTGAGCAGCTTCTTCCGCTCCTCCAGGGTCAGGTTGATGAATTCTCCCGAGGTGCCGCAAACGAACACGCCCCCGATACCGGCCTTGGTAATGAATTGGGTGAGTTTGGTGTATTCCTCGTAATTGACGCTGCCGTCCGTGTGAAATGGGGTGAGCTGTGGGGCCGAGATGCCCCGCAGGCTGGGTGAGTGTGACACGGAGACGCCTCCTTTCCTTGATACGGGTGAGAGCCCGGTTGTTAGTCCAGAATGGCGCCTTTGGCGGCAGGCTCCACGTGCTTGGCATAGCGGGACAGATACCCTTCCGTGACCTTGGGCTGGTGGGGGGGAAGGACGGCCAGACGGGCGGTCAGCTCGTCGTCGCTGAGACGAACGGAGAGGGTACCGGCGTCGATGTCGATCTCAATGATATCGCCGTCCCGTACCGCCGCGATGGGGCCCCGGCGGGAGGTCTCGGGAGAGACGTGGCCGATGCAGGGACCGCGGGTGGCGCCGGAGAAGCGTCCGTCGGTGACCAGGGCCACCGATTCAGCAAAGCCCATGCCCACCAGCGCGGCGGTGGCGGTGAGCATTTCCCGCATACCCGGGCCGCCCTGGGGACCCTCGTTGCGGATGACGATGACCTCGCCGTGCCGGATGCTGCCGCCGTAAATGGCCTTGACGGCGTCCTCCTCACACTCGAAGCAGTGGGCCGGGCCGCTGTGCCTGCGCATCTGGGGCGCCACGGCGGACTGCTTGATCACAGCGCCGTCGGGGGCCAGGTTGCCCTTGAGGACGGTGATGGAGCCGTGGTCGCTGTAGGCCTGCTCCACGGAATGGATGACCTCCGGGTTGTGCTCCACCAGATTCGCCACGTTCTGGCGGTGGGTGCGGCCGTTGACCGTCATCTGGTCCAGATCGATGAGTCCGTCCAGCTCCCGCATCACCGCGCCCACGCCGCCGGCCTGATCCAGATCCAGCATGGTGTGGGTGCCGGAGGGCTTGATCTTGGCCAGGTAGGGGGTGTCGGCGGACAGGCGGCCCATGTCCTCCAAGGTCATGGACAGGCCTGCCTCATGGGCGATGGCGGGCATATGTAAGGTCATGTTGGTGGAACCGCCCACGCTCAGCCCCACCCGCACGGCCAGCTCCAGCATCTTCTGGGTCACGATGTCCCGGGGGCGGATATTCTCCTCCACCAGACGTACGATGGCCTTGCCGCTGAGTTTGGCCACCCGGTTCTTTTTGCCGCTGACGGCGTGGGCGCAGGCGCTGCCCGGAAGGGTGAGGCCCAGAGCCTCCGCCACCACCGACATGGTGTTGGCCGTGCCCATCATGGCGCAGGAGCCGGGGGTGGGGGACATAAGCCCCTCCATGTACTCATATTCCTGGCGGGAGAGCTCTCCCCGGGTGAGCTTACCGGCCATCTCCTTAAGCTCATAGGTGGCATAGGTGCGTCCCTTATAGACGGCGGGCATCATGGGGCCGCCGGTGACGATGACCGTGGGCAGGTTGACCCGCAGGGCCGCCATCAGCATGGCGGGCACGATCTTGTCACAGCCGCCGATGAGTACCAGGCCGTCCAGCTGGTGGCCGGCGGCGTACACGTCGATGGAGTCGGCGATGATCTCCCGGCTGGGCAGCACGCTGCACATACCCACATGGCCCTGGGAGAAGCCGTCGCAGATGGAGATGGTGCTGACCTCGAAGGGAATGCCCCCCGCCTCCAGAACACCGTCCCGCACCAGCTTGCCCAGCCGGTCCAGATGAACGTGGCCGGGGTGCATCTCGTTGTAGGTGTTGATGACGCCGATGAAGGGCTTGGACAGGTCCTCGTTGTCCAGACCCATACCCCGCAGATGGGCCCGGGGGCCTGCCATGCTCAGGCCGTTTACCACCTTGGAGCTGGGATACTTGGGATCCTTATAAGTGAGATCCAGGGTCTCTTCCATGGAAGGTGCCTCCTTGTATCAGGATGATTTGGAAAGCTGGATGGGATAGTTGCAGCCCAGCTTTTCGGTGATGCGAGCCGCGCACTGGAGCAGTTCCCTGCCGTAGGAGAGGGCCTTCTCCAGCGAGAAGCGGTAGTCTGGCGCGGCGATGCTGATGGCGGCCAGCGCCTGGTTGTCCACATCGAAAATGGGCGCGGCAATGCAGACCACGTCAGTGTGGTGTTCGTGGTTGTCCAGCGCATAGCCCTGGATACGGATGACCTCCAGCTCCCGCAGGAGGCTCTCCGGATCGGCCAGCGTCTGAGCGGTATACCGGGTCAGTTCGGTGTGCTCCAGGTAGTTTTTCAGCCAGCTCTCCGACTTCCAGGCCAGCAGGGCCTTGCCGCCGCTGGTGCAGTGGAGGGGGATGCGCTTGCCCACAGCGGAGTGGAGGCCCACCGAGTTCTTTGCGCCCAGCTTGGCCAGGTAGACGGCCTCCCGGTCCTCCTCGCCGATGAGGTGGATGGTCTCCAGGCTCAAATCGTTCAGATAGGTCATCTCTGCCTTGGCTGCCTCATAGAGGAAATTGGTCTTTTGCAGCTGGAGGGCCAGCAGGCGGGCCTCAAAGCCCACACGGTAACATTTCCGGGCGTCATCCTTTATCACAAAGCCGCAGTGCTGCATCTCCTGAAGAATGCGGTGGGTGGAGCTGGGGGGGATGCCGGTCATGGCGGACAGCTTGGCCAGAGGAACTTCTTCCTCGCTTTCAGCCAGTGCCACCAGCAGCTGCAGCGCTTTCATGGAGCTGTACATCCGCATCATTTCATGCAGTTCCTTGCCCCAATGCATACAGCAACCTCCTTCATAAAATTCTATATATGGAAAACTGGATTTATATCTGGTTTTCTAATTGCATGGTACACTCTCCAGAATTTGATTTCAAGTGAGAAAAGATTCCATATAATTCAATAATATGGATACCGCAAGCCGGATTTTAAATATAGAAATGGGACCAAATGAAAAGGGAGGATTTTCTTTGGCGTATATTCTAAATACAGAAATTTGGTTCCAAATTGCACAAAAAGACAGGGAATATTTTGTAGCGGCATATCAGTAAACTTCCACAAAAGGAAGAGGTTGGTCATTCTGGTAATTATCCAGTATCTCCAACAGATTTTAAAAAGCGCCTTGGCCCCGGTTTTCGCGGAAAAGGGAGCCTCAGGCGTTTGCGGGGGCCGGGGAGAGGGCGGCGATTGCCTCTTCTGAACCGGAAGATCTTGTCATAGTCTGTACCAATCAAATGGTAGGAGGTATAGGGATGAAGATCATTCTGCTGCGGCGAAAGCTGCTGGCGGTGCTGGCCTGTGTGTTGGCGGCCGCCGCCATGTTCTACATCGTCAATTATCCGGAGGTGGTAAGCGCGGCGGCTGCCAAACGGCAGCTGCCCATCTACTGCGTCCAGCGGGACCAGAAGATGGTGGCCATCTCCTTTGACGCGGCCTGGGGAAATGAGGATACTCAGCAGCTCATTGACATTCTGGGCCAGTACCAGATCAAGGCCACCTTTTTTGTGGTGGGGGACTGGGTGGACAAATACCCGGAGTCGGTGAAGGCACTCCACGAGGCCGGCCATGAGATCATGAACCACTCCAACACCCACGCCCACTACAACAGCCTGTCCACCGAGGAGATCATTGCAGACGTGTCGGCCTGCAACGACAAGATCGAGGCCATCACCGGCGTGCGGCCCACCCTGATCCGCTGCCCCTACGGGGAGTATGACAACCATGTGATTGCCGCCATCCGCTCCATGGGTATGGAGCCCATCCAGTGGGATGTGGACAGCCTGGACTGGAAGGAGATCCCGGCGAATGAGATCACCCAGCGGGTCGTGAGCCGGGTGTGCCCCGGCTCCATCGTGCTCTTCCACAACGCCGCCATCCACACGCCGGAGGCCCTGCCGGGAATCATCCAGTGCCTGCTTCAGGAGGGGTATACCTTTGTGCCCATTTCCCAGATCATCCTGCCGGGGGACTGCGGTACCGACTACACCATTGACCACGCCGGCCGGCAGCAGCCCTGCCAGAGCTGAGTGCAAAAAGGGCCTGCTGCATTTTTGCAGCAGGCCCTTTTGAAGCGATTATGGCCCGGTACAGAAGTGACGATCTGTCCAGCGGAACATATGATATCGGGACTGGATCTGGTGGCACTTTGGGCAGAACTCCATTGTGCGCCGAGGAAGCACCGGAAGCGATCTTTTTTACGCCAGTTTTATTTTGCCGCACCCTGCATCATGGACAGCAATTCACGCTTACATTCCTCCACGCTGTTGGGATTACCCGGATTGGAAACACTCCCGAGCGGTTCAATCACCTCGTAGCGGGCGCAGTTGGCATCATAGATGGCATAAAGTCGGTCACATTCTTCCTGATTGGTCTCCCCTCCCGGATCGATGCCCAGGGAAAAGGTATCTGTCCGGTCAGTAAAGGTATAGGTATGAGTTTGCGGTCCCTGATACTCAAGCAGCAGTACCGCATAGTCTCCGCTGCTCTTTTCCCGCACCAGAGTTACTTCGGCATCCAAGCCTAGTCCACTCCATTTGACGATGGTTTTCCCGCCAGACCACTGGACCAGGAAGGCATTGACATACGATGTATCGTTGTTGGAGACCAGGATCAGTTCCTTGATGCCGTCGCCATTCATGTCCAGCAGTCTGGCGTCATCCAGCGTAAGGCCCCAGAGTTCGGAAGACTCTGGTATGCCGGAGATCGTACCCGTCAACTCTATCTCACGCATGATATTATACATATCCTTTGCCATGCGCGCCTCGTTGTTGGGTTCTTTGACCTGTATATTCTGAGAGGTGTCACCACCGTTGAGAGCCGCGGCATACCGGTTTAGAAAATTGACCATCTCCCGAGGAGAGCAGGCGTCGGCTTCCACCTCATCAAAGGGGCGGTACGGAAGCGTACGGGGAGGCTTCTCCTTTGGAACAGATGCTTCTGAAAGCAGCTGTTCCCATTCTTCGTCTGTGTAGTAAGTCTCCACGCCGTTTTCCACGACCCGCATCATTTGCTTCTCGTCGTCGTATTCCTCCAGCCAGGTCTCGCTCTCCTCCACCCCGCCTTGGCGGAAGGTGAACACACTGCCGCCGTGACGGGCAGCGCCGGAGGCTCCGCTCCGGTCCATCTGCACCGTTCCCTCGTCTGTTTCGAAGAGATCGCTGCTCTCTCGGCCGTGGTAAGCTTCGTCACCGATGATCCGTATGGGCTGGCCGCGTTCGTTCCATCCATAGATCTCAAAGGAACTATCCACCAGACTGCTGAAGCAATAGAGATAGGGCATACCATCTCCAGCGAAGTCGCCAAGCATCATGAGGGAGCGGTCGGTCTCATATGGCCCATCATATCCCTGCACCGTATAAGGTTCGTCCCAGAACACGACCTGATCCACTGGCTGACTATAGCCGCTGAACGGCGTGATACCATCCTCGATTCCCCGGGCGATCAGATCTGCCAGCAGCAAAGCCTGCTCCGCTGTCATCTGGCACTTGCTGATATCGCCGTAATAGGGCATGGTATCCAACACGCCTTCAGCAGCCTGCCGGTCAAGGTCAGCTTCCGGGGTATTCTGAGGAGTCGTTTCCGGGGTATTTTGCGGAACCGTGCTGAAGGTAGGGTTGGGTTCCTGCTGGGTCCTGTCTGTACCGCCAATCAACAAGCCACCCACAGTTACTCCTCCGCCGACCAGCAGCACACCCGCTGCCACACCGGCAGCCAGCTTGAGCTTGAAGGCCCCCGATGCGGCCGCTTTGACAGCGGTTCCCACCGCGGCCTTCCTGCCCGCCGCCGAAGCGGCTGTCGCTGTATTTCCGGTGGCCTGGGTCCCCGCTGACGCGGCAGCAGAGGTTCCTGCGGCGCCAGCCTTCCCCAATCCCGCGCTGATATTCTCCCAGACCCGGGAAAAGACGGCGGAGTCGGGCAGTTCGCTGGTAAGGCACTGGAACAGAACGCCCACAGGGATCATGGTATGGAGCCGGATACCGTCCCGCTCCTCCAACGCCAGCACGTCCTCTCTCAGCTTTTTTCGGGCGTAGTTGAGACGGCTTTTCACCGTCCCCGGGGCGCACTCCTGGATCTCCGCGATCTGCTCCACCGAGCAGTGGGAGAAGTAGTACAGAATGACGCACTCCCGCTGGACCTCGGGGAGCCGCTCCACCAGACGCATTACCAGACGGCGGGTCTCCACGTTGTCGGCCACAGATTCAGGCAGGATACCCTCATCCGGGTCGGGGATGGCTTCCAAAAATCCCCCGTCCTCGTCCTCTTCCTTGGAAGCCTGAACAAACCGGCCCTGCTGCTTATGCAGGCGGTGGCAGCGGTTTGCGGCGATCTGAAATATCCAGCTTATAAAGGCCTCCGGATTCCGCAGGCTGTCCAGGTGCTGCAGGGCGGAGAGATAGGTCTCCTGCACCACGTCCATGGCCAGCTCCGGATCATTGGTTAGCCGCAGAGCCAGGGCATACACCCGCTGGCTGGTCTGTTCATACAGCTGTCCCATGGCCTCCTGATCACCGGCCTGGGCTTGACGCACCAGCTTGGTCAGATCCATACAATCCCCTCGTTTCTTCGTATTTCGTTAGGTTTCTTTTTTGTTGGTGCAGCTGGCCGGCAGCGGACACAAAAGCCGTTTCAGCACTTTGTGATCCCCTTTGAATGGTCCGGTACACGATCCAGCTCATATTGGTTACGTCAGTAAGATACCGCGCCCCTTCCCCCGGTTTTAAATGGGGAGAAAAAATTTTTAGGGGGGAGGGCGAAACCTTATCCCATCCAGTTGTGTCCGGTCCAGCTTTTCCGCACCTGATTCATCAATTCATAATAAACCTCCCAGCTGCGGTCATAGCTGCCCCACTCCACCGGCAGCTGGGGCGGGATCACGTTTCCTTCCGCGGCATTGTACGCGCTGCATACTTCCAGACTGGGGCAATCCAGCAGCGGGGTCAGATCCACCGGGTATGTATAGGAGTACAAATGAACTGCCCGAAGTTTCTCTAATTGAGAGAGGGGAGTCAGGTCCATATCATATCCGCCGTCCAACCCAACATACTCCAGGGACGGCATATACGCGACCACATCGAGAGAAGTACCCCATGCGTACAGTCCCTTCAGATCCAGTATTACAAGGTTGGGCAGCATTTCTGACGCGGTCAGCTGGGTGCAGGTGTCAGGCTCGGCAGTTACCTCTAAGAAACCAAGTTGTGTCAGCTGGGAGAGATCCAGAGAGGACCCGGATAGGCCTACATACAATTCCACCAAAGACGAGGCCTCTTCCAGCGGCGTCAGATCTGCTTCCTCAGCCACGGAAATCATGAGTGCCTTCAGCTCCCCCAGGTTTTCCAAAAAGCCAAGGTCATTGATTGCCTGACCCTCGTCCCTTGTAAGCGGCATGAGGAGGGAGTGCAGATCGTCATCCCGGATGGTCTGGAGCAGCGCGCCGGAATCTCTCACGTCATAATGGATATCCGTCAGATGGGGCAGCAGGGCAGCATCCTCCAGGCTGTTGACAGGTACGTTTCCCTTTAACATCTGGGAAGTCTCCCCGTGGTCCATCCAGATCTCCGTCGATAATGTGCCGTCTTCCTCAATGGAAAGCATATCGATCAGCTCCACATCGCTGGGGTGGATGGGGCCCTGGGGTTTATCGATGATTGTGCGGATATTCTGCTCAAAGGCGGGGTCGCTGAAGGAGAGGGTGGGCTCATGGAGGGCCAGTCCTACGCCGCCCACTAGTAGGCCGCCCGCCGCCAGCCCGGCAACCAGTTTGAGCTTGAAGGCCCCGGACGCAGCCGACTTGACAGCGGCCCCCGCCGCAGCCTTCCCGCCCGCTGCCGAGGCGGCCGCCGTTGTGCCTCCGGCGGTCTGAGTCCCGGCTGCCGCGGCGGCGGTAGCGCCTGCCGCCCCAGCGGTCCCCAGCCCGGCGGTGACCGCCTGCCAAGTATGGGAAAAGACAGCGGGGTCGGGCAGTTCCCCGGCAAGGCAGGGGAAGAGAAGTCCAATGGGAACCAAGGTGTGCAGCCGGATGCCGTCCCGCTCCTCCAGTGCCAGCACGTCCTCCTTCAGTTTCTTTCGGGCGTAGTTGAGACGGCTTTTCACCGTCCCCGGGGCGCACCCCTGGATCTCCGCGATCTGCTCCACCGAGCAGTGGGAGAAGTAGTACAGAATGACGCACTCCCGCTGGACCTCAGGCAGCTGGTCCACCAGCTCCATCACCAGACGGCGGGTCTCCACGTTGTCGGCCACAGATTCAGGCAGGATACCCTCGTCCGGGTCGGGGATGGCTTCCAAAAATCCCCCGTCCTCGTCCTCCTCCGGGGAAGCCTGAACAAAGCGGCCCTGCTGCTTATGCAGGCGGTGACATCGGTTTGCTGCGATCTGGAACATCCAGCTCACAAAGGCCTCCGGATTCCGCAGGCCGTCCAGGTGCTGCAAGGCCGAGAGGTAGGTCTCCTGCACCACGTCCATGGCCAGTTCCGGATCGTTGGTCAGCCGCAGCGCCAGGGCATATACCCGCTGGCTGGTCTGCTCATACAGACGTCCCATGGCTTCCTGATCGCCGGCCTGGGCCTGGCGCACCAGCTCGGTCAGATCCATACAATCCCCTCGTTTCTTCGTATTTCGTAGTGTTACAACAGTTTACCAGATGATTGGACGATTTTCCAGAGGAAACCAAAGAGTTGCAGCAGAAGCAGGGAGCGGCGCCACGGCGCCGCTCCCTGCTGTCAGGTTGTTGGTTATTGGGAAATATAATGGTACAGACGCATTAGAGTGGTGATGCACTGCTCCCGGCTGTAGGACAGGGAGGGGGCAAACCGTCCGCCGCCCACGCCGTTCATAATGCCGCACCCCTGAATGGTTCCAGTGGCCTCCAGCGCCCAGGGGGAGATCTCTGCCCGGTCGGTGAAGTTTGCCTCCGCCGGCGGCAGGTATTTGGACATCCGCAGTGCCAGGCGGGTAAGCATGACCGCCGCCTGTTCCCGGGTCAGCGGGTCATTGGGGTGGAAGCTGCCGTCGCCCACGCCGTTTACAATGCCCAGGTAGGCGGCCTTCTCCACGTCCTCATCCTTGGTGTCGGAGAAGGAGACACGGCCCTGCACCGGGCTGCCGGTCACCGCCTCATAGAAACGGACCACCAGGGCGCAGATCTCCTGACGGGTGGCGGTCTGGGTGTAGCCGCTCTGGAGCGCGACAGGCACAAGGTTCATCTGGATAGCCTCCTGAACGGAGGCTGCCGCCCAGTCGGAGGGTTTGGAAGCATTGGGGTCGGGCTGGGAGAAAAAGTCCACCTGGTAGGTGAAGTCCACAGCCTTGCCGGAGCGGTCCTTCAGGCCGTCGATGGTGACCTGGTAAACACCCTCATACTTGGACACTCCGTCAGGCCGGAAGATGATGCAGTTGCCCACGCCGGAGGTCTCCACATTGAGGTAGCGGCCGGAGGCGGCGGGGGTATAACTGGCCTTGCCGTCCAGGGTCCAGGTCTTGCCGTCGCTCTGGCGTACCAGAATGACCACAAGGCCGGACTGAGTGGGCACCTGATAATCGTCGGGGTTGAGCACCACGCTCCAGGCGGTGTTGGCGTCAAAGCTATCCAGATAGTTGGGGAAGCTGCCCGAGGCGGGCCAGCCGATAAAGTCATAGTCGCAGCCGCTGCCGCTGGTATCGGTGACCTTCTCGGTTACAAAGTCGCGGTAGATGCTGTCCGGGTTCTGGGCGTAGCCGAAGCCCACCCGGCCCAGCTCGGGGTTGAGCTGCCAGCGGCGGTGTCCCACCCGCTCCACGTTGCGGGCGTCGCTGTCCTGCATAAACATATCCACTGATTCCAGCAGGTCCATGCCCGCTGCAATGTTGCTGGTGGAGGTGGCCTCATAGGCCTTTTGATAGAAGCTGTTGTCCATATCCGAAGGCTTGGCGGGGGTATGGTTCAGACTGCCCAGGTGAGCCAGCAGCACCGCGCCGTACTGGGCGTTCTCGCTCAGACGGTCGTCCAGCTGAACCTGAGGCACACCGGCCAGCCGCCGCAGCACATTCAGACGCTGGGCGGCGGCCTCCAGGGCCTGGTGATCCACCGCGCCGGTGGCATAGGGGGCCTGGATGGAGGGTTCCTTTGTCAGAACGGGGTTGGGAAAGGTGCTGGAGGCCTGATTCAGCAGCTGGACGATCTCTTCCTTGCTCAGTTTTTCCAGCGTGGTGGAGCCGCTGTGCCGCAGTTCAGTCTGCTCCGGTTCCTCGGTGGGCTGAGAGACTGTTCCGTCAGGCAGCAGGACCTTTACCCCTTCCAGCCGGACCGGGGCCCACGCTTGATTGGCATAGTCTATGTCCAGGTTGGTTTCGCCCCATACCCAGAGGGAGCCGTCCTTGGTGACGGCCATGGAGCCGTTGTATCCCACGCTGACCTCTGCCACGTTATCCATGATCTTGACCGGCGTCAGCGCCACGTCGGAGCGCTTTCCGGTACCGATGCGGCCGTTGCCGTCGCCGCCGCAGGTCCAGAGGGAGCCGTCGGTACACACAATGGCGGTGAGGGGATTGGAGGTGGAGATGGCCGCGCCGTTGTCCATGATCTTGGTCCATACACTCTGGACGGGGCCGCCCACCACATTTTTGTCGTTGCCGGTACCGCCGTTGCCCAGCTGGCCGTAGTTGTTGTCGCCGCATACCCAAACGCTGCCGTCGGTTTTCAGCGCCACCGTATACTCCCAGCCGCAGCTGACTGCCTGTACGTTGTCCATAACCTTGACCGGCACGTCCTGCCAGACATAGCGGTCCATTTTGGTCCGGTTGCCCTGCTTGCCGTTGCCCAGTGCGCCGCTGTCGTTGCGGCCCCACATCCACAGGGAGCCATCCTCCTTGATGGCCGCCGTATGGGCCGTGCCGCAGCTGACTGCCTTGACATTCTCCATGACCTTGACCGGGACGGTCTGCATAGGTTTGTCCTGGTTTCCACCGAAGTAGGTGTCGTTTCCTTTTCCGCCGTTACCCAGTTGGCCCCACTCATTGTTGCCGCACATCCACAGGGTTCCGTCAGTTTTGACGATGCCGGTGTGTCCGTAGCCGCAGCTCACCGATGCCACATCGTCCATGATCTTGCCCGGCCTGGTCTGAAAGACCCCCAGGGTATTGGAGCCGTCTCCCTGCAGGCCGTTGCCCAACTGGCCCGTCCAGTTGTCGCCCCAGGTCCAGAGGGAGCCGTCCGACTGAATAGCGGCGCCGTTGTTGTTGAGACCGCTGCTGACAAATACCACGTTGTCCAGGATTTTTTCCGGAGTGCCGGTGGTGGAAGAGGTGGTGCCGTTGCCAACACCTCCGGTCAGGCTATCCCCCCAGGACCACAGGCCGCCCTGGGCGTCGATGTAGGTAAAGACACCTGCGTTGGTGGCAATACTCTGCCGCTGGATGGGGACTTGCTGGGTACGTTCCGCTGCCAGCGCCCCGGGCATGGCCCCAACCAGGAGGGCCGCCGCGCAGAGGGCGGAGAGCAGCTTTTTGGGTAACTGGATCCGTTTCATCAAAATTCCTCTCTTTCTTTGTGATTTAAGTGGCGCTGCGGTACAGGAAAGTGACGATCTGCCCACGGCTGCAAATCAGGTCGGGGCTGAACGTGGTGGCGCTGGTGCCGCTGGTGATGCCCTCTTTCACGGCCCAGGCCACAGCCTGGGCATATGGGGCCTGACCGGATACATCCGTAAAGGAGGCGCTGCCGCCGGCGGGGCGGCCAGCCAGCTTCCACAGATAGGTGACGGCGGAGGCACGGGTGCAGGGTGTGTCGCCGCCAAAGCGGGAGCCGGATACCAGACCCTTTTCATAGGCCCACACAGCCGCCTTGGTGTAGTAGGCGTCGCCCGGCACGTCGGTAAAGGGATTGGAGATCGCAGGCTCCGGCGAGCCGTTGGCCCGCCACAGGAAGGTGAGGATCTGGGCGGTACTGCAGGTAGTGTCGGGGCTGAATGTGGTAGTGCTGGTGCCGCTGGTAATCTTCTTCTCCACAGCCCAGCGGACAGGCACGTTGTAGTAAGCGTCGGCGGATACGTCCACAAAGGGGGCTTTGTTTGCCTGAGCGGCCAGAGCGGTTTGCAACTGATTCACGGTGGCGGCGGTGGCCGGGTTATAGAGGGTGATGATATACCCGTAATCGCTGCCAACCGCAAGGGTCTCTTTCTGCTTCCAGCCAGAGGCCTGCCAGGCCTTCCACTGGCTGTGGTCGGTCTGATCGGAAGAATCACTGTACTGCTGAACGGTGCCGTCCATATTAAGCAGGGCCACGTCTTGGTAAGTGGTGACCAGAACCTCATTTGCCGCTTCATCAATGCCGGTGGCAACATTGGCGGAGATATAGGAGCAAAGGCGGGTTTCATTGCCTCGCTCCACCAGGTAGAGATAGCCTTCTTCTGTACCCTGGTATGCGGTATTCATTTCACAGTTGGCGGTGCGTACCGCCTTTCCGCCGCTCATGGTCCAGATCTCAGCGGTGACAAAGCCGGATGCAGGATACTCCACCCGCAGTGTCACCAGCTCGGGCCGCTGGTCGCCGTTAAAATCGGTCAGCCCGGCGTAGATAAGCCCCTCGCCGAAGTAGGATATGCCGGAATACTCCAGCTTTTCCTCCTGGGCAATGGAATAGGTTTGGATCTGTTGCCGCAGAACGTTGTTGTAAGCTCCGGCGGTCTGTGGGTCCAGAGTGGATGGGGAGAGCGCACCTGCCGGGAGACTCAGCATTCCGCCGAGCAAACCTGCTGCCAATGTACCGCTGATCCATCGTTTCATATCATAATTCCTCCTGTTTCTCTCCCGGCAAAAGGCCGGTGGTTATTTGATGGTGGGGCTGCTGCCAGCGGCGGAGGGCAAGACAGTCGGTTTGTTTGAATCCCCTGCCGGTCCGGCAAGCGGATCCCGTGGAAAGGAAGCGCCCGCGCCTCCGCCGCTTCAGCCTGTGCGAGCATTGCCGCTCACGACAGTAAGAGCATTGGGGGAGGGGTGCGGTTTTATTTTTGGGGAAAATTTTTAAAAATATTTTAACAGCCTTTCCTAAAATATACAAGCATGTTTTGTGAGGCATTAGCTAACATACATTTGCGGTGTATCTGGGTAGAATGCTGTTAGGTGGTGGCGCATAGTATGAAGCGGACGCAAAAGCTGATTTTCGATGACGATATTTATAATACGATACGCCGCAATATTCGGAAATACCGCAAGGAAAAGGGATTGACTTCCGCACAGCTTGCGGAGATGGTGGACCTTTCCCATGATTTTATACGGCAGATCCAATCGGAAAAAGCGGCTTACAATTTCTCTGTGGAGACCTTTTATAAGATATCCGTGGCCCTGGGAGTCGGTATGGATAAGCTGAGTAAAAAGCAGGAATAACACCCCATTTCCTCTCAGAGGAAACGGGGTGTTTTTTGAACAGCCATCTCCGTTACGGCGATGGCTCAGGGGGAATGGATCAAGAAAAACGGCCTGCGCCTTTGAGGCGCAGGCCGAAAAATTTGAGCACAGGAGCGCGGCAATCCACACCTTACCGCAGGCTCTCTGCCTTTTCTTTAATAAAGTGGCTCAGCCAGGAGGCCGTGGCCTTGTTTTCCAGAGCAAAGTCAATGGTGGCCTCCAGGAAGCCGCACAGGTTGCCGGTATCGTACCGGCGGCCCTCAAAGTCCACCGCCACCATCCGGCTCTTGCGGCAGAGCTCCCGCAGACCGTCGGTGAGCTGGATCTCCCCGCCGTAGCCCGGCTTCAGGTTCTCCAGAATGTCAAAGATCTGGGGGGTGAGCACATACCGGCCCAGGATGGCATAATTGGAGAACATCTCCTGAGGCGTGGGCTTCTCATTCATGTCGGAAACATCGAAGATCCGGTCCTCCAGAGAGGCGATCTTCACGGAAGAGTAGCGGGAAATGGCCTCGGTGGATACCTTCTGGACGCCCACGGCGGAAGCACCGTACTTCTCGGCGCCCTCAATCAGCTGGAGGGTCACCGGCTTTTTGGCCCGCATGATGTCGTCGCCCAGCAGCACGGCGAAGGGCTCGTCTCCCACAAAGCGCTTGGCCCGGTAGATGGCATGGCCCAGGCCCTTGGTCTCCTTCTGGCGGACATAGAAGATGTTGGCCAGATCGGCTGCCCGGCGGACCTCCACCAGCTCCCGCTCCTTGCCGGCCTGGAGCAGGCGGGTCTCCAGTTCGGGGTAGTAGTCAAAGTAGTCGTCCATGGCGGACTTGGCCCGGTTGGTGACGATGAGGATATCCTCAATGCCGGAGGCCACAGCCTCCTCAATGATATACTGGATCACAGGCTTGTCCACCATAGGGAGCATTTCCTTGGGGACGGTCTTGGTGGCGGGGAGCATCCTTGTCCCCAGACCAGCGGCGGGGATGACAGCCTTGCGGACTTTCATGAGGGAATCCTCCTTGTTTGTTATAAAACTGAGGGACGTCGCCTCAGCGGACGGCCAGGCGGCGTTCCGGGATCATAGTGCGGAAATAGCGGATCTTGGGCAGGCCCAGCAGCAGCACGGAGCCCAGCACATAGCAGGCCAGGGCCTCGCCCGCCACAAAGGTCCACATATTAAACCCGTAAGCAGCCCAAAAAGCACCGTTGATGGCTCCTGCCTGGGCCCAGGCCCACATGGGGGGCAGCAGCAGGGCGTTCAGTACAATGGGGGGCAGAGCGGCCAGATACCAGCGGGGCATCCTGGCGCTCAGGAACGCGGCGATGGCGGTGGCCAGAGTGCCCACCACCATGTCAATAGGGCCGTAGGGAGAGAGAATATTGGTCAGCAGGCAGCCCAGCGCCAGGCCCGGCGCGGTGGCAGGAAACAGGAAGGGAAGCACGGTGAGGGCCTCTCCCAGACGGACCTGGACAGGTCCAAAGGTGAGCTGAAAGATGTTGCCGAAATAGCACAGGACAAAGTAGACGGCGGCCACCATGGCGGCCAGGGTGAGATCACGGGTGTTGCATTTGTGCATGGTTGATTTGGAACCTCCATTTTCGTATTTAGAGAACGACGGTGAGTCCCGCCGAACGAACGCGGCGCTGCCGCGCTTGGACCGGGTGTGGAAACCAGTCGGTCACATTTTAGCACAATCCCTGTGGAAAGGCAAGGGAGAGGGCTTTTCCGGCGCTGATTTACAGGGTCGGAAGAACCTGCTATACTGGTCAAAAAACAAAGGAGGAAGCAGGATGGAACGATCCGCCGCACAGGACCGCCGGAAGGCGGTGGAGCAGATGCTGGAGGAGGCCGGGGGGCCGGTAAGCGCCACGGCGCTGGCCAGGCGGTTCTTGGTAAGCCGCCAGATCATTGTGGGGGACGTGGCCCTGCTGCGGGCGGCCGGGGCGGACATCGTGGCCACCCCCCGGGGCTATGTGCTGGGCCGCCGCCCCGCCGGGGTGGAGCGGACGGTAGCCTGTGTCCACGCCCCGGAGGAGATGGAAGCGGAGCTCAACGCCATTGTGGACGCCGGGGGCGAGGTGGCCGATGTGATCGTGGAGCATCCGGTCTACGGTCAGCTCACAGGTATATTGGGGGTACGTTCCCGATATGATGTACAGGAGTTTCTTCAGAGGGTACGGGCTGACAGGGCCCGTCCCCTCTCTGAACTGACGGGGGGTATCCATCTTCATACAATTCGGTGTAAAGATGAGAAAACGTTCCAAAGGATACAGAATTCTCTGGAAAAAGCGGGATTTTTGCTGGATATGTGAATATGAAATGGATGAAAGACGAAACTTATGTTAAATGTGCCGAAAAAGTATTGCCAAATTGTGAATAATGGTGTATCATAAAAAACGAATCCTAGGGTTGGGGAGGCTTATAGGATTCAAAATTATAAGGGAGGGTTATTATGAACTCACCACGAATGCAACGGTTCGGAAGAATCCTGTTGGTTGTCTTTGCCCTGGCATGTGTCCTGATGACGGTCGCCTTTGCTGAAGGCGATGCCCCTAGCAGCGCGGTATATGGCACGATCGCGTCCCTGCTGCCCCCTGTGGTGGCTATCGGTCTGGCTCTGATCACCAAGGAAGTGTATTCTTCCCTGTTCCTCGGTATTTTGGTCGGCTGCTTCCTGCAGGTGAACGGCAGCCCTCTGGATGCGTTCCAGTTCTTTGTCAGCCACCTGTGCTCCAACGCCGGCGGCAATATGGGTATCCTGATGTTCCTGGTCATCCTGGGCACCATGGTGGCCCTGATGATCCGGGCCGGCGGCTCCAAGGCCTACGGCGACTGGGCCGTGTCCCACATCAAGACCAAGTCCGGCGCTCTGTGGTCCACCTTTATCCTGGCTCTGGTGCTGGGCGTGGACGACTACTTCAACAACCTGACCACCGGTAACGTGATGCGTCCCGTGGCCGACGGCCACCACATCTCCCGCGCCAAACTGTCCTATATGTGCGACGCTACCGCCGCTCCCGTTTGTATCATGATGCCTGTGTCCTCCTGGGCCGCCGCCGTCACCGGCGTTATCGGCAACGAGGAGGTGGGTTTCCAGATCTTCCTGCGGGCCATCCCCTACAACTACTATGCCATTCTGACCCTGGTCTTCATCATGGTCATGACCTGCCTGAACATCGACTACGGTCCCATGCGCAAGCATGAGGACAACGCCGCCAAGGGCGACCTGTACACCACCCCCGAGCGTCCCTTCGCCGACGCCAAGGAGATGAAGTTCAACCCCGACGGCAAGGTCATCGACCTGGTCATTCCTGTTATTATTCTGATCATCGGCTGCGTGTCTGCCATGGTCTATGTCGGTTATCAGAACGGCGGCCATGACCTCATCACCGCCTTCGCCAACACCTCCGCTTTTGACGCGCTGCCCTTCGGTTCTCTGATCGCCCTGATCGTCAACATGATCTACTTCATGATCCGTCGTTCCATGAAGTTCACCGAGCTGATGGATTGCCTGCCTGAGGGCTTCAAGCAGATGGTGCCCGCCATCCTGATTCTGTGCCTGGCCTGGACCATCGGCGACGTGACCAAGGGCCTGGGTGCTCCTCAGTTCGTGGCTGGCCTCGTGGCAGATCTGAGCGGTAAGCTGTTTGCTCTGCTGCCCGCCGTGGTGTTCATCATCGCCGCCTTCCTGGGCTTCGCCACCGGTACTTCCTGGGGTACCTTCTCCATCCTGCTGCCCATCGTGATCCCCGTTTTCTCCGGCGGTACCCCCGCTGTTGACCTGACGGTGAGCGACCTGAACAACAACCTGCTGATGATCTCCATTGCTGCCACCCTGGGCGGCGCGGTTATGGGCGACCACTGCTCCCCCATTTCCGATACCACCATTATGGCTTCCTCCGGCGCTCAGTGCTACCACCTGAACCATGTGGCCACTCAGCTGCCCTATGCCCTGACCGTGGCGGTCGTGGCTTTCTTCAACTACATCATCACCGCTTTCATCAAGAACCCCATTATCTGTCTGCCCATTGCCATCATTTCCATGGTCGCTGTCCTGCTGGTTATCGGCAAGGTCAACCACTCCATGAACCGTCACTCTCAGCGCGACTGAGCGTGACCCCGGCAAACTGCATATGATGAAAATCGCCCCCGCCGTGCAAAACACGGTGGGGGCGATTTTTTGCCTGAAGCACACAGATCTGCAGAATGGTGAACAGGACTGGATTGGAAGGATATTGAAAAGTATATAGATTAATTAACCAAAAAAGAGGGTGCTATTCTGTGAGGCTCTACAAAAATAGACAAACGGATAAAAAAACATTGTCAAATTAATCACAATTTTGTTATGATACCTCTCGAATCCTTGGGTTGGGGAGCTTTGGGATTCACCATCTCAATAGGAGGGCTGATATGAATTCACCGCGTATCAAACGATCTGGCAAGATCCTTCTTGTCCTGTTTACACTCGCTTGTATGCTGGCGACCGTAGTTTTTGCTGAAGGAGATGTGGAGCACACCAGTAAACTCTGGGGCACCGCATTCTCACTGCTCCCGCCCGTGGTGGCGATTATTCTCGCACTGATCACCAAAGAAGTGTACTCCTCTCTGTTCCTCGGCATCCTGGTGGGATGTATGTTGAACACCAATGGCGATGTCGTAGGTGCGTTTCAGGATTTCGTGTCCCGGCTGACGAGCAACGCCGGCGGCAATATGGGTATCCTGATGTTCCTGGTCATCCTGGGCACCATGGTGGCTCTGATGATCCGGGCCGGCGGTTCCAAGGCCTATGGCGATTGGGCCGTATCTCATATCAAGACCAAATCCGGCGCCTTGTGGTCCACCTTCATCCTGGCCATTGTGCTGGGGGTGGACGACTACTTCAACAATCTGACCACAGGTAACGTGATGCGTCCCGTCACCGACGGCCACCACATCTCCCGGGCCAAGCTGTCCTATATGTGTGACGCCACCGCCGCTCCCGTGTGTATCATGATGCCCGTGTCCTCCTGGGCCGCAGCCGTTACCGGCATTATCGGCAACGATGAGCTGGGCTTCCAGATTTTTCTGAAGGCCATTCCTTACAACTACTACGCCATTTTGACTCTGGTCTTCATCGTGGTCATGACCTGCCTGAACATTGACTATGGCCCCATGAAGAAGCACGAGGACAACGCCGCCAAGGGAGATTTGTATACCACCCCTGAGCGTCCCTTCGCCGGTGTGGAGGAGATGAAGTTTAACCCCAACGGCAAGGTCATCGATCTGGTGATCCCAGTAATTGCACTGGTGGCCTGCTGCGTGGGCGCCATGATCCTGGTGGGCTATCAGAACGGCGGTACTGATATCATCACCGCTTTTGCCAACACTTCCGCCTTTGATGCGCTGCCTTTGGGCTCTCTGATCGCTCTGATCTTCACCATGATCTTCTTTACCGTGCGCCGTTCCATGAAGTTTACCGAGCTGATGGATTGTCTGCCCGGCGGTTTCAAGCAGATGGTGCCTGCCATCCTGATCCTCTGCCTGGCCTGGACCATCGGCGATGTGACCAAGACCCTGGGCGCCCCCGAGTTTGTGGCCGACATTGTGTCCGGCTTTGGCGAGAGCCTCCACAACTTCCTGCCCGCCGTGGTGTTTATCATCGCCGCATTCCTGGGCTTCGCCACCGGTACTTCCTGGGGCACCTTTACCATCCTGCTGCCCATCGTGATCCCGGTGTTCTCCGGCGGCGTGGCCGCGGCTGATCTGACTGCTGATTTGATCAACGGCAACGATATGCTGATGATCGCCATTGCCGCCACTCTGGGCGGCGCGGTGATGGGCGACCACTGCTCTCCCATCTCTGATACCACTATCATGGCCTCCTCCGGCGCTCAGTGCTACCACCTGAACCATGTGGCCACTCAGCTGCCTTACGCGGTCACCGTGGCGGCGGTCTGCTTCGTCAACTACATCCTGGCTGCCCTGATTCAGAGCATGGTTCTGAACCTGCTCATCGCTGTGGTTTCCATGGTAGTGGTCCTGTTCATCATTGGCAAGGTCAATCACTCCATGAATGTCCACTCCCAGCGAGACTGATTTCGCCAAAAAAGTCCGGCCCTTGTGGGCCGGACTTTTTGCTTGTTCAGCGGGTGATCCAGAACAGATTGGAATCGGTGACAAAGTTGGGAACGCTGTAGAGGACCAGAGCCTGATCGATGCCGTTCTGCTGGATGTAGTCGGCAATGGACAGCTTGTAGTAGCGCAGGTCGATCAGGTGAATCTCGGAGAAGTGGGGGGTGAGGAAGGGCACCAGAGAGTCGGCGTAGGAGTCCCGAATGACCAGCAGCTTGGGCTTTTCGGCATTGGGGGTCTTGACTACGCCCAGAGACTGGTTGCCGCCCAGGAACATGGAGTACTTGTCTTTCACGGAGAGGAAGGAGGTGTCGTACAGAGCGCGGGGCACTTCCACCTGGTTGCCGGTGTTGTCATAGGTGTAGCTGGTGACGGTAATGCCGGTGTCAGGCACATAAGTGGAGATGGTGTCGGGGCTTACCCAGCGTACGCCGGAGGAGGAGAACACCGTGCCGTAGAACTCGGTGGAACGGATGGTCTCGGTATAGGCATCCAGAGGTACGGGTGTGTAGCCCAAGGCTTCTGCCAGCGCAGTGTAGCCGTAGTAGGCGCCCAGGCTGGTCCAGTGGTGGTCGGTGCGGTAGAAGATGCTCTCGTCCTTGTGCGCCCACAGGGGGCTGTACAGATCCGCCCAGGTAGCGCCGGGTACCGCCGCCTTGGCCTGGTCCAGCAGAGCGGTCTGGCTGGCGTTGGGGGCCCCGTCGGGCAGCCGGTCCGCCCAGATGCAGGCCTGGGTGGGAATGAGGGAGAAGGTCACCGGGATATGCACACTTTCCACAAAAGTGTTCACATGATTCAGGTTTTCCGTCACCTTGGCGGCATCGGGCTGGTCAAACCGGGTAATAAGGGTGTCCTCATCGCAGAAGTAGACATTGTTGTTCTCCTGTTTGCCCAGGGTCCGCTCCGTGGAGGATTTAAGGGCCACCCACAGGTCCCGGCCCACAAACTGGTCGGTGGTGTAGGTCTCAAACTTCCGCATAAACTGGCCGCTCAGCAGGCTGTCCGCAGAGACTTTGGGCATCTGCTCCAGCTTGCGGTTCTCCATTTCGGAGAACTCCCGGTCGGGCGCGGCGGCGTTGGCCACCAGAAACAGGCCGATAAAGGCGCAGAACAGGGTCGTAATGAAGATACAGTACTTTTTCGACATAATACAGTGCCTCCAATCAGAAGTTCCAGTAGAGGAAGGGGTTATAAGTGCCGTCAACCAGGTAGGCGGTGGAAAGGATCAGTCCGGCCAGCAGCAGCACCGGCAGCACCACCTTCATAGGCTTTTCCGGCAGCTTTTTCCACAGCTTGGCCCCCAGCGGAGTGGCGGCCACAGCGCCGATGACCAGCATAGGCAGGAAGGAGGAGAAGTAGTAGCCCACGCTGGCACTGACAAGCCCACCATGGGCGTTACCGAACATGGCGGCCAGATAGGCACCCATGTGGTTGAAATCCTCCACGGCGAAGATGGCCCAGCTTACCAGCACCAGGAACAGGGTGTAGATGTGCTGCACCACAGCGGGACACTTCTCCAGCAGCTTGCCCAGGAAGGCCTTTTCCAGAATAATGAGGGCGGCGAAGTAAAGGCCCCAGATCAGGAAGTTCCAGCTGGCGCCGTGCCAGATGCCGGTGGCGGCCCACACCACAAACAGGTTGAAGAACAGCCGGGGCTTTTTCACCCGGTTACCGCCCAGAGGAATATACAGATACTCCCGGAACCAGGAGCCCAGGGAGATGTGCCACCGGCGCCAGAACTCGGTGACTGACTTGGAGATATAGGGGTAGTTGAAGTTCCGCAAAAACTCGAAGCCCAGCATCCGGCCCAGGCCCACGGCCATATCGGAGTAGCCGGAGAAGTCAAAGTACAGCTGGAGGGAGAAGGCCGCCACGCCCAGCCAAGCGCCGGAGACGGTGAGCTGGTCGGTGGGCAGGGCCAGATAGACGTCCCACAGCTTGCCGATGTTATTGGCCAGCAGTACCTTCTTGGCCAGGCCTACCGTAAATACCTGCACGCCGGAGGCAAACTGCTCCGGGGAGTGGGTGCGGTAGGTCATCTGGTCGGCCAGCTCCTTGTACTTGATGATGGGGCCGGCAATGAGCTGGGGGAAAAGGGTCACGAAGGTACCGAAGCTGATGATGTTCTTCTGCACCTGCGCGTCTCCACGGTAGATATCCACGGGGTAGGTCATGGTCTGGAAGGTGTAGAAGGAGATGCCGATGGGCAGGGTCAGGTTGAGCACCGGCATACCCACGCCAAAGTGCTGGAAGGTCTTGGCCACCAGATCCCAGTATTTAAAGAAGAACAGGATAGCCAGATTGAGGACCAACGCCACCGCCACAGCGATCCGGGCGCCCTTGTCGTCGCCTTGTAATTTCCGCCGGGCCACGATCAGACCGCAGAAGTAATCCAGCACAATGGTGAAAATCATCAGCAGGATATACTTGGGTTCGCCCCAGCCATAAAAGACCAGGTTGACCACCAGCAGCCACAGGTTGCGCCATTTCAAAGGGGTAATGTAGTAAATTAGTAATACGATGGGTAGATATAGAAATAAAAAATACAAACTGGAAAAGACCAACTGCTCACCTTCTCTATACAGATCTCAGGAAAGACGCCCGGCAGGCCTGCCCTGCCGGGCGCTGACATGATTATAATGGGTACGGCACCAGAGTGCAACTTCTATTCTACCCAAAAATAGAGATTATTTTGTGTAACTGTTAAAAATGGTGACTGCGTCGCCGGCGTACTCGCTGACGGCAAAGAATACATAATTGCCGTTGGTGACCAGCTGGTAGTTCTTCACCAACTCATGCTGATCAGGCAGATACTGGGACCACTGGGCGTCCAGATCAGCCTGGCGCTTGGCAATGCCGGCCTTCACGGTGTCCATCTTGCCGTCCTTCACCTCGGCGATGAAAAATTCGGTGGCATGGACACCCATGAGGGGCATCATGCACACATACTCCTCCAAATCGGAGGCACTGATGCCGTAGAGGGCGGAGAGAGTGGCGTCATCCATGGCGGTCAGATTGGGCAGGTCCAGCTTGGCAATGTCGTTCCAGGTAGACTGGACGGCGCTGGTCTGAGGTGTGCTCTCCGGCGTGGGGGTGGGAGCGGGGGTAGGCTTGACGGTGGGCTTGGGGGTAGCCGGAGCGGTGGGCTTGGGGGTGGAGGTGGGCTTTGCGGAGGGCTTGGAGGAGGGGGTAGCAGTAGGTTCGCTGGAGGGAGCCTCGCTCTCCTCTACAGGAGCGGAGCTCTCAGGCAGAGCGTCGGGACTCTCGGTGACGGGAGCGGAGTTCTCGGGAGAGGGGGTGACGCTCTCGGCCACGGGGGGAGTAGTGACGGTGTTGGGAGTCTCGGCAATGCCGTCGCCGCTGCCGCAGGCAGTCAGCATACCAAGGGTCAGCGTCCCGGCCAGAGCCAGAGCGAGAAAACGATGATTCATATCAGGACTCTCCTTTTCTGTTTTGTGATCGCTCTATTGGACGGCGGCCGCTGACAAAAAGTTCCCGGGTTTCTGTAAAAAACGCTCCCGCCGGAACGGGAGCGCTTGAGGTTCACTTCAGGCCGGAGCGACGGGGTCCTCCATGGAATCCAGGGGCAGCACCAGTGTAAAGCGGGTACCCACCCCTGGCCAGGACACCACCTCAAACCAGCCCCCGTGGCGGTCGGCGATCCACTTGGCAATGGACAGGCCCAGACCGGCGCCGCCGGTCTGCCGGGCCCGGCTCTCGTCGGTGCGGTAGAAGCGGTCAAAGATGTGGGGCAGGCTTTGGGCGTCGATGCCCTGCCCTTGGTCGGCCACCGTCAGCCGGGCCAGACCGTCCTTCCCCTGGACTGACAGGGTGATGCAGCCCCGGGCGGGGGTGTATTTCAGGGCGTTGTCCACCAAAATGCGCAGGGCCTGCTTAATGAGCCCCTCGTCGGCCACCACCGGCACGGCGCACAGCCATTTCCCCTCCAGATGGTGGGTGTGGTCCAGCATCTGGGTCTCCCGCAGCACCTCGGCGGCCAGTTCGGTCAGATCGCACAGCTGAGGATGGAAGGGGACGGAGGCGTTGTCCCCCCGGGCCAGAAAGAGCAGCTGTTCCACCAGCTGTTTCATGGAGTCGGCCTCCTGGCGGATGGCGTCGATGGCCTCCTGCCGGGTGGCGGGGTCGTCCTTGCCCCATCGGTCCAGCAGGCTGGCGTAACCCTGGATCACAGCGATGGGGGTGCGCAGCTCATGGCTGGCGTCAGAGACAAAGCGGGTTTGGGAGCGGTAGGCCTCGTTGATCCGGTCCAGCATGGCGTTGATAGCCTGGGCCAGTGCCTTCAGCTCCTTTTGGGTGCCGGTCACCGGGATGCGCCGGTCCAGGTGGCTGGCGTTGATCTCGTCCAGCTCTCCGGCCAGAGCCTGGAGCTCCTCCGGCGACATGGAGCCACCCAGCCGGGTGGCGGCGGCGGCCAGGTCCTGGATGGGCCGCAGGGTGCGGCGGATGGTGCCTGCGTTTTTAAACAGGTTGAGCACCAGACTGACCAGCTGGCAGATCAGCACTACCCGCCCGGCAAAGACGAAGAGGACGGCGGGACGGGACAGATCCAGGGTGATGGCCAATTCCTGTCCCTGGTTTTGGGTCACCAGGGTGTAGCTGGTGGGGCCGCCGGTGGAAAAGGCCATGAGAGGGATGAGATGTACCGTCCCCGGATCAAACCAGCGCTGGTCCCCCTCCAGCGCCTCCTGGGGGGAGGGAAGCCAGTGGGGGAGCAGGATACCGTTGGGGTCCCCCTCCGCTTCTGTTACGGAATAGCTGCCGGCGGACATCCATGCCGCGGCCTCCTCGGAGGGGGCGCCCTGTTTTTCCGCCAGGGCTTTCAGTCCCGCTGCCTGCCGGTCGGACCAGACGATGAGGCCGCCCCAGAACAGCAGGATGAGCAGGATGTCCAGCAGCAGGTAAATCCCCAGCAGCCGGAAAAAGAGCCGGGCGTTGAGCCGGGCCACAATGGAGGACTTGATGCGGCCCTTTGGCCGGGTGGTCTTGGCAGACATGGGCCTATCCCCAGAGCCAGTTCAGCACCGGCTCCAGCTGGGGGGCGCTCACCCAGTCGGCGCCCCGTTCCATAGCCTCCAGGGCCTCACGGGACTGAGAGTCGGTCTTTTTGGAGAGAATGGCCTTCATCATAGCCATCATCATTTTATATTTTCCCCGGACCCGGGCGGGGGAATAGCCGCCCCGCAGATAGAAAAGGGGCAGGCCGGTCTGGTGGGAGAGCAGAGTGGCGTACTGGGCGGTAAAGCCGGTGTTGCTGGAGTAAACGATGGCGGAAACCTTCATTCCGATCCCTCCCGAATCACATAGCCCACACCCCGGATGGTGTGGATCAGCTTGATGTGGAACGCCTCGTCCAGTTTGGTCCGCAGAAAGCGGATGTATACGTCCACGGTATTGGTCTCACCTATAAAGTCGAAGCCCCATACCTGTTCCAGCAGTTCCTCCCGGGACAGGACCTTTTCCTTGTGCTCCAGCAGACAGCGCAGCAGGTCAAATTCCCGGCGGGTGAGGGCCACGTTCTGGCCGTCCACCGCCACCAGATGCCGGTCCAGATCCATGACCAGGGGCCCAATGGACAGCCTGTTGTCCGGCTCGGTCCGAGCGGGCCGCTTCCGCAGGGCGGCCCGGATGCGGGCCAGCAGCTCCTCGGTGGCAAAGGGCTTGGTCACATAGTCGTCCGCCCCCATGTCCAGGCCGGACACCTTGTCCACCACCGTGTCCCGGGCGGTAAGCATGATGACGGGTACCTGGCTCTCCCGCCGCAGGCGGCGGAGCACCTCCATGCCGGAGAGGGCAGGCAGCATGATGTCCAGCAGGATCAGGTCGAACCGCCCGGACAGAGCCAGATCCAGTCCCGCCCGGCCGTCAAAGGCCTTTTCCACCTGGTAGCCCTCGTAATTCAGCTCCAGTTCCACCATGCGGGCCAGCTTTTCCTCATCCTCCACCAGCAGGATACGCTCCTCCATGGCACATCACCTCATTGCTTGGATTGGTTCTTGTGGGCGGCCTGCTCGGCCTGAGCCCTGGCCCGCCCCACCGCGTCGCTGACGGTGTCGGCGGCGTGGTTGACCGCCTGACTTACCTCGTTGCCGTCCAGGTCGGGGCCGGCGAAGCGGTACCGGCAGCCCATGATCAGCCCCACAATGAGCAGGGGCACCGAGATCCAGAAGGCCAGCAGCACCAGCAGAATAAAAATCAGCAGCGGAATGGAGACAATGGGTTCCCCCCACCGCCATACCTCAAAACGGTTGGTGACGCAGCGGCGCAGAAAGCCGGTAAAGCTGTCCCGTCCGCTCTGACCGGCGGCGTTCTCAGGCCGGGCGGAAGCCCCGTTGGGCGGGGGCGTGGTCTGTTCGCTGCCGGGCCGGGTGGAGTATCGGGCGCTCTGTCCGCCGTCCGAACGGATCTTGCCCCGCTGCTCCAGCAGGATCAGGGCGGCCAGCAGATCGCCGTCCGCCTCTTCCAGCACGGCTCTGGCCTCCTCATAGGATATATGGGCTCGTTTCCGCAGCTGTTCCACCAATTCCAATGTGATATCCATGGGAACACATCCTTTCAACAGTACCAGTATACCCCAGGGCCGGTAAAGAAGGCATTTAGGCTGTCTTAAAATCCCATTAAAACCGGCAACATTATACCAGCCCCATCCTTTCGGCGCAAGCGGCGGCTTTACCGGGGGGAGAAACCATGGTATAATAACCGCAAGTCAAGCAGCCGGAGCGGCTTGCAGCCATGGTATCATGCCAGCAGAAACAGGAAGAAAGGAGGGGACGGACATGAGTTGGAAAAAACGGTTGCTCACTCTGCTGTGCGCGGCGGTACTGGTGCTGGGACCGGGCCTGGTGAGCACCGCAAGGGCGGACACGGTGGAGATCTACCTGATGGCGGAGAACGACCAGATGCTTACCCTGCCGCTGGAGGCCATGCCTACCTGGATCGGCGGTTCTCTGTACGTCCCCTATACGGCCTTTGACTGGACGGTGACCGGGGTAAACCTGGGGGTGTCCTACGGACAGATCCAGGGGGACGCGGGAAACAGCTTTATGCTGTACAGCCTCAACGGCACCCTCACCTTTGATCTGAACGCCGGTACCTGTGTGGACCGGTCCGGCCAGCTGATGGAGATGCGGGCGGTGTCCCGCAACGGCTGGATCTTTGTGCCGCTGGCGTCGGTATGTTCCTATTTTGGTCTGCGTTACAGCTATACGCCCACCAACTACGGTACCCTGATCCGCATCACCAACGGGCAGGAGCGGCTGGGCAGTGAGTTCATCCAGTACGCCCAGGACGCCATGCGCAGCCGGTACAATACCTATATGAAGCAGCTCTACCCGGATCACACGCCCCAGCCCTCCATCCAGACCACCCCCGTGCCCACCCCGACCCCCAGTCCGGGGGAGGAGCCGGGGCGGGCGGAGCTGACGGTGTATCTTTCTTTCCAGTGTACCGGAGGGGGCGGCGTGTCCCAGATCCTGGACCAGTTGGATGGGGCGGGTGTGAAAGCACTTTTCCTGTTCCGGCCGGAGGAGCTGGAGGCCAATGAGGAAAACCTCCGCCGCATCGTGGGTTCCGGTCATGCCGTGGGCCTGAGTGTGGAGGGGACCGCCCTGACTCAGGTAGAGGAGGAGCTGGCCCAGGGCGAGGCCATGCTGGACCGGCTGGTGCGGCTCAAGACCCACACCGTCTATCTGGAACGGGCGGGGCGGGATGTCTCTACTGCGCTGTCCGCGCAGGGGTGGGCCTGCTGGTCCCCCCAGCTGGACCAGACCGGGGATACCCGTTCGGCGGCCACCCGCAGCAGCGCCCTGATGAATCACTTTGACAGCCGTACCGGCTCTGTCCGGGTCATGCTGGACGACCGGCCCGGTACCGCCGATCTGCTGGGCCGGCTGCTGCCCCGGATGGAGCGCGAGGACTATCGGACCCGGCTGGCTCTGGAGACCTGGTTTTGAACCAAGGGGGCGGGCAGATGCCCGCCCCTTACCTTATATATAATAGTGTAGAGACAGGAGGAAACTGCCATGCGCAGCGTCTATCTGGATAACGGCGCCACATCCTACCCCAAGGCTCCCGGTGTGGGGGAGGCTATGTGCGATTTTATCACCAACATCGGCTGCAACATTGCCCGGGGGGGCTATCAGCAGGCCTATGACGCTGCCGGCCGGGTGCTGGAGGTGCGGGAGAAGCTCAATGCCCTGGTAAACGGCCCCGGCCCCCGCAACGTGGCCTTTACCTCCGGGGCCACCGCAGGACTCAATCTGCTGCTCAAGGGACTGCTCCGACCGGGAGATAAGGTGCTCACCTCCCCCATGGAGCACAATGCGGTGCTTCGTCCGCTGGAGCAGCTGAAACAGCGGGGAATTGTGGTGGAGTATCTGCCCTGTACCAACCGGGGCGAGCTGATCCTGGAAGGACTGGCGGACAAGCTGACCTCCGACGTCCGGGCCGTCATGCTTTGCCACGGCTCCAACGTCTCCGGAACCCTGTTCCCCATTCAGCAGGTAGGCCGTCTCTGCCGGGAGCGGGGGATCTTCTTCCTGGTGGATGCAGCCCAGACCCTGGGGGCCATCCCAGTGGACATGACCGCCATGTGCATCGACGGCCTGGCCTTCCCCGGCCACAAGGGCCTGCTGGGGCCCCAGGGCATTGGCGGGGTGGTGGTGACCGATGCTCTGGCGGCGGAGCTGGACCCGCTGCTCTCCGGCGGCACCGGCAGCAGGTCGGAATCTCTGGAGATGCCTGCGTTCCTGCCCGATCGTTTTGAGGCGGGTACCCTCAATCTGCCCGGCATCTTCGGCCTGGGTGCGGCCCTGGACTATCTGGAGGGGGAGGGGGAGGCCCTCCGCATCCGGGAGCATAAGCTGGCGGGGCACCTGTGGGCCCGGCTCATGGAGCTGGAGGAGGACGGCATCCGGGTGCTGGGTACGAACGACCCCGCCAACCGCACCGGGGTGGTGTCCATCGACTTTCTGAAGGCGGATAACGGGGAGATGGCCTTCCGGCTGGAGCAGGAGTACGGCATCCAGACCCGCTGCGGCCTCCACTGCGCCCCGGAGGCCCACCGGACGCTGGGTACCTTCCCCCAGGGGGCGGTGCGGTTCTCCGCAGGCCCCTTCACTACCTTTGAGGACATCGACTACGTCCAGGGGGCGGTGTACGAGCTGCTGCTGTAGGGGGGCGGCGTCCCCGACGCCCCGCCCGTCTCCGTTCCTTTCCTCTGCCGGTACAGCCTGGCCGGAAGATTACGCTTATGTTACAAAAGCGCCGGAGGTGTTGACGGAACGGATTTGATGGATTATCATTATGCCAGACTCATGGAGAGGATGTTCCCTCCTCATGGTCAAATCAAATAAGGAGGAATTCCAAATGAGAAACCTCAAGAGGGCTCTCAGCCTGGCTCTGGCCGGTGTCATGCTCATGGGCATGATGGTGATCGGCGCTGGCGCTGCGAGCAAGGATTTCACTGATGCCAGTGATATCAAGAATGTTGAGGCTGTCGACGTTATGGTCGCTCTGGGCGTGCTCGAGGGCGGCGATAAGGGCGACTTCCAGCCCAACTCCATCCTGACCCGTGAGCAGGCTGCCAAGATCATCTGCTACCTGCTGCTGGGCACCGAGTCTGCTGAGAAGCTGACCACCAACTCCGCCGTGTTCAGCGACGTGGCGGCCAACCGTTGGTCCGCTCCCTACATCAGCTACTGCGTGAACCTGGGCATTCTGGCCGGCGACGGTCAGGGCCACTTCTTCCCCGAGGGCAAGCTGACCGGCGCTGCTTTCGCCAAGATGCTGCTGGTTGCCCTGGGCTACGATGCTTCCATCGAGAAGTACGTGGGCAGCGACTGGATGATCAACGTCTCCTCTGACGCCATTGCCGCCGGTATCGTTCCCTCCGGCCTGGTCCTGGCCAACGAGCTGTCCCGTCAGGACGCCGCTCAGATGGCTTTTGAGACCCTGAAGGCCGACATGGTGAAGTACGATGGCAAGGGCAGCGTTACTGTGGGTGACATCACCATCAACCAGAACGCCAGCGCTGAGAAGATCCCCGCTTCCACCAAGTCCGGCTACAAGACTTCCGGCAACGACGAGTATCAGCAGTTCTGTGAGAAGTACTTCACCGATCTGAAGCTGAACGAGAACTCCAGCGACGCCTTTGGCGCTCCCGCCGGCAAGTGGACCTACAAGAACAAGGTCGTGGGCACCTATGCTCAGGCTGCCGACGCTACCTACAGCGAGGCTGTTAAGTCCAAGGACCTGTACTCCGACCTGGGCCTGGACGCCACCGTGAAGGCCGACGTCATGAAGGACGGCAAGGCTGATACCGCCTTCACCATCCAGAAGGGCAACACCACTGAGATCGGCGGCAAGGGCGTTGTGGTCAAGGCTTACGCTGACGACAAGAACAACGTGACCCTGGTCGTGATCAACACCTACGTGGGTGAGGTCTCCAAGGTTACCGCCGCCAAGGGCGACGAGAAGGCCTATGTCACCGTGGACGGCATGAAGTATGAGACCGAGGCCTTTGCCAAGGACGACGTGGTCCTCTACACCAAGGCTGACAACGCTATCCAGAGCATGGCTCTGGCCGAGAAGGTCGAGGGCGTCGAGGTGACCCGCGTCAACGGTACCACCAGCTTTGTGGCTGACGGCACCACCTACAAGTTCAACAGCAACGTGACCTTCTCTGACGACGTGAAGGTGAACAGCGTTCTGGACCTGTATCTGGACACCTACGGCTACGTCATGAAGGTGAACGTGTCCAAGGCCTCCAGCGACTACGCCTATGTCGTCGACACCGGCGCCAGCAAGGGTGTCTACAGCAATGAGGACAACTACTATGCCAAGCTGGTCCTGGCCGACGGCACTCAGACCGAGGTTACCGTGGACGGCGACAAGCTGAGCGGCAGCAGCTTTACTGACAAGAAGGCTACTCTGGATGCCCTGAAGGGCGACATCGTGGAGTACACCAAGGACTCCAAGGACCTCTACACCCTGACCAGCAAGCAGGACAGCGCCACTGGCAAGGTTGAGATCAAGAAGGGCGAGTCCGCCATGACCTTCGGCGGCGATACCAAGTACGCCAACAGCAAGACCATCTTCATCGTGCAGTCCGGCACCGGCAGCAAGGCCACCTACGCCACCTACACCGGCTATGCCAACGTGCCCAGCATGAACAGCAGCAACGGCACCTACACCGTGTTCTGCAAGAGCGGCGATGTTGCCACTATCGTGTTTGTCTCCGGTGTTGCCACCAGCTCCAAGGACATCGTCTACGTCCTGGCCTCCAAGGCCGGCGTTAAGGTGAACGATACCGATGCCGGCACCTACTGGGAGTACAAGGCCGTTGTCAACGGTGAGATCACCACTGTTAAGATGAACAAGGAGATCACCGGCAACGATGGTAAGGACGTGCTGTACAGCAGCATCTCCTACGCCGACAAGGACAATGAGATCCTGGATAAGGATGCCTGCGTGACCTACACCACCGATAAGGGCGACAACTATGCTCTGAAGGATAAGAAGGTCACCGCTGAGGCCAAGGACGGCATCATCGGCATTGGCGGCACCAACTATGCTCTGTCCTCCGAGGTGGAGCTGTACGCCGTGACCACCAAGAGCAAGATCGAGACCGGCGCTCTGGCTGACGTGGCCAAGGACGCTACCGTGACCGCCATCGTGAAGAACGGCGAGATCGTCGCCATCTTCTACGGCGTGACCGACGAGGGCCCCATCGGCCCCGGCGTGGGCGACACCTACAGCGTGTCCCTGGCCAAGGATCAGGCTACCTCTTCCACTCTGAAGCTGACTGTGAAGAGCACCAATGAGTCCGATACCGCCAAGTTCACCTACAAGGTGTTTGCTTATGGCATCACTGCCGGTAAGGACACCGCCGTTCAGGTGAACGAGGGCACTGGCACCCTGGCTGCCGGTACCGCTACTGAGACCGTTCTCACCGGCACCAACAACACCCTGGTGTACTACGTTGTTGTGACCGTGGGCGGCGAGACTCTGACCACTTCTACCGTCATCGGCGGCTAAAAAGCGGTCCCGTCAGAACAACTGACACTTTATAGCAGCGGCCCCGCTCCTCTGGAGCGGGGCCGCTCTTTTCAGCGAAAGGCGACGTAGCGATAGGTGACCCCCGCGGTATTAAAGCCCCCTCCCGGTGCGAACGCGTCGCCGTTGATTTGAAACCCCGAGGGGGTCATATAGAAGATCCCATCCCGGACCCAGGTACTGCCGGTGTTATCAAACGCACACTGGATCTCCCCGGTACCCAGGGCAAATCTATAGATGTCATGGTCGTCTGTGGGATCACAGTTGAACAGATACAGCAGCGACGGCTGAAAGGCAAGGGGGATATCCTGAACTCCCGTGCCGCCGTCCCCGATATAACTGCCCAGGACAAAGACCTTTTTGTCCTCGCCGTATTTTTGGGAAGCCAGCTGAAAAAGGGCCTCATCCACCTTGCCAAAATCCTGGTTGAAGTCTGTCCGCAGGAAGGGGTCCGACGGGTCCCACTGGTGCAGCTGATAATGTTCCGTATAGTTTGCCATATACATTCCTCCTTGTTTTCTCTTTGGCGGCTTTTTGCCCCATGATCATCACCGAACCGCGATCCTGTTGCACAGACAGAAAAGCTGAGCCGGGGAGCGGAGGACTGCTGCGGGGGACCGGACTATTGGCACAGGCTGCAAAATATGATATGATAAAGTGCAAAACGATCCCGGGATCAAGATCAAACATGGAGTGGTATGACAAGGCAGAGAGACCCTGCTCCAGGGAAGGAAGGGGAGGTCTCCTCTGGCCGGGAGAAAGGTGTGAACCATGGCAGACTGGACGAGAGAACCTTTCGGCGTCACCGCCGGGGGCAAGGAAGTGGAACAGTGGACCGCCCAGGCAGGCAGCTATACGGCCAAGATCCTCACCTATGGCGGCATCCTCCGCAGCTTTCTGGTGGAGGACAGAGACGTGGTGCTGGGGTGCGACACCCTGGCCGACTATGAGAAGCAGGACAAATACTTCGGGGCCCTGGTGGGCCGGGTGGCCAACCGCATCGGCGGCGCTTCCTTTGATTTGAACGGGGTCCATTACCCCCTGGCCGCCAACAACGGTCCCAACTGCCTTCATGGCGGCGTCCACGGCTTTCATGAGGCCGTGTGGGAGGCGGCGGTCCGGGAAGGCAAGCTGGTGCTCTTCCACATAAGCCCCGACGGGGAGGAGGGCTTCCCCGGCACCCTGGAGGTGCGGGTGAGCTACGATCTCACCGCCGACGGCGTGCTCTCCCTGGACTACTGGGCCAGGAGTGACAAGGATACCCTGTGTAACCTGACCAACCACAGCTACTTCAATCTGATGGGCCACGCGTACGGCTCTCTGGAGGGCCAGCGGGTCCAGGTCTACGCCAGCACTATTACGGAAAATGACGCCAACAGCACCCCCACCGGGGCTCTGATGGCGGTGGAGGGTACCCCCTTTGACCTCCGTTTCCCCCGGGAGTTCCTCCAGGGTCTGTCCATGGAACATCCCCAGCTGACCCTGGGCAACGGCTACGACCACAACTTTGTTCTGCGGACCCAGCCAGACGCCCCCCTGGGGCTGGCGGCCCGGGTGATGGGCGGCGGGCTGTGCCTGGAGTGCTACACCACCCAGTGCGGCCTCCAGCTCTATACCGCCAACTATCTGGACGGCGTGCCCGGCAAGGACGGGGCGGTGTATGGCCCCCGGTCGGCCTTCTGCCTGGAGACCCAGGGCTGGCCCGACGCCATCCACCACCAGGGCTTCCCCAGCCCCATCCTGCGGGCGGGGGAGGAGTACCGCCACACCACCACCTACCGGCTGGCTACCATATAAGCCAAGAGATCGCAATCAAAAGAACCGGCCTGCCAATGGAGCAGACCGGTTCTTTTTGTGGTTAAAGTGAGACGGAATCCAGCAGTGCCTCCCGTTCACGCTCCAGAGCAGCCTGCTGGTCGTTCAGGTCCTGGGAGGCGGCGGTCAGGGTGCGGAGGGCGGCGGTCAGCTTCATGTGGACCTCCGATACCCCCTCCTGGGCCGTTTTGATGCTGGACTGGACATACCAGTCGGAGAAGATGCCGTCAAAAAAGTAATCGGCAAAGGTGGCAAACTCCCCGATCTGGATGTTGGGCACATGAAGCTGGCTCACATCGGCCAGCTCGGTGCGGAAGTCGCTCAGGGCCCGCTGAGCCGCCTGGATGCTGGACTGGGCGCTGTCCAGCCGGTCATGCTTGGCCATGGTGGCGATGAGTCCGCCCCCCAGCATATCCCAGGTGCCCCAGCTGCGGGCGCTGTCCAGATCGTTCTGGATCTGGTCCAGCAGCCGCTTGGCGTTCTCGCCAGCGGAGAGAGCCTCCTGTACTTCTTTATGCTGGTGGGTCACGCCGACCAGTTGGCGGTCCAGCTCCACCAGCCGGGCGCCTGCCTGGCCGCCCATGGCCTTCACCAGATCGGCCTTCTCCGCCCACAGCGCCTCCAGCTGCTCCGGGGTGTCCCGCAGTCCGTCCCGCTCCCGGGTCAGACTGTGGAGCTTGTTCTCCAGGTATTCCAGGTCCGATTTGGCCTGGTCGTACTGGAGCTTGGCGGCCAGAGCCTCCCGGCGCTCCTTGTCCAGCCGCTCCTCCTTGTGGCCGGTCAGTGTGAGGAGAAAGGCGTGTACGCCGCCCAACTCCAGCTTGTCCACATCGTCCTGCTCCTTGCGGAAGCGTTGAGCGGTTTCGTCCACTTTGGCCTGCCGCTCCCCCCGCTGGCGGTACAGCTCGTCAATCTGGGCGTCCAGCTGCTTGCGGCGGGCCTGGGCCTGTTTTAGTTGATCCAATTCCTTATTTAACTTCGTCAGATGTTCCATCATCACTTCTGCTCACCTCAATTATGTATGCTGCGGTCTCTGCCGGGGTCAGACGGGAGGTATCGATTTTCTGGCCGTCCAATTTTTGATAGAGCGGAAGATAGGCCAGGCTGCGAGGGATGATATCTGGGTTCCGCCGCCCGGCGGCCACGTCGGTTTCCAGACGGGTACGCAGGACTTCTGGACGGCATAGCAGAGAGATCTGATGGACCTGACAGCACTCTGTATCCACCCGGCACAGTAAATCGTCTACGATCTCCTGCCGGTGCATGACCCAGCTTAAAATAATATGCTGACAGAGGGAGCAATGAAGAAACCGGTTGAGTAAAAAAGAAATATTTTCTATCACCATAGAGCAGGTCTCTTCTGTAACCTGGAAGGGGTGCATATCCCAGCACCAGTCTCCGTCCAGATATACGCTGCCGGACAGAGCGGTTTTAAGATGGGAGCACACGGTGCTCTTTCCGACCCCCATGGGCCCCCCGATCAGGTAGAGCTTTTTTCTCATGCGGTGCGCACCTCCCACGCTGCTTCTTTCTCAATCATTCTACGCCGCTGAAACAAAAAGGACAAGGAAAATCGCTGGACTTGACGGACAAAAATGGGTAAAATATTGGTTACAAGCCCGCTGCAAAGGAGAACACTATGGATACCATCATTCAGATCCTGGCCAGGGAACTGGGCCAGAAGGAGACATACATTCAGAACGTGGTGGACCTCATCGACGAGGGCAACACCATTCCTTTTATCGCCCGCTACCGCAAGGAGCTCCATGGCGCCATGGACGACACCACCCTGCGTACCCTGGCCGACCGGCTGCAATACCTGCGGAACCTGGACAAGCGGCGGGAGGAGGTCAAGGGGGCCATTGAGGCCCAGGGCAAGCTGACGGAGGAACTCTCCGCCGCCATCGACTCCGCCGCCACCCTGGCGGAGGTGGAGGACCTGTACCGCCCCTACAAGCAGAAGCGGCGCACCCGGGCCACCATAGCAAAGGAGAAGGGGCTGGAGCCCCTGGCCGATCTGCTTTTCGCTCAGGCCATGGACGGCCCTGCGCCGGAGGCGGCTGCGGCAGAGTATATCGACCCGGAGAAGGGCGTGGAGACGGCGGAGGAGGCCCTCCAGGGCGCCAATGACATCATTGCCGAGCGCATCTCCGACGACGCTGACATCCGCAAGCTGCTGCGGGAGCTGGTATGGAAGAAGGGCTATCTGGTATCCGCCGCCGCGGCCAAGGACCCGGAGGACACGGTATACCGGCTGTACTACGACTTCCGGTCTCCCATCAACCGCCTCCAGGGCCACCAGATCCTGGCCATCAACCGGGGCGAGCGGGAGGAACTCCTGAAAGTGAGCGTGGAGATGGACCGGGAGGCCGCCCTCATCCCTGTCCGGCGGCAGGTGCTCAACCCCGGCGCCCCTGCCATGGCCTTTGTGCGCGCCGCCGCCGAGGACGCCTACGACCGGCTCATCTTCCCCTCGGTGGAGCGGGAGATGCGCAACCTGCTCACCGAGCAGGCTGACGAGGGGGCCATCAAGATGTTCGGCCTCAACCTAAAACCCCTGCTGATGCAGCCGCCGGTGAAGGGCTTTGTCACCATGGGCCTGGACCCGGGCTATCGCAACGGCTGCAAGGTGGCGGTGGTGGACGCCACCGGCAAGGTGCTGGACACGGCGGTGGTCTATCCCACCTTCAATGAAAAGAAAAAGCAGGAGGCCATCGACATCCTGTCCAAGCTCATCCGCAAGCACAACGTGGCCCACATCGCCATTGGCAACGGCACCGCCAGCCGGGAGACCGAGCAGATGGCGGTGGAGATGATCCGCAAGCTGGGGGGCGGGGTGAGCTATATGATCGTCAACGAGGCGGGTGCCAGTGTGTACTCCGCCTCCAAGCTGGCGGCGGAGGAGTTCCCCGACTACGACGTGAATCTGCGCTCCGCCGTGTCCATCGCCCGGCGGCTCCAGGACCCCCTGGCCGAGCTGGTGAAGATCGACCCCAAGTCCATCGGCGTGGGCCAGTATCAGCATGATATGCCCCAGGCCCGGCTGGACGAGACTCTGGGCGGCGTGGTGGAGGACTGCGTCAACGCGGTGGGGGTGGACCTGAACACCGCCTCCGCCCCTCTGCTGGCCTATGTGGCGGGCCTCAATAACACCACCGCCAAGAACATCGTCAAGTACCGGGAGGAGAACGGAGCCTTTACCACCCGGAAGGGGGTGCTCAAAGTACCCAAGCTGGGTCCCAAGGCCTTCGAGCAGTGCGCCGGCTTCCTGCGGGTACCGGAGAGCAAGAACGTGCTAGACCATACTGGCGTCCACCCGGAGAGCTATGAGGCGGCCCAGAAGCTGCTGGAGCTGTGCGGCTACACCCTGAAGGACGTGGCAGCCGGAAACATAGCCGATCTGGACCAGCGGCTGCAGGCCTATGACCGGGAGAAGGCGGCCCAGGCCTGCGGCGTGGGCCTGCCCACCCTGTATGACATCGTGAAGGAGCTGCTCAAGCCGGGCCGGGACCCCCGTGACGAGCTGCCCCGCCCCATTCTGCGCACCGACGTGATGGAGATGAAGGACCTGCGCCCGGGGATGGAGCTCACCGGCACGGTGCGCAACGTCATTGACTTCGGCGTGTTTGTGGACATCGGCGTCCACCAGGACGGACTGGTCCACATCTCCCAGCTGGCGGGCCGCCGGGTGCGCCACCCCAGCGAAGTGTGCGCCGTGGGGGACATCGTCACCGTCTGGGTGCTGGAGGTGGACGAGAAAAAGAAGCGTATCTCCCTCACCATGAAAAAGCCCAAGGAGGGAACGGTATGATCCTCAGCTTTGACCAGGCGGGGGACCTGCTGGACGAAATGGCAGAGGAGTTTCCAGAGGCGTTCTATCAGGACCTGAACGGCGGTATCTCCCTGCTGCCTGAGGCGGCGGAGGACCCGGCAGGGGAGGACCTCTACATCATGGGGGAGTACTGCAACGATATGATGGGGAAGTACATCAACCTCTACTACGGCTCCTTTGCTGCCCTGGCGGAGCGGGAGAACTGGACGGAGGAGGACTGGGAGGACGAGCTGTATACCACCTTGTCCCACGAGTTTACCCACCATGTGGAGGGCCTGGCCGGTGAGCGGGGCCTGGAGATTCGGGACCAGCTGGAGCTGGAGGAGTACCGGCGGGAGCAATAAGAAAGTGGCGGACGCATGGCGTCCGCCGCTTTTTTATTCAGTTGTGCTGAGGTACCACGGCAAAAAAGACCAGGTCGGCCCCGCCGTCGTTCATGAGGGTATGGGCGTGGCCCTCCGGGCAGTAGTGGCAGTCGCCGGGGCCCAGCCGCTCCTCCACGCCGTCACAGATGGCCTTTCCGGTGCCGGAGAGGACATATAGGATCTCACTGCTGCCGGTGTGGGTATGCAGGCCGATGGAGGCGCCGCTCTCCAGCCGGGTCTGAAAGATCCGGTTGAGGCCGTCATCCATGACCCTGCTGTAGGTGGTCTTTTTGCCCCCTTTGAACTGAGGCATGGGGGTCTCGGCAATTTGGGGCAGGCAAATCTTCATCAATAGGTCCTCCTTGTTATAAAATCACGCCGTAACGGGCAGCCAGTTCCTGCAGGCCTTCCTGCAGCTCCTGCCGGTCAAAGCCGGCCTGTTCCAGTTGGCCGTCGGTGAGGGTGTTGGCGCGGGTATAAAAGTCCACCGCCACCTCCAGGTAGCGCAGGTCGTCCCAGTCGCCCTCCTGAAAGAGCAGATCCTCTCCGCCGCCCACGTCACCGGCCGCCAACCGCTCCACCAGACGGAGATGGAGGGCGTCCAGCGCCGCGTCCTCCTCCGCACCGGTGGGCAGATAGTCGGCAGAGTCCTTTTTCAAAACCAGCTTGGCCAGGGAACGGGCCAGCCCGTCCACCTGCCGCAGCATCCAATCATCCGTCAGCATGGTATCGCTCCTTTTTATAATTCCCGCACCAGCTTGACGGCTACGCCGACGATGCGGGCCAGACCCTGCTCAAAGTCCCGCAGGGGAATGATCTTTGGCTCATAGTAGGGATTTTCCGGCTGAAGGATCACCATGCCCTTCTGGCAGCGGAAGCGCTTCAGCGTGGCATCCTCGCCATCTACCAGACAGGCCACAATCTGGCCGTTTTCCGCTGTGGACTGCCGTCGGATCAGCACCAGGTCCCCGTCCCGGATACCGGCGTTGATCATGCTGTCGCCAGCCACCCGAAGATAGAAGTGCTCCTCCGGGTCAGATATGTCGGCGGCGGCATAGCCTTCGATCTGCTGGCTGGCCAGAATGGGAAAACCTGCCCGGATCACCCCAAGAATGGGGACTACCGGCTCCCGGTGAGCGGGGCAGGGGGGCTGACGGGGGACATTGAACCCCTGCAGCCAAAGCAGATCGACCCCCAGGGAGCGGGCAATGGCGGCGGCGGTGCCGATTTTGGGCTCACGCTGGCCCAGCACATAACGGTTCAGCGTCTGGGGATTCATATTCAGCCGGTCCCCCAACTGTTCGTAACTGAGGCCGGACTCCTCCATCAGGGTGCGCAGACGGGCGCCGAAGGTGCTCTCCTGCTCCATACCGTTTTCCCTCCTGTCCAATTTGTGGGCCTATTCTATCACATTTTATCACCAAACGCAATGTGCTTCGACAAAAAATGATTGACTTTTATCTCCGTTTGGTGCTATTATGGCTGTGCAATGGAACGAAAGTTCCAAATCTGGATAAGTTCATCACCAATCGGAGATTTATTTCGGAGAGGGGAGAATTACAGGGGAAGAAAAGAGCCTCGCCGTCCGGCGAGGCATCCGATTGGGGAGGAAAATAAAAAACGCCCCGCCTGTCACCAAATCGAAGCCCAGCAAAGCGGGTTCGATTTGGAAAGGAGAAGCAGCAAAATGAATGCGCTCTGACGTGACTACAGCAGAGCAAATGATATGGCGCTTGCTCCGACGCGGTGGAGGAGGGTGGATCGGCTTTTCTGCGGAAAAGCCACGGCGGAGGAAACACGCCACTGGCGCGTTTTCAAGAGCCGCCTTTCGAATCCGAATAAAAAATGCCCCGCCGCTTGGCGAGACATTTTTGGTGGAGGAGGGTGGATTCGAACCACCGAAGCGAATCGCAACAGATTTACAGTCTGCCCCCTTTGGCCACTCGGGAACTCCTCCATATGAACTTGTTGGAGCTGGTGGACGGACTCGAACCCCCGACCGGTTGATTACAAATCAACTGCTCTACCAACTGAGCTACACCAGCAGACCAGCTCGTCCACAGCGAATGTTATTTTATCAGGGAGAAGGGGATTTGTCAAGGGAAAAGAAAGAATTTTTCAAAAAATTTTTGGAGGAGGAATGGGTATCCAGCCACGGGTGTGGACAGACCCGCTGCGGGATGTGCAGCGGATACCGCCGGCAGGTCGGTGCAGCCTTTGCGGCGCGGAGCTGTATGGCCGGGAACGGGAGGTGTGCCCGCTCTGCAGGGCGGAGCTTACAGAAAGAGAGAAGGGGACGAGGTATGACACTACAGGAGTTATCAGTGCAATATCGGACAGGCGCGGAGATCCTGCGGCAGAGGGTGCAGCTGTTGGAGCGCCGCAGGAGTGCCGAAGAGGACGAACGTGACCAGCGGCTGCTGGAGCAGCGTATTCGCCATCTGGAGGCAATGCGGCGGGAGGCCAGGGATCTGGCGGTCCTGTGTGAGCGCTATTACGACAGGGGGTATCACTGCAATGTCCGGTACACGATATAGAAGAGGAAAAACCTTTGCCGCTGACATGGCGGTCTATACCCAAGTGATGGCGGAGGATAACTCCGAGCAGATGGGACGGCTGCGCCGCAATGTGATGCTGGCGCTCCAGGAGGATGTGACCCCCCGGCAGCGGGAATGTATGCTGCTCTATTATGAAAAGGGACTCAATATGCGGCAGATCGCCGAACTGACCGGTGTGGACAAGTCCACCGTGTCCCGCAACATCAAGCGGGGAGAATCCCGGCTGCGCCGCTGCCTGCGCTACGGAGCAGAACAGCTGCTGGCGCCTCGGGATTGACGCATTTTTCTATTGGGTGGGATGTTGAAATGTGAGGGGATTCCATGATATACTTTCTTTCGAGAAACCGCGAAAATGGGCGAAGGGAGGAAGTTACCTTGGAATTGAACCTGACACAGAAGCAGACGCAGACCCTCTCTCCCCAAATGATGCAGTCCATGGAGATCCTTCAGATGGGGTCTCAGGAGCTGCTGGAATACATTGAGGAGGCCGTGCAGGAAAATCCGGTACTGGAGCCGGAGGAGCGCTACGACAGGGCGGATGAGAGCGATCAGCTCCGCCGCAAGCTGGAGTGGCTGGAGTCCACCGATCCTCAGAATCGCTATTACCATCAACAGGATACCGAGGAGGATGACCGGCTGGGCAATTACGGCACTATGGAGGACCGGGAGGACAACCTCTACTATTATGTGCTCTCCCAACTTAAAGTGCTGGACCTGCCGCCAGAGGTGATGGAGGCCGCCACCGTTTTGGTGGAGAGTCTCAATCAGAGCGGCTGGCTGGATGAGCCTCTGGATGCCCTGGCCGCCGATTGCGGCTGTGCCGTGGAGTTGCTGGAACGAGCCCTGGCGGCCGTCCAGTCTTTGGAACCTGCCGGTGTGGGTGCACGGGATCTGTCCGAATGTCTGCGCCTCCAGTTGGTGCGCCGTACCCCGGTGGATCAGCTGGCGGTGCGTATCGTGGAGAGTCAGCTGGACGCCCTGTCCAAGAGCCGCTACGGCCTCATTGCCCGGGAGCTGAAGGCCACCCCGGAGGAGGTGCGGGCCTCCTGTGAGCGTATCCGCACCTTGCATCCCAGGCCGGGCACCGGCTTTGCTGCCCGGGAGAATCTGACCTATATCAATCCCGATATCATCGTAGTCAGCTTCCCCGATCACTTCGAACTGCTGACCAACGACTACTATTTTCCCAACCTGGGAATCAGCGGGTATTACACCCGACTGCTGAAGGAGAGTGAAGATCAGCAGGTAAAGGACTACCTGACCGGCAAGGTAAAGCAGGCCAAATGGATGGTCCATGCCATTGAGCAGCGCCGCTCCACGCTCATGTCCTGCGCCGGATGCATTCTGGAACTGCAAGAGGCCTTCTTCCGGCAGGGGCCGGGCCATCTGGTGCCCATGTCCCTGGCCGATGTGGCCGGGCGTATCGGGGTCCACGAGTCCACGGTGAGCCGGGCGGTAAAGGACAAATACATCCAGTGCTCCATGGGGGTGTATCCTCTGAGCTACTTCTTCTCCCGCAGCTTGGGAACGGGCAGCGAGGAAGCTGCGTCCCCTGACGCGGCCAAGGCCCTGCTGAAAAAGCTCATCGCCGGGGAGGACAAGAAGAAGCCGCTGTCTGATCAGAAGCTGTGCCAGCTGATGACGGCCCAGGGCTGCCCTCTCTCCCGGCGTACCGTGGCCAAGTACCGGGATGAACTGCACATTCCAAGCACCACAGGCCGCAAGCAATACGAATGAATTTGGGAGGAACCATGGGTTTTCAAGGGGTATTTTTTGATTTTGACTATACACTGGGGGACGCTACCGAGGCCATTGTGGCCGGTTTCCGGTATGGCTTTACACAGATGGGACTGCCGGAGCCGGAGCGGGAGGCGGTACGCCACACCATTGGGATGACCCTGGAGGACGGCTACACCACCCTCACCGGGGATAACCGGCCGGAGCAGCGGGCCCTGTTCCGACAGCTGTATACGGAGAAGGCCGCGCCCCTCCAAGTGCAGGTGACCAAACTCTTCCCCGGCGCGGCAGAGCTGCTCTCCGCCCTGAAGGAAGCCAGCATCCCGGCGGGAGTGGTGAGCACCAAGCGCACCGACACACTGACGGCAGTGCTGGAGGCCAGAGGAGTACGGCAGTACCTGGTGTCCCTTACCGGCGGCGACAAGGTGGACCGGCCCAAGCCGGACCCCCAGGGGCTGCTTTCAGCTCTGGCAGAGCTGGGCCTGAAGCCGGAAAATGTGCTCTACTGCGGAGATACCCTTATTGATGCCGAGACGGCTCACCGGGCCGGGACCCACTTCTGTGCCGTCCTCAACGGCACCACTACCCGCCAGAACTTCGAATCCAGCGGTCTGCCTATGGACCATGTGGCGGCGGACCTTGGGGATCTGAAGGCCTGGCTGGGGCTGTAAATTCTATTATATGTAAGAAGGTAGTAAAAACGCCGGGGCAATCGCCCCGGCGTTTTTTGCGCAGAATGGACAACGGGGCCCCGTTGTCCTACAGAGAAAAAGAGGGGAAAAAGAGGAAAAATCGAAAAATCCCAATTTTGACTATTTGCCCAGGCGGCGAACCATTTCCTTGGCGCAGAAGGTAGCCACGTCGTCGGCATAGGTGCCGGCACCGAAGCCGGCGTCATAGCCCAGCTCCTTGGCCAGAGCGTGGGTCACACGGGCGCCGCCGCAGCAGAAGATGTACTTCTCACGGACACCCTCGGCCTCGGCCAGCTCGATGAGCTCTGTGAGGTTGTGGATGTGTACGTCCTTCTGGGTCACAGTCTGGGACACCAGCAGCACGTCGGCATTGACCTCGGCGGCCTTCTTGAGGAACTCCTCGTTGGGCACCTGGGAACCCAGGTTATAGGCCTCGACCATCTCATAGCGCTCCAGGCCGTAGTGGCCGGCAAAGCCTTTGCGGTTCATGATGGCGTCGATGCCCACGGTGTGAGCGTCGGTGCCGGTGGAGGCGCCCACCACCACCAGCTTGCGGCCCAGGCGCTCCTTCAGGAACTCGTCGGTCTCGTGCATATCCATGGCCTCGTCAGCCACGGTCTGTACCACGATCTCATTGTAGTTGATGGAGTGAGTCAGAGAGCCGTACACCACATAGAAGGTGAAGGACTCGTCCAGCTTCTGGCGGAGAGCCACGTTTGGGTCGGCCAGGCCCATCTTCTGAGCCATGAGCACGGCGGCCGCGGCGCCCTTGTCGTCGTCCTTAACGGGCAGGGTGAAGGAGAGCTGCACCTTGCCGTCGTTCATGGTGTCGCCATAGGGTTTCAGCCGGGTCAGGTCCAGCGTGGTGTCAAGGTCCTTATCGCGAATCTGATACAGTCCGGAACTCATTTGCCGGCACCCCCTTTCATCATGGGCTCAAGGAAGGGGTTGAAGTACCCGGCTGCCTTGGTCACAACGCCGTCCAGGCCCTTGCCGCCGTCGCGAGGACGCTTGATGTCGGCAAAGATGCCCCGCTCCAGGGTCTCGAAAATACCCAGCTGCTCGATCTGGCCCAGCAGGTCGGTAGCCTTGTGCAGCACGTCGGCAGCACGGTTCTGCATGATGCCGCCGTCCTTGAAGACGATCTCGCTGCCCAGGTCCTGCATGGTGCGGAAGATGTACTGAGCATTCTGGATGGCCAGGAAACGGTCGGACAGGAAGGGAGTGTGGATAGCCTCGGTCATCATACCCAGCAGGTGGATCTTCTGCTGAGTCAGGATGGTCACCATGTTGAACAGGGCGTCCTGAACGTGGCCGCGGAAGATGTTGCCGGTCATGAACTTGGTGGGAGGCATATACTTCAGAGGAGCGTTGGGGAAGATCTCCCGGGCCATCTCGGCCTGGGCCAACTCATACAGGAAGCCGTTCTCCACGTCGGGGTCGATCTCGAAGGCGTGACCCAGACCCATCTGCTCCTCGGGCAGGCCGGCCCGCAGGGCGAAAGCCTCGTTGAGGAACTGGGAGGCCAGCACGGTGTGAGCCTCTTCCACGGCGTCGGCGGTAGTCAGGTAGTTGTCCTCACCGGTGTTGATGACCACGCCGGCATAGGCGTTGATGGCTCGGGAGAAGGACTGGTCCACCAGGGTACGCTGCATATTGATGTCGCGGAACAGAATGCCGTACAGAGCGTCGTTCAGCATCACGTCCAGACCCTCGAAGGCGCCCATGGCGGCGATCTCGGGCATACACAGGCCGGAGCAGTAGTTACACACACGGATGTAACGGCCCAGCTCCTCGCCCACCTTATCCATAGCCTCGCGCATCAGGCGGAAGTTCTCCTGGGTGGCGTAGGTGCCGCCGAAGCCCTCGGTGGTGGCGCCGTAAGGCACATAGTCCAGCAGGGACTGGCCGGTGGTACGGATCACGGCGATGACGTCGGCGCCCTGGCGGGCGGCGGCGGTAGCCTGCACAACGTCCTCATAGATGTTGCCGGTGGCCACGATCAGGTAGATCCAGGGACCCTGCTTCTCGCCGCCGTGGGTGGCGATGAAGTCCTCGCGGCGCTTGCGGCGGGCGCGGATCTTGGCCAAGCTGGCCTCCACGATGGGGTCCAGAGCGGCGTGGATCTCGGTCTCGCTGTGAGTGGGCAGAGCGGTCAGCTCCAGCTCGTCCTTGGCAACAGCCTCGGCGATGGCCTGGGGGTCCTTGCCGGTCTCCACCATGGCGTTGCCGATCCAAAAGGCCACGCCCTGGGGCAGAGCGCCCTTATCCATCAGATGGTCCACCACCACGTTGGGCAGGGGCACGTCAGCGGCGTCCACACCGTCGATGCCCAGCAGGCGGCAGATGGTACGCTCCACGGCCACGGTGGTGCAGCCGTCGATGAAACGCTGGGTGTCGTCCGCAACCCGGGAAGCGTGGGCACGGGCCTGTTCCACCAGCTTAAAATCAAGATTCAGCTTGGATTCCAACATCGATCACTTCCATTCTTTGTCAGTTCAAAAACGGGGGGAAGCGGATCGCCGCCGTGGGCGGCGATCCGCTGTCTCCTTTTGGATTACTCCTCGTGATGAGAACGCTTGTGGCGCTCCAGGCCGGCGGGCTCCATGGACAGAGCCTGGCCGCGCTCCAGACCGGCCACACCCATGAGCTCCTTCTTCTTCTTGCCGGTGCAGTAGTCGCACTGACAATCGGTGTAGTGCTCGGGCTCGGTGTAAGTGGTGATAACACCCTCGTAGTTGCGCAGGATGACCTTCTTGGGGGTCTGGGAGATGACGTACTGAGGCATGACGGGAGTCTTGCCGCCGCCGCCGGGGGCGTCCACCACGAAGGTGGGCACGCAGTAGCCGGAGGTGTGGCCGCGCAGGCCCTCGATGATCTCGATGCCCTTGCTGACGGGAGTACGGAAGTGCTCCAGGCCCATGGACAGGTCGCACTGATAGATGTAGTAGGGACGCACGCGGATCTTGACCAGCTCGTTGACCAGCTTCTTCATGGTGTAGACGCAGTCATTGATGCCGGCCAGCAGCACGCTCTGGTTACCCAGGGGGATACCGGCGTCGGCCAGACGGGCACAGGCGGCGGCAGCCTCGGGGGTGATCTCGTTGGGATGGTTGAAGTGGGTGTTCAGCCAGATGGGGTGATACTTCTTCAGCATATTGCACAGCTCGGGGGTGATACGCTGAGGCAGCACCACGGGAGTACGGGAGCCGATGCGGACGATCTCCACGTGGGGGATCTCGCGCAGCTTGGCAATGATGTACTCCAGACGCTCGTCGCTCACCAGCAGGGCGTCGCCGCCGGACAGCAGCACGTCGCGGATCTGGGGAGTGTTGCGGATGTACTCGATGGCCTGATCCACCTGATCCACGGGCAGGCCGGCGTCGTTCTGACCGGCAAAGCGACGGCGGGTGCAGTGACGGCAGTACATGGAGCACTGGTCGGTGATCAGCAGCAGGCAGCGGTCAGGATAGCGGTGAGTCAGACCGGGAGCGGGGGAGTCCTCATCCTCGTGCAGGGGGTCCAACAGATCGGCGGCGGACTGATGCAGCTCCTTGCCGGTGGGAACAGCCTGCAGACGGACGGGATCGTTGGGATCGCCGGGCTGGATCAGGGACAGATAATAAGGAGTGATGGCCATGCGGAGGGTACCCAGGCAGGCTTTCACGCCTTCCTCTTCTTCGGGGGTCAGATCCACATACTTCTTCAGGTCCTCCAGAGTCTCGATGCGGTTCTTGACTTGCCAGTGCCAGTCGTTCCACTGCTCATCAGTCACATCGGGAAACAGGATCTTACGGCGGGACTCTACCATAACAAGGTCATCCTTTCTAAATCGGTGTAGGGATGCGCCATCCGCAGGCGTCAGGGACCGGAAACCGGAACGGGGAGAAAGGGTTGGGGAGGAGTGTTTCTCCGTCGGGACCGGGGCCCGGAATGAGCGGCCGCGGAACGATCACATCAATCAGCTCATCTGTCAACGGGACAGGTAAGACACAGGGTAAACAGGGTATGATCTGGAGATCGGTCAAACAGAGGCTTACAGATACTTCTTCTCGAAATAAGCCTTCAGCTGAGGATTCTCACGCAGCGCCCCACGCAATGTTCCATTGCGCGGGGACCCCGTGATTTGACATCCTAGGGGCAAATGAATTGCCCCTGCGGGAATGCTGCGCGTTCTGCGCGCCAAAAGGCGCGGCCGGCTGTGCCGGCGTCCGAGCTGCACAGACAGCTCAGAATCACCTTACAGATACTTCTTCTCGAAATAAGCCTTCAGCTGAGGATTCTCACGCAGCTCGGACAGGGTAATCTCGGCGTGGTCCTTGGTGTAGCCGTTGCCCACGATCATGGTGACGTCCTTGCCGCAGCCCTCGGCGCCCAGGGCAGCCTTGGCAAAATCGGTAGCCATGGAGAAGAAGTACACCACGCCGTTGTCATGGACGGGCAGGATGGCGGCCATCTCGCAGGCGGGCACGTTCACGATCAGGATGGAGACGTCGTACTCCTTGCCGTTGTTGACAGCCAGGGACTTCTCCAGAACCTCGGTGGGGTTGGTAGCGGAGCCCACGATAGCGTGGTGGCAGAGGTTCATGCTCTTCAGCAGGTCGGCATCCTCCTGGCAGATGACCAGGGCAACCACGTTGCCGGTGGGGCCAACGCGCTTCATGGCCTCGTAGCAGCACATCATGCCGCCCTTACCGGCGCCGCCCAGGATGAGCACGGAGTCACCGGGCTTCACCAGCTTGGCGGTCTGGGCAGGAGCACCAGCCACGTCCAGAGCAGCCAGGGCCAGCTCCTCGCTCATGTCGTCGGGCAGCTTGGCATACAGGCCGGACTCAAACAGGATAGCCTGAGCCTCCACGTCCACACGGTCGATTTCGGGGTGGATGGCCTTGATCTTGTTGATCTTCAGGGGGGTCAGGGACAGGGACACCAGGGAAGCAATCTTGTCGCCCACCTTCAGATCGATCTTGCCCTGCAGGTCCTCACCGATCTCACGGACGGTGCCGATGAACATACCGCCGGAACCGGTGACGGGGTTCTGCATCTTGCCGCGCTCGCCCACGATGTCCAGGATCATCTGCTCAGTGCGGGCCAGGTCCTTCTCACAGGCCTCATAGATCTGAGTGAAGGAAGCGGAGTCGATGTTCAGAGCGGTCACGTCGCACAGGATCTCATTGGACCAGCACTCCATGGTGTTGTCAATCTTCTTGGCGGCCTGGGTCAGCAGTCCCTGGGGCTCGATGACGCGATGAGTGCCGTACTTGTTGCCTTTCTTCTGCATAGAAAGTTCCTCCTGTTTCATTTAGTGTTGGTTTGGGGAGATATATGGTTGGGGAGATAAGTAAAACAAAGGAATGGGATCAGGCCAGAGACAGAATCTTCCGGGCCTCATCGGGGGTGGCGATCTCGCGGCCCAGCTCCTTGGCCAGACGGACCACCTTGGCCACCAGCTCGCCGTTGGAAGCGGCCTTGTGGCCCTTTTCCAGGTAGATGTTGTCCTCAAAGCCAACGCGGACGTTGCCGCCCATCACGATACCGGTGGCAACCATGGGCCAGGCGCCCCGGCCGATGCCGGTGACGGTCCAGGTGGAGCCGGCGGGGATCTGCTTCACCAGGTAGTCCAGGTTGCCCACAGTGGCGGGGGTGCAGCCGGACACGCCCAGCACGAAGTTGAACTGCATGGGAGCGCCGGGGACCAGACCCTTGTTGGCCATATTCACGATGGTGTCCAGGTGGCCGATCTCAAAGCACTCGTACTCGGGCTTGATGTTGTTTTCCAGCATCCGCTTGCCGAAAGCCCGCATGGTGGGCATATCATTGACGAAGATGTCGTCACCGAAGTTGCAGGTGCCGCAGTCCAGCGTGGCCATCTCGGGGCACAGCTCGGTGGGCTGAAGCCGCTCCTCGGGGGTCATGCCGGTGGCACCGCCGGTGGAGGGGATCAGGATCACGCCGGGGCAGGCCTCCTTGATGGCGTCCAGAATCACACGGAACCGCTCCCGGTCCTGAGTGGGGGTGCCGTCATCCTCACGAACGTGGACGTGGATAACGGCGGCGCCCGCGTCAAAGGCGCTCTTGGCCTCACGGACCATTTCCTCCACGGTGTAGGGAACAGCGGGGTTATGCTCCTTGGTGACCTCTGCGCCGCAGATGGCCGCGGTGATGATAAGCTTTTCCATGACACGCCTCCTCAAAAAATAAAGCTACCCCGCCGGTAGGAGATGTTGTCCTCCGGCGAGATAGCGCTTCATGAACAAAAAAACACTACTCATGTCCGCGGGAGGGGAAACTCTCGTTCAGACACAAATAGCGCTTCATGTGACTCATGACAATCCGTGAGCACTGGGCCCACGGCTCAGGGGGAGGGCTGTGCGATTCACATCCCCCTTCGGCGGAGCGGACATTCACAGAACACATTGGGCTCGCCTGCCCTTATCATTGCTCTGCTACCTTGCACTCCGCGCCTCTATCCATGCGTATTATTCACTTTTGACAAAAACACTATAACCCAGTCAATTTGGTTTGTCAACTATTTTTTGTGAAATTAGGCTTACAAAATTTTTCTTTGTTACATAGACTTTTGTGCGCTACAGCGGGACAGCAATTACCAAATGGTAACCAGAACTGGAAGGGCGAAAACTCCGGCAGGCGGCATAAACCGCCTGCCGGAGCAGGAAAACATTACAGGTCGGCCTGGAAGAGTTCCATGAGCGTATCGTCCAGCTTGAGCAGCCGGCATACCCGCAGGGCGTCCCGGGGACAGGGGGCGCCGGGAGGGGCGGGAAGGAGCCGGTAATCCATCCGGCGGGCGATCCGCTTGCGGGGATCGTCCCCCTCGTCGCCCTGGATGTCCCGTACCAGACCAGCCACCTGATAGTGGGCGGCGGCCACGTCGGACACCCCGTCGTAGTGGGTGGTCATGAGTGCCACGCAGTCCAGGCTGCTCAGATGGCGCACCAGAGCCCGGGCCAGGGCTGCACCCTCCTGGGGGTTGGTGCCGCGGGCGAATTCGTCCAGAGCCACAAAGAAGAACTGGCCGTGGGTTTCCCGCAGAAGCTTGTCCAGCAGGTGGACCTCCTTGCCGAAGGAGGACAGGCCGCCGGCGCCCGGGCCGCTGTCGGCCAGGATCAGCTCCACCCGGTGGAACAGTGGCAGGGAAGCGGACTGGGCAAAGACAAAGAAGCCGCACTGGCACAGAAGCAGGGAGAGCACAGTGGAGCGAAGAGACACAGTCTTGCCGCCCATGTTGGCGCCGGTGATGACGGTGCACCCCGGCTTCAGGTCCAGATCCAGCAGGGTGAACTGCTCGCCCCGCTCAGCCAGATCCTCCTCTACCTGGGGATGACGTACCCCCCGGAGGGTGATGGATTTGTCGGTGCTGAGGGCGGGCCGCACGCAGTTGTACCGCAGAGCCAGCTTGGCCTTGGCCACAATGAGATCCAGCCGGCCCAGAGTCTCCATGTTGTCCAGGAAGGCCTGCTTGTAAACCATCAGCTTGCCGGTGAGCATCCGGCGGACCTCCAGCTCCAGCTTGTCCTCCTCCACCGCAAGGACGCGGCGTTTCTCCATCAGGGGGCCCCGTTTGTCCTCCATGGTCATGCGGATGGCCTTCTCCAGCTTGGCCTTTTCCGCCCGCAGGGGTGCCAGGTCGTTGTGGTAGGAATTGACAACGGAGAAGGTGGGCAGGCGGCGTCCCTCCGGGTCCATCAGCCCCAAAGCGTCGGCCAGGGAGGGGAAGGACAGCCCGGCCATGGGGGGCAGGGCGGCGTAGGCCTGGATCAGCTGCTCCAGGGTGACCAGGAAGTGCTTGATCTCAAAGAGCTCCACCAGATCGAAGGGGGCGCCGGGGTCCCGGTCGAAGGAGCCGCGGATGTCGTGAAACAGGGGCAGGCAGCGGGTCACACCCCGCAGGGCAGCGGCGGCGTCCTTGCGCTCGGCTTCGGTCAGCCGTACCGGGCCGCAGCCGCAGCGCTCTGTCTGGGGGGCGGTGGTGCCGGCGTTCCACAGCTCCATGGCCAGGGCCACGTTGTCCAGCTCCTCCTCCAGGGCGGCCTCCTCTCCCGGGCCGTACCACCGCAGGGAGCGGGCGGCCGCCTTGCCGAACGGCGACATGGGACTCAGCCGGTTCAGTACCCACTGAAACCCTGCGTTTTCCCGCAGTTCATGCGTCAGTTCCATCTTGTTCCTCCTTCACGTTGACCACCGGCAGGCGGATGGCCTGCCGCAGGGCGGAGATAAATTGATCTGGTTCAAAGTGCCAGCCGTAGGCCGACCAGGGGTTGGCCGCCACGGCGGCGATGGTCAGCTCCCGGCGGACAGCCAGCTGGCCGCCATTGCGCTGGAACAGCTCCAGAGCGGCACGGCCTGCCAGCAGATGGGTGGCGTCCTGGGTGACCAGGGTGGTGGGAGCTCCCCGGCGGGCCAGGGTTTTGAGCAGGGGATCGGTAACGCCTCCCGCCGCCCACACCACCAGAGGACGGCGGGGCAGCTTGTTCCACTTGGGGCTGCCGCCCTCGTCCAGAGGTAGCTCCAGATGGGTGCCGTCCAGCTCGAACAGAGCAAAGCGGTCCTCCACGCCCTCCAGAGCGGAACGAAGGCCGGCGTGCTCCGGCACTTTCCGGTCAAAGAGCCAGCAGGTGTGGGCGGTCTCCGATACCACCAGGTCCATATCCCGGTCCAGAGACGCTCCGGTACACAGCAGGGCCACGCCCTCCACACCGGCGCCAGCCAGAGACTTCCGTCCGGCAGCCCCATCGATGAGGACCCGCTGGGCCCCCAATTCCATAAAACGGGCGGTGAGGGGCCTCAGCTGTCCGGCGGCGGAGGGACCGGCCAGCTGGACATAGCCGTCAGACAGGGTGCGGAAAATAGCCACCGGTCCCAGCGGGGTCATTACGTCGGTGAGATCCACCACCTCCAGAGTGGCGTCGCACAGCGTGATCATGCCCCGGGCGGTGGCAAACAGATCGCCGGCTTTCAAATACAGATCGGGTTTTTCCGTCCCGGTGACCAGGTCGGTGCGTTCTCCGTCCCGGCCCACCGAGGTGAGGGCCAGCCGTTCCTCCCCCAACTCGGCCATCAGGCGGCGCATGGCGGTGGTCTTGCCCGCGTTCTTGCACAGGCCGATCACGGTCACGGGGGAGGCATCCCCCACCAGCGGCGCTAACAGATGTTCCAAAATAGGGCCTCCCTTCCACAGGAAAATTGGGTCATTTTTGGTTTCGTCGAGGCCATTATAAGAGGCCTCCATCGGTTCTGTCAATGGGGAGAAGCAGAATTCCAACCGCTGGACATTGGATATGAGGAGAATCAAAAAATGAATGGATTATATGAAGAATATGCAAAATGGGGTAACGCTATAGAGATGACAAGTAGAATGGCAACAAGAAAGATGATTACAAATAGGAATATAAAAAACAAAATATACAAAAAAGCGAAAAGGGAAAAGGGGGAACAGATTGGCTATAAACAAAGGAACCTTTACGCATGAAATTTTGGAATGAACTTCATGCAAAAAAGAAATTCCGCCTGTCTGACGGAAGACCCGTCAGACAGGCGGAATGCGGGGAGGAAACACTTACTGTTTGGAGAACTGATCCTTGCCCACGCCGCACAGGGGGCACACCCAGTCGGCGGGGACCTGCTCCCAGGCAGTGCCGGGGGCCACGCCGTTGTCGGGATCGCCCTCAGCGGGATCATAAATATAGCCGCAGAGATCGCAGACGTACTTATCCATATTGGAACACTCCTTATTTTAAAATCAAACGTCAGATACCGGGCAAGGGAAACGAACTTGCCGGATTCCTTGTCCTGTGGTATGATACGCTTGTTACGCTACTATTTATAACACATCGGGGGACACTGTGAAAATTGGCAATATCACGATAAATTCAGCCCTGGCGCTGGCGCCTATGGCGGGAGTGACCGATCTGGCCTTCCGGACCATTTGCCGGGAGTTGGGGGCGGGCTATACCATTACGGAAATGGTAAGCGCCAAGGCCCTGTGCTATCAGGACAAGAAGTCCGTTCCGCTTCTCCAGCTGGGGGAGGGAGAGCACCCGGCGGCGGTGCAGATCTTCGGCAGCGACCCGGCCTGTATGGAGCAGGCGGCGGGTATGGCCGCGGAGCGGTCCGGCGCCGATATCATTGACATCAATATGGGCTGCCCAGTGCCTAAAGTGGCCAATTCCGGGGACGGCTCCGGCCTGATGAAGCACCCTGAACTGGCGGTCAAAGTGGCAGAGGCGGTGATCCGGGGCGCCGGCGGCAGGCCGGTGACGGTGAAATTCCGCCTGGGCTGGGACAAGGGCTCCATCAACTGTGTGGAGTTTGCCAAAGCCATGGAGGGGGCCGGAGTGGCCGCCGTGGCGGTCCACGGCCGCACCCGGACCCAGATGTACTCCGGCACCGCCAACTGGGACTACATCCGGGCGGTGAAGGAGGCGGTGTCCATCCCGGTCATCGCCAACGGCGACGTGTTTGAGCCAAAGGACGCGGTACGCATCCTCAAGTATACCGGGGCGGATATGGCCATGATCGGCCGTGGCTGCTTCGGCAATCCATGGCTGTTCCAGCGGGCCCAGGCGGCTCTGGCGGGGGAGGAGATCCCGCCCCTGCCCCCGCTGGCCGTGCGGTGTGACACGGCGGTGCGGCAGTTTGAACTGTCGGCGGCCCAGAAGGGGGAGCACATTGCCTGCCTGGAGGCCCGGAAGCACTACGCCTGGTATCTGAAGGGAGTGCCCCACGCCGGGTACTATAAGGAACAGATCAGCCATGTGTCCACCCTGGAGGATATCTACAAGGTGACGGCAGGCATCAAGCGGGATTTGAAAGACGAGCCGGACCGGTAACGGCGGCGGGTACAAGATAGAGAAAGGGGTGAGGAAGGCATGAAAGCGGAATGGGAGCTGGTCCAGCGGGCCAGGCAGGGGGACGAGGAGTCCTTTGCTGCCCTGGTGGAACAGAATCAGGGACGGATCTACAATCTGGCCCTGCGGATGACGGGCAACCCGGACGACGCCCTGGAGCTGAGTCAGGAAGCCTTTCTCAACGCCTGGAAGGGGCTGGGCAAGTTCCAGGGGGACAGCTCCTTTGCCACCTGGCTGTACCGGCTGACCAGCAATGTGTGCATTGATTTTCTCCGCCGGGAGAAGCGGCGCAGCGCTCTGTCCATGACCATCTCCCTGGACGATGAGGAGGAGGCCAGGCAGGCCGAGCTGCCCGACGAACGGTTCTCGCCCCATGTGGAAGCCGAGCGCCGGGAGCGGCGGGAGACTTTGCGGGCGGGCCTTGCCACCCTGTCGGCGGAGCACCGGCGGGTGCTCATCCTCCGGGAGCTGGAGGGGCTGTCCTACGGCGAGATCGCTCAGGTACTGGGCCTGGAGGAGGGTACGGTGAAATCCCGCATTGCCCGTGCCCGGTTGGCTCTGCGAAACTATTTGAAAAAACAGGGGAACTTTTTTGATTCGTCCACGTCTATACCATGAACAAGGGGGAATTTCCCCCAAAACGGAGAGGAGGGAACGATATGCTGAGCTGTGACGAGGCGCTGGAGCTGATCAGCGCCCGGTTGGATGGACCTCTGACCCAGGAGGAGACTGCCCGGCTGGAGGAGCATCTGTCGGTGTGCCCGGCGTGCCGGACCCTTGCGGACGATCTGGAGGAGCTCCATGAGGAATTGCCTCAGCTGACCGCTCAGCCTCCCGCAGGGCTGAAGGAAGGGGTCATGGACAAGATCCATACCTCCAAAGTCACTCCCTTCCAGAGCAAGAAACGCCAGTGGCGCTGGCGGAGCCTGGCCTCCCTGGCGGCGGTGGCCGCCCTTGTGCTGGTGGGCGCGGGGGTTATGGACCAGTGGCGGACCAGTGGTTTCCGAGGGAGCGAAGAGAACCCCGGCACTGTTTCCGTGATGACGGAGACCAATCTGCCGTCCGGAGGTGGTGAGGAGGGTCCGGTGACCCGGGAGATCGTGCCTCAGCCTACCGAGGCTCCGGCGGAGAGCAACAGCCCGGAGGACAAGGTTGTCAGCGGCAGTTCCGGGCAGGGAACGAACAGCGAGCCGGACAGCCGGAACCATTCCGGGGCGGGCAGTACGCAGACCCAGGAGCCTGTCGTCGTATCCCAGACCCCTGCCGGAAATGGGGCTGAGCCCTACAGCGTGACCCCAGATAAACAGAATGCTCAAACGACCCAGGCCACGGTCAATCCATTTGTTGCGGAAAGCGGTCTGACTCAGTCTGAGGCTCTGCACAAACTGGCCGCCTGGCTGGGCTGGAACAGCGACGAACTGACAGTGGAGGAGGATGGCGCCATCATCGGTCCCACCACTCAGGATGGCACTACCACCAAGCTGATGTGCGCCGGACTGAACCAGGAGGGCACCGGCTGGCTGTGCCAGCTGGAGCAGGTCACCCCCGGGCCCGACGGTACCGCCAGCTGCACCACCTACACCGTGCCGCTGGACGGCAGCGAAATCGTGCAACCGTAATAACTTTGAAAAAGCGCAGGCCGCGGGCCTGCGCTTTTCTATTTTGATGTGACGAAACAGAGGGTTGGCGCGTAGTTCAAGTGAAAGGCCTTTTCAAACACCTGGAGAGGAGGGATCATGTGAAGGATGATGTCAGTGGGTTCAACGCCTGGGCGGAGGAGCTGCTGGAGCGGTACGCCGGGCTGGTCTACCGACTGGCCTTTGCCCGCACCCGCAGTAAGGAGGGGGCGGAGGACGTGTTTCAGGAGGTGTTTCTCCGACTGGTCAGCAAGCGCCCCAGCCTGGAAAGTGAGGAGCATGAAAAAGCCTGGTTCTGCCGGGTGACCATCAACTGCGCCAACTCCTATTGGCGCAATCCCTTCCGCCGCCGGACCCAGCCTCTGGAGGAGATGGGGGAGCTGACCGCTCCGCCGCCGGAGGCGGGGAGTGAGCTGGACGCCTGCCTGGACAGGCTGTCTCCCGACCTGCGGGTGGTGGTCCATCTCTACTATTACGAGGGGTATTCCACCCCTGAGATCGCCGGGCTGCTGAAAAAAAGCGAGTCCGCCGTGCGGATGCGCCTTATGCGGGCCCGGCGGCAGCTGCGGGATGTTTTGGAAGAAGGAGGGAATTCCCTGTGTTTGAGCACGATTATCGCGCCAAATTTGACGAGATTGCCCCGAACCGGGCGCTGGTGGAGGGCACCCGGGAGCGGATGAGAAAAGCGTTGTCCGGGGAAAAGACCCGGCCCCGCCGCCTCACCCGGCGGGGGCTTGTAGCCGCAGCCGCTGCCGCCGCCCTTACCGTTACCGCCCTGGCGGCGGGGCCCACCATCTGGCACGCCATCCAGAACGACCTGGGCAGCCGGGCCCCCTATGCCACAGAGGTGGAGAGCGCCTGTGAGGATCAGGGGATCCGGATCGAAGCAGTCCAGGCCCTGGCTGACACCAGAGTCACCCGACTGTACTTCACCCTGCAGGATCTGACGGGAACCACTCTGGATGAGGATACCGTCAGCGATCTGATCCTCTCCCAGGAAACGGATGGACAGTTTGACTGGGGCAACGGAGGTAAGGGACTGGAAGTGCTGGACTATGACCCGGAGCAGCATCTGGCCACCCTGGTATACAGCCGCGGCACCGCTGACCTGGCGGACGCTCCCCCCACCTGGGTCCGCCTGGAGGCCAGCTATTTTATTCCCGGTCATTGGCAGGCTCGGCTGGCCCTGAACCGAGAGGAACTTCCTGACGCGGACCTGGAAAGCACCATAGCCGATGCTGGTGCCACTGTTCTTCTGCCGGACCAGAACCCTATAGCGCTGGATAAAGACGGAGCTGTCTCTGTCTCCTCCATGGGCTTTGCCGCCGATGGGTGCTACCATGTGCGCTTTGTTCAGGAAGAGAATATCGTTTCACTGATGGACAATGGACGCTCCTGCTATGTGGAGTATTACCTGTATGACCCGGAGGACCCGGACCGCTGGCCTCAGCAGAGTATGGGAGACGTGACCTGCACCGCAGTGGAGGGCGGCTGGGACTTTTGCCTGCCCGGTCTGACACCGGATACCCTAAAATACCTGAATCTGGTCCACTTGAGTACGGAATATTCCACAGCGGGTGGGCGCATTGAAGGTCATTGGGAGATCACCGTTCCGGTGGAGGTGATGGACCTGCGTACCGCCACCCCCACGGAGCCTATCATGTTCCCCTATACCCGCGACGGGAAAATGCCCTTTGGCCGCACTTGGGATGCCCAGTTAAAACAGATCGCGGTCTCTCCCCTCAGCGTCTGTGCCAACTTCGGCACCCCGGAGGGGCAGGAATACCCCTGCCAGCTCACCGGCACAGAGCTGTCCCTCTCCGTCACCCTGGCCGACGGCGCCGTCCTTACCCCAGCTTACTATGACGAGGTGTGGAGCCAGCGGGCAGGCTGGGTGATGTGGGAGTTTGAGGAGCCCATCGACCCGGAGCAGGTGGTTTCCATTACCCTCAACGGCCAGACCATCCCCGTGGACCAAAGCTGAACTGTCCCAAGGCCCCGCCGCTTCTGCGGTGGGGCCTTCCTCTATCCGGTCGGAGTGTTTGCGCGATTTTTCTAAAGTTTTTATTGTAAGTGCTGCCGCTTTCGTGTATAATGGACAACAGCAGTACTCGTGCTGCTGTTCGCGATTCCAAATGTAAGGAGAGGAAACAAGTTATGAGCTATTCCGTACAAAACATCCGTAACGTATGTCTGCTGGGACACGGTGGCAACGGAAAGACCTCCCTGGCGGAAAGTATGCTGTATTTGACCGGTGGCACTCCCCGGCTGGGCAATCCTGCCGACGGAAACACCGTTTGTGATTACGATCCCGAAGAGACCCGCCGTCAGATTTCCATCTCCACCGCGGTGGCGCCCATCGAGTACAACGGCTGTAAGATCAACGTGCTGGACACCCCCGGTTATTTTGATTTCTCCGGCGAGGTCATGGAGGCCCTCCATGTGTCCGACGCCGCCATCATCGTCTGCTCCGCCAAGGGCGGCATGAGCGTGGGCGCCGAGAAGGCGTGGAAGCTGTGTACCCGCCGCGGCGTGCCCCGCCTGCTCTACATCTCCAAGACCGACGAGGACAACGCCGACTACAACGCCGCCTTCGACACCCTGCGTGAGCGCTTCGGCAAGAATATCGCCCCCGTGGTGGCCCCCATCTGGGATGCCGACAAGAAGGTCATCGGCTTTATCGACGTGCTCCATAAACGTGCCTTTGAGGCCGGCCCCAAGGGTGAGCGCGTGGAGATCGACGTGCCCGACGACAAGCTGCCCGTGCTGGACGAGCTGTACGACGCCCTGAAGGAGTCCGTGGCCGAGACCAGCGAGGAGCTGATGGATAAGTATTTCTCCGGCGAGGACTTCACCTACGCCGAGATGATCCAGGGCCTGCGCCAGGGCGTGAAGGATCTGTCCCTCTTCCCAGTGGTGTGCGGCTCCGCACTCACCGGCCTGGGCACCCGTATGCTGCTGGACATCATCGTGGAGCTGCTGCCCTCTCCCATGGAGGGCCGTCCTCTGGAGGGCGAGAACGAAAAGGGCGAGCTGGATGAGTTCGTGGCCTCTCCCGGCGCTCTGCCCTGCGCTCTGGTTTGGAAGACCGTCTCCGACCAGTACGGCAAGTATTCTTATGTGAAGGTGCTCTCCGGTAACCTGAAGCCCGATATGCAGGTGGTCAACGCCCGCACCGGCGCCACCGAGAAGCTGGGTCGCCTGTATGTCATGAAGGGCAAGAAGGCCGAGGAGGTCAAGGAGCTGGAGTGCGGCGATATCGGCGCCATCGGCAAGATGGACAAGGTCAAGACCGGCGATACCCTGTCCGATCCCCGTAAGGTGGTCAAGATGGAGCCCATCCCCTTCCCCGAGCCCTGCTACTCCGTGGCTATCAGCCCCAAGACCAAGGGCCAGGAAGATAAGATCGCCGCCGGCCTCACCCGCCTGAACGAAGAGGATCTCACCTTCAACTGGGTGAACAACGCCGAGACCCACCAGATGGTGGTCTCCGGTACCGGCGATATGCAGATGGACGTGATCGTCTCCCGCCTGAAGAGCCGCTTCGGCGTGGACGCTGAGCTGTCCGAGCCCCGTGTGGCTTACCGTGAGAAGATCCGCAAGAAGGTCGAAGTTCAGGGCCGCCACAAGAAGCAGACCGGCGGTCACGGCCAGTTCGGCGATGTTTGGATGCGCTTTGAGCCCGGCGACACCGAGGAGCTCCAGTTCTGCGAGGAGGTCGTGGGCGGCGCTGTGCCCAAGAACTACTTCCCCGCTGTTGAGAAGGGGATGCGTGAAGCCGTCGTCCACGGTGTGCTGGCGGGCTATCCCGTGGTGTACCTGAAGGCCACCCTGTTTGATGGCTCCTATCACCCTGTTGACTCCTCCGAAATGGCCTTTAAGACCGCCGTGCAGCTGGCCTACAAGGCCGGTATGCCCCAGGCCAGCCCTGTGCTGCTGGAGCCCATCGGCGAACTGAAGGTCACCATCCCCGACAGCTACATGGGCGACGTCATCGGCGACCTGAACAAGCGCCGGGGCCGCGTCATGGGTATGAATCCTGACGGCGACGGCAACCAGGTGGTGGAGGCCGAGGTGCCCATGGCGGAGATGAGCCGCTATGCCATCGACCTGCGGTCCATGACCCAGGGCCGTGGCTCCTTCACCTTCCACTTTGTCCGCTACGAGGACGCACCTCCCGCCGCCCAGGAGAAGGCCATCGAGGCCGCCAAGGCGATGCAGGACGAGGCAGACTAATTAGATGCACAAGGGCCGGGCTGAAATCAGCCCGGCCCATTTTTTGTGGCGGCAGGAGGACGCGTCCTCGTCCAAGCGTTTTGCCCTATGGGCAAAACCTTGATGCCGGGGCAATTCATTTGCCCCGAGCAGATAAAAAGAAATGAGGGGTTCCCGGCGGGGCCTGCCCCGCTGGGGCGGACGCACCTCCCGCCGCCCAGGAGAAGGCCATCATGGGACCCCAAAGCGAGCCCAGCGTAAGCGGGTCGCTTTGGGAAAGGAGGAGCAAGGGAGCGGAATGAGGAATGGCCGGCAGGCCGTTTCGAAGAGAGTGGACTTTGTGACGACGTGGCGATGCAGGATGAGGCAGACTAATTAGATGCACAAGGACCGGGCTGAAATCAGCCCGGCCCATTTTTTGCGGCAAAGGGACTGCGTTGAGCAGATAAAAGGAAAAATTTCAGAAAGCTTTCAGAAAAAAAGGGGAGACAAGCGGAAGAAACTATGGTAAACTTGAATACATCCCATCGGGTTCCGAATAGAAATATTAGACACAATTACAAGGAGGTAAATCCTATGAAGAGAGGAAAGAGGATCGCGGCTCTTGCCCTGGGCGCCGCTTTGACCCTGTCCATGACCGCCTGCGGCGGCGGAACTGCCAACAAGGAGGACTCCACCGAGAAGATCCGGGCAGCCACCGAGAAAGTCAACGCGGTAGAGAGCATGGAGGCCACCATGGTCATGGAGATGGATATGTCCGCCATGGGTCAGAGCGTCCAGACCGACACCACCATGGATATGGTGTGCTTCAACGATCCCATGAAGATGAAGGCCGATATGACGATGGATATGGGCGCTCTGGGTTCCGTGTCCATGAGCATTTTTGCCCAGGAGAACGGCGATACATTGGATATGTATCTCTATGACGGCACCAACTGGACCTATCAGGCCACCGATATCAGCGCGGCAAAGCAGTATGATGCCCAGCAGAGCGTGAACCTTTATCTGGACAGCGGCGCGGAGTACATCAGCGTGGGCACTGAGGAGATCAACGGCATGACCACCGACAAGTATACCGGCGTGATCCGGGGCAAGGCCATGGAAGAGGTGCTCAAGGCCAGCGGCGCCACCACCAATCTGGAATCCAGCCTGGGCGGTATGGTGGATGTGTCCGATTTGTATAGCAATCTGGGCGATATGCCTATCACCGTGTGGATCGATCAGGAGAGCGGCTATCCTGTGCGCTACTTCATGGATATGACCGCTGTGATGCAGTCCATGATGAGCAAGGCCATGTCCGGCATTGAGGGCGGCGACACGCTGACCATCGACAAGGTGGAGGTCACCATGGATTGCTCCAATTACAACAATGCCACCGACTTTGAGATCCCGGCGGAGGCCCTGGGCGCCTGATTCCGGCCACAGACAACAAAAATGGGTGCTGTCAGCAGACAGCACCCATTTTTTGTTAAAAATCATTTGTGATACAGCTTATTGGTCTCATACTGGGGCTCACAGGTGAGGCGGAGGCCCAGACGGCTGTAGGTGGTGGAGTCCACCGGGGAAAGGATAACGGAGGAGTGGGACTCACATCCCCGCAGGGCGGAGAGCTGATCCAGCGCCTGCTTGGCCAGGGGATTGGTGGTGGCGGAGATGGCCAGGGCGATGAGGATCTCATCGGAGTGGAGGCGGGGATTCACCGAGCCCAGGTGGTGGACCTTTACCTGCTGGATGGGCTCCAGAGCCTCCCGGGAGATGAGATGGTGCTCATGGTCAATACCCGCCAGCCGCTTGAGGGCGTTGAGCAGGGTAGAGGAGGAGGCGCCCATCAGGTCGGTGGTCTTGCCGGTGACCACCTCGCCGTCGGGAAGCTCGATGGCTCCGGCGGGATTGCCGGTCTCCTCGGCCACCTGGGCGGCGGCAGAAACCACCGGTCGGATGGACACATCCACATGGGCCTGCTGCATGACGGTCTCCAGCTTGTACACCAGATCGTCGGCGGCGGTGCCGATGCGGCGGTCACACAGGGCGGTATAATACCGGCGGACGATCTCCTGCCGGGCGGCGGCACACACCGCGTCGTCGTCCACGATGCACTTGCCCGCCATGTTCACACCCATGTCGGTGGGGGACTTGTAGGGACACTCTCCCATGATCTTCTCAAACATGGCGGAGAGAACGGGGAAGATCTCCACATCCCGGTTGTAATTCACCGTGGTCTCCCCGTAGGCGGCCAGGTGGAAGGGGTCGATCATGTTCACGTCCCCCAGGTCGGCGGTGGCGGCCTCGTAGGCCAGGTTCACCGGGTGCTGGAGGGCCAGGTTCCAGATGGGGAAGGTCTCAAACTTGGCGTAGCCCGCCTTCACGCCCCGCTTGTACTCGTGGTACAGCTGGGACAGGCACACCGCCATCTTGCCGCTGCCGGGGCCGGGGGCGGTGACCACCACCAGAGGCCGCTGAGTCTCGATATAGTCATTTTTGCCGTATCCCTCGTCACTGACGATGAGGCCGATGTTATGGGGATAGCCGGAGATGGGATAATGGAGGTAGGTCTTGACGCCCAGATGCTCCATCCGGCGCTGGAAGGCGTCGGCGGCAGGCTGGCCGGCATACTGGGTGATGACCACGCTGCCCACCAGCAGGCCCTGACCCCGGAAGGCGTCGATAAGCCGCAGCACGTCCACATCGTAGGTGATACCCAGGTCGCCCCGGACCTTGTTCTTCTCAATGTCACTGGCACAGATGGCGATCACCACCTCCACCGAGTCCCGCAGTTCCTTCAGCATCCGGATCTTGCTGTCCGGCTCAAAGCCGGGCAGAACCCGGGAGGCGTGGTGGTCGTCAAAGAGTTTGCCGCCAAACTCCAGATAGAGCTTGTTGTCAAACTTGCTGATCCGCTCCCGGATGTGCGCCGACTGGAGCTCCAGATATTTTTGATTGTCAAAACCGATCTTGTCCATGTCCGGTCCCCGTCCCTTCTCGCTAATTTCACTCAACGGCTATTGTACCACAATTCCGGGACGGTCTGTAGGCTTTTTTTCGGTTTGCGGAAAATTTGGCGAAAGTGTTGACATTATCCTCCTACAGCTGTAGTATCTATGTGGATACTACAGCTGTAGGAGGGGTGAAAATGAAGCTGAGTGATAAGGAGTGGCGGGTGCTGGAAGCGCTGTGGACGTCGCCGGATGGGCTGGCTCTGGGCGAGGCGGTGGAGGCGCTTCGGCCCGCCACCGGCTGGAGCCGCAACACGGTGCTCACCTACCTGACCCGGATGGAGACCAAAGGCCTGGTGACCATTGACAAGACCCAGGCGCCCCACCGCTACCGGGCGGCGGTGGACCGGGAGGCCTGTGCCGCCCAGGAGCGGCGGGGCCTGCTGGACCGGGTGTATCAGGGCTCGGCGGGCAAGTTAGTGGCCGCCTTTTTGAAGGAGGAGAAGCTGACCGCCCAGGAGCGGAAGGAGCTGCGGAAGCTGCTGGACGACATGGAGGTGTGATCCATGGAAAACATCTGGGCCTTTTTGATGCAGACCCTTACGGCCTCGGTGGCGGCGGTGCTGCTGCTCATTGCCAAGCGGCTCTTTTTGGACAAATTGTCCCCCCGGTGGCAGTACGGGGTGTGGGCCATTCTGGCCCTGCGGGTATTGCTGCCCGCCGGTCTGCTGGGCCGGTTCCTCCTGCCGGAGGGGCGGATGGTGCTGGAGACCACCAAATTGACGGTAGAGGCCAACCTGTCCTCCACCCTCACCCCGCCCTATACCGTGACGGAGGTGGCGGCTCCGATCCCGCTGCTCCGGCCTGTCCTGCCCACCAGTGTGACCGACTGGCTCTTTTATCTCTATGCGGCGGGGGTGATCCTTACCCTGCTGTGGTTTTTGCTGACCTATGCGGCCCTGCGCCGGAAGGTGGTCCGGGGAAGGACCCCCGCACCTGAGGTGACAGCCCAACTGGAGCGGGTGGCGAAGGAGTACGGCCTGAAGGTCCCCCGGCGGGTAGTTGTGATGACGGAGGCGGAGAGCGCCTTTGTGTGCGGGCCGCTCTCCCCGGTGCTGGTGCTGCCGGAGCGGGCGGTGGACGACAAGGTGCTCCTCCACGAGCTGCTCCACCTGAAATATGGGGACCTGTGGGCCGGCGTGGGGATCTGCCTGCTGCGCTGCCTCCACTGGTGCAACCCCCTGCTGTGGTACTGCTGGAACCGGGCCCAGAATGATAGCGAAGCCCTGTGTGACCAGCGGGTGCTGGAACGGCTGGAGGGGGAGCAGCGGCGGGAATACGGTGTGATCCTCCTGTCCATGGCGGAGGACAAATACGCCCGGGCGCCGGGTACCACCTCCATGGCCAACGGAGGCCGCAACATCAAGGACCGCATCGGGGCCATCGCCCGGTTCAAGCGCTATCCCAGAGGGGTGGCATTGGGGGCCGGATGCGTGGCGGTGGTGCTGGCGGTGACCTGCCTGACCGGGACCGGCGGGGCGGTGGCGGTGCCTGAGTATGACCGGCGGGGAAGCTTCGCAATGACCGCCGCTCTGCTCAACCGACCCACCACCGTGGCCGGAGCGCTGGACACCTACGCCAAGGCGGTGCTGTGCAACAGTTCGGTATATTTTGCCATGGTGGCCCCGGAGGAGGAACGGACCCAGGCGATCCAGGCGGTGGGAGAACCCTTTGAGGAGGTGGACCTGTACGCCTCCCCCTTTTCAGACCTGGGTTATTGCTGGACCCGGCCTGCCTGGCAGGCGGAGTGGTCGGTGATGAACCTGCTGCCCGATGGAGCGGGAGGCTACACCGGTACCCTGTTTTTCGTTCCTTTGGAGGGAGATGAGACCAAAGGCGTAGCTGTCCAGCAGGTGGCGGTCCGTCCGGAGGGAGAATTCTGGACGGTAATCCCCCTGGGGGAACTGGAGAGCTGGGTGGGATTTGCCGAGACCGGGGTGCCCCGGTGGCTTCCCCTCAATCTGAAAACCCCCGGCATTACTTATGTCGGGGAGACGGACCGGCTTCGCATTGAGGTGGATCTGCGGATGCAGCTGGGCATTGACCGTACCGTCTCTACCTACAGGCCGGAGCTGGTCGGTTATCTCTCTGGCGGCTGGGTCGAGCCGGCTCCCCGCCCCAGTACCCCGTTTACCTTGATGCAGGACGGTTTTGTCCTCCGGGTCACCGAGAAACAGACAGGGGCGGCTGTGGAAGTGCCGGTAGAGCTGGCCTTCATGTCCCGGTCCGACGATCCGGAGCGCGCCCTTTCCCAGCCAACTTACCGGTATACCCTGTATCCGGTGGGGCCGGATGATTATCAGGTGCGGGAAAGCACCGGCTCCTGCGGCGGCAGCGATATGACTTTGACCGCCATGCCGGAGGCCCTGGCGGTGGCCGTTGAGGACAGGGAAGAGACCTACATCTGCGTGGCTCTGCCGGAGGAGGTGGTCCCATGAGCAGCACCTATCGTGGCCTGACCAAAATTGCCTGGGGCTATCTATTTGTACACCTGAACTTTAATCTGAACACCCTGAATCTTTTGCCCAACTGGGTGGGCTATCTGCTCTTTTTCTCCGCCATCGTCCTGCTGGGGGATCAACTGCGGGATCTGATCCTGCTCAAACCCTTCTGCATTCTGCTGGGGGTAGGGGAGCTGGCCGACTGGCTGGCGGTGCTTGTCACCGGCCAGACGCTGGTGGCGCAGTTTTTCCTGCTGAATGCGCTGCTCACCTGCATCGGCCTCTATTTCCACTTCCAGCTGCTCACCGACCTGGCCCTTCTGGCGGAGGAGGCAGGGGAGCACTGGAGTGGCCTGCGGACCTGCCGCAACGTGGACGCGGTACTGCGTACCATCATGTGCCTGCCCCTGCCCTGGGAGGACTGGGATACCCTGGGCGCCCTCATTCTGATGGGTGTGCTGCTGGTGTGGCTGATCATTGTATTCTGTATCATCTGGCAGCTCTTCCGGCTGCGGAAGAAATTTGCCTGAAAAGGACGGCCTGGAATTCCAGGCCGTCCGTTTTTGTAACCAGATTGTTATTGACAGGACGGTCTATAGGCTGTAGACTACAGGTGAGGACGACAAATAGTAGACCAAAGGAGGCGATCCTATGAGCGATTGGAAACTGGGGGCGGTGGAGTCCCGCTTTGCCGATCTCATCTGGCAGGGGGAGCCCATGACCTCCACCCAACTGGTGCGCCAGGCGGAGGAGGCCCTGGGCTGGAAGAAATCCACCACCTACACGGTGCTCAAGCGGCTGTGCCAGCGGGGCATTTTTCAAAATCAGGACGGGGTGGTGACTTCTCTGGTGTCCAAGGAGGAGTTCTACGCCCGGCAGAGCGAGGAATTTGTGGAGGAGACCTTTTCCGGGTCTCTGCCCGCCTTCCTGACCGCTTTTACCCGCCGGAAAAAACTGTCCCAGGAGGAGATCACGCAGTTACAGCAGCTCATCGATGAGAACAGGGGGTGACCTAAAATGACGGCATTCTTATCTCAGACGCTGTTTCCCGCCCTTTTGAACATGAGCCTCACCGCGGGTATCGTGATCCTGTGCGTGATGGCGGCACGGCTGGCCCTGAAGCGGGCCCCAAAGGTCTTTTCCTACGCATTGTGGGCGGTGGTGCTCTTCCGGCTGCTGTGCCCGGTGTCCCTGCCCTCCGGCATCTCCCTGCTGGGGGCTCTGGACGCCCCGGCCAGACAGGCAAGCCCGGTGGTGAGCACCGTAACCTATGTGCAGAGCGGAGAGCAGCCGGAGGTGCTCCGGCCCCAGACGGCAAAGCCGGAGACGCCTGCCTCTGACCCCGTGGTTCCTGTGGCTCCGGTGGAACCGAAGGCTCCCACTGTGGACTGGACCGCTGCTGCGGCCTGGGCGTGGCTGGCAGGCGTGCTGGGCATGGCGGGGTACAGCATCTTCGCCCTGCTCCGGCTGCATCGCAAACTGATTGGCAGCCTGCGTTTGCGAGACAACATCTATCTGGCCGACCACATCTCCACCCCCTTTGTGCTGGGGTTGGTGCGGCCAAAAATCTATCTGCCCTCCACCCTGACCGAGGGGGAGATGGGCTACATCATCCGCCATGAGCAGTACCACATCCGCCACGGGGACCATGTGGTGAAGGTGCTGGCCTTTGCCGCCCTGTGCCTCCACTGGTTCAACCCCCTGGTATGGGCGGCCTTCATTTTGGCGGGTAAGGACATGGAGATGCGGTGCGACGAAGCGGTGGTGCGGCAGCTGGGCGAGCGGGTCAAGGCCGACTACTCGGCCTCCCTGCTGGCCCTGGCCACCGGACGGCTCACCATCGCGGGCACCCCCCTGGCCTTTGGCGAGGGGGACCCCAAGGGGCGTATCCGCAACCTGCTGCGGTGGAAGCGGCCCCGGATGTGGCTGTCCCTGGTGGCGGGGGTGGCCTGCGTGGCGGTCATTGCCGCCTGCGCCGCCAACCCCGCCGGGCAGGCCAGTCAGACTCCTTCCAGCGAAAGCGGGAAGTATCAGAGTGTGGAGGACTTTGCCCAGCAGACCTTGGACAGTATCAAAGAGGTAACCTACTATAAATTCTCCAACGGGACAGCTGCCACCGAGGAGGCCACCGCCCAGGTCACCGGCACCAAGGTGGCCTGGCTGGACAAGATGGGCGAGGTGGAAGGACTGGCCCCCGAGGGCACCCTGGAGGCCTGGACCTTTAACTACCTGGTGCAGCTGGACGTTCCCGCCGAAGAAGTTGCCCTGGTGGGCGGCATGTACGAGAAGGACGGCTGGTTTGACCTGGAGGGCCAGGGTGGGCACAACATCGTCGCCCTGCGCTACCCCGACGGCACTTACGACGTTCTTTACGATCAGGTCGTCAACGACAACTTCGATTTCTTGGGCTATCACAAAAGCTATGAAGAGGCCATCTACGACTGGTATGTGACCGACCAGGGCCTGGACCTGCCGCTCTATGTGGGGGACTGGATCGAACAGGTTACCTACCCGTCGGAGGACTCCAAGCCCAGCAACTACCCGGTCCACCGGTACGACGGGGACGGCTGGTATCTCTATGTTCCTGTGATGGCCTGGACCCAGTGGTCGGCAGACCCGGTCCACAGTGTGTGGGTGTCCCAGTACAACACCGGTTCGGCCATCACGGTGGACTATACCAAGACCAACCTGGCCGACTATCTGGCGGAGGATACCGGGGGCATGACCCCTGCCGGTGACAGCGGACGGGTCTTTGAGGCCCAGTGGTACGGCTGGAACTACCGCTACTACTATGTGGAGGGGACAGAGGGCTGCTGGAGGATCACCATCCAGTGGCAGGACACCGCCATTACCGATTATCCTCACATCGCCATTGAGCCCCAGGTGATGGCCCTTATGGCGGAGAGCTTCACCCCGGACAGCCGGATCACCCTGTCGGGGCAAGGGCTGGCGATGGAGTCTGTGCTGAAGAATGCCAGCGGGCTGACCAGCCGCCTGGTGTGGGTAGATTGTAACCAGGAGACCGAGCTGACCCGTACCGGAACGGAGGCAGAGGTGCTGGAAGCAGCGGCGGCCAGGCTGGAGTCCATTGAGGACCCGGAGTCCTATATGGATGCCGACGGCGGGCTGTGCCTGTACCTGAACGGCCCGGGGGATTCCCACATCAGCGTCTACGCCATCCAGTCCCAGCCCTATACGGTGCTGCTGCGCTATGTGGGAGATATGGTCAACGAATCGGCCATCGTGGAGGACCCGCAGCTCTATCTCTACCTGATGGCCGCCGGGGAGAACACCAATGTGGAGCTCTACGACCTGGACGACGATGGATTCCAGGAAGCCCTGACCTGGCCCACGGGCGAGAAAAATAATGTGATCATCTATGATTTCTATGGCGATGAGATCCACAAAACCGACGCGGCCCGGGAACTGGGTGCCGACTTTGCCGACATCACGAGGCTCATCGGGAATATCCAGCTGGAATACGGTGATTTGGTGCTGGCTGATGTGGATGGAGTAGAGGGCGTATACCAGTACAAGGACGGGACGCTGACCTATGTCTGCACCCTGGAGGAGGCGCTGCTGAAAACATGATGGCAACAGAGAGGGTCCACCGGCTGTGGCTGGAGGATGAGGCCCGCATCGTCTCCTTCCACCCCATGGAGGGCTGGCGGCTGCTGAACTTTTGGGACCACGGCCATTTCATGGGCTTTCTCCAGAGTTTGCAGCAAAAGGGCTACCGGTTTCAATAAGAAAAGGGGACCTGTCGTACGGCAGGTCCCCTTTTTTGGGAAAATATAGGTTACTCCAGGGCGATATGGCTACGGATGCGCTGAATGATCATATCCATGGCCACCTGGTTGCGGCCGCCCTCGGGCACGATCAGGTCGGCATACCGCTTGGAGGGCTCCACGAATTGCTCGTGCATGGGCTTGACGGTGTTGAGGTACTGCTGAACCACTGAGTCCAGGGAGCGGCCCCGCTGCTTTACGTCCCGCATAATGCGGCGGAGGATGCGCACGTCGGCGTCGGTGTCCACAAAGAGCTTGATGTCCATCCGCTCCCGCAGGGCGGGCTCCACAAAGATGAGGATGCCCTCCACCAGAATGACTCTGGCGGGGCGGACCTCCACCGTCTCGGCTGCCCGGTTGTGCATGGTGTAGTCGTAGGTGGGGCTGTACACCGTTTCCCCCCGGCGCAGGGCGTCCAGATCGTCCACCAGACGCTGGGTATCGAAGGCATCCGGGTGGTCGTAGTTCAGCTTGCACCGCTCCTCATAGGGCATCTCGTCGTGCTGCTTGTAGTAGTTGTCGTGGTAGAGGATGGAGACCGCGTCCCCAAAGCGCTCCTTCAGACCCAGAGTCAGGGTGGTTTTGCCCGAGCCGGTGCCTCCGGCGATGCCGATGATCATGGTGTCCATTGCGTCCGCTCCCCCATTTTTTTATTTAGTATAGCATAATCCCCCCGGATGCTACAAGACATCCGGGGGGATTTCTCAGGTTTCCTCGTTCTCGAAGAGCAGCTGGTAGTCTCCCTCCTCATGGAGGTAAACCGCCTCCAGATCCTCATCGGCCCAGGCCTGGTCGAAGGGAAGGGAGAACTTCACGCAGGTACCGCAGGAGGCGGACAGCTTGCGGGGCACCGGCATCATCACCGCATTGTCCCCCAGGGCTTTCAGCTTCTTGTGGAAGGCGAGGGCCCCAAAGTGGGTGTGGAAGGTGGCGATGTGCTCTTTACTTGGTGATGGTGAGCTCATAGTCCTCACCCACCTCTTTCCAGGTCACCTGGTAGCCGTTGTTGGTGGCAAACCGGCGTATATTCTGGAGGGGAGTCTCGTTGTCCACCAGCACCACCAGTGGAGTGCCGTTTTTCAGGGCGTTTTTGGTCATAAGCACCGGCTCAGGGCAGGAATAGCCTCTGGCGTCCACTTGATTCATACTGTTCACCTCACGCTTTCTTGGTATTGGTCACGCCGATGATGCAAACCACCACCAGGCCGATGATCACGGCGATCTGACCGGCAAAGGTGGGGCCGTTGGCGGAGGAGGCCAGGCCAAAGTTGTGGCAGAAGGCGGCGCCCACCACCATGCCCAGCACGGCCACGGAGGAGTCGCTGTTGCCGCTGCCGGAGAGGATGAGCTGGCGCAGGGGGCAGCCGCCCAGCAGCACGGAGCCCAGACCCACCAGCACCATGCCCAGCAGGTTCCACAGACCGTCGGTGTGGGCAACGGCCTGACCGGCAAAGCCGGGGTTGAAGCCGCCCTTGAGGCCCATGCCGCCTACGATCAGGTTGCCCACCAGCACCGCCACGAAGATGGCCACGAAGCCCATCAGCAGGTGGAAGTCCTTGAGCATCATGGCGTCACGGATGCCGCCGGCCATGCACAGGCGGCTGCGCTGGGCAATGGCGCCCACCACCAGACCGGCGATGAGGGCGGCGGCGATGGGGGCCCGCATGGAGCCGGGGCCCTCGGTGGAGAAGATGATGAAGGCGGGAGCCGCGATCACCAGAATGAGCAGGCCCACGTTGACGGCGGGCATGAGCAGACCCTCGATCCTGGGCTGGGGCTGGGACTTTTTGAGGGAGAAGCCGGACTTCAGGAACAGGGTGCCCACGAAAATGCCGATGATGAAGCCGGCCAGGCCCAGGATGGCATTTCCGTCGCCGCCGCCCAGGCGAATCACCATCCGCAGGGGGCAGCCCAGGAACATGAGGGCGCCCACCATGACGCAGAAGCCCAGCACGAACCGGGTCATGGGGGAGGAGCCGCCCCGCACCTTGAACTCCTTGCCCGCCAGAGCCATGATCATGGCGCCCAGCACCAGACCGATGATCTCAGGCCGGATGTACTGCACAATGGCCGCCTGGTGCATCCCCACGCCGCCGGCGATGTCCCGCAGGAAGCAGGCAATACAGAAGCCCATGTTCACCGGGTTGCCCAGGGCGACCAGCACCACCGAGGCGATGCCTACCACCAGTCCGGCCAGAATGACCGGCAGGTGCTCTTTGAGCTTTGTCACACACAACACCTCTCAAAAAAATTTTCAGGAAAGCAAACAAACTTTCTCTTAAGCAGATTATAGCGCCGGTGTGTAAAAATTTGAAATACAAATTTTCCATAAATGAAATGAAAGATATAGAAAAAATCAATAAAGAGAGGTATAATGGGAAAACGCACAAAGGGCTGCCGCACAACGTGCGGCAGCCCTTTGTCGGCTTACGGTTTGATATGAACAAATTTTTCTCCTCTGGGACGTACCGCGCCCACGGCCACGGCGGGCACCCCGGCGTCCATCATCCGGCCCATGAGGGCGTGGAGCTGGCGCTCGGGCACGCTGAACAGCAGTCCGCCGGCGGTCTGCGGGTCGTAGAGACAGTCCAGCACCTCCCGGGGGACCGCGGAGTCCTCCAGGGTGTCGCCGGCGGTAAAGTCCATGTTGCGGTAGGCGCCGGCGGGGATGATGCCGTCCCGTGCCAGCTCCAAAGCCTTGGGCACGATGGGCACCTTACCCGCCCACAGCTCCATGGTGGTACCACTGCCCTCCGCCATTTCCTTCACATGGCCCACCAGACCGAAGCCGGTGATGTCGGTGCAGGCGCTGAGGGAAAGGGGCCCCACCGCCTGGGCGGCGTACTTGTTCAGGGTGGTCATCAGTTCCACCATGTGTTTGTAGTCGGCCTCCTTCAGCAGCTCGGCCTTGGCGGCGGTGGACAGCACGCCGGCGCCCAGTGCTTTGGTGAGCACCAGGATATCTCCCACCTTTGCACCGCTGTTGGTGAGGATGCGGCGGGGATGGACCAGCCCGGTGACGCACAGGCCGTATTTGGGCTCCTGATCCTCAATGCTGTGGCCGCCGGCGATGACCGCTCCGGCCTCAGTCACCTTGGAAGCGCCCCCTGCCAAAATATCCCCCACCGCCTCCACAGGCAGGCAGGAGGGGAAGGCCAGCAGATTCATGGCCAGCCGGGGCTCGCCCCCCATGGCGTATACGTCGGAGAGGGCGTTGGTGGCGGCAATCTGCCCGAAGGTATAGGGGTCGTCCACCACCGGAGGGAAGAAGTCCACCGTCTGGATCATAGCCACGTCAGGACTGACCTTGTAGACGGCGGCGTCGTCGCTGGAGTCATAACCCACCAGCAGGTTAGGGTCCGCCGCTTTGGGCAGGCCCGCCAATACATTCTTTAGGACACCCGGCCCTATTTTGGCACCTCACCCACCGGCCGTGGTCATGGCGGTCAGGCGCAGCTTCTCATACGGCATCTCATCACCCCCTGAGTGTTTGTTAGCAACAGTGTATCTTATTTCAACGAAAAAAGCAATCGGAGGCTTATCATGCAATTCAAACAACTGGAGGCATTTTTACAGGTGGCCCGCCAGCGCAGCTTTTCCAAGGCGGCGGAGGCCCTCTATCTCACCCAGCCCACCGTCAGCGCCCATGTGGCCGCCCTGGAGGACGAGCTGGGTACCCAGCTGGTGGTGCGCTCCACCCGGGAACTGCGGCTCACCGCCGCCGGGCGGGTACTCAGCCGGTACGCCGCCGAGATTTTGGGGCTGTGTCAGCGGGCGGCCCAGGATGTGCGTACCGCCGCCTCCTCCATCTCGGGGACCCTGTCGGTAGCGGCCTCCACCGTGCCCTCCCAGTACCTGCTGCCCCAGATCCTGCCCCTGCTGCGCCAGCGCTACCCCGACGTATTTTTCCAGGTCCGGCAGGGGGACAGCGGCCAGGTGGTCCAGTGGATGGTGGAAAACGGGGCGGAGCTGGGGCTGGTGGGGGCTCCGGTCCAGCGAGCGGGGCTGCTGTGCGTCCCCTTCTTCGCGGAACAGCTGGTGATTGCCACACCAAACACCCCGGAGTACCAGGCCCTGGGGGGCCAGATGACGCCGGAGATCCTGAGACACGCCCCCTTCCTGATGCGGGAGCCGGGCTCCGGCACCCGCAAGCAGGCCGAGCTGTATCTCAAGGGCATCGGCCTGGAGATTAAGAGTTTGACTATGGCAGCCCAGCTGGAGAGCACCGAGAGCATTCTCCAGGGGGTGAAGAACGGACTGGGTATCTCCATCCTGTCTGGCTGCGCTGCCCGGGAGGCGGCCCAGGAGAGCAAAATCCTGGTGTTTGCTCCGGAGAGCCCACTGTTGGAGCGGCAGTTCTATCTGCTCTATCGCAGGTCCAGCCCCCTCTCCCCGGCGGCCGCCATGCTGGTGGAGGAATTGCTCTACTTTTACCGGGACAAGATGTGACCGGCGCACCGTCCAACCTGCCCACGCATACCCTGAGAGTGAGAAACTTACTCTTGGAGGGTCTTTTTATGGAAGCGGAGGCAAGGATCTGTTATTACTTGGGGGCCAACGCCCCCACCGGCTTTTATTCTCTGTACGATCAGATGCTGGACCCGGAGAAGGCCCGGGACATCCGCATTTTGAAGGGCGGGCCGGGCTGCGGTAAATCCACCCTGATGAAGCAGGTGGGGCGGGCCATGGAGGAGACGGGTCATTTGGTGGAGTACATCCGCTGCTCCGGCGATCCTGATTCCCTGGACGCGGTCATCATTCCTGATTTGGGCGCGGCGGTGGTGGATGGCACCGCTCCTCATGTGGTGGAGCCCAAATATCCCGGCCTGGTGGAGAGCTATGTGGATCTGGGGGCGTGCTACGACCGGGGAGGCCTCCAGGCGGTGGAGACTGAACTGAAAGGGTGCATGAAGGGCTACAAGGCCTGTTACCCCCGGGCCTACCGCTGCCTCACCGCCGCCGCCCAGTTGGAGGAGGACGGCAGGGCCCTGCTGCTCACCCCTGCCCTGGAGGCCAAGATGGCCAAGCGGGCCAAGGGCATCCTGTCCCGGGAACTGAAGCGGGAAGGGGAGCAGGCGGGCCGGTCGGTCCAGCGTTTTCTGGGGGCGGTGACCTGGCAGGGAGTGCTGAAGGAGTACGGCACGGTGGAGGCCCAATGCGGCAGGGTGTATGAGTTGAGCGATACCTACGGCCTGGCCCACACCATGCTCACCTGTCTGGCCGCCGGGGCCATGGCGGCGGGCCACGATGTGGTAGCCTGCCCTGATCCCATGTTCCCCGACCGGATGGCCCATCTGATCGTCCCGGATCTGTCCCTGGCTTTTGTGAGCACCACCCCCGAGCAGCCCTGGCCCCGCCGGCCCTATCGCCGCATCCGCCTGGATGCCATGGTGGACGCCGAGCTGCTGCGGCGCAGCCGGGCCCGGCTGCGTTTTGCCCGGAAGGTGACCGCCGCTCTGATGGAGGAGGCGGTGGATGCCCTGGCCCAGGCCAAGGCCATGCACGATGAGCTGGAGGCCATCTACAATCCCCATGTGGACTTTGACCGGGTCCACGCCCGGGGGGAGGAGATCATAAAGGATTTCCTGGCACTGGAGCAGGTATAAAGAAAAGAAGCGGCCGCCGGTAGGCGGCCGCTTGTATTATGCAGATTGATTTTTCTGGGATTGGCTTCCAAAATAAAAGGCGATGACCACAGAGAAGATGGTGAGGAACTGATCGGCAGCCAGCCGACCGGTAATGGATAGGTGAAGGAAGCCCAGCGTCAGAAGCACGGTAACCATATTTTGTACCTGCATCATGCAGTGCAGGAGCTGTTTCACAGAGAGCACCTCACAAAAATAAGGATCGCGGAGCCTGGCTCCGCGATCCATTCTATGCAGGGTTCAGTCCTTCAGCAGCAGGTCCAGCTCCTCCAGGGCGCTGTCCAGCAGCTTGCTTACCGGCAGATCCTCCACGCCGGCGACGATGTTGTCGCACTGATTCATAGGGATGAGAATTTTTTTTGCGGGGGACTGGCCCACCGCCACCGCCATGGCCGGGGAGATCTCGCCCAGCAAAGCGTCGGCAATGACGATGCCCAGGGGCCCCATGATCACATCCGCCCGGCGGCAGGCCACCAGCAGGGCGTTCTCCCCGGTGGCGCCCTGAGAGGCGCCCCCCTTCAGCATGGCCGCCGTGGCCAGACCATTGGTGCCCACGGCAAAGACCTGTAAATTGGGGTGGCGGGCCACGATGCTCCGTACCAGCTGTTGGCCGATCCGGCCGCCCTGTCCGTCTACGACCAGAAGTTCCATAGCAGTCCTCCCTGTCTTACAGCAGAATGACGCCGGCGTCCTGGCAGGCCTTCATGGTCTGCTCATCCCAGACGCTGGCCTGGACTTCGCCGATGTGGGCCTTGCCCAGCAGCAGCATACATAACCGGGACTGGCCGATGCCGCCGCCGATGGTCAGGGGCAGCTTGCCCTCCAACAGCATCTTATGGAAGGACAGCTCCCGGCGGTCATCACAGCCGGCGATGGTGAGCTGGCGGTCCATGGCGGCGGGGTCCACCCGGATACCCATGGAGGAGACCTCGAAGGCACGCTCCAGCACCGGGTTCCACAGCAGGATATCGCCGTTCAGATTCCAATCGTCGTAGTCGGGGGCACGGCCGTCGTGTGGTTTGCCCGACTTGAGGGCCCCGCCGATGCCCATGAGGAAGGTGGTGGGGTGCTCTTTCACCCAGGCGTCCTCCCGCTCCTTGGGAGACAGGTCGGGCCAGCGGTCCTCCAGCTCCTGGGTGGTGACAAAGGACACGTCGGTGTCCAGCAGGGGCAGGGCGGTGAGCTGGGGGAACACCGAGCGCAGGGTGGACTGGGTCTCGGCCATGGCCTTCACAATGGTGGACACGGTGGCCTTCAGATAATCCACCGTCCGGTCCCGGGGGGCAATGACCTTCTCCCAGTCCCACTGGTCCACATACACCGAGTGGAGGTTATCCAGCTCCTCGTCCCGGCGGATGGCGTTCATGTCGGTGTACAGGCCCTCGCCCACTGAGAACTGATAGCGGTACAGAGCCATGCGCTTCCACTTGGCCAGGGAGTGGACTACCTGGGCGTCCCGGCCGGCGTCGGGAATATCGAAGGATACCGCCCGCTCCACACCGTTCAGGTCGTCGTTGAGGCCGGTGGAGGCCTCCACAAACAGGGGGGCGGAGACCCGGCGCAGGTGGAGGGCGCCGCCCAGGGTATCCTCAAAGAGCCGCTTTAAAAGGCCGATGGCCTTCTGGGTGTCATATAAATTGAGACAGGGGGCGTACCCCTGGGGGATCACGGTTTGCAGCATGGCGCAGCACTCCTTTTGTCTGGAATTACAATGTAACACATTATACAGGAAAAGTGGCCGGCATACAACCCCTACCGGTGCTCCAGCCACAGCTTTTGCCGGGCCCGGAGCACAAAGAAGCAGATACGCACGATCCAGTCTCCCACCATGGCGATCCACACGCCGATGACCCCCAGGCCAAAGTGGATCCCCAGGATGTAGCTGCATCCCAGCCGCACGATGATCATGGAGCAGATGGAGATGGCCATGGGCACCTTCACGTCGCCGGTGGCCCGCAGGGCATTGGGCATGGTAAAGGCCATGGGCCAGAACAGCATGGCGCAGCCGTTGTGGATGAAGATAAGAATGGTGGCATACCACTGGGTCTCGGGTGTGAGACTGTACAGCTTGAGGATCAGGGGCAGGCCCAGCAGCAGCACGCCGTTGAGGCCCCAGGTAAAGAGGTAAGTTATCTTCACCAGCTTGACGGTATAGGTGCGGACCTGGTCCCACTCCTCCGCCCCCACGCACTGGCCCACCACCGTAATAAGGGCCAGCCCCATGGCGCTGCCGGGGATGACCCCGAAGCTGTCGATGTTGTTGGCCACCGCGTTGGCGGCGGTCTGGGCGGTGCCGAAGGTGGAGATCAGGCTTACCAGCAGTACCCGGCCCAGCTGGAAGAAGCAGTTCTCCAGCCCATTGGGCACGCCGATGCGGAGGATGCGTCCCATCATAGGGGGCTCAAACCGGAACTTGAGCAGGCCGGACACCCGCACCGGGTTTCGATGGCTGTGGAGGAGCACCAGCATAATGACTGCGGCTGCCATCCGGGAGAGCAGGGAGGACAGGGCCACACCGTCCACCCCCCGGTGAAAGCCAAACACGAAGATGGCGTTGCCCACGATGTTTTGCCCGTTCATCCAGGCTGAGACGTACATGGAGGCCTTGGAGTTGCCCATGGACCGCAGCAGGGCGGCGCAGCCGTTGTACAGGGCGATAAAGGGGTAGGACAGAGCGGAGATGATGAAGTAGGTCACCGCGCCCTCCATCACTGCCGGCTCCACCTGGCCGAAGAGCAGCCCCAGCAGGGGGCGGCACAGGGCCAGGGACAGGACCATGATCGTAAAGGCGGCGGCGGTGACGATGTACATGAGCTGGTTGGCGGCCCGGTTGGCCCGGTCCAGGTTTTCCGCCCCGATGGACTGGGCGCACACCACCGCTCCGCCGGTGGCCAGGGCGGCAAAGACATTGATGATGAGCACGTTGATCAGGTCCACCAGGGCCACGCTGGACACGGCGGTCTCTCCGGCGGAGGAGACCATCATGATATCGGCCATGCCCACCATGACGGCCAGGAACTGCTCGATGATCAGGGGAATGATGAGCTTTTTCAGGGCTTGCTTGTTGAACATAAGGATCCTCTTTTCCCTCAGACGGGGAGTATAGTATGTAAAGAAGTATACTCCGGGGAAGGGGCAACAAACAAGTGGCTGATCATGTTGAAAAACATCAAAAAAAGGTTAAAGTTGCGGCGGAAAAGTGTTATAATACACAAAAATAGGAGAGTAGAAAAATTGTGAGGTGAATGATATGAAAAAGAGATCTGCAGCACTGTTACTCATGTTGACACTGACCTTTGGCTTTGGAGCTGGCGCCTATGCGGCGTCGACCAACCAGACAATTTCCGCGCTATTGGTTCCAGGTTTGAAAATCACCTACAACGGGCAGGAGCAGAAGATGACAGATGCGTCTGGTAACCCGGTGTATCCCATCAGTTACAATAATACCACCTATCTGCCGGTGCGGGCTGTAAGCGGCATGATTGGCTTGCCTATCGAATATGATGCGGACAACTTTTCGGTCAACATCGGCGCTGAAAAGCAGGTCGATTTGACCACCCGCTCTAACAGCGGAGCCACCAGACGTTCCAGCATTATTACAGATGCAAATGAACTCAAAGCAAATACGGAGGATGGCCCCAGAGTTTTCAGCAGCGGTATCTACTGGGATATCTGGAACGGAAGCCTGTCCGCATCGCCGCGGGATGCTATCATGTTTAATGTACAGGGGTATAATACCGTGACCTTTACCGCCTGGTCCGATGTAAATGCATCGGTTCGTGTTTATAATCAGGAGGGGAAGGAGTTTGCCTGGATTGATCTAAAGGCGGATGTTTCTGTTACCAAAACCTTGGATCTGACGGGCGTGAGCAAAATCGGGTTTGCAGCCAACGGCCCTACTGGCGATAAGGGAACCCTTAAGATCTTGGGGCCTACACTCCAGTGATTTTGTACATTTCAAAACAAAAGGCAAGAGGACTCTTGAGAGTCCTCTTGCCTTTTGTTTTGGATGCAGATATAATTTAACACAGCAGAACTCAAACGAGCAAGGAGGATACCATGGAGAAGATTCAGATGACCACCCCCCTGGTGGAAATGGACGGCGACGAAATGACCCGGGTGCTGTGGCAGCAGATCAAGGACGAACTGCTCCTGCCCTTTATCGACCTGAAGACCGAGTATTACGACCTGGGCCTGCCCTACCGGGAGCAGACCGGCGACCAGGTGACCGTGGATTCCGCCGAGGCCACCAAGAAGTACGGCGTGGCGGTGAAGTGCGCCACCATCACCCCCAACGCCCAGCGGGTGGAGGAGTACAAGCTCTCCCAGATGTGGAAATCCCCCAATGGCACCATCCGTGCCATCCTGGACGGCACTGTGTTCCGTGCCCCCATCATGGTCAAGGGCATCTCCCCGGTGGTCAAGACCTGGAAACGCCCCATCACCATCGCCCGTCACGCCTACGGCGACGTGTACAAGTCCACCGAGTACCGGGTGCCCAGCCCCGGCAAGGCTGAGCTGGTGTTCACCGGCGAGGACGGCAAGGAACAGTTCCGCCAGACCATCTATGACTTCGAGTGCGGCGGCGTGCTCCAGGGCCAGTACAACAAGGACAGCTCTATTTCCTCCTTTGCCCGCTCCTGCTTCCAGTACGCCATCGATACCAAGCAGGACCTGTGGTTTGCCACCAAGGACACCATCTCCAAGAAGTATGACCACACCTTCAAGGACATCTTCCAGGAGATCTTCGACGCCGAGTACAAGACCAAGTTCGACGAGCTGGGCATCGAGTATTTCTACACCCTCATCGACGACGCCGTGGCCCGTGTGGTCCGGTCTCAGGGCGGCTTTATCTGGGCCTGCAAGAACTACGACGGCGACGTGATGAGCGACATGGTGTCCACCGCCTTTGGTTCCCTGGCCATGATGACCTCCGTGCTGGTGAGCCCCGACGGCAAGTACGAGTACGAGGCCGCCCACGGCACCGTCACCCGCCACTACTACAAGTACCTGAAGGGGGAGGAGACCTCCACCAACCCGGTGGCCACCCTCTTCGCCTGGACCGGCGCCCTCCGCAAGCGGGGCGAGCTGGACGGCATTTCCCAGCTGGTGGACTTTGCCGACAAGCTGGAAAAGGCCACCATCGATACCATCGAGGGCGGCGTCATGACCCGGGACTTGGTGGGCCTGTGGGAGGGTGAGACCTCCGCTCAGGGCGTCAACTCTCTGGATTTCCTGAAGGCCATCCGTGCCAAGCTGGAGGCCAGCCTGTAACAGCCAAAGAGCAACTCTGACCAACAGGGGCAGCGGAGCGGCGGTCTGCCGTGCCGCTGCCCTTCTTTGATCCGGGGAGAAAGGAGGATCTCCATGAAAAAGCAGCTTCTGGCGGGGGCAATGTCCCTGGCCCTCCTGGCCGGGCTGGTACCGGCGGCGGGGGCGGATTCCACCCAACAGGCCCAGCAGGCGGCGGAGCACCTGTACTGCCTGGGCCTGCTGGACGGCGCGGGTACCGGCGGCGACGGGATGCCCAACTTCAATCTGGGGGGCACCATGACCCGGGGGGAGGCCATCACCATGGTGGTGCGGCTCACCGGCGGGAAGGAGGCTGCCCTTGCCGGCGGAAGCACCCACCCCTTCACCGATGTGGACAACTGGGGGGAGCCCTATGTGGCCTACGCCTATGCAAACGGCATCACCACCGGGGTGAGCGATACCGCCTTCGGCTTCCACAGTACCATCACCCAGGAGGAATACCTGACCCTGCTGCTGCGGGCCATGCACTATGACCATGTGGACTGGCGTAATCCCTATGCCGTCACCGACGGGCTGGGCCTGCGGGAGGGAGCGGACTATGTCCGGGACCAGACCTTCCAGCGGGGCGATATGGTCCTGCTGTCCGACCGGATGCTGGAGGTGACGCTGGCGGGGGAGGATGTCACCCTCTACGAAAAGCTGGATCTCCAGGGCGCGCTGGAGCGGCGGAAGCTGCCTGTTTCCAAGCTGCAGCCCGGTCCCACTGTAACGGTGGAGAGTACCTTTGCAGTCAGCAGCGTGGAGGACATGATCCGCCGGATGGCGGTCCAGGTGGACGCCCGCAACACCGCCCTCACCATCTACACCCCGGTGGGGCAGGAGAAGGACTACAGCGGCGCCCTGCTCACCCATGAGACCATCAACCGCTTCCCGGACGTGGATTCCATGGCCACCCGGTATTATCCCGATCAGGGCTACTTCACCGTGGAGATCCGCTACCGGGATTCCGCCCGGGTGATGGCCTATGTGGAGGGAAAGATGGATCGCCTGTCCGCCCAGGACATGGCCCTCTACGAGGAGGCGGTGCGTGTCCACGACAGTCTGGTGGACAGCACCATGAGCCAGTATGAACGGGTAAAGGCCTTCCACGACTACCTGTGCGACACCGTCACCTATCAGCAGAACGGTGCGGAGAGCCACACCGCCTATGGCGCGCTGGTCAGCCACGCCGCCGTATGCCAGGGATATACCCAAGCCATGGACCTGCTGTGTTTCCTCAGCGGCATCGACTGTGAGCATATCTTCGGTCAGGCCACCGCAAACGGCGTGACGGAATATCACGCCTGGGTGCGGGTGAACATCGACGGGAACTGGTACAATGTGGACCCCACCTGGGACGACCAGGTGACCTATATCTCCTACGACTATTTCCTGGTGTCCGACGGCCATATGGACGGCCACATCTGGACCGCCTACCCCAACTGGCCTGTCTGCCCCAGCGACTATCCCCGGCCCTGAGGGCCCGGTGGAAAACTGTGCCTTGACAAGGGAAAAGACCAGTGCTATGGTATAGCACAGAGTGAAGCTGAAAGAAGGCGTCACGAAGGGGTACACCACCGCGGGTGTAGTTCTTTCGTGACGCCTTTTTTGCGTTTGGAAGGAGGCAGATTATGCTGCAAGTCAACGGCCAGCCCATGGACCGGACAGGTCTGCATACTGTGCAGGACCTGCTGGACAAGCAGGGCTGGAAGGCCGCCCAGGTGGCGGTGGAGCACAACGGCGCCATTCTCCGCCGGGAGGACTTTTCCACAACCGCTCTGTCTGATGGGGACAAGCTGGAGGTGGTGCGGTTCGTGGGGGGAGGCTGACCCATGGACCGGGAAACGCTGGAACAGGCCCTCATCGCCCGCCACGGGGCGGAGAATCAGAAAAAATTTGCCGCCGCCTCGGTGGGCATCGCAGGCCTGGGGGGCCTGGGCTCCCACATTGCCGTCCATCTGGCCCGGCTGGGGGTGGGGCGGCTGGTGCTGGCCGACTTCGACCGGGTGGACGTGACCAACCTCCACCGGCAGCACTACTTTATCCCCCACCTGGGGCGGTACAAGACTGAGGCCCTGGCGGAGCAGCTCAGGGGGATCAACCCCTGGCTGAACTATGAGATCCACACCTGCAAGGTAAGTGCGGACAACGCCTGTACCCTGTTTCAGGGGTGTCAGGTGGTGTGCGAGGCCTTCGACCAGGCTGACCAGAAGGCCATGCTGGTCCAAGCAGTGCTTACCGGCCTGCCGGACACTTTGCTGGTGGCGGGCTCCGGCATGGCGGGAAGCGGCTCGGCCAACGCCATCCGGACCCGCAAGGCCATGAGACGCCTCTGGCTCTGCGGCGACGGGGAGAGCGATATCAGCCAGGGCCAGGGACTGATGGCTCCCCGGGTGGCGGTGTGCGCCTCCCATCAGGCCACTATGGTCATGCGGCTGCTGCTGGGACAAATGGAACCATAAAGACAAAGAAAGGAACGAACAACCATGGCAGATCAACTGATTTTGGGCGGACACGCCTTTACCTCCCGATTCATTCTGGGCTCGGGCAAATATTCTCTGGACCTGATCCGGGCGGCGGTGGAGCACGCCGGGGCCCAGATCATCACTCTGGCTCTCCGCCGGGCCAACTCGGACACCGACAGCATCCTGGATCACATCCCCCAGGGAGTCACCCTGCTGCCCAATACCTCCGGCGCCCGCAACGCCGATGAGGCGGTGCGGATCGCCCGGCTGGCCCGGGCCTGCGGCTGCGGCGACTTCGTGAAGATCGAGATCATGCGGGACAGCAAGTATCTGCTGCCCGACAACTACGAGACCATCAAGGCCACCGAGATCCTGGCCAGGGAGGGCTTTGTGGTCATGCCCTATATGTATCCCGACCTGAACGTGGCCCGGGATCTGGTGGACGCGGGGGCGGCCTGCGTCATGCCGCTGGGCGCTCCCATCGGCTCCAACAAGGGGCTGGCTACCAAAGAATTCATCCGCATCCTCATTGACGAGATCGACCTGCCTGTCATTGTGGACGCCGGCATCGGCCGGCCCTCCCAGGCCTGCGAGGCCATGGAGATGGGCGCCGCCGCCGTGATGGCCAACACCGCCATCGCCACCGCCGGGGATATCGCCGCCATGGCCGGGGCCTTTAAGTCCGCCATCGAGGCGGGCCGGGCGGCCTGTCTGGCCGGGCTGGGCCGGGTGCTGGACCACGGGGCGGCAGCTTCCTCCCCCCTCACCGGATTTCTGGCGGACTGAGAGGAGGAAGAGACATGGATCAGCCTATGGAAGGCATTACCGTGGTGGAGGTCAAGGATAAGATCGACCACATGACCTATCTGCCCGGCATGGAGCAGATCGACCCCACCGTCCGGCTCCAGGTCGTTGCGGCCCGGGACGGCTACGATGAGACCATTTACACCGCCAAGGACGTGCGGGCCGCTCTGGACGCCGATGTGCGTACCCCGGAGCACTTTGCCGCCCTGCTGTCCCCGGCGGCGGAGCCCTTCCTGGAGGAGATGGCCCAAAAGGCCCGGATGGAGAAGCGGCGGTACTTCGGCGACAATGTGTATCTCTTTACCCCCATCTACATTTCCAACTACTGCGAGAACTACTGCATCTACTGCGGCTTCAACTGCCACAACAAGATCCGCCGGGCCAAGCTGGATATGGCGGGCATTGAGGCGGAGATGGCCGCCATTGCCAAAACCGGCCTGGAGGAGATTTTGATCCTCACCGGTGAGAGCCGGAAGATGAGCGACGTGCAGTACATCGGTGAGGCCTGCAAGATCGCCCGGAAGTATTTTAAAATGGTGGGCATCGAGGTCTATCCCATGAACTCTGACGAGTACGCCTGCCTCCACCAGTGCGGGGTGGACTATGTGACGGTGTTCCAGGAGACCTACCATGCCGACCGGTATGAGCAGCTCCACCTGGCGGGCCACAAGCGGATCTTCCCCTACCGTATGGAAGCCCAGGAGCGGGCTCTCATGGGCGGGATGCGGGGGGTGGCCTTTGCCGCCCTGCTGGGACTGGACGACTTTCGGAGGGACGCCTTCGCCACCGGAATGCACGCCTGGCTCCTCCAGCGCAAGTATCCCCACGCCGAGATCTCCTTCTCCTGCCCCCGGCTGCGGCCTATCGTCAACAACGACAAGATCAACCCCAAGGACGTCCACGAGCGGCAGCTGCTCCAGGTCATGTGCGCCTACCGCCTGTTCATGCCCTTTGCCGGTATGACCATCTCCACCCGGGAGCGAGCGGGCTTCCGGGACCGGGTCATCGACATTGCCGCTACCAAGATCTCCGCCGGGGTATCCACCGGTATCGGCGGCCACTCCGGTGAGGAGGAGGGGGACGACCAGTTTGAGATCGCCGACAACCGGGATGTGGAGCAGGTGGCTCAGGCCATCCGGGATCAGGGCCTCCAGCCGGTAATGAACGATTATGTCTATGTTTGAGCTGGTGTGCGTGACCCACCGGGGGCTGTGTGCCGATGCTCTGGCCCAGCGGGTGGGCCAGTTGTGCCGGGGCGGCGTAAGTAAGGTCATCCTGCGGGAGAAGGACCTGCCCGAGGAGGAATATGAGGCCCTGGCCCGGCAGGTACTGGCCGCCGGGGGAGACAAGGTGGTACTCCACCATTTTCCCCGGGTGTGTCAAAGGTTGGGCGTGCCACGGCTCCACCTGTCCCTGGGGCAGCTGGAGGCCAATCCTGACCTTCGGGAGCAGGTGAAGCTGCTGGGCGTGTCCATCCATGCCCCTGAGGAGGCCGTCCGGGCCCAGAAGCTGGGGGCGGACTATGTAACGGCGGGCCACGTCTTTGCCACCGACTGCAAAAAGGGCCTGCCCGGCCGGGGGCTTCCCTGGCTGGAACAGGTGGTGAAGGCGGTATCCATCCCGGTGTACGCCATCGGCGGCATTGCTCCGGACAACCTGGCTGCCGTGGCCCAAACCGGGGCGGCGGGAGCCTGCCTCATGAGCGCTCTGATGGCTTGTCCAGACCCGCAGATCTATGTGGAAGGACTGCGGAAAACAACAGATTGAACCGAGAAGGCGCGGCGCTGTCCGCGCCTTTTTCATTGTCTCTATATTCGGAAGATGTTTCTAGTACAGGAATACCTTGACAGAGTAGGCGGGTGTGGGTAAACTGGAAATAACATCCGTCGAATTTCCCCGAAATGGGGGCGCGGAAGAGAGAGGAAGATGGGTATGTTTTGTTATCGATGCGGCGCCCAGCTGACCGGAACAGAAAAATTCTGCGGACACTGCGGCGCACCTCTGGAGCAGGCCATGAAGTCCATGGGCCAGGACCAGACCCCGCCGCCCACGGAACAGCCGGTTCAAGAGACGGAGCCTCCTCCTGTGGAGGAGCAGCCCGTCCAGGAACAGCCGGTTCAAGAGACGGAGCCCCCCATACAGGAGCCGGGAACCCCGCCCGGATGGGATGTTCCTCCCACCCAACCGCCCCAGCAAGGGCCTGTCTATGCTCCGGGCCCCGAGGGGCCTGAGAACGGCCAGCCCCCCGCCCCCAAGGGCGGCAAAAAGAAGTGGCTGCTGCCCGTGATTATTGCGGCGGCTCTGGCGGTGGGCATCGGCGGCTTCTTGCTGTACCGGAACATCAGCACAAACCAGGCCTATCAGCAGGCTGTGGAGCAGGGGCGGAGCGCCCTGGACCGGGGCAGCTACGCCCAGGCGGTGGAGTACTATGAGCAGGCCCGGGAGCTGCGGGGCCTGGAGAGCGCCGACCGGCTGGCCCTGGCAGAGGCCTATCTGGCTCAGGATGACCGGACAGCGGCGGCCCGGCTGCTGGAGGAGAAGCCACTCCAGGAGGGAGAGGAGAAGTATGTCCTCTACCAGAAGCTGTACGCCCTGTGCATCCTCTCCCCTGAAGTGGACGATGTGGATGCCGACAACTTCCCGGTGGTCACCCTGAAGCTGGACTGCGATCAGCCCTTCCCTCTGGAGTTGTCCGAGGTGGGTATCCAGGAGGACGGCCAGGCCTGTGAGGTGCAGTCGGTGACCCAGGAGAACGGCCAGGTTAAGATCACCTATCTGACCTTTGACGCCGAGTACAGCGAGGAGCACCGCCAGCCCGCACTTACCTTCTCTGTGGACGGTATCTCCGCGGAGCGGGAGGGAGAGTACTATACCCCCTACTTCGTGCCAGCCCGGCTGCGTCTGGTGTCCACCGACGTCAGCCAGTATCCCGTGGTCCGGGCCTATTTCCAGGTGGTGGATGACTATAACGGAGAACCGGTGAAAGGCCTGGATTCCAATGCCTTCCGCATCATGGAGCGGGTGGAAGGCGGCGAGTATCTGGCCCGGGAGGTCAAGTCGGTGCTGCCGCTGGAGGGCAACGACGGCCTGAAGATCGACCTGGTGGCCGATAAGAGCGACAGCATCACCGAGTACGACATGGACAAGATCAAGACCGTCATGACGGAATTCGTGCAGGAGCTGGACTTTGCCCTGGGTGACCGGGCGGAGGTGCTGGCCTTTGACTCCATCGTGCAGCAGATGTGCTATTACACCGACGATGTGGGCCTGCTGGTCAATGGCATCAACAATATGTCCACCGACGGCCTCACCGCCTTCTATGACGCGGTGTACGACGGCGTGACCAACGCCACCCTTCAGGGCGGCGCCCGCTGCGTCATTGCTTTTACCGACGGCATGGACAACCGCAGCCGCCATACCCCGGATGAACTCATCCGCTACGCCAATACCCAGCAGACCCCGGTGTATATCATCGGTGTGGGCGGCTCGGTGGAGACCGGCACTCTGCGCCGCATTGCCGAGAGCACCGGCGGCCGCTACTGGTACATCGATGATCTCTACGACCTGGAGGCCATCTTCCAGCAGATCTATGACGAGCAGATGGACTACTATATCGTGGAGTATGAGAGCGACAGCGCCGCTGACAGCTATGCCACCCGGGACCTGCAGGTCAAAGTGTCCGGTCAGGGCTACCGGGGAGAGAGCGAGTTGACCGTTACCCCGGTGCGCAGCATTCGGGACGACGGCGGCGTGGGCGGCGAACACCGCTACGAGCTGTTCAAAGAGAGCCTGACCTGGGAGGAGGCCTCCCGCCGCTGCCAGGAGATGGGCGGCCATTTGGCCACCATTACCTCTCAGGAGGAGATGGACCAGATCACTGCCATGGCGGAGGCCCAGGACGTGCGGTATATCTGGCTGGGCGGCTACACCTCCTATGACGACGCTGGTAATGTGTTCGGCCACTGGGTCACCGGCGAGGCCTTCAATTTCCAGGCCTGGTCCGCCAACGAACCCTCCCGTCAGGATCAGGATGGCACCGAGGAGTGGTATATCATGCTGTGGAACATCAAGGCGGTGGGCGGCTGGTGCTGGAATGACCAGCGCAACGACCCGGTCTCCGCCGTGCCCACCATGGCTGACGGTATGGGCTTTGTATGCGAATTTGAAGAATAAGGAGCGGGGACATGAAAGGAAAACGATGTGCCAAGTCCCCGGGCGGACGGGGATTCTGGATTGCCCTAATGGTGGTGATTCTGGCTGTGGCTGGAGGTGCGGCCTGGTGGCTGCTGGGTTCCGGCGGCCCGGCTCCGGCAGCTGAGAGTTCTGCCCCGGTGAGTTCCGATCAGCCTACCCCGTCTCCCACACCGGCGCCCACGCCGGAACCAACGCCTACCCCCACCCCCAGCGTGGAGGAGCGGACTGCGGCTCTGGCGGCGGAAATGACGGCTGAGATGAGCCGGTATGAAAAGATCTGCCAGCTTATCATCGTGTCTCCCGAGGACATTACCGGGGTGGGTACCGCTACCCAGGCGGGAGAGGCCACCCGGGCGGGGCTGGAGCGCTACCCCATCTGCGGAATCCTGTACCGCAAGCCCAATATGCTCAGCCAGAGCCAGCTCAAGCGGATGCTGGGCAACAGCCAGAGCTATTCTGAGATCCCCCTCATCTTTACCTGCGACGAGGAGGGGGGACGAGTTACCCGCCTCATGAGCACCGTGGGTACCACCTGGGTTGGCCCCATGCTGGACTATGAGGACCAGGGCCCCGAGACCGCTTACGACAACGCCTATACCATTGGCTCCGACCTGGCCAGCTGCGGCTTCAACACCGACCTTGCCCCGGTGGCCGACGTGTGGACCAACCCGGAGAACACCGTCATCGGCGACCGGGCCTATTCCACCGACTTTAACACCGCGGCGGAGCTGGTGGCAGCGGCGGTGAAGGGCTTCCACGACGGCGGGGTGGGAGCGGTGCTCAAGCACTTCCCCGGCCATGGCGGTACCACCGCTGATTCCCATTATGGGGCCGCCTATCTGAACCGTACCCTGGACCAGCTACGGCAGGGGGAACTGATCCCCTTCCAGGCGGGCATCGAGGCGGGGGCGGATGCGGTGATGATGGGCCATCTCATTGTCCCCGAACTGGACGATCAACCTGCCCCCCTGTCTTATGAGATCGTTACCGGTCTGCTCCGGGAGGAGATGGGCTTTGACGGGGTGGTCATGACCGACGCTATGCAGATGTCCGCCCTCACCGAGTATTACACCGGCAGTCAGGCGGCGGTGATGGCCATTCAGGCCGGTGTGGATGTGCTGCTCTGTCCCGGCGATCTGGACGGTACCATTGCGGCCCTGGAGGGGGCGGTGGAAGACGGCTCTATCTCGGAGGAACGGCTGGACGAGAGTGTGCAGCGCATTCTCACCTTCAAGATCAACCGGGGCCTCATCCCTCTGCCAGAATGAAAAAAGGACTGCTTTCAGCAGTCCTTTTTTCTTGCGTGGTGGCTCAGGTGGGGCTGCCCAGCAGCAGAGGCTGGAGCTGGCGGCCCTCCAGAGCGGCGGCGATGGTGTCGGGCACCAGGGAAAAGTCGGCCACCACCGAGGTGGGCTTGCCCTGGGGATCGTCCTGCCGGAAGGGGACAAAGTAGACGTGCTTCTTGTCCAGCAGGGCCCCGATGTTCTTGGCCGAGGCGGCCAGGGCGTCATTGGTGGCGGGGCAGAGTACCAGAGGACGGCCGTTGCGCAGATGGGCCTTGGCCGCCAGGGTAACGGTGGAATCGGTAACGCCGTTTGCCAGCTTTGCCAGGGTGTTGCCGGTGCAGGGGCAGATGACCAGTACATCCAGCAGCTTTTTGGGCCCGATGGGCTCTGCCTTCACCAGAGAGTCGATGACCCGCTTGTCACAGATGCGCTCCATCTCCCGCATAAACTCATGGGCCGGGCCGAACCGGGTATCGTTGGCGGCGGCGGACTCCGATACGATGGGGGTCACGTCTCCAAACCGGGCCTTCACCTGCTCCAGGGCGGTCATAGCCATACTCAATGTACAAAAGGACCCGCAAAAGGCGAATCCAACCTTCGCTTGTTCCATGCTCACACTCCCAATTCCCGCAATATGTTGTAGATGGTGGTCTGAATACACCGGCCCGCCGTCACCGGCGCAACCTTGCCCGGCAGGGAGAGGGCCCAAATGACTTTGACGCCCAGACGGGCCGCCGTATCAAAGTCCACGCCCCCCGGCTTGGAGGCCAGGTCGATGACCAGACAGCCCGGCTTCAGGTCGGAAAGCTCAGTGAGGCCCAGCACCGGGGCGGGGACAGTGTTGACCACCAGATCGTAGCCGCACAGCCAGCCCGCCAGGTGCTCCGTCTGTTCCCCACAGTAGCCGCAGCTCTCTGCCCAGGCCAGGTCGGCCCACTTGCGGGCGGCCACGCTCACCTTGGCGCCCAGGCCTGCCAGACGCTGGGACAGGGCCTTGCCTACCCGACCGAAGCCGATGACCAGCACCCGGGCGCCGTGGAGGGTGATAGGCAGCTCCTCCAGAGCGATCTGGATGGCTCCCTCTGCGGTGGGCACCGCGTTGGCCACCGCCAGCTCCTCCCGGGCGAAGTAGTCCTGGAGGACCAGTTTTTTTTGCGCGGCCAGGGCGGTGAGGTTGGGGCCCGCCATCCCGGCGCACACCAGTTGGCCGGGCCGCAGGGGGGCAAACAATTCCTCCAGACTCCGGGGGTGGTCGGACAGAGGGGCATGGAGCAGGCCGCCCTCCTCCTCCGCCGGCAGGGGCAGGATGAGGCAGTCAGCCAGCTCCACCCCTGCCGGGTCCGTTTCCATCTGTACCCCCGTCAGAGGGCCGTGGCCCTCCAGGGCCCAGGTATGTACCGTGTGGCCGTCGGCAGCCAGCAGCTCCGCCAGTTTGGCCTGCCGCAGATCGCCCCCTGCCACCCACAGGTTCAGTTCATGTCTCATGGTAAGCCCTCCGTTCCCAGTGACTGCTCCATCCTATTCATGGGCGGGAAAAGGGTGACTGGAGGGCACAGCTTGACTTTTTGCTTTAACAGGCTAATAATAAAAAGACAGATCAAGAGAGAGCGGAGATGGACCCGATGGACCAAAATGAACAGAATCGCCTGACCGAAGGCAGTGTCCCCAAAAAGATGCTGGCCTTCGCCCTGCCCATCTTTTTCAGTAACCTGTTTCAGCAATTATATAACGCAGTGGACTCCCTCATTGTGGGCAACTTCATCGGCCGGTCGGCTTTGGCGGCGGTCAGCTCCTCCAGCAGTATGATTTTGCTGATGGTGGGCTTCATCAACGGCGTGTCCCTGGGCGCGGGCGTGCTCATCGCCCGGTACTATGGGGCGGAGGATGATGACAACATGGAACGGGCGGTCCACACCACCGTGGCCCTGGGCCTGACAGCGGGTGTGATTCTGACGGTGGTGGGGGTCATTTTGACCCCCCAGATCCTCCGGTGGATCGGCACCCCCGCCGATGTTATCGACAACTCCATCCTTTACTTCCGCATTTATTTCTTCGGCTCCTCCGCTGTGGTGCTTTACAACATGGGGGCCAGTATCCTCCAGTCGGTGGGTGACAGCCGCAGCCCTATGAAGTACCTCATAGCCGCCTCCCTCGCCAATGTGGTGCTGGACCTGCTTTTTGTGGGTGTGTTCCGCTGGAATGTGGGCAGCGCCGCCCTGGCTACCATCCTCAGCCAGTGCCTGTCCGCCTTCCTGGCCTTCCGCAAGCTGACCCTCACCAAGGCGGGCTACCGGGTGAACTGGCGGCGGATACGCTTTGAGGGTCCCACTTTCAAGCAGATCATCACCCTGGGCATCCCCTCGGGGGTACAGAGCTCGGTGGTCTCTCTGGCCAACGTCATCGTCCAGGCCAACATCAACGCTTTTGATTCCGCCGCCATGGCGGGGTGCGGCGCCTACAGCCGTATTGAGGGCTTTGCCTTCCTGCCGGTGACCTGCTTTGCACTGGCTCTGTCCACCTTTGTCAGTCAGAACCTGGGCGCCCATCGCTTCGACCGGGTGCGCTCAGGCATACGTTTCGGCCTGCTGTGCAGCCCCATTTTAGCGGAGGCCATCGGCGGGATCATCTTTCTGGCCTCCCCGCTGCTGGTGGCCGCCTTCAACAGCGAGCCGGAGGTGGTGGCCTTCGGTGTGGCTTACGCCCGCACGGTGTCTCTGTTCTACTGCCTGCTGTCCTTCTCCCACTGTTGCGCCGGTATTCTGCGGGGCATGGGCCGGCCCATCGTGCCCATGGCCATCATGCTGACGGTGTGGTGCGCCCTGCGCATCACCTACATCACCCTTACCGTGCGGGTCATCCCCGACATCCGGGTGGTCTACTGGGCCTATCCCCTCACCTGGTCCATCAGCTCGGTGCTCTTCGCCCTGTGCCTGCGGCAGCTGCTGCGGCATATGCCGGCGGGAGAAGCTCAGAACGCCCACATCCATATCTGACAAAACACGCCCCTGGGGAATTTAGTTCCCCAGGGGCGTGAGACTGTCGAAAAAGGCACTTGTGCCTTTTTCGACAAGAGGCTGCATGGCGGGCGAGACTCGATTTCTTGCGAAATAGTCGCCCCGCCCGCCATGAGAAGTGTCATTTCCAAGGCTCATGTCCCCGGAAATGACAGATTTTGATCTGATTCCGTCGCCTGTGGGCGACGGAACTCTGCGAGGCTTCCCGTGGAGGATGCTTGTGGACAGACTGACGCCCCTGGGGAATTTAGTTCCCCAGGGACGTGTTCTTTTCTGACAGGCTCTGTTACCGGGCGGTCAGCAGAGAGGCGAAGCGCTCCAGAATGACGGAGGCCTCAGCCCGGGTGCAGGCGGCGCCGGGGCGGAGGGAGCCGCCGTCCCCCTCCAGCAGCCCGCTGGCGCAGGCCCAGGACAGGGCGTCCTCCGCCCAGGGGGAGACGGCGCCGCTGTCGGCAAAGCCGGACAGCTGGGACCGGGCGGACAGGTCCAGGCCCTGCTGGTCGGCATAGCGGTAGAGCAGGACCGCCAGACTTTCCCGGGTCAGGGGGGCGTGAGGCGCAAAGGAGCCGGGGGCCACGCCCTGAACGATACCGGCTTGGGCGGCCCAGCTCACGCTGTCGGCGTACCAGGTGCCCTCCTCCACGTCGGAGAAGGAGGCGTCGGCCCCCTGGGGGGTGCGCTCCAGCCGGTGAAGGGCGGTCACCAGCATGGCCCGGTCCATGGTATCCATGGGGGCGTAGCGGCCTCCGCCCACGCCCCGCAGCAGCTCCCGGCTGGCAGCGTACTGGATGCCGGCCTCATACCAGCTGTCGCCCTCTACGTCGGAGAAAGACTTGCTGTTATCCGTCAAACGGAGCTTGGCGGAGCCGTCCAGCCGGACGGCCACACCGTCGGCAGTCACGGCGGACTTGGGCAGGACCTGGGTGGAGCCATCCTGCTCCACCAGCAGGGCCACGGTGCCTGCCGAGGGGGTGCAGGGGATATTCACCACCACGGAGTCCACCCCCTGGGGTACGGTGACTGCCGCCTCCACAGAGCCGTCGGCACTGGTGGTGACCTTCGTTACGGTTCCGGTCTTGTCGTCGGTGATGGTGACGGTGTTGGAGTCCTGGGAGTTATCTGAGCCGCCGCCGGAGGAACCACCGCCATTGGAGCCGCCGCCGGAGCCTCCGGAGGACCCGCCGCCGCTGCCGCTATTTCCAGAATCGCCGGGGCCGTCCGGCTCACCGGGATTTTCCGGCTGGGGAGGCAGTTCGGGGGTCTCCCCCTCGGCGTTGGGCACCTGGGCCATGGCGGTGAGACCGTGATCGTGGGCGGTCTGGACCTGGGACTGGTCCTCTGCGCCCTCCACGGCCTGGACGGCCTGCTCCAGGGCAGAAAGCAGAGCAGCCTGGCCGTCGTAGGTGTATTCAGTGAGATCGTAGCCCTGATAGGCGGTCTGGAGGGCGGAGACGGCGGTCCGCTTCTGATCGGCCAGATTGGCCAGGCGATTCAGCGCCTCGCTTACGGAGGGGGCGAGAACAGCCTGCTGGCCGGGGGTGAGCCGGTCCAGACTCTCCAGGGCTTTGCGGTACTCCTCCAGGCGCTGGGAGGTGACCTGAGCGCCGGGCACGCCGGTCAGGCCGTTGAGGCTGGACAGCCACTGAGCGGCTTCGTGGAGGTCGGCAAGGGACAGCTTGTCCGCCTCCAGCAGAGCGGCGGCCCCGGCGGCGGCCAGAGCCTGATCCTCCGGGCTGATAAGAGTGGAGTAGGCGTTCAGACTGCCGTCCTCCAGCTGAGCCAGAGCGGCTTGGGCCAGCCGGAGGGCCTCAGGGGCGGCGGCCTCCTCCAGTGCGCCGGCCTCTGCCAGGGACAGGACCTGACTGTGGGTGGCCCGCCAGCCCTGAGCCACCTCCTGGGTGCGTTCGTCCAGGGTGGGCACCTGAGACATGGCGGAAATGCAATCGGTCACCAGCGTATCCATGGTGTCGTTGTCGGACTCGTCCCGGATGGCGTCGGCGGCCTGGGCGTAGCAGTCGGACAGAGTGGTCCAGTCCTGGGGGGCATAGTGCTGGGAGGAGTAGCCGCCGAAGGCCTGCTGAAGCTGGGTCAGACGGGCCTCCTGCTCCTCGGCCACCGGGGTCTTCCACACGGCGTAGAGGGTGGCCTCGCCGCCCTCGTTCATGCTCAGGTTCTTGACCCTGTCCTGGGGAAGATAGCGGACGGGGCCGTCAGCCTCGGTGGCCCAGCCGGCAAACTCCATTCCGTCGTTGGTAAAATCGCAGTCTGGCAGGGTGGAGGCCTGGTCGTATACCGCGTCGGCGGAGTCCATGGAGCCCTGGCCACCGTTGGCGTCAAAGGAGATGGTGTAGTTCACCGGTTGCCACTGGGCGTAGAGGGTGATCCGGTCCCCCTGGTGGATACCGGACAGGTTGGTCACCCGCTGGCTGTCGGTGTAGGCATCCCCGGCCCCCCAGCTCAGGGTATTCCAGCCCTGGAAGGTGTAGCCGTAGCGGGTAAAGCCGTTGGGGGTGAGGGAAGTTTCCTGATCGTACAGGGCCTGCACCGGCCCGGTATTCCCCTGGCCTCCGTTGGCGGAAAAATAAATGGTGTACTGGTTGGCGATCCGCTTGCCATAGAGGATCTGGCCGTTGGCCTGGAAGGACTCCTCCACCGGCTGGAGGCCCGCCTCATCCAGGGACCACACCACCCGGTCATAGCCGGGGGAGGGGGATTGCTCCCGGAAATTGTCAGTAATTACCGTCATGTTGGGGAGTACCGGCAGGCTCACCTTCAGCAGGTTGTTGACTTCCGCGATAAAACCGCCTCCCTCCAGAGCCAGATTGGCGCTGAGGTCCAGTTCGGTCAGCTGATTGTAGCTGATGTGAAGAAAACGCAGGGCGGGGAGCATGGAAATATCAACGGAAGCCAGCTTGTTTTCAAACAGGTCCAGATACTCCAGGGCAGTGCTGTCCGACAGATCCAGTCCGGTGAGCTGATTGCTGCGGGCGTACAGCCACACCAGAGCCTCCGCCCCCGTCAGATCCAGGCTGGTGAGCTGGTTGTTCTGGCAGTTGAGGGTGCGCAGGACCGCGTGGTTTGACAGATCCAGTTCCGTCAGCCGGTTGAAGCCGGCATCCAGGCTGGTAAGGGAGGTATTGGCGGACAGATCCAGCTCCGTCAGGGTGTTGTCCCGGATGTTGAGCCGTTTCAGGGCGGTAAACACCTGGATGCCCTCCAGGTCGGCGATGCCAAGGCCGGACAGGTCCAGGGACTGGATGGCGGCCAGTTCATCGGCGGTGAGCAGGCTGTCTGCGCCTGCGCCGCTCAGGTTGCGCCCGTCCAGCAGCCAGGAGCGGAAGGCGGAATCGGGGAAGGTGGAAGCGTCAATGGTTACGCCGTCTGCCAGGGGCAGCCCCAGCGCCTGGGCGGCCGGGGTGGCAGCCGGCAGGATCAGCAGGGTGGAGGCCAGAACGGCGGCAATGTACCGTCTTTTTGGATTCATTGGGATCTCCTCTTCTTTGGATTTTGCGTGGATGGTTCCGCCGCGGCGACGGAATTCCCGCAAATTATACCGGTGGGGTGGAAGGAGTGTCAATAAAAATCATAGAAAAACGCTAGGTAATATATGCCATGGGAAAAATACGTCCCCATCAGGGAAAAGTCCATTGGTATTTGTACAAAATTCCGGTTGAAATCCCGGATAAGACGGGGTATAATGTCTCCAACCTGGAAAAGTGAGGCGTACAGGCATGACCAAAAATTCCCTCACAACTGCATCCTTCCTGTTTTCCTATGGCTGGGCTCGATTTATGGGCGCCGGCTTTTTTGGCATGGGGAAATAGTAGGATGGAGTGAATGGGTGGGCCCTATGGGGCCTGGTATTACCTTGTAACATAGACAGGGCGCTCATTGATTTCATCAATGGGCGCTTATTTTTTTTGACTGGAAAGGAAGCGTGCGATATGGTAGTCGTTATGAAGCCCGGCACCCGTCAGGCGGATATCGAGCATTTGGCAGAACAACTCAAGCAGCTGGGCCTGGAGGTAGGCGTCACCAACGGCGTGGGCTGCACCATCCTGGGTCTGGTGGGCGATACCACTGCCGTGGATATGGACAAGATCTCCATTAACCCCAACGTGGAGCGGGTCATGCGGGTGCAGGAGCCCTACAAGAAGGCCAACCGCAAGTTCCATCCCGAGGACACGGTGGTCACCGTGGGCAATGCCAAGATCGGCGGCGGCAACTTCTCCGTCATTGCCGGCCCCTGCTCGGTGGAGAGCCACGAGCAGATCTGCGCCGTGGCCGAGGACGTGAAGCGCTCCGGCGCTGCCATGCTGCGAGGCGGCGCCTTCAAGCCCCGTACCTCCCCCTACTCCTTCCAGGGCATGGGGGCTCCCGGCCTGGATCTGCTGGTGGAGGCCCGGGCCAAGACCGGTCTGCCCATTGTCACCGAGATCATGGACCCCCGAATGGCCGACCTCTTCGAGCGGGAGGTGGATGTGGTCCAGGTGGGCGCCCGCAATATGCAGAACTTTGAGCTGCTCAAGGAAGTGGGCAAGATGAGCAAGCCCATCCTGCTCAAGCGGGGCCTGTCCAACACCTATGAGGAATGGATCATGTCCGCCGAGTATATTATGGCCGAGGGCAATGAGAACGTGATCCTGTGCGAGCGGGGGGTGCGCACCTTTGAGACCTACACCCGCAACACCCTGGACGTGTCCGCCATCCCCGCCATCAAGCAGATGAGCCACCTGCCCGTTATCGTGGACCCCTCCCACGCCGCCGGGATGTATTGGATGGTGGAGCCCCTGGCCCTGGCCGCCGTGGCGGCGGGCGCCGACGGCCTCATCATCGAGGTCCACAACGATCCCGCCCACGCCAAGTGCGACGGCCAGCAGTCCCTTACCCCCCAGAAGTTTGACGCCCTGATGCACAAGGTGGGTATGCTGGTTGACCTGGTGGAGAAGAAACTGGTAAGATAAGACCGGAACTTCCGATCAACGGGGCGTCCGGAGGCCGCCCCCTACGATAAAATGGGGTGGAAAGCCTGTAGGGGCCCGCGTCCCCGACGGCCCGCCATTCCGAGAAGGAGTGATTCCATGAAAACCCTCACCGTCGCCCTGCCGGGGCGGGAATATGATATCCTGATCCAGCGGGGCCTGCTGGACCAGGCGGGAGCATACTGCCGGAAGGTCCTGCCCCGGGCGGGCAGGCTCTTTGTGGTCACCGACTCCAACGTGGCTCCTCTCTATGGGGCCCGGCTGAAGGCCAGTCTCACCGCCGCCGGGTTTTCCGTGGCAGTCCATGTCGTGCCCGCCGGAGAGGCCTCCAAGTGTGCCGGTCAGCTGGCCGGGCTGTGGGAGGCCATGATGGCCACCGGACTCACCCGCACCGATGCCGTCATCGCTCTGGGCGGCGGCGTGGTGGGGGACCTGGCGGGCTTTGCCGCCGCCACCATCCTGCGGGGGGTGGACTTTGTCCAGATCCCCACCACCCTCCTTTCCCAGGTGGACTCCTCTGTGGGAGGCAAGGTGGCCATCGACCTCCAGGCGGGGAAGAATCTGGCCGGGGCCTTCTGGCAGCCCAAGCTGGTGCTCATGGACCCGGATACTCTGGATACCCTGCCCGATTCCACCTTTGCCGATGGTATGGCGGAGGTGGTCAAGTACGGCTGCATTCTGGACAGTTCTTTCTTCGATTTTCTGGCCGCCCGGCCCAGCCGTAAGGAAATTGTGGCGGAAATTGAACACGTTTTGTATACCTGCTGCAATTTAAAACGAATTGTTGTGGAGGAGGACGAGCGGGACACGGGAAAACGGATGCTGCTCAACTTCGGCCACACCCTGGGTCACGCCTATGAGAAGGCGGGCCACTATGAGAAGTGGACCCACGGCCAGGCGGTGGCTGCCGGTATGGTGAAGGCTGCCAAACTGGGGGAAGCCCTGGGCATCACCCCGGCGGGAACGGCGGATCGCATTGCCGCCCTTCTTACCCCTCTGGGCCTGCCGGTGGAGATCTCTTGTACGGCGGAGGAGTATGCCGCCGCCATCGGTCTGGACAAGAAGGGGGCGGGAGATGACATCAGCGTGATCCTGCTGGAACAGATGGGCCATGCCATCCCCCACAAAATGCCCAAAGCCGCACTTCTGGAGGAACTGAAATGAATGTGACCATTACGCCCACCCCGCTGGCGGGAGCGGTGACCCCGCCTCCCTCCAAGAGCCAGGCCCACCGGCTCATCATCGCCGCCGCCCTGTCCGACGGCTTCTGCAAGCTGTCCAACGTGGATCTGTCGGAGGATATCCAGGCCACCCTGCGGTGTATGCGAACCCTGGACGCCGACGCCTCCGCCGACGGCACCATCATCCGGGGGGCCGATCTGGTGGACGGCCACGAGGAGCCCGCCCCCGAGGTGATGGACTGCGGGGAGAGCGGCTCCACCCTCCGCTTTCTCATTCCGGTGGCTCTGGCCCTCAAGGGGGGCGGCAAGTTCACCGGCCACGGGCGGCTGATGGAGCGGCCCCAGGAGCCCTACTTCGCCATCTTTCGGGAGAAGGGCATCTTCTACGAACAGAAGGACGGGGTGCTGACGGTGCGGGGCAAGCTGCCCCCCGGTATTTACACCCTGCCGGGCAACGTGTCCTCCCAGTTCATCACCGGCCTGCTGTACGCCCTGCCTCTGCTGAAGGGGGACAGCGAGATCAGGCTCATCACCGATCTGGAGAGCCGGGGCTATGTGGATATGACTCTGGATGCTCTGGAGCAGTTTGGGGTAAAGGCGGAGTACGACGGAACCCGCACCTTCCATGTGCCGGGGAACCAGTATTACCAGCACCGGGATCTGGCCATTGAGGCCGACTGGTCCAACGCCGCTTTCTGGTACGGAGCGGTGAGCCTGGGGTGCCAGGTGGACATCCAGGGGCTCAATGCCTATTCTGTACAGGGTGATATGCGTATCGTGCCCTATTTTACGAAGCTGCAGGGGGAGGGGCCGGTAGACCTGGACGTGAGCCAGTGCCCCGATTTGGTGCCCCCTCTGGCCGCTATGGCCGCCCTGCGGGCTGGGCAGACTACCCGCATCGTCAATGCCGGGCGGCTGCGGATCAAGGAGAGCGACCGGCTGGCCACGGTGACCGAGGTGCTCAACGACCTGGGGGCCCAGGTGGAGGAATATGAGGACCATCTGGTGATCTGTGGGAAGGAGAAGCTGGCGGGGGGCGTTACCGTCTCCGGCCACAACGATCACCGCATCGCCATGATGGCGGCCATCGCCGCCATCCGGTGCGAGAAACCGGTGACCATCACCGGAGCGGAGTGCGTCAAAAAGTCCTATCCCCGGTTCTGGGAGGACTATGAGGCCCTGGGCGGGCGGCTCAGCTGGGCGTAGGGGCGGCCTTTATGGCCGCCCGCGGGCGACCGCAAGGGTCGCCCCTACATGGGGATGGAGGATAGATAAGTATGCGACACATGATTTTTGGTGAATCCCACGGCCCTGCCATCGGCGTGGTGCTGGAGGGGGTGCCCGCCGGGCTGGAGCTGGATCTGGAACAGGTACAGCGGGAGCTGGACCGGCGGAAGCCGGGCCAGGACCCCACCGCCACCGCCCGGAAGGAGAGCGACCTGGTGGAGGTGCTCTCCGGGGTGTTTGAGGGTAAGACCACCGGGGCCCCGCTGGCCATGGTGATCCACAACTCCGACCAGCACTCCAAGGACTATGAATCCATCCGGTACACCCCCCGGCCCAGCCACGGGGATTATGCCGGGTTTATCAAGAGCAGGGGATGCCTGGACTATCGGGGCGGCGGCCACTTCTCCGGCAGGCTTACCGCCCCCCTGGTGGCCGCCGGTGCGGTAGCCAAGCAGGTGCTGGCGGGCCGGGGCGTTCAGGTAGGGGCCCATATCAGCTCCATCTACGGCATCTGCGACGCAGCCCTGGAGGACCCGGAGGACCTGAAAGCTGTGGCGGCCAAATCCTTCCCGGTGCTGGACGACAGCAAGGGGGAGGAGATGCGCCAGGCCATTCTGGAGGCCAGGGAGGAGCAGGACAGCGTGGGAGGCGCCATCGAGTGCGCCGTCACCGGCCTGCCCGCCGGATTGGGTGCCCCCGATTTCGGCTGCAATGTGGAGGGCATCTTCTCCCAGTATCTCTTCGCCGTACCCGCGGTGAAGGGCGTAGAGTTCGGCGCCGGGGTGGCCTTCTCCCTCATGCGGGGCAGCGAGGCCAACGACCCCTTTGCCGTGGAGGATGGCAGGGTGGTCACCAAGACCAACCACGCCGGGGGAATCAACGGCGGCATCACCAACGGAATGCCGGTGACCTTTGAGGTCACCATCCGACCCACCCCCTCCATCTCTCTGCCTCAGGAGAGTGTGGACCTGCGGACCGGTGAGGAGACGGAAATTGAGATCAAGGGCCGTCACGATCCCTGCATCGTCCCCCGGGCGGTGCCGGTGATCGAGGCGGCGGCGGCTCTGGCCGCCTGCGCTGTATTGGGCATCTAAAAGGAGCGATGGATATGACGGAACTGGAGCAATATCGGCAGGAGATCGACCGAATCGACGGGGAACTGGTGCGCCTGTTCCTGGAGCGGATGGCGGTCACCGGTAAGGTGGGGGAATACAAGCAGCGGGAGGGCATCCCGGTGCTGGACGCCCACCGGGAGAAGCAGGTCATTGCCGCCAAGACGGCCCTCACCGATGATCCTGCCCGCAAGGCGGACCTGGCGGCTCTCTATGAGAGCATCATGGCCATCTCCCGCCGCCAGCAGCGCCATCTGGTGAAGGAGGGGGCGGAGGACCCGGGCTACGCGGCCTACCTGGCCGACCTGGCCAGAGTGCGTCAGCCGGTGGCCCATCCCCGGGTGGCCTACCAGGGGGAGCCGGGCTGCTACAGCGAGGAGGCCACCGCAGGCTTCTTCGGCGGGGACGTGGACAGCGTGGGCAAGCCCTGGTTCAACGATGTGTTCGCCGCGCTGGAGAAGGGTGAGGCGGACTACGCCATGCTGCCGGTGGAGAACTCCTCCACCGGGTCCATCCGTCAGGTATACGATCTGATGGCCCAGTATCATTATTATATTGTGGGGGAGTGGCAGGTGCCGGTGGAGCACTGCCTGGCCGCTCTGCCTGGGGTGGAACTGTCCCAGATCACCACCGTCTACTCCCATGAGCAGGGGCTGATGCAGAGCGAACAGTATCTGGACGCCCATCGGGACTGGAAGCGGGTGCCCACCCTGGACACCGCCGGTTCCGCCAAGCTGGTGGCGGAGAAGGGGGACCCCACCGCCGCCGCCATCTGCTCCAAGCGGGCCGCCCAGCTGTACGGTCTCAACATTTTGGCTGAGCGGGTCAACCACAACACCATGAACCACACCCGGTTCGCAGTGGTGTCCCCGGTGCCCGAGCTGCGGCAGGAGCGCAACAAGATCAGCGCCGTATTCCGCCTGCCCCACCAGAGCGGCTCCCTCCATGAGATCCTCACCATCTTCGCCGTGCAGGGGCTTAACCTGCTGAAGATCGAGTCCCGGCCCATCCCCGGACGGGGGTTTGAGTACCTCTTCTTCCTGGACTTCACCGGCGACCTCACCGCCCCCGGCATGGACGGGGTGCTCCACGAGCTGAGCCAGCTGGCCACCGAAGTGCGGATTCTGGGCAACTACAAGGCCTGGGAGGAGCAGGCATGAAGGACAACGTGGTACTCATCGGCATGATGGGCTGCGGCAAGTCCACGGTGGGGAGTCTGCTGGCCGAGGCGCTGGGCTTTGTCTTCGTGGATACCGACCAATACATAGAGGCGGCCCTGGGCCGGTCCATCCCCGACGTCTTTGCCGAGGAGGGGGAGGCCTTCTTCCGGGACCGGGAGCTGGGCGCGGCGGAGGAACTGGCCCGGCGGAAGAGTCAGGTCATTGCCTGCGGCGGCGGCCTGCCCACCCGGGCGGATTCCATCGCTTCCCTGAAATACAGCGGTACCGTGATTTTTCTCCGGCGGGACCCGGGGGAGATCTACGACAATGTGTCCATGGGCGGCCGCCCTCTGGGCCAGCAGGGGAGAGAGGCCTTTCTGGAGCGGTATGCCGGACGGGCGCCCATCTATCTGGAGTGGGCCGACCATGTGGTGGATGTACAGGCCGACCCGGCGGAGACCGTCCGGCGGATTTTGGAGGTGCTGAAATGAAATTCCTCATCATCAACGGGCCCAACCTGAACCTGCTGGGCAAGCGGGAGCCGGGCATTTATGGGGAGAATACCTATGAGAGCCTGTGCCAGCGGCTGCGCGACTTTGCCGCCGCCCACGGCTCTGAGGCCCACTGCTTCCAGTCCAACCATGAGGGGGCCATCATTGATGCCATCCACGCCGCCGACGGGGTGTATGACGCCATCGTCATGAATCCCGGGGCCTTTACCCACTACTCCTACGCCATTCTGGACGCCCTGAAGGCGGTGGATGTGCCCTGCATCGAGGTCCACATCTCCAACGTCCACCAGCGGGAGGAGTTCCGGCACAAGAGCGTCACCGCCCCCGCCTGTGTGGGTCAGATCTGCGGCCTGGGGCTGTATGGCTACGAGGCGGCAATATCCTATTTTCTGGAAAAGAGGGGCGCGGGACGCCATGGGTGAGCGGCAGACCCGGAGCGTCTGCTCCGGCGGATGTACAGTGGTCTATGACCGCCAGGAGGGGAAGGGACCGGAAGTGGTCCTTCTCCACGGCTATGGGGTAGACCGCACCATGTGGGCGCCCCAGCTGGCCGCCCTGACGGGGCGGACGGTGCTGAATGTGGATATCAGAGGCCACGGAGCTTCCCGGCCCTGCCCGGAGTTTTCTATTCCTCAGACTGCGGAGGACCTGCGGGCCATTCTAATACAGGAAGACTGCCGGACTCCGGTGCTGGTGGGCCTGTCCATGGGGGGCTATGTAGTCCAGGAGTATGCCTGGCGGTTTGGCGGCTGTGCCGGGTACCTGGTCGCAGGGGCCACGCCCATTCTTTTGGACTGTTACCGCAGGTGGGAGCGGGTGGGGCTGCGGAGCTCTGCCGCCCTGCTGGCGGTCTGGCCCTGGGGGGACTCAAGTCCGCCATGGTCCGTGCCTGCGCTTGTACCCAAACGGGACGGGCGGCGGTGGAGACCATGATGAATTGCCTGGACCGGTGTGAGTTTCTTCGGGGTTGGCGGGGGGTGGCCCAGTGCCTCCACCCGGAGCCTGGCTTCCGGTTTGACGCCCCGCTGCTGGTGTGCTGCGGGGAGCGGGACCGGACGGGCACCATTGCTCGACACATGGCTGACTGGCACACGGGGTACCCGGAGGCGGAGATATGCATCCTGCCGGGTGCGGCTCATGTGGCCAATCTGGATGCCCCCGCGGACTTTGATGCCTTGCTGACGCGCTTTCTGGAGCGCTGTACTGGAAAGGGAGGTGTGGTATGAAGAACGTTCCCTTGCCCCGCATTGGGATGCGGGTCATCAAGACAGCTGTGGCGGTGATGGTGTCCTATGCGCTGTTCCTTCCCTTTGGCCTCACCTATCGGGAGGAACTGGGGGGCGTGCTGGGCCAGATGGGACCGCTGTACGCCTGTATCGCCTGCATCATCTGCACCCAGAGCACCCTGGGCCAGACCTTCCGCCAGGGCATTTCCCGGCTCATCGGTGTCATCGTGGGCGGCGCCTTGGGTACCGCCACTCTGCTGCTGGGGCCGGCCCTGGACCATTTCTGGCTCAAGACCATCATTCTTGGCGTGGTATGTGTGGCGGGAGTGTGGCTGTGCCTGCTCATCAAGCGGCCCACCGCCTGCGGTATGGCCTGCATTCTGCCCTGTGTCATTCTCATCACCGGTGTCACCGGTGTGACCCGGTATTACTACGCCGCCGCCCGCATGATCGAGACCATTGTGGGATTGCTGGTGGCTCTGGCCATCAACGCAGCCCTCCCCGACCACCGGCCGGAGGGTGAACGGGGAGGGATGGATATGAATGTGGAACTGAAAAACACCACCCGCAAGCTGTGCGTCATTGGGGACCCGGTGGCTCACTCCAAGTCCCCTCTGATCCAGAATACCATGCTCAAGGCCCTGGGTCTGGACTATGTGTATCTGTGTCAGCCGGTGCCCCGGGGGCAATGCAGGGAATGGCTGGAGTGTGCCAGATTTGCCGGATACGCCGGGTTCAACGCCACCATGCCCCACAAGGAGGAACTGGTGCCCCTGTTGGATGAGCTGGACGAGGATGCAAAACTCATCGGGGCGGTGAACACCGTCTGCATCCGGGAGGGTAAGACCTACGGCTACAACACCGATGGCGAGGGCTTCCTCCGGGCACTGGCCGACGAGGGGATCGACCCGGCGGGCAAGCGGGTGACGGTACTGGGAGCGGGAGGCGCCGCTAAGGCGGTATGTCTCAAGCTGGCTCAGGCCGGGGCGGAGGTCACTGTATGCAACCGTACCCTCGACAAGGCTCAGACCATCTGTGACCACGACCCGAAGCACCTCCATCCCGAGGGCTTTGGGCCGGAGGAACTTGCCCGGGCGGCGGCGGAGTGCGATCTGCTGGTGAATTGCACCTCTTTGGGGATGGCGGACACCGCCGGGCAGTTTGCCGACTTCTCTTTCCTGGATCATCTGAAGCCCGGCGTGCCGGTGGTGGATCTGATCTACATTCCCGCTGAAACCGAACTGCTCCGCCAGGCCAAAAAGCGGGGCCACAAGCCGATCAATGGGCTGGGCCTGCTGGTCAACCAGGCGGTGCTGGCTCTGGAGCACTTTACCCAGACGTCTATTGACGCTGCCGAGATGAAAAAGCGCATTGCCGAAGTGCTATAAGATAAAGTAGAACGGAGCCCCCGACGTCCATTGGGACGTCGGGAGCTCCTCTTTTATTGCTCGTCGGGACCAAAGAGCTGGGCGATGGGCACCCCCAGCACCTGGGACAGGCCGTATAGTTCGATATCGGTGACCGTGCGCTGCCGGTCCTCGATCCGGGAGACCGAACCCCGGCAGACATAGATCGCCATGGTTTCCAGTTTGTCGGACAGGGCCTGCTGGCTCATGCCCCGCTTGATGCGCAGGGCCCGCACCTGCTCACCCACCAGATTTTTTGCGATTCCGTCGATGATCCTGGCCATTGGAACACACCTCCTTTTGTCTTGACATAGGACAACCACAACGTTATACTGAAAACCGTCCTGAGTTGTCCTATCATAGGACAAAACTAAAAAATGTAAGGTTAGGAGGGGGCAAAGGCTATGGAACGGCGTTTGACGGCAGGAGCCGATCTTTTGACAAGGATCATGCTGGGGCTGACTCTGGCCCTGCTGCTCGGTGGGATGGTGTTGGGAGTGGGACAGAACAGGGAGTCCTGGAAGGCCCTGATGCTGGCAGCCCTCATCCTGATCGTGTGCTGGAAGGAGCTGCCGCGGCTGTGCCATTGGCTGGAGCGGTTGGGGGCGGTCAGGATCTGGCTGGTGCTTACCCTGCTCTGTCTGGCGGTCAAGGGGGCCTGGGTGCTCCTGGTACGGATAACTCCCTCCGGGGATTACGCCACCTTCCGGGGCTATGCCAACGCATTGGCCCAGCAGCCGGTACTGGAGGGCGGGCGTTATATGGCCCTCTTCCCTCATATCTTCGGCTATTCCTCCTTCCTCAGCTGGTTCATCCGCCTGTTGGGGCCGGGGGAACTGCTGGCCCAGGTGCTCAATGTGGTCCTCACCGGTGTCTCCGGCAGCTTCCTTTTCCTGCTGGGGCGGCGGTGGTGGGGATTGCCTGCGGGGATCTCTGGCTATCTGCTGTGGATCGCCTGCCCCTCCCAGACCATTTATAATAGTCTGGTTCTGTCCGAGCCACTCTATACCACTCTGATGCTGGGAGCCCTGGTGCTGCTGACGGCAGGGGAGGGGGGACGGCCCATCCTGCGGGGGGCGGCAACAGGGCTGGTGCTGCGGTGGTTCAATGGAGTGCGTCCCATTGCGGCGGTGGTGATCATCGCTCTGCTGATCTGGCGCCTGGTGCTGAAGCCGGAGGAATGGCTGCTGGGAGAATCCCGGCGGTACTGGCTGGGGTTGCTGGCCACCCTGCTGGCGGTCTATGCCATTACCGGCCCGCTGTGGCAGGCCCATTTGACCCGCCGTATTGGGGAGGAGCCCTCCACCACGCCGGGCTACAGTGTGCTGGTGGGCTTCAACCAAAACTCCGGCGGGGCCTGGAACTGGGAGGACAGCAATCTGCTCTTTTCTCTCAGCGATGCGCCGGGGACCACCGCCCAGCAGGCTCAGGAGGGGGCGCTGAAGGCGGCCAAAGACCGTATCACCTCCGGAGAGGTAGAACTGCTGCCCCTGATGGGAGACAAGCTGCGGGCCTTTCTGGGCTCCGACCATGCCTGCGTGGGCTATGTGGGCAGCGTAGTGCGCCACACCAAACTGTTTGCCCTGGCCTGCAACGGATTCTATTATGCCATTCTGATGCTGGCAGGGGCTGGATTGGCCCGGCTGTGGCGCAACCGGGAGCGCTTCGCTCTGGTGCTGCTGCCACTCTATGTGCTGGGACTGACCTGCGCCCAGATGCTGGTGGAGGTGGCGGGTCGGTACCACTATTCCATTCTGCCGGTGCTTTTGCTGCTGGGACAGGTGGCTCTTTTCCGGCCTGTCCCGGAAAAGACAAAAAAATTTTCAAAAAAACCGGGAAAGCTCTTGACAGGACATGGGTTTTAGAGTATCATAATCAAGCGCCTGTTTGGGGCGCAGTCTGCGATGATGCGGGAGATTGCTCAGCAATGAGGTAACTTCCGCGGAGTATGTCCGAGCTAGAATCGGGCGGCTGAGGGATCTGTACACGGCGTATATCGCCATGTATGGGTAAAACCGGCCTGCTTGTGCCGGTTTTCTTCATGTCACGGAGTGATACGCACGGAAACGTGTACTGAAATCTCTCACCGTACGAAGCGAGGAAAGACACCGCGCTTTTAGCCCCGTGGACCCGGCGAAAGCGCACCACTTCGTATGTTTAAGGAGGAACAAACACCATGGCAGCTCAGAAAGAAATGATCCGCATCCGTCTGAAGGCCTACGATCATCAGCTCATCGACCAGAGCGCTGAGAAGATCGTTGAGACCGCCAAGCGCACCGGCGCTTCCGTGTCCGGCCCCATCCCCCTGCCCACCAAGAAGGAAGTCGTCACCATCCTGCGCGCCGTCCATAAGTACAAGGACTCCCGCGAGCAGTTCGAGCGCCGCACTCACAAGCGCCTGATCGACATCCTCAAGCCCTCTCCCAAGACCGTCGAGGCCCTGATGAGCCTGGAGCTCCCCGCCGGTGTGGAGATCGAGATCAAGCTGTAAGAGACAGCAATCCATTCCTTTGTTTGTACCGCAGTCCGCCGCGTTTTGAGGCGGACGGGTCAAGTTGGCCGAGCAATAGCCAAGCGTCCGAGCCGTTGTGAGCAGCGGCACAGTGAACCGCACAGACGAAAAAACAGGCGACGCCGAAGGCGGAGCGGCATTTTTCGCGGAGCGGTGAACAGTGACCGCGTTGCGAACAGGCGAGGCGTGATGAGGGCTAACTCGCCCAACCAATAACCTTATTAAGGAGGAAAAAACATGGAAAAGGCCATTATCGGCAAGAAGGTCGGCATGACGCAGATCTTCGACGAAGCCGGCAAGGTCATCCCGGTCACCGTCATCGAGGCGGGCCCCTGCACCGTGGTGCAGAAGAAGACCGAGGAGAAGGACGGCTACAACGCTGTTCAGCTGGGCTACGGCGACGTAGCCGACAAGAAGCTCACCAAGCCTGAGCTGGGTCACCTGAAGAAGGCTGGCGAGGCCCGCAAGCGCACCCTGAAGGAGTTCAAGCTGGCTGACTGCGACGCCCTGAACGTGGGCGACGAGGTCAAGGTCGACGTGTTCGCCGAGGGCGACCGCGTGGACGTGACCGGCATCAGCAAGGGCCACGGCTACCAGGGCGTTATCAAGCGTCACGGCGCCGCCCGCCTGAAGGAATCCCACGGTACCGGCCCTGTGCACCGTCACGCCGGCTCCATGGGCTCCAGCACCGATCCCTCCCGTATCTTCAAGGGTAAGATCGGCGCCGGCCAGATGGGTAACGAGCAGGTCACTGTTCTGAACCTGGACGTCATCAAGGTTGACTCCGAGCTGGGCATCATCGCTGTCCGCGGCGCCATCCCCGGCCCCAAGGGCGGCATTGTGTACCTGCGCAACTCCGTGATCAACGTGAAGGAGAAGGGCGCCGCTGCCGGCATCTCCAGCAACCCGCAGAAGGCTTCCGCCCGCGTCAATCCCCAGAAGGCTTCCGCCCGTAACAAGTAAGAAAGGAGAGAACTCAAATGCCTAAGGCAATTCTTGTGAACATGGCCGGCAATCAGGTCGGCGAAGTGGAGCTCTCCGAAGCTGTGTTCGGGATCGAGCCCAATCAGACCGTTGTCCACGAGGTGGTCAAGAACCACCTGGCCAACTGCCGTCAGGGCACCCAGTCCGCTCTGACCCGCGCCGAGGTTTCCGGCGGCGGCATCAAGCCCTGGCGTCAGAAGGGCACCGGCCGTGCCCGTCAGGGTTCCACCCGCGCTCCCCAGTGGACTCACGGCGGTATCGTTTTTGCTCCCAAGCCCCGCGACTACAGCTACGTGCTGAACAAGAAGGTCAAGCGTCTGGCTCTGAAGTCCGCTCTGTCCGCCAAGGCCGCCTCCGGCGACATTGTGGTTGTGGACAGCCTGAACATGGACGCCATCAAGACCAAGACCATGCAGGGCTTCCTGAGCACCGTGGGCGCCAAGAAGGCCGTCATCGTGACCCCCGAGGTCAACGAGACCGTCATCAAGTCCGCCCGCAACATCCCCGGCGTGGTGACCACCACCGCCAAGATCCTCAGCGTGTACGACATCGTGAACGCTGGCAAGTTTATCGTAGATAAGGCCGCTCTGGCCGTCATCGAGGAGGTGTTTGCGTAATGGCTACCACCGCTTATGATATCATCAAGCGCCCCATCATCACCGAGCAGTCCATGGCCGAGACCGAGGCCAAGAAGTATACCTTCGAGGTGGCCAAGAGCGCGAACAAGATCGAGATCGCCAAGGCCGTCGAGGAGATCTTCGGCGTGAAGGTCGCCAAGGTCAACACCCTGAATATGCAGGGCAAGGCCAAGCGCACCGGCCGTTTCCCCGCTGGCCGCCGCGCCAACTGGAAGAAGGCTATGGTTACCCTGACCGAGGACTCCAAGACCATCGAGTTCTTCGAGGGCATGGTGTAAGGAGGATAAGGAACAATGGCTATCAAAACTTATAAGCCCACTACGCCCTCCCGTCGCCACATGACCGTGAGCGCCTTCGAGGGCATCGACAAGAAGGCCAAGCCCGAGCGCAGCCTGCTGGAGAACCTGAAGAAGAATGCCGGCCGCAACAGCTACGGCCGCATCACCGTCCGCCATCGCGGCGGCGGCAACAAGAAGAAGTACCGCATCATCGACTTCAAGCGCGACAAGGAAGGTACCGCTACTGTGATCAACCTGCAGTACGATCCCAACCGTTCCGCCAACATCGCCCTCATCCAGTATGAGGATGGCGAGAAGCGCTATATCCTGGCTCCTGTGGGCCTGAAGTCCGGCCACATCATCATGACCGGCCCCGACGCCGACATCCTGCCCGGCAACTGTCTGCCCATCGCCAACATCCCCGTGGGTGAAATGATCCACTGCGTGGAGCTGTACCCCGGCAAGGGCGCTCAGCTGGTCCGCGCCGCCGGCGAGGCCGCTCAGCTGATGGCCAAGGAGAACGGCATGGCTCAGGTCCGCCTGCCCTCCGGCGAGGTGCGTTATATCCGCGAAAACTGCAAGGCCACCATCGGCCAGGTCGGTAACACCGACTGGGCCAACATCCAGATCGGTAAGGCCGGCCGTAAGCGTCATATGGGTTGGCGGCCCACCGTGCGTGGTTCCGTCATGAACCCCAATGACCACCCCCACGGCGGCGGCGAGGGCAAGAGCCCCGTCGGTCGTCCCGGCCCTGTTACCCCCTGGGGCAAGCCTGCTATGGGTTACAAGACCCGCAAGCTGAAGAACCGCACCGAGAAGTTCATCGTCAAGCACCGCAACGCGAAGTAAGGGAGGCAGTAAAAGATGAGCAGAAGTATCAAGAAAGGCCCCTTTTGCGCCCCCGAGCTGCTGAAGCGGGTCGACGAAATGAATCAGACCGGCGAGAAGAAGGTCCTGAAGACCTGGAGCCGCGCCTCCACCATCTTCCCCTCCTTCGTCGGACACACCTTTGCCGTGCACGACGGCCGCAAGCACGTTCCCGTCTATGTGACCGAGGATATGGTTGGCCACAAGCTGGGCGAGTTCGCCCCCACCCGTACCTTCCGCGGCCACGCCGGCGCCAAGTCTGGTAAGTAAGGAGGAGAGAGAACATGGAAGCTAAAGCACATCTGAGATATACCCGTATCTCTCCCCGTAAGGTCCAGATCGTCTGTGACCTGATCCGCGGCAAGAGCGTAGCCCAGGCCACCGCCATCCTGATGGCCACCCCCAAGGCTGCCTCCGAGCTGCTGCTCAAGCTCCTCAAGAGCGCCGCTGCCAACGCGGAGAACAACCATCAGATGGACCCCGAGAAGCTGTATGTTTCCCAGGTGTTCGCCTGCCCCGGCCCCATCATCAAGCGGATGCGTCCCCGGGCTCAGGGCCGCGCCTATCGGATCAACAAGCGCACTTCTCACATCACCATCTGCGTGGCTGAGCGCTAAGGGAGGAGGAAGAATATGGGACAGAAAGTGAATCCCCACGGCCTGCGCGTGGGTGTCATTAAGGATTGGGACTCCCGCTGGTATGCCCGCAACGAGAAGGTGGGCGACCTGCTGGTGGAGGACAAGAAGATCCGGGACTACCTGAAGAAGACCCTGTATTCCGCCGGTATCCCCAAGATCGAGATCGAGCGCGACAACGCCAAGGTGCGCATCTACCTGCACTGTGCCCGTCCCGGTGTGGTCATCGGTAAGGGCGGCGAGGCCATCGAGGCCCTGCGCCTGAAGGTGGAGAAGATGATCGGCAAGAGCGTGGCCCTCAACATCGTTGAAGTCAAGAGCCCCGACATGGACGCTCAGCTGGTGGCCGAGAACATCGCCCAGCAGCTGGAGAAGCGCATCGGCTTCCGCCGCGCCATGAAGAACGCCATGGGCCGCGCCATGCGCATCGGCGCCCGGGGCATCAAGACTCAGGTGTCCGGCCGTCTGGGCGGCGCCGAGATCGCCCGCACCGAGCACTATCACGACGGCACCATCCCCCTGCAGACCCTGCGCGCCGACATCGACTACGGCTTCGCTGAGGCTGCCACCACCTACGGCCGCATCGGCGTGAAGGTGTGGATCTACAAGGGCGAGGTGCTCACTCAGACCCTGCGTACCACCCCCCGCACCCTGGACACCAAGAACTTCAAGGAGCGCTCCGACCGTCCCCGCCGCGATCGCCGCGACGGTGACCGCAAGGGCGGCTTCAACCGCAACGGTGGCTTCAACCGCAACGGCGGCAACCGCCAGGGTGGTTTCAATAACAACCGTCCCCAGGGCGGCCGTCCTCAGGGCGGTGCTCGTCCTGCCGCTGCCAAGGAAGGAGGCGCTCAGTAATGCTGCTGCCCAAGCGCGTTAAGTATCGCCGCGTGCATCGCGGCCGCCTGAAGGGCAAGGCCCTGAAGGGCAACACCGTGACCTACGGTGAGTTCGGCCTCCAGGCCACCGAGCCCAGCTGGATCACCAGCAACCAGATCGAGGCCGCCCGTATCGCCATGACCCGTTACACCAAGCGTGGCGGTAAGGTTTGGATCAAGATCTTCCCCGATAAGCCCATCACTGAGAAGCCCGCTGAGACCCGAATGGGTTCCGGTAAGGGCTCCCCTGAGTACTGGGTGGCCGTGGTTAAGCCCGGCCGTGTTATGTTCGAGATCGCCGGCGTCTCCGAGGAGGTCGCCCGCGAGGCCCTGCGTCTGGCTTCTCACAAGCTGCCTGTCAAGTGCAAGATTGTGACCAAGCAGACCGCCGAGACCGAGAATGGTGGTGAATGAAGATGAAGGCTACTGAAATCCGTAAGATGAGCGCCGAGGAGCTGACCAGCAAGCTGGGCGACCTGAAGAAGGATCTCTTCCAGCTCCGTCTTCAGCACGCTACCAATCAGCTGGAGAACCCGGTGAAGATCGCTGAGGTCAAGCGGGACATCGCCCGCGTCAAGACCGTTATCCGTGAGCTTGAGCTCGCAGGCCGATAAGAAGGAGGAACTAGATCATGGAAAACAGAACTTCTTCCCGCAAGACCAGAGTCGGCCTGGTGGTTTCCGATAAGATGGACAAGACCGTGGTGGTGGCCATCGCCGACCGTGTGGCCCACCCCCTGTACAAGAAGATCGTCAAGAGCACTTACAAGCTGAAGGCCCACGACGAGAACAACGAGTGTGGTATCGGCGACCGCGTGCGGGTCATGGAGACCCGGCCCCTGTCCAAGGACAAGCGCTGGCGCGTCGTCGAGATCATCGAGAAGGCGAAGTAAGGAGGTGCCGGTATGATTCAGCAGGAAACTTATCTGAAGGTGGCCGACAACACCGGCGCCAAGGAAATCAAGACCATCCGCGTGCTGGGCGGCTCCAGCCGCAAGTTTGGCAACATCGGCGACGTGATCGTGGCTTCCGTCCGCAAGGCTCAGCCCGGCGGCACCGTGAAGAAGGGCGAGGTCGTGAAGGCCGTTATCGTCCGTTCCGCCAAGGGCGTCCGCCGCGCTGACGGCAGCTACGTCCGCTTTGACGAGAACGCCGCCGTCCTCATCAAGGACGACAAGAATCCCCGCGGTACCCGTATCTTTGGGCCCGTGGCCCGCGAGCTGCGCGACAAGGATTATATGAAGATCCTGTCCCTGGCTCCCGAAGTGCTGTAAGGGGGTAGGAGAAGACATGAATAAGATGAGCATTCGCAAGGACGATACCGTCATCGTCCTGTCCGGTAAGGACAAGGGCAAGCAGGGCAAGGTCCTGGAGGTACAGCCCCGTGAGGGCAAGGTCGTCGTCGAGAAGATCAACGTGGTCTCCCGTCACACCAAGCCCCGCAAGCAGGGCGAGCAGGGCGGCATCATCAAGAAGGAAGCCCCCATCTACGCCTGCAAGGTGCAGCGCGTCTGCCCCAAGTGCAACAAGCCCACCCGGCCCGCCCACAAGCTGCTGGCCGACGGCAAGAAGGTCCGCATCTGCAAGAAGTGCGGCGCCGAGATCTGAGAGAGGAGGAGTATAGACAATGGCTGATAAGAAAATGCCCAACCTGAAGGCGAAGTACCAGGCCGAGGTCGCTCCTGCTCTGATGCAGAAGTTCGGCTACAAGTCCACCATGCAGATCCCCAAGATCGACAAGATCGTGGTCAACTGCGGCTGCGGCGAGGCCCGCGACAATGCCAAGGTTCTGGAGGCTGTTGTGGGCGATCTGACCAAGATCACCGGCCAGAAGGCCATCATCACCAAGGCCAAGAAGTCCGTGGCTAACTTTAAGCTGCGTGAGGGTATGCCCATCGGCGCCAAGGTCACCCTGCGTGCCGACCGTATGTGGGAGTTCCTGGACCGCCTGTTCAACGTGGCCCTGCCCCGCGTGCGTGACTTCCGGGGTATCAACGGCAACTCCTTTGACGGCCGCGGCAACTACGCCCTGGGCATCAAGGAGCAGCTGATCTTCCCCGAGATCGAGTACGATAAGATCGACAAGATCCGCGGCCTGGACGTGGTCATCTGCACCACCGCCAAGACCGACGAAGAGGCCAAAGAGCTGCTGACCCTGATCGGCGCTCCCTTTGCCCGCTAAAGGAGGAGAACGTAATGGCTAAAAAGTCTATGATCCTGAAGCAGCAGGCGGAGCCCAAGTTCTCCACCCGCCGCTACAATCGCTGCAAGATCTGCGGCCGTCCCCACGCCTATCTGCGGGACTACGGCATCTGCCGTATCTGCTTCCGCGAGCTGGCCTACAAGGGCCAGATCCCTGGTGTGAAGAAGGCCTCCTGGTAATCAGGACAGCCTGAATGACGCAAGCGCCCGCGCCCGGCGTGCGAAAGCACGTCAGGCGCTTGCGTTGCGTACTGAGATTTTTGGATCTGCATAGCAGTCCAAAAAATAAAATTCTCCGTTTAGGAGAAAAACCCTGAGATTGTGTCAATCCGACTGTGAAAAATGAATAAGTGACGCCCTCTCCACGGGGTAGGGTAGGGCATTCCTCCAAAAGTTTGGCGGAACGTCACTTTTTCCTTTTCACAGAAGGGTTTTCACGATATAATAATTCCTTGGCAGACGGTTAAAAGGTCGGAGCCCCGCGAACTCCGATACCTTACCGCCTTAACGGGTCTTCTCACGGCCCGTAATTCAAAAAGGAGGGTAAACTCATGCACATCACAGACCCCATTGCGGATATGCTGACCCGCATCCGCAACGCGAACAACGCCAAGCATGACACCGTGGACGTCCCCGCGTCCAACATGAAGAAGTCCATCGCGCAGATCCTGCTGGATGAGGGCTATATCAAGAACTTCCAGCTGATCGACGACGGCACTCAGGGCGTCATCCGCGTTACTCTGAAGTACAACCCCGGCAAGGAGAAGGTCATCACTGGTCTTCGCCGCGTTTCCAAGCCCGGCCTGCGTGTCTATGCCGGTGCTGACGAGCTGCCCCGGGTCCTCCACGGCCTGGGTATTGCCATCGTGTCCACGTCCAAGGGCGTCATGACTGACAAGGCTGCCCGCGCAGCCCATGTCGGCGGCGAGGTCCTGGCGTTTGTCTGGTAAGGAGGGAGAGTAGAAAATGTCTCGTATCGGAAGAATGCCGATCTCCATCCCCGCCGGTGTGGACGTGAAGATCGAAGCCGGTAACCTGGTTACCGTGAAGGGTCCCAAGGGCACCCTGACCCAGCAGCTGCACCCCAACATGAACATTGCCCAGGAGGGCGATGTGATCCATGTCACCCGCCCCAATGACGAGAAGGAGAACCGCAGCCTCCACGGCCTGACCCGCACCCTGCTGCACAACATGGTGGTGGGCGTGACCGAGGGCTACAAGAAGGAGCTGGACGTCAACGGCGTCGGCTACCGTGTGGCCAAGGAAGGCAACAAGCTGGTCATGAACCTGGGCTTCTCTCATCAGGTGATCGTCGAGGAGATCGACGGCATCACCATCGAGGTCCCCAGCGCCAACAAGATCGTCATCAGCGGCGTCGACAAGCAGAAGGTCGGCCAGTTCGCCGCCGAAGTGCGCGAGAAGCGTCCCCCCGAGCCTTATAAGGGCAAGGGCATCAAATACACCGACGAGGTCATCCGCCGCAAGGAAGGCAAGACCGGCGTCAAGAAGAAATAAGGAGGTGTGCCACTATGATCAACAGACCCGATACCAACGCTCAGCGGCTTAAGCGCCACAAGAGAGTGCGCGGCAAGATTTCCGGCACGCCCGAGCGTCCCCGTCTCAATGTGTTCCGCAGCAACACCAACATCTATGCCCAGATCATCGACGATGTGAACGGCAAGACTCTGGTGTCCGCTTCCTCCATGGATAAGGGCTTTGAGGGCAAGGGCTCCGACTGCGAGGCCGCCAAGAAGGTTGGCCTGGCTGTCGCCGAGCGCGCCAAGGCCGCCGGCATCGAGAACGTCGTGTTCGACCGCGGCGGTTACGTCTACCACGGCCGCGTACAGGCCCTGGCCGAAGGCGCCCGTGAGGGCGGCCTGCAGTTCTAAGGGAGGAGGAAGATTAAATGGCTCGTTTTGAAAGAGAACCCAGCGAGTTCACCGAGAAGCTGGTTGCCCTGAACCGCGTGTCCAAGACCGTTAAGGGCGGTCGTATCTTCAAGTTTGCCGCCCTGATGGTGGTAGGCGACGAGAAGGGCCGCGTGGGCTTCGGCCTGGGCAAGGCCGCTGAGGTGCCCGAGGCCATCCGCAAGGGCATCGAGGATGCCAAGAAGAATATGTGCAACGTGACTCTGTCCGGCACTACCATTCCCCACGAGGTCATTGGCGAGTTCGGCGCCGGCCGCGTGCTCCTGAAGCCCGCTGCCCCCGGTACCGGTATCATCGCCGGCGGCCCCGTCCGCGCCGTCATGGAGGCCGCCGGCATCCGTGACATCCGCGCCAAGTGCCTGCGCTCCAACAACCCGCAGAACGTGGTCTCCGCCACCTTCGAGGGCCTGAAGGCTCTCCGTGGCCCCGAGGAGGTCGCCCGCATCCGCGGCAAGAGCGTCAGCGAGATCGTAGGTTAAGGAGGGCCGTGAACATGGCTAATCTGAACATCAAGCTGGTCAAGAGCCTGAACGGCCGCATTGCCAAGCATAAGGCCACCGCCGAGGCTCTGGGGCTGCGCCACATCGGCGACACCACCGTACAGCCCGACAACGAGGCTACCCGCGGCAAGATTGCCCACATCGGCTATCTGCTGCAGGTGACCGAGGAAAAGTAAGGAGGTGCGCGAAATGAATCTGCATGATCTTTCCCCCGCTGCCGGTTCCAACCCCAAGGCTTACCGCAAGGGCCGCGGCAACGGTTCCGGTAACGGCAAGACTGCCGGCCGCGGTCAGAAGGGCCAGTGGTCCCGTTCCGGCGGCGGCGTCCGCGTGGGTTTTGAAGGCGGCCAGATGCCTCTGACCCGCCGTATCCCCAAGCGGGGCTTCAACAACATCTTTGCCAAGCCCCTGGAGGCCATCAACGTTGCCGCTCTGAACAAGTTCGAGGACGGCGCTGTGGTCAATGTGTGCGACCTGCTGGAGAAGGGCATCCTCTCCAAGTGTGAGTATGGCTACAAGGTGCTGGGCAACGGCACCCTGACCAAGAAGCTGACCGTCCGTGCCTCCGCTTTCTCCGCCTCCGCCAAGGAGAAGATCGTGGCGGCAGGTGGAAAGTACGAGGTGGTCTAAGTGATCGAGACCATCCGTAACGCGTGGAAGATCCCCGAGCTGCGCAAGAAGATCCTTTTTACCGTCTTCGCGCTGCTCATCTTCCGGCTGGGCTCGGTGGTTCCTGTTCCCTTTATCAACAGTGATCTGCTGGGCGACACCCTGAACAGCATGGGCGGTATTTTCTCCCTGCTGGGCACCATGAACGGCACCGCCTTCTCCATGGCCGCCGTTTTTGCCCTGGGCGTACAGCCGTATATCAACAGCTCCATCATCATCCAGCTGCTCACCGTGGCCATCCCCGCCCTGGAGCGTCTCCAGCGGGACGGCGGCGAGGAGGGGCGGAAGAAGATCGCGGCCATCACCCGTTACGTGACCGTGGCTATCGCTATCCTGCAGGGCCTGGGCTACTATACCCTGGTCGCCAGCACCAACAACGGTATCTTGCTGGACACCGCCGGTCTGCCCGGCTGGTGGGTGGCCGTTGTGATCATTCTGTGCTTTACCGCCGGTTCCGCCTTTGTTATGTGGCTGGGTGAGCAGATCACCGAGTTCGGCATCGGCAACGGCATCTCCATCATCCTGTTCGCCGGCATCCTGTCCCGGGTGCCCAGCATGGTCGCCACCATCTACGCCGGCATCATGAATAACCTCAACGGCATCACCGGCGAGGGTATCTTCAATCTGCCCTGGTGGGGCGCCATCCTCATCGTCATCGGTATGCTGGCCATTGTGGTGCTCATCGTGTTCATCCAGAACTCCGAGCGCCGCATCCCCGTCCAGTATGCCAAGCGGGTGGTGGGCCGTAAGATGTACGGCGGCCAGTCCAGCCACATCCCCCTGAAGGTGAACATGAGCGGCGTTATGCCCATCATCTTCGCTCAGGCCATTGCCTCTCTGCCTGCCACCATCGGTATGTTCTTCGGCAAGAGCGCCAACAGCGAGGGCGGCTGGGGCGTGTTCCTCAGTGTGTTCAACACCACCAGCGCTGTTTATATCATCGTTTATTTCCTGCTGATCGTTGGCTTCAGCTACTTCTATTCCACCATGCAGTTCAATCCCGTGGAAGTGGCCAACAATCTCAAGAAGAACGGCGGCTTTATCCCCGGCTTCCGTCCCGGCAAGCCCACCGCCGACTTTATCCACAAGGTTCTGGGTAAGATCACCATGTTTGGTGCCCTGTATCTGGCCATTATTGCCATCGCTCCCATTGTCACCGGCGCCATCATCGGCGTCAGCAGCCTGGCCATCGGCGGTACTTCCGTCATCATCGTGGTGGGCGTTGCTCTGGAGACTACCAAGGCGATGGAGGCTCAGATGATGATGCGCCACTACAAGGGCTTCCTGGAGTAAGGGGCGAAGGAAAATGAAAATCATTCTTCTGGGCGCCCCCGGCGCCGGAAAGGGTACCCAGGCTGAGATTATCAGCAAGAAGCTGGGCATCCCCACCATCTCCACCGGTAACATCCTCCGGGCCGCCGTCAAGGCCGGCACCCCCATCGGGCTGGAGGCCAAGAGCTATATGGACGCCGGCAAGCTGGTTCCCGATGAAGTTATCATCGGCATCATCCAGGAGCGGCTGGCCGAGAGCGATTGCGCCAATGGCTTCATTCTGGACGGCGTGCCCCGCACCATCGCTCAGGCCGAGGCTCTGGATGCCCACGGCATCCACTTTGATGCGGTGCTTTCCCTGGAGATCGCTGACAGCGTCATCGAGGCCCGCATGACGGGCCGCCGGACCTGCCACACCTGCGGCGCCACCTACCACATTGTGGCCGCCCCTCCCAAGCAGGAGGGTGTCTGCGACAAGTGCGGCGGCGAACTGGAGCAGCGTAAGGACGATCTGCCTGAGACGGTTAAGCACCGCCTGGAGGTCTACCACAACGAGACCGAGCCCCTCAAGGACTACTACCAGGCGCACGGCGTGCTGATGAGCGTGCCTGACCTGGGCGGGATCGAGGAGACCAACGAAGAGATCATGGAACTGCTGGGGAAGTGATTTGAGATGGAAATGATCTCACTGAAATCTCCCCGTGAAATCGAGCTGATGCGCCGGGCCGGGCGGCTGACCGCCCAGGCCCGGGCGCTGGCCGGTTCCATGGTGCGGCCCGGCGTCACCACCCATGAGATCGACACCGCGGTCCGCAAATTTATTGAAAGTCACGGAGCCAAGCCCTCTTTTTTGGGATACGGCGGCTTTTCCGGCTCCGCCTGCATTTCCATCAATGAGCAGGTCATCCACGGAATTCCCGGTCCCCGGAAGCTGCAGGAGGGCGACATCGTCTCCATTGACGTAGGCGCCTATCTTGACGGTTTTCACGGCGACTGTGCCGCCACCTTCCCCTGCGGCGAGGTGAGCGACGAGGCGATGCGGCTCATTCGGGTCACCGAGCAGAGCTTCTGGGAGGGGATCCGTCTGGCCCGGCCGGGCAAGCGGGTGTACGACATCTCCCATGCCGTCCAGCAGTATGTGGAAGCCAATGGCTTCTCCGTGGTGCGGGACTTTGTGGGCCACGGTGTGGGCGCCAAGCTCCACGAGGCTCCGGAGGTGCCCAACTACGGACCTGCCGGACATGGTCCCCGGCTCCAGTCGGGTATGACCATCGCGGTGGAACCCATGGTGTGCGCCGGCGACTGGCGGGTGAAGGTGCTGAAAGACGGCTGGACCACCGTGTCCGCCGACGGCAGCATGACCGCCCACTATGAAAACACCATTCTCATCACCGATGGAGAGCCTGAAGTGCTCACCGTGGCGGAGGACTGAGTATGGCGGCGGAGTATCCGCGGATCGTCCGCTCACTGGCAGGGCATGACAAGGGGCAGCTGTTCTGCGTATTGGATCAAGACGGCCCCTATCTGCTGCTCTGCGACGGCAGACGGCGAAAGGCAGAGTCCCCCAAGCGAAAGAAAGCCGTACACACAGTGGACGCCGGGGACTTCCAACACCCCGTTCTGGAGAAGATCCAAACAGGGGAACCCATCACAAACCGAGAGGTGCGGAGGGCGCTGGCCGCTTTCCGAGCTGAGGAGTCAAGGAGGGTATGACGCTTTGGCAAAAGACGATATGATCGAAGTGGAGGGCGTCGTCACCGAGTCCCTTCCCAATACCACTTTCAAAGTGGACATCGGAAATGGCCACATCATTCTGGCCCACATCTCCGGCAAGCTGCGGATGAACTTCATCCGTATTCTGCCCGGCGATAAGGTGACTGTCCAGATGTCCCCCTACGACGTAACCCGGGGCCGGATCACTTGGCGAAGCAAGTAATCCGGCTCATTCCGGCGGGCTCAGGCCTGCCAACCCTATCAATGACCGGTGCGGGTCAGCGGGGCCTTGCCTCCGCCGTACCGGGGCCATCAGGCTCTACAGGAGGTTAATGACATGAAAGTTAGACCGTCCGTGAAGCCCATGTGCGAGAAGTGCAAGATCATCAAGCGCAAGGGCAAGGTCATGGTTATTTGCGAAAACCCCAAGCATAAGCAGAGACAAGGTTAATAGGAGGTGCTGAAACAGTATGGCACGTATTGCTGGCATTGATTTGCCCAAGGATAAGCGGGTCGAGATCGGCCTTACCTATATCTTTGGTATCGGGCGCACCAGCGCCAACAAGATCCTGGCTGAGGCCGGTATCAACCCCGACACCCGCGTGAAGGATCTGACTGAGGCCGATGAGGCCAAGCTGCGCGAGATCATCAGCCACAGCTACACTGTGGAGGGCGACCTCCGTCGTGATGTGGCGATGGACATCAAGCGTCTCACCGAGATCGGCTGCTACCGCGGCCTGCGTCACCGCAAGGGCCTGCCCGTCCGCGGTCAGCGTTCCAAGACCAACGCTCGTACCCGCAAGGGTCCCAAGCGCACCGTCGCTAACAAGAAGAAGTAAGGGAGGGAGAAACACATGGCTACCGCTACCAAGGGTAAGAAAGTTATCCGTAAGCGCCGCGAGCGCAAGAACGTTGAAAAGGGCCAGGTGCATATCCGCTCTTCCTTCAACAACACCATGGTCACCGTGACCGATATGGGGGGCAACGCCCTGTCCTGGGCCTCTTCCGGCGGTCTGGGCTTCCGCGGCTCCCGCAAGTCCACCCCCTTCGCCGCTCAGACCGCTGCCGAGACCGCCGCCAAGGCTGCCATGGAGCACGGCCTGAAGACCGTGGAGGTGTACGTGAAGGGCCCCGGCGCCGGCCGTGAGGCTGCCATCCGCGCCCTGCAGGCCGTGGGCCTGGAGGTCACCCTGATCAAGGACGTGACCCCCATTCCCCACAACGGCTGCCGTCCGCCTAAGCGCCGCCGCGTGTAAGAGAAGGAGGAGTACGAATTATGGCTAGATATACCGGAGCAGTCTGCCGCCAGTGCCGCAGAGAGGGCCAGAAGCTCTTCCTGAAGGGCGACCGCTGCTACACCGACAAGTGCGCCATGGAGCGCCGTCCCTTTGCCCCTGGTATGCACAACCAGGGCCGCAGCAAGAAGCTGTCCGAGTATGGTATGCAGCTGCGTGAGAAGCAGAAGGCCCGCCGTTACTACGGCGTGCTGGAGAGCCAGTTCCGCAAGTATTACGAGATGGCCGCCGCCCGCAAGGGCGTGACCGGTGACAATCTGCTGTCCATCCTGGAGACCCGCCTGGACAACGTGATCTATCGTCTGGGCTTCGCCATGAGCCGTCCTGAGGCTCGTCAGCTGGTCCGTCACGGCCACTTCACCATCAACGGTCACCGCGTGGACATCCCCTCCTACCTGGTCAAGCCCGGCGAAGTGATCGCTCTGAAGGAAACCAGCCGGAGCAAGGAGAAGTTCAAGGCTTCTCTGGAGGCCAACGGCTCCCGTCCCGCCCCCAAGTGGCTGGACTTTGACCAGAACAACCTGGTGGCCAAGGTGGTTGCGCTCCCCGCCCGCGAGGACGTGGATCTGCCCATCGAGGAGCACCTCATCGTCGAGCTGTACTCCAAGTAATCGTGCTTGTACCCTCGATTATTGGTGAGCTGTATAAGGCGGCGGACAGAGTCCGCCGCCGCGAAAAGGAGGGTAACACATGGTAGAAATCGAGAAGCCCCGCATCGAATGTGTGGAGAATCCCGGCGACGGCTCCTACGGCAAATATGTCGTGGAGCCCCTGGAGCGTGGCTATGGTACCACGCTGGGTAACTCCCTGCGCCGCATCCTGCTCTCGTCCCTGCCCGGCACGGCGGTTACCTCCATCAAGATCGCCGGCGTGCAGCACGAGTTTTCCACCATTCCCGGAGTGAAGGAGGACGTCACCGAGATCGTCCTCAATGTGAAGAGCATCATTGCCAAGCTCCACTCCGAGGGCGTGAAAACGGTCTATATTGAAGCCAGCGGTGAGTGCGAAGTCACTGCCGGCGACATCAAGGCCGACGGCGAGGTGGAGATCCTCAATCCGGATCTTCACATCGCCACTCTGGGGCCGGACGCCAGCCTCAACATGGAGCTGACCCTGTCCCATGGCCGGGGCTATGTCCCCGCCGACCGGAATAAGCCGGCCCAGACCATCATCGGTCTGATCCCGGTGGACTCCATTTACACGCCGGTGCGGAAGGTCAATTACACGGTGGAACCTACCCGTGTAGGCGACCAGACCGACTTTGATAAGCTGACCCTAGAGGTATGGACCAACGGTACCATCACCGCCCGGGACGCCGTCAGCCTGGGCGCCCGTATCCTGTGCGACCACTTTGTCCTCTTCACCGATCTCTCTGAGACCATGGGCTCCAAGTCCACGGTGGTGGAGAAGGCTGAGGCCCAGCGGGATAAGGTGCTGGAGCTGACCATCGAGGAGCTGGACCTGTCCGTCCGTTCCTTCAACTGCCTCAAGCGCGCCAACATCAACACGGTGGAGGATCTGATCTCCAAGACCGAGGACGAGATGATGAAGGTGCGCAACCTGGGCCGTAAGTCCCTGGAAGAGGTTATCAACAAGCTGGCCATGATGGGCCTGCGCCTGGCCGACGAGGAAAACTGAGGCCAGTGAGGAGAGCGGCTCGGGGGCACGTAACGTCCCCTCCCGGACCCGCAGGCCGCAAGGCGCTCTCTTCAGGGGATGATATCCCCCCCGGACGAATTTAAATTGTGGAGTTCGCCTTGGCGAACATCCGATAGGAGTTGGATTTCATGTCTCACAACCGTAAGCTGGGCAAGCCCACTGATCAGCGCATCGCCATGCTGCGCGCCATGACCACCTATCTGCTGGAGAATGGTCAGATCAAGACCACCTATGCCCGTGCCAAGGAAGTTGCTCCCATGGCCGAGAAGATGATCACCCTGGCCAAGAACCCCAACCTGGCCAATTACCGCAAGGCGCTGGCCTACCTGACCAAGGAGGACGTGGCCAAGAAGACCTTCGACGAGCTGGGCCCCAAGTATGCCAGCCGTAACGGCGGTTACACCCGTGTGGTCAAGATCGGCCCCCGCCGCGGCGATGCCGCCGAGATGGCCATCGTGCAGCTGGTGTAATTTCACCTAAAAAAGCGCCCTGCCAAAAGGCAGGGCGCTTTTTCTGTACTCAGCTTCTTGCAATTTGTGGAACGCTATGGTATACTATGCAACAATAAACGATAAAGGAGACGGTGAGCCCTCGTGGACGAACCTCCGCCCAGTAACAACTGTAAAACAGACCATGTGGAACAGGACAGCCTTACCCTGAGCAGGGGATAGGGTTGTCCTTTTGCGCGTTCCACACATTTTGAACATTGGAGTTGATGATTTTCCTATGCCTGACAGTTCGAGTTTGACCATGATCGTGATTTTGATTTTCATGGTGATGCTTTCCGCTTTCTTTTCCGCTACGGAGACTGCATTTACCTCTCTCAACCGCATCCGCCTGAAAAGTAAGGCTGATGCCGGTAACCGCCGGGCAGCCATGACGCTCAAGCTGGTGGACCAGTACGATAACCTGCTCTCCACCATTCTGGTGGGCAACAATATTGTCAACCTGTCTGCCTCCTCTCTGGCCACCGTGTTTTTTACTGAGGGCCTGCGGCTGCAGAACGGCGCAGTGATCTCCACCGCGGTTATCACCATCGTTGTGCTCATTTTTGGCGAGGTTTCCCCCAAGAGCCTGGCCAAGGAGTACCCGGAGAGCTTTGCTATGTTCTCCGCTCCCATCATGCGTATCCTGATGGTCATCCTCACCCCGGTGAATTTCCTGTTCAGCCTGCTGAAAAAGCTGTTGTCCAAGGTGTTCCATAAGGAAGGCGACAGCGGCATCACGGAAGAGGAACTGGTAACCATGGTGGATCAGGCCGAGAGTGAGGGTGGACTGGACCAGCATGAGAGCAAACTCATCCGTTCCGCCATCGAGTTCAACGATATGGAAGTGGATGAGATCCTTACTCCCCGTGTGGATATCGTGGCGGTGGAGGACACCGACTCCATGGATGAGATTGCCCAGGCCTTCGCCGAAAGCGGCTACTCCCGACTGCCGGTGTACCACGAGGACATTGATGATATTATTGGTGTGATCCATGAGAAAGATTTCCACGCCGCCCGCTACCGCGGCCAGACCGATGTGAAGGCGATCACCGGCCCCATGCTGTATACCACCGGCAACACAAAGATCTCTGAGCTGCTGCGTATCCTCCAGCGGGAGAAGGCTCACATGGTCATCGTGGTGGATGAGTACGGCGGCACGGAGGGTCTGGTGACCCTGGAGGATATCGTGGAAGAACTGGTGGGCGAGATCTGGGACGAACACGACGAGGTCATAGAGGAGTTCAAGAAGCAGGAGGACGGCAGCTACCTGATCTCCTGCTCAGCTGACCTGACCGATCTGTTCGACCTGTTCTCCATCAAGGGCGAGTGTGATGCCAATACCATCTCCGGCTGGGTTATGGAGCAGATCGGCCGTATCCCCGAGGAGGGGGACCATTTCACCTCCGACGGCCTGGACGTCACCGTTATCAAGGTGGATCACCGGCGGGTGCTGGAGATCCGGGTGCAGGTGCTTGACCAGCCGGATGAGGAGAAAAAGGAAAAGGCGAAGGACCAGTGAACGAGAAAGAACTCAATTTGGCGGTCGCTTTGAGTCATGAACTCCATGCCCATCCAGAGTTGTCCGGACAGGAGACGTGGACCAAGTGCCGACTGATGGCCTTTCTCAAGGAACATACCATTTGCAACTTTATGATCGGGGCAGCTGGTTTTACAACCTATGCCGGGGCAGGGGAGCGGGTAAGATCGCCTTCTGGGCGGATTTTGACGCCCTGCCATGAAGGAGCCCTGAGAGTTGCCCCACCCCCCCAATAAACTGAACCAGTAAAACAGACAGTGATAAAATACCCCCTGATGTAGGAAAGTAGACTACATCAGGGGGTATTTCTATGTAGAAACGCTGCTACGGATTGGAAAGAAGTACGATCTGCTGTCTGAAATTCGGCAGAAGAAATGGAGGCAGATGGGACATCAGGGCCGCAAATACAAGAATCCTCTGAACAGGAAGGTTTATGCAGACAGACCCAACAGCAAATGGGCAACAAACATCTCTTATATCCATATCAACAGGGCGGATCGTATCTGTCCATTTTTGCATCAAAAGAGAGCCATATTTACAGAGCCTTGTATATTAGATATGTGATGAATATCGTAATGGTGGCCATTTTTTATCAGCCTTACGTTGGGTGGGATGCGTCTAATATGCCATAAAGGAAAATATTCATCCAATGAACACATAACTCATCACAGATATAATTATTCTCGGAACCCCTATATTTGGCCAGAACAGAGCGATTTACGTAGTCTTGGCAAAATAAGAAAAAGTTCAATGCCTCCTGCTTACTAATACCGGGTCGCAGTTTCTGTGTCTGAATATACCGATCGAGGATGCTGCAATTATAAGAGATATATGGCGCTTTCAACTTGGCAACTTCATCCGCAAGATGTAGAGGTGGGGATGTCATAATTTGATAATACAGAGCCTGTAGGTCAGGGTAGGTTGAAAAATACTCCATACGATGGCGGAAATACTGAACCACCATATCCTCGGCAGACTGGGATTGATCCAGGTTCTGTTTTAAATAGTCAATGATGCGTTGAAAACAATCCTTTGCTAGTGCCAAATATAGCTCATCTTTGCTTTTATAATAATGATATAAAGAGCCTTTTGAAAACCCGCCTTTTTTACAAAGTTCATCTGTAGAAACTGCGGAATAATTTTTCTGCCCGAACTCCTGATAGCCAATAGCGTGAATTCGGTTTTTCATACGTATGGCTCGATCTTGTTGTTTCATTTTGTACCTCATAAAAGTAATTTGTTTTAACTTCACGCGGGAATTGCAAAAAAATTATATCATATATAGAACCAGATTCCAATAAAGCCAGAAGAGGTCCAAAAGAAAGGTGCCTTTCTGCTTTAAAGAAACTTTCATCTGCGGTCTAATGTGAAAAAATATTATATGCTATCAAAGGTATGATAAAAAATCATACTTGCAGCCATGAGCTACCGTGATAAACTAAATATAGACTATTTGGTTTGTAACGGAGGTGAACATATAGATCAAGCCGTTCAGAGCCGGAGCGTAAAGACAAAATCATTGCAGAGATTCCTATTTACCTCATGTCCCGTCTTGATTAACAAATGACATTCTACCAGGAGGGAAGAATATGGAAAGAACATGGAGCCGGCGATTGCTCAGTATGCTTTTAGTCCTGATGATGCTGATCGGGTGTCTGCCGCTGAGCGTGCTGGCAGCGGAGCCGGAGGAGGTCGTTCCCACCTCTACAGAGGAGGACTTCATCCAAACGGAGGGAGAGCCCAAACTGACCGAGCGCAATCTTGCGCTCGATTGTGATGTAGCTGTATCCGGAGGTACCGGAGGCAGTGAACTGACCGATGATAATACAAATCCTGCAGCCGGCGGCTGGCTTACGGAGGACATGAAAACCGGCACGGATCCTTCCCAGGAGCAGACCCCGGTCTGGGCTGTGATCGATCTGAAGGCCAAGACCTCCACTGTGTCCAGCATTGTGATCCAATGGCGGAACAATAAAGTCTGGGGCACGGAATATGAGATCCAGACTTCTGCCACCAACGACGCAGATGCCAAGTGGGAGCCTGTAGCCAAGGTAGAGCGGGCTCCGGCAAATGCCCTTCTCACCCAGGGCGAAGGGCAGAATATTGCCGACGTATCTGCTTACCGCGATACGCTGACGACTACCAGCACGCCCAAGCTGGATAAGACGGAACTGCAGCGCTATGTGCGTTTCTACTGCACCCGGGTCAATGATCTGGCTCCGGGAAATAATCTGAATGTTGCTGAGATCCAGATCATGGGGACCAACGATTATGCGCCGCCTACGACGGCTCAGGACGAGCTGGACAAGATCACCGCCATGCCTGAAGTACAGGTCACCGACACTGAGATCCCCCTGCCTGAGGTTCCCGAGGGCTTTACTCTGTCTGTGGCGGGCAGCGAGCTGGAGCAGATCGTGACCAACGACGGCACCATTCTGGGCACCAATATCGGTGACCGGGAAGTTACTCTGCTGCTGAAGATGACGAATGATAACGATCCGGCTGATACCGCCCAGAAGAACCTGTCTGTTACCATCCCCGATCACAGCGGCAGTGACGTATACGCCGGGACCGGCTGGTTTGAGACCCAGGGCGACAATCCCCGGCCTGGCATCGTGCCCTCCGTGCAGGAGTGGTACGGCTATGACGGCAGCTTTACCCTGACCGAGACCTCCAAGATCGTGCTCAATGACGCCGCCAATGTGGGCCTGGACAAGGTGGCCGCCAATATGGTGGAGGACGTGAAGGAGATCAGCGGCATCACCCTGACCGTGGAGAACGGCACCACCGCCGGTCCCAACGATATCTACATCGAATCCCAGGCCGAGGATGTATACCAGACCGGCGAGGAAGGCTATATCCTGGTCACTGATGAGAGCGGTCTGAAGATCTACAGCTCCACCTATGTAGGCTGCCTGTACGGCACCATTTCCGCCGAGCAGATGCTGTGGCTGGCGGAGGACCATGTTTCCATCCCCATGGGCGTGATCCGGGACTTCCCTGCCTACGAGGTGCGGGGCGTCTTCTTGGACCTTGCCCGTACGGATTACCGGCTGGACCTGCTGTATGATTACAGCAAAATCATGCTGTGGTATAAGATGAACGAGTTCCATGCCCACCTGGCGGACAACCGTTCCGTCAAGGATGCCCAGGCCAACGATCATCCGGAGGATTTTGAGGGCTTCCACAGACTGGAGAGCAAAGAATTCCCCAGCTTGACTTCCGAGGTCAAGAAATCTGCCACTATCGAGCAGACCGCTACAGAGTATTTTGAGCAGGTCTATGGCATCCCTCACTACACCCAGGAGGAGTGGAAGGCTTTCCAGGAATACAGCGCGGATCTGGGCATATTTATCCTCAACGAGTTGGATATGCCCGGCCATTCCCTGGTCTATAACCGGTACGCGGAATTGAATCCCGACAACATCGGCTGGCTGGAGGGTGGTACCGGCAATGCAACAGAAAAGGAACTGTTGGATCTGACCGGTCCCAACGCTGGACGGGCCCTTCGGTTTGCTACCACATTGTGGGATGAGTATACCAGAGGAGACGACCCTGTGTTCCAGGGAGATCTGGTTCATATCGGCGCCGACGAATATTGGGATAAGCAGGAAGGCACCGGAGAAGCTTTTATCAATTTTGCTGAGACCGTGCGCCAAACGCTTGTAAAGAATGGCAAGAGTGGGCAGGTCCGTATGTGGGCTTCTCTTGGCGAGATGGGTATTCCGGATGAAGACCTGATCGATTTGGCGCCTTATTATCAGATCGAGATGTGGAGTTCTCCCACCCGTGACGACCCTGCCAAGCGCTCTGCCCAGGGCTTCAAGATCATAAACAACGAAGGCGTTTTTATGTACGGCAATCCTGCTCGGGACCGTCGCGACATCTTGAATGCCGAGTACATCTATAATAACTGGGATCCCACTGTATTCAATGAGCGCAAGCTGCTGGTGGGCGACCCCAACCTTCTGGGTGGCAAGACCTGTGTTTGGGGCGATGAAAGCCAGGAGGGCATGATCGAGCTGGACGTGCATCAGCGCATCATGCGTGCTATTCCAACCACTTCCGAGAAGACCTGGGGCGGGACTCAGGATGACGTCTCCTTCCAGAAATTTGAACTGCGGGCCAATGAACTGGCGGAAGGCCCCGGTACCCAGATCGCCATGGAAGTTGACAGCAAGAGCGCACTCGTACTGGACTATGATTTCAGCAATGTTTCCAAGGATGGCAAAGTCGTTTATGATGCCAGCGGCAACGGCTACGACGCTACGCTGACTGGCGGTACCGTAAAGGATGGATGGCTGACTTTCGACGGCAGCAGCCTGATGGAGACTCCCGTACGGACTCTGGCCTATCCATATACGCTGTCTTTCGACCTGAAATTAACCGGGGCAGATATCGCTGCAAATGCCGCTACCTATGACGACAATAATGCTGTAAATGATGCCAATTTGTTCTCCGGCTATGACGGACGGCTCCAGCCTGCCGGCTACAACGGGAATCTGAGCGGCGATGTGAATTATTTCACCCGTGATTTCAAGTATCAGATCCCCGCCGATCAGGCCGTCAACATCACTCTGGTGGGTACCATGCATGGCACGAAATTGTATGTGGACGGCAAGCTTGAAACGGTTCTCTCCCGAACGAAACCGGACGTTGCCACTTTCCCGCCCAACAGTATGGACCGCGTATTTTCTTCTTTTGTTCTGCCTGTAGAGAAAATTGGCGAGAACCTGTCCGGTAGTCTGGCAAATATTAAGGTCTACAACAAGGCCCTCTCCGCTGAGGAGATCGCCGCTGAGGCTGGGCTGACCCAGGGAGATACTCTGGTCAACGTGGCGCAGGATAACAGCGCTACCAGCTATCAGGCAGTCGGACAAGACGGTACCCAGAACCGAATTTATTATGCGGCCAAGGCTGTGGATGGCGACGGCTTTGATTTTACAAATCCGGCAGACGAAGGAAACACCAACAGGAATTCTGAGATCAGCTCCTGCTGGTATGGTATGAACGACAACAGCTTCCTGCTGGTGGATCTGGGACAAAAGCGTGAGGTAAGCGCGTTTGATATTCAGTGGAAAGCAAACGGCTATGCCAAACAGTATCGCATCGAAGTTTCTGAAGATGGAGAAACCTGGACCACGGTTTATACCGCGGATAGTCTGGATAAAGACAGCAATGGCGTAAGCCATGTGACGCTGAATACACCGGTCTCCGCACAGTATGTCAAAATGCAGGGTGTAAAGCGCGTTGCGAAACAGTACATCATCCAGGAATTTTTGGTTTATGAAGCTGTGGACAAGAGCGCATTGACCGAAACGCTGCTTGCGGATGCGGCCAAGAAAGCCGCCGACAAGGGCTTGACCTTTGCCAGTAACGGTGCAGGCCGGAAGGCATATGATGCCCTGATTTTTGCTCAGGCGGTAAAGAAAGACTCCATGGCAACCAATGAGGATATTATGGCAGCCATCGAAGGGCTGAAACTGCTGGATCTGGAGTATAAAACGGTTGTATTTGAGAGTACCGGCGGCAGCAACGTACCCGCCCAGACTGTAGTAGCCAACAGCCCGGTACCGCAGCCTGCCGATCCCACCCGGGACGGCTATGTTTTCTCCGGCTGGTATACCAATGAGGACTGCACCGTCCAGTGGAACTTCAGTGATCCTGTAAATGAGGATATGACCTTGTACGCCAAGTGGGACATTCTCAGCTCTGGAACAAACTACGCCATCACCGTGGAGAAGGCGGATAACGGTACCGTGACCTCCAGCCGTACCCGCGCCTCCAAGGGTCTCACCATTACCCTGACTGTGAAGCCTGACGAGGGCTACAAGCTGGATACCATCACCGTTACCGACAAGAA
>JALFRA010000030.1 GCA_022785125.1 Clostridiales bacterium
AATGAACACATCCACCAGCGAAGCTGGTGGTTGTCACTATGCGGGCATAGCCCTTTGTTCCTCGCGGACGCGTGCAACGCGTAATACGATCTGCCAACTGCGTGAGGACTGCTACTTGCCGCCCGTAAACGGGCTGTTAGATGGGATTCTCAGTTGTTCTCCCATCTCGTCCTCTTTTAGTTGGTTCCTCACATACTCCGCAATTCGGCTCTCATTTTTCCCGACTGTGTCCACATATGGGCAATATATATTAGGAAAACCAGCAAACGGATTAGGTAATAGGGCTATATATCAGCCCGCAGCCCCTTGAACCATCGGGGCGTTGAGCTCGATATATTCAGCCATGCGGCGGAACTCGTCAGCGTATTTGAACTTCACGCTAATATTGCCGCCCTCGTAAACTTTGATATAATCAATGAGTTCGGCCAGAATTTCCCGTGTCAGTTTGTCGATGTTCTGATATTTGAGAAATGCGGTCAGGAAAGGACTTTCCGCGTCCACACCGTTTTCCAGTTGTTCCTGCTCGTCTGTCAGCGTCCGCAGGACATTATTTAGGGCCTCGGCTTGCCGTTCATAGTCCTCGCTCATGTGGCGGTAGTCGTTGTGGGTGATTTCCCCGTCTTTCCAGTCTTGATAAAGGGCTTGCTTATATCGCATGATTTTAGCAAGCTCTTTTTCTTTTGCGGCGATGGCATCCTCCAGCCGCTTTGACTTGCTTTTTTTGAGGGGCGCGGAATTGATACGGGACACCAGCTCCGAATAGGCGACGGCCAAATGTACCTGTTGTTGAATGGCAAATAGGACGCCCGCCTCCAGGCGGTCACTCTTGATGGAGTGCATGGTGCAAGCCTTTTTTGAAAGACTTTTATATGTTCCGCACTGGTAATAGACATAGATGCCTTTTGAAGCGATCCGGGACATCGCTCTGCCGCAGTCGGCGCATTTCAGAAAGCCGCTGAACAGATAAAGCTGCTTTGCCTTTGGAGCTGTTCGCGTGTCGCGCTTGAGCAGGCCCTGCACCTTATCAAAGGTTTCCCGGTCAATTATGGCCTCGTGGGTATTTTCTACGATAAACCAATCTTCCTCCGGCACCCGCTCCTGGATATGGATTTTATAGCTTTTCACCCGTTGACGGCCCTGTACCATATCCCCCACATAGACGCGATTTTTCAAGATCGTATCTATGGTAATTGTGCTCCACATGGGATTGCTTTGGGCGTTGGGAGCATTGTATTTGAGCCCCTGCTGTTTCTTGTAGGCCGCAGGGCAAAGGACACCATGATCGTTCAGATAATAGGTAATCCCGCGCTTGTTCATGCCAGACAGAAACATGGAAAAAATGCTTTTGACTACTTCGGCGGCCTCCGGGTCAATCAGCAAGGCGTGTTTGTCGCCGGGGTCTTTCACATATCCATACGGAGCATACGAGCCGATGAACTCACCGTTGCGGCGCTTCATATCAAACACCTGTCGGATTTTCTTTGAGGTCTGGTAGCAGTATTGATCGTTCATTACATTCGTAATGGGGACGATAATATTTGATACGCTGTCGGGGTTGCGGTAGCTGTCCACGCCCTCCGCCAAGCTGATAAAACGGACGTTGAGCCGGACGAAAAGATTTTCAATCAGGTTTCCGGCATCGGTATAGTTTCGGGAAAGCCGGGACAGGTCTTTTACAATCACGCAGTTGATCCTGCCGCTGGATATATCGGACAGGAGCCGTTGGAAGTCCTCGCGGTTGGTGTCCGTACCTGTTTTTCCGTCATCCACATATACGTCCGCTTCCGCGCCCTCATAGAACTCATCCAGGTGGGCTTGGTGGTATTGTTCCAGGAGCCGCCGCTGGTTTACCACGCTGTTGCTTTCATCGCGGCCACGGAGCAAATCTTCTTTAGAAAGGCGAATGTATTTCCCTAATCTCCAGCGCATCACATTGTATGAAGTTGGGGAACTGGCGCTCATTGTCCCCCGGTTTGCTGTTCTTGCCATGTGTCCTCCTTCCTATCACATTACATCTATATTATACCTCTGCACCGGGGGTACAACAAGGATGACTCCGCCTCTGGACAATGTGTCTGGAAGTGGCGGATCGTTACAGCCCGCTTTTCTGCCGCAGGAAAAAGCCCGTCAGCAATTCCTGGAGAGAGGGGCCGTCCTCGGCAAATTCCAGCTTGATGGCCATATCGCCATAGCGGAAACAATAGGGGTTTTTCAACTGTTCCAGCATACGAGCAGCTCGCTTTTCCAGCGGTAACGAATTATCAAAAACAAAACCGCTTGCGTCAACAAGCGTTTCCTTATCCACCGCGTCAAGATTGACGCTCTGCATCTTTTCAATCACTTGTGCGTTTAGCTTCACAGAAAACCTCCTTTGCAGTTATTCGCCAGTATTTCCGATGATGAGCAGAAAGGGCCAGCACTGCAAAAGTGCTGGCCCTTGTTCGTCTGCACCTCTGGACAAAGTGTCCAGAACTTAATAGGGGCTGTTTTCGTAGTGCTGCTGGGCCTCTTCCAGCCCACGGATGTCAAAGACCTCGTAGAGCTCCGCCACCACACGCCGGATGTCATTGGGAGAAAAACCGCAGTTCTCCATCGCGTAAATGACATAGCCACGGCAGGCGTTGTTGCTCCACGGCTGGGCCGGCATAGCGGCCAACATAGCATCGTATTCCATCGGTATTTCCTCCTTGATAAGACTAAAAATGGAGGGAGCGCCGCGCTCATTTTCTTGCCCCGTCATAAGACAGCCATCCTCGGCGGCGGCGCTCCCCACACAAGGCGGGGCGGCGGCCTTTGGCCCCCGCGCCCACCCTGCGGAGAGGGGAAATTACTTCCTCTCATATACCACCAGAAAAAAAGGCGAAATGGAGCCCCTAAATCAAAAATTTTCCCGCAAATATTTTTTCATGTTTTCCTTTCCGCACTCCACAGAACGGCGGACAACACTTTTGTCCGTACCCTCCTCGCGGGCGATCTGGCGGTAGCTCTTGCCCTGGATCAAATGAGCGTCCACGCGGCGGCCCTGGATCTCCGGCAGGGAGTTAAGGGCGTTCCACAGCCGGAAGAACAGCTCCTTGCGATCCAGGAGCTCCTGGGGGCTGGGCTCGTGCAGGCAGGCGGAGTATTCGATCCCATCGTCACAATCAAGGGAATAGTACGCCTTATTGCAGCGCACCCGCTCGACATAGGCTGCCTCGGCCCGCTTGCTTGCCAGAAGCACCTCGGCCACTTCGTCGGAAACCTCCATATATTCATCCGTTACATACCAGGAATAAAAGTCTTTCAGATTGATGGTCGTCATAATCGTTACCTCCATTTTGTTTTGTGGTTGGTTGGCCGGAAACAAAATGGAGGGCTGGCGGGGAGCGGCACCCTGGGGAGCCGCCCCGCACTTCTGGACAAAGTGTCCAGGGAGAAAAACAAAATGCGCCTACGCGACACAAAGCCGCACAAGCGCACGAAATTATACATTCGTTATTGTGATACTTTATTTCATGTTCGTAGTCGGACTGTCCCGGAGGGGGAGCTACGCTTTTTTTTGCTGGTGCAAATCATGGGTACTGTGAAAAAAGGAAAAAATAGACACGGCGGCAATCCTCCTATATGCCGCCGTGGATTTACACGGTGTTAGGTCGTCGTTGGTTTAGGATAGACGAAAAGAAGCGGCGGCTCTGATTTCTCAAAACCGCCGCAGAAATGAAAAAGTCATTGAAACATGGAAAATCGCCCTGCCCCTGACAACGGTTTTTTTCTTTCCCCGTCAGGGGCAGGTTTGCACATTATAATCAGTTAAATATGTTTCTTCTGTCGCTTAGATACAAACAGATAGAACAAGAACCAAAGAACACAATGGAGAGTGAGAATAACGATGTCCTTAATCGCTGTTGATGCAGTTCCATTTGCTAAATCCATAATGCCCTCAAAGGTGGCGCTGGACGGGATCAGGTAGCAAATGTAGGAAATGGCTTTGTTTTCTGCACCGACCAGATAATTCAAGATTGGAACCGCCATAAATACGATCATCACGATTTTAATATAGACCACACCCACCATCATGCCGTCGGAAAGTTTGCCCACAAATAGACCGATCAGAGCCGACACAAATGCAGAAAGGACGATCAATGCCAGCATGACTGCTGCCCCTGTGAAAGAGAGCCGGAAGCAGATTGCCGCCGTAAGAACAGCGGACAGGCAGCCGAACACAAAACCCACAAAGATTTTCTGCATCATGTACTGCCTGTGTGTCATGGGCAGTATTTCATTGATCAGCGCAACACCGTCCTCTTTTTCAGAAATAATGTTCATGGCATTAAAGGTACAGCCCATGAACATTGCCACGATCAGCGTGATGGCAATAAAGATATTCTGATAGCCTGCCATCATATCCGGGCGCTCCAATACCTGCACATTGGCCTGTGCTGCCCATTCCCTCTGCTCATAAAGAGTCGGGAGGGTGTTGGCTGTCTGCTGGAACATATCCAGTTCATCGCCGGAAAGGATTGTCTGGATGCTGCCGTTAGCCATTTCCACGCCGATCAGGTTTGTTGAAGGTTCGTTGATGGCCGCAATCAGTTCTTCCTGTGTGGGATAAACGGTAACAGTCCCATACCGTTCCAGCCATGTGTTGACTTCCGAAGTGGTGGTTTTTTCCGTTACTCCAAAATGAAATTCCCCCAACGAAGAAAGGTCAATGGAGCCGACAAAATTCAATGCCACAGCGACCACAATAGGCAGGAGAAATGACATGATACAGAACTTGTCTTTTCGGACACTTTTCAGTTGATAGATCAGTCCTTTCATTGTCAGCCCTCCTTTCCCATTTCCTTGCGGAACGCAGCTTCTACAAGGATAAAGAGTAAAATGATTGCACCTATCGCACCGACATAGTAGACCGGGCTTGTAGTCGGGACACCGAAAAAGGCGTTTTTCAGGCCCATATACACATGGTAAAACGGGTGATAATCAATCCACGCCATCTTGACAGAAGTATTCGCTGCCAGAAATACCGGCGTAGCCGCAAAGAGCGCAATTACCAGATACGCCAATGAAAATTGCTTAAAGTCCCGCAGGAGCATGGTACAGCCGAAGCCTGCCAGTGCCATGATCAAGGAGAGGATAGCGGTCTGTACCAGCACCGCAGGCAAAATCGACATCCCGCCCAGCCCCACATTGAACAGAACCATCAAGGCCGTAAAAACCAGATCGGTAATCAGAAAGAGCATAATTTTAGAGCATACAAACAAGCTTTTATGCAGCGGCATAATGGCATGAACGCGGATCACTCCCATCTGCTTTTCCTTAAACAGAACCGAAGCAATCCCCAAAAATCCAACAGCTACAATCTCAATAAAGAGAAGTTCACAGGTGATCTCCCGGCGCTGCTTCATTTCAGGGCTGTTGCTGCCGACGATTTTAGCTGTATCATTTCCATCTGGGGAAAGCAGGGACAGCGCATAGTCTGCTCTGTGTCTGTCTGCTTTTTCGGTCGCCGCATAGAACAGGACATGAGGCGTCTTGCCGCTGGCGTCAATCCCGACACCGTTCGTATCACTGGCAAGGGCAGTATTCAGTTCTTCTAAAGAAGACACGGGCCGAACGAAGGAGGAAACCTCTGTCTGCGTCCCAGCCGGATCATACAGATACACATTGTAGAGCCGGGCGTCCATGAATTTCACATAGCCGAAATTGATGAACAGCGTGTATAAAACAAGGGAACCCAGCGCCACCAGAAAGAATTTTCCGGACATCATCATCCGGCAGTCTTTTTTGAACAGAGAACAAAGGCTTTTCCACATTAAGACAGCCCCCTTCCCGTGTACTGGATAAAGACATCCTCCAGTGTCGGCTCCTGTGAATGGATGCTGATGATTTCATCATACGCAAAAGGAATACCGGCTTTCAGTTCAGGCGCTTCTATGGTCTGCTTCTTTCGCTTGCCCTGATGAAGATAGGAAACCACAATGCGGTGATTGCTGTTTTTTTCTTTCAGATTTTGGGGTGTGTCCAGCGCAACGATATTTCCATTCGTGATAAACGCCACGCGGTCACAGAGCAGGTCAGCATCCAGCATATTGTGTGTTGTGAGAAATACCGTTGTGCCTTTTTGTCGTTCTTCCTCGATGATTTTCCGAAAAAGCACTGCACCGGCGGGATCGAGGCCGCTGGTGGGTTCGTCCAGAAATAAAAGCTTCGGATTGCTGATCAAAGCTCTCGCCATACTCACACGCTGCCTCATCCCTTTGGAGTAGGAGGACACCGGCTTATTGAGAAAGTCTTTCTTGAATTCCAGTTCTTCCAGCAGCTCTTTTACATCCCGCAGTTGTTCTTTGGGATAAAAGGACGCAAAATAGTTCAGATTGTCCACTGCGCTTAAATTGGCGTACAGATATGGAAATTCAAACAGGACGCCGATCTGCTGAAAAAACTCCTGTGTCTGTGCGGTTCTCAAATCCTTTCCAAATAGGGAAACCTCGCCGCCATGCCCTTTCAAGATGCCGGTCAGTATCTTTTGGGTGGTGGACTTCCCGGAGCCATTCGGCCCCAGGAATCCGAAAATCTCTCCATCTGCCACAGAGAAATTCAAGCCGTGTAACGCCTGCTTATCCTTTCTGTAGGAAAAGGTCAGGTTTTTAACCTCGATCATCTTCATCCCCCCATTTTCCGGTCTGGTTCTTTTTCTTCTCCTGTTCCCGTTTGCTCCACCATTTCATAAACTTTACCTTGAGCGGGATGCAGATTACCAGCGCCACAACAATCAAAAGCCACCAGTACCATTCCATACCTAAAAACATAATCGTTACCTCCTTTGTCTGGAGGGTCATTCCCTCCTTGTGGGATAAAGGTACGAAAATGCGTTGAAGTCGGTGTGAGGTCGCTGTGAAGTTGGTGTGAAATCTTCCCGGCAGAAGAAAAGGCCCTGATCTCCATTTGGAAACCAGAGCCTATGAGAGAATATGGACTTGTTATTTTACTATGGGGAGGGAAAAATAAAAGGTCACGCCTCCCGGCTGATTTTCTGCGCCATAGTGTAGGTGCTGCATGGACAAGACCTGTGCAACAATGGCAAGGCCCAGCCCGGAACCGCTGTATTTGGAATTTTTATCACGATAGAATTTCGACCATATCTTTGACAGGCTTTCTTCCGGGATAGGCGGCCCCTGATTGAAGATAGAGAAGTCCAAAAAACCGTCTTTTTCAAGCAGGGAAAGTCTCAAAATCCCGCCCGGTCTGTTATTTCGTTTGGCATTGACAATCAGATTATTCAAGACCTGCTCCATCCGCCCTTTGTCCGTATTGACATAGACAGGATGCTCCGGCAACTCGTATTCCAAAACAAAATCTGCGTCCGGGGTGTCGATCAACAGCCGCCCCGCCACTGTTTCCAAAAAGTCTACAAAGTCAAACCGCTCCAGGCGGAGCTGGGCAGCCCCATTTTCCAGCGCCGACAAATCAAGCAATGTAGTGATCAAGCGGCTCATGCGTTCTGTTTCTGTTATGATGACCTCAGAATACTTTTGCCGCTTTGCTTCGTCTGTTTCGTCCTGTAATCCTTCGGCATAGGCCCGGATCACGCCCAGCGGAGTTTTCATTTCATGGGAGAGGCTGTCCACCAGCTCTTTACGCTCGGCAAGCAGCCTTTTTTTCTGCTCCACATCCTGCTCTAATCTCTGGTTGGCATCTTCCAAAGAAGAAAACGCTTGTTGCAGATTTTCAGCCATCGTGTTCAGGCTCTCCGCAAGTTCTCCAAATTCATCACGGCTTTTCACACGGCAGGGGTGGGAAAAATTAAGCTCTGCCATGTTCCGGGCAGCTTCATTCAGTTCCGAAACCGGCTTTGTGATAAAGCGGGCCATAAGCAGGTCAATGGCACAGATCAGCACCACCACAAAAGACAGCCAGATGATAAAAGAAATATCTGTATTCACTGGCAGCTTGGTGGACAGTATATAAGAAACAATTAGGGCAACGCCAATCAGTTTGGAGGCCAGCAGGATCTTCTTTCGTATGGTAAAGATATTCATGCTTTCATTGATTTTCATACGCTCACCTCGAATTTGTAGCCAGAACGGATCAGAGTAACAATATGCTTACCCTCATCACCCAATTTCTGCCGCAGGGTTTTGATATGGGTATCTACTGTCCGTGTCGTTCCCTCAAAGTCGTAGCCCCAAATCCGATTCAGCAACTGCTCTCTGCTGAATATCTGGCCGGGATTCCCCATGAAGAAATGCAGCAGTTCATATTCCTTGTGGGTCAAATTGATTTCCTGTCCGTCCACAAAGACCTTATGAGATGTGGGAATGATCGTAATTTTTCCGGCGTTCACAGAATCGGCAGGCGTGATAGAGGAACGGCGCAGCAAAGCACCCACCTTTGCCAGCAACACTTTGGGACTGAATGGTTTGGTAATATAGTCATCGGCTCCCAGCTCATAGCCTTTCAGTTTATCTTCTTCCTCACTTTTCGCGGTCAGCATGATAATAGGGAGGTTGCTCATTTCCCTTGCCATCTTGCAGACGGAAAAACCGTCAAGGTGGGGCATCATCACATCCAGTATCATCAAGTCCATAGGATTGCTTTTCAAGATCATCAAAGCATCTATGCCGTCGTCAGCCGTGAAGCAGGTGTGACCACCTCGCTGCATATACTCGGCAATAATATCCTGCATATTCTTTTCATCTTCAACAATTAGAATATTTGCCATAGAGGGGCCTCCTTTCTTTTAATCTCTTAACTATAAAACGATTATAATACCAAACAGGACAAAAGACAATTTAGTGAAATAAAATACTACTTCACATAAAATTTCATTACATTCTCATAATTCAACGCGAAATGTAGAATGATATAGGGTGATATGAGAATGAACCAGAATGAAAGAGGGTTTGACTTTCATGGCCTCGGGTTGGCGCTGAAAAAAGCCAGAGAGGAAAAGGGCTGGACACAAGCCTATGTTGCGGAATTAGTAGACCGTGACTCCCGCACCATTATGAATATTGAGAACAAAGGTCAGTATCCCAGCTTCGACCTTTTTGTTAAACTCATTACCATGTTTGACGTTTCAGTTGACCAGTTTATTCATGCGGACGGAGGAGCAAGGTCAAGTTCTTGCAGAAAGCACATTGATGTGCTTCTAAACTCCATGAATGAAAAAGAGCTTGTCGTGATAGAAGCCACAGCCGAGGGCATTAAGAAAGCCAGAGAAACGGAGGTTCCAGAATAAGGGCCTCTGTTTTTTTGCACTATTTTCGGGGCTTGCACGTTTTGGCAAGCAGGGCAGGTGTGCCCACACCTGCTATTTTTGCGTGGCCGGGGGCCCCGCAAAAATGCTTGTTGGGGAGCTCCCCAAACCCGCCGGACTTCTGGACACTTTGTCCAGAAGTCCTTGTTGTCTGCGGCCCCGGCGCTATCGCTCCTGGGCCTTGTTCCGCTCGTCCGTATGTCCGAGCAGATGGTCGATGTTCCCCTTGACGGCCACAGCCTCCCGCATATCCGCCTGGGCTTTGCGGTACTCGGCATAGAGAGCCTTTTTCTTGTCTGCCAGCTCCCGCCGCTTCTTTTTCAGCGCGTCCATCTTTGGGAGCTTCGCCCCGCCCAGCAGATCACTCATAGCGGCCTTTGCCGCCCGGTAGTCCGAAAGCTCCGCCTCGTGCTGGGCCAGATACTTTTTAGAATACCGGGCCGCCTTGTAGCCGTCGAACACAGGGCGCGTTTTTGCATACTGCACCACCGCGCCCATAAGCTGGGACGTGTGGGAAAGGGCCGCCTCGGTGTCCCGCAGCTCCCCGGCCAGTGTGTGAAAGCGATCCACCGCCGCCTCGGTGCTGGCCGCAAGCGCCTCGTAATCGGCAAGCCCATGCTCCCGGAGATACAGGAGCGCGGCGGCCATCTGCTTTATGTTGTAGACTTTGGCCCACCGCTCATAGGCCGGGCCTTTGCCCTGAGCTAAACGGTTTTGAATATCAATGATAAGATCGACACGCCGGGGCGGTGGCAGGCCCTCCTTTGGCAGCTCCGGGATCGGGCGCTCCCCGGCAATCACTGCCCGGATGTCTGCCGCGTCAAAGCCGGGGCCCAGGGTGGACGAGCGCAGGCGGGTGGGCTTATCCTGCCCAGGGGCCAGAAAGGAAATGACACCGCCCCGGCCATGCTTCACCGCAAAGCCCGCCTCCTCCATGAGCCCCAGGAACGCCGCAAAGTCGGCGGGCCGTTTCCCCAGGGCCTCCACGATGGCCAGCCGCACCCGCTGTTTGGCCGAGGGCGGGCGCTCCCCGATCCATTGTCCATAGTGGAGAAAGCGGCCCTTGCTGTGGAGCTTCGGGTTTTGGATCACGGACAGGTCATGCTCCAGGCACACCCGGTCAGAGAGTTTCCGCAGGGCCGCCGCCGATCTGAAAAAGTCCCGGAATTTCCCGGTATAGTCCAGGGTGGTGGAATTGTAGTAAATGTGATTGTGGATGTGCTGGCGGTCTGTGTGGGTGGCAACGAAAAAGGCGTGCCTGCTCTTTGTCCAGCGCATGGCCGTTTCATAGCCCACCCGGTTTGCCTCCTCCGGGGTGATCTCCCCAGGGCGAAAGGACTGCCGGATCTGATAGCACAGCACATCCGCATCCCGCCGCTGTTCCCGGCCCGTGGTTGCCTTGTACTTTGCCTTTGCCAAAAGGAACTCCGCATCGGCGGTCATGTAGTCGCACTCATAGGCGGAAATGAGCTCGCCGCCCTGGGTTTTCTCCGGGTTCTGGCCGTAGTCAAAACGGTCTTTCAGCGATTGGGCAACAGTTTCCCCCTTACTGATATGATGGGTGATCAAGCGCGTTGTGGCCGTATGCTCACCTCCTTATCACAGATGAAAACAGGCGGCGGGAAAGCCCGCCGCCCGCCGCTTCTGGACAAAGTGTCCAGAGGTCATCAGCTAAACATAAAATCCTGCAAGGCGTATTTCACCCCATACAGACGATCCAGCAGCCACTCTCCAATGGCCGGGAGCCCAAAGGGGGAAACAAGGAACGCCAGCACCAGAGCAGCAATACAGCCCGTATGCAGCCCCGCGAAAAAGGCGCAGGCCGCCAGCAGGACAAATACCGTACACGCAAGGCCGCAGCACGCGCCCGCGATGCAGGCAAGGAACGAGAGCACCGCCACAATGAGCATCAGCGCCAGGACAAAGGGAGCCGCGATAATTTTTAAGATTGTCCGCATGGTTCATACCTCCTACAAAAATTTGATCTTTGCCTCTATATGTATATTATAACTCCGTAGGAGAGGGACAACAAGGATGACTCCGGCTGCCCCGGCTTCTGGACAAAGTGTCCAGAAGCCGGGGCAGCCGGGGAGCGTCACGCTCCCCGGCAAGGGTTAAAGCTCCACCACCGCCGACAGTTTTTTGAGCAGATCGGACAGCGGCCCCCACAGGGTTTCATAGTCCCGCTGCAACGCCTTGATCTCCTCCGGGTAAATGCCGCCGTAGGTGTTGGCCTGGATCGCCACCTGGTTTAGATTGTTGGAGCACCGCCGCTGGAGGGACACCAGCTCCCGCACGTCGGAAAGGTCAACATGGAGCACATAGCCGTTGAGGGCCATTTTCCGCACATAGGCCCCCAGGCTGCGGACGCCCGCCTCGTCCATGCGTTCCCGGATCAGCGCCAGTTCCTCCTCGGACACCATGACGTGCAGGTGGATGGGGCGGCGGCGTTTCTTCTGGCTCACCGATCCTCCCGATCCAGGCTCCGGCGGCGGTGGGGTGGTTCCTTTACCTTGTCCAGCGGCTTTTCCTGCTCCGGGGGCGGGGCCTGGTTGTTGAGCACCCCGTCCAGCATATTGTAGTTGTGCTCGGTGGCGATCTCCGCGCTTTTCATGGGGTTATATTTTTCTTCCATATTCTCCTCCTATCTGTCGCCCCGGTCAGGGGCGCTCCGTTTGGGTGTGTCCTGGCCCCGGCCAGCCTGGGCCTCCCGCTGGGCCGCTTTCAGTTGTTCGGCAATCGGCTGTTTGCCCTTTTCCTGCTTGTGAGCCCTGGCCGCCGCTTGACGCTCCACGCTGCGGGCGCGGGCGGTGAGCTGCTCCGGGGTAACATATTCTTTCGCCACATAGCAGCCGAAATCGGGATAAAACCAGGTCAGCCGCTTTTGTTCCGGGACGTGGTGAGCGTCCTCCCATTTGCCCACCACCTGGGCCTGGGCGTCCATCTGCCGCCGGATGTCCAGATTGTCACGGGCGGGCCGCAGCTCATAATCCCGCATTTCCTGTTCCGTCAACGGCTGGGCATAGGTGATCGCTCCCCACGCCTGGAACGCCTCGCCCGGCACCTGCTGGCGGGTTGGGTATATGTCCATGTGGACAGGGCGGTTGAAATCGCTTTTGGGATAGGTGCCGATGTCGATGGGCCGCTGGGTAGAATAGTATTTGTAGGTTTCCTTGTCTGGGGCCTGCTCCACTTCAAACACATAATAGCGCCGCTGATAGTCCTCGGCCCGATTGTGCAGGTCACGCTCGGCCATGTCCGGCTCGTTGTGGTAGTGGCCCCAAAAGTAGTCCCGGTGCCCGTCCTGCTCGTTGAATTGCCAGGTCACATAGGGGTTCGGGGCCTTGGGATTTTCCCCCAGCACAAAGCCGCATTTGTTGTCAAACAGGATCGTGCGGCGGATCACATAGCCTTGATTTTCTTCCAGAATAACACCTCCTTAAATGTGCCCGCCACCTCTGGACAAAGTGTCCAGAAGCGGCGGGGCAGATGTTGACAGCATTTCGGTAAAACAGGGGCAGGCCATAGAAACACACGGCCTACCCCAAAAGCGGCCCCGGAAAGCCTTGATACAAGCTGGTTTTTGAGGGCCTAATTGTCAACATCACAGCCCCGTTTCTTCTGCATATATTCCCGCTGCTGGCGGCGGTGGGCTTTCTTTGCACAGGCCGCCGAACAGTAAGCCAGCCGCCCATCCAGGGGGACAGGCCCGCCGCAGACCGGGCAGGGCTTAAACTCCGGGGGCGGCCCCTTGCTCATAAGGGCGGCCTCCAGCGCCGGATCGAGGGGCAGGACGGCCTCCCGGAAATAGCGGCAATAGGCACCCGTCCAGCACTTGCCGAACATATAACATTCGCACTCCATGGGCAGACACCCATATTCCTTGTCATAGTTGGCGCACCACTTTGTCACCAGGGTGCGGATCTTTCGCTTTTCCTCGCGTGTCAGTTCACGGGACACGGCCTCACCTCCCGCCAGGGGTTCTCAAAAGCTCCCGGTAACAAGCCATACAGCGGATGCCGCGCCAGTAGGGGCACCCGGCGCACCGGGAGCCCCTGGGCGCTTTCGGGACAGACGGGGCCATGGGCTGGGGGCGCTGCTTCATCATTTTTTCATAACGGTTATTGGTAAAATTCATTGTTCCTCCTCCTCGCTGTTTTCGTCAGGCTCGTCCTCGTCCCAGGGCGGGCCGTCGTCCTCATAGTCCTCCGGCTCGGTATCATCGTCCTCCGGTTCGCTGTCTTTCTGCCGTTTGGGGCGGATCACCTTGAAATAGACCGCCGCGCCGCCGCCGATCACCGCCACCGCCAGAATGAGCAGAAGCGTCCCCATATTGCCGCCCGTTTCCGGTTCGGCCTCTTCCGGGGCGGGTTCCTCAGTTTCCGCAGGTTCCGGCTCCGGCTCCACGCCCACGCACTCGGCCATCTTGAGGGAGCAGACCGGGCAATCCGTGTTGACGGCCCCCGCCGCGCATTTTTCCGAGCAGGAACAAACCGCCTGCTCCACGCCAGCGGCCTCGGCTGCCGCCAGCAGGTCGGCCTCGTCCACCATGTTTAAGAAATAGGTTTCGTATTGCTCGCCCTCCTCGTCCACGGGCTTGTCATAGTCGATAACGATGTAAAAGGTGCTGCCGCCCGCCGTCTGTACCGTGATAAACTGCTTGTTGGTGTGCTCGTCATAGAGCAGATCGCGGGTGACGAGGTTGCCCTCTTCCTCAAAGCCCTCGCCGGGCTCAATGGTGGGCTCCGGCTCCGGGGCTGGGGTTTCCATGGTGGGATCGCCGTAGTCCTCACCCTCGCCGCCGTCCGCATAGGCATACGCCGGGACGCTAAAGCCGCATAAAAGAACGGCGGCGCAGAGCGCCGCCGCCATCACTCGAAAGCGTTTCATCTTCAATTTTCCTCCTTTCCGCCGTCCTCGGACTTCTGGACACTTTGTCCAGAGGTGCCGCCGTCCCGGAGCCGCTGGAGCACCAGGGGCAGCTCCTCCAGGGACACGCTCATGCCCCGCACAATGTCCACGATCTCCGTGTTTTCGGCCTCCAGCTTGTTTTTCTCCAGCTCTTTCAGCCGGGCCTGCTGTTCGGCTATTTTGGCCTTGACCTTTTCAATCTCGGCCTGGATTTTCTGGCTTTTACTTGCCGCCATACATAACCTCCTCGTCATGGTAAACGCCCGTAGGCGTAGAAATGAGATTGCCAGTAGCTTGTGTTCAGATTTGCGTAACTGATGGGATCTCCGCAATGGATCATCATATTGTCCCCCACATAGATGCCGCAATGGGACACGCCCGCCGTGTCATAGGTGCCCACAAAGAACACCAGATCGCCGGGTTTCGGGTTGCTGGTAGGGGTGCAGATGTTATAAAGCCCCTGGGCCCCCAGGCGGCCCACATTCCAGCCGGAGTGATTGATCACCCAGGACACAAAGCCGGAGCAGTCAAAGGACGTGGCCGGGGAGCTGCCGCCCCACACATAGGGATAGCCCAGGTATTTCTCCGCCTCGGAGAGAATGGCCGCAAAGGTTTCATCGTCCAGATATTCCCCCGGCACGTCATAGTCGGCGGGCGGTTTTGTGTATTTGTCCACATACTCCGAACCGGGAAACAGGTCGGGGCGGTTGCCCAGGGTAGACAGGTAGAGGGAATACCGGGCCATCTGTTCCTCGCTCATAAGTTCCAGGGGCAGATGGGACAGGTTACGGTTTTCCAGCGTGACATAGCAGATATACCAGGAGTAGGGATCGCCCTCGCTGTCATACCGGGTTTCCCGCACCACGCGCTCCGTCAGGATATACTGGCGGTCAAAGAGGGTTTCCAGGGTGCCCTGCACCTCGTCCGCCGTCCATTCCCCCTCGTGGAGCACAGACAAAATGGAAATGAGCACATAAGGGTCGTGCTCGATCCCGTCCAGGTCAAAATGGTACTCGTCATAGCTGTGGGTGCTTTCGTAGGTGTCCAGGTAGTGTTGCAGCTCCGCCTCCATGCCGGAATAGCTGGCCTCCGCCGCCAAAATATCCTCGTCCTTTGAGGGGTAAGTGGTCGCGCCCACGGCCCCCGCGCCGGAGTTGCCCAGCATCACCAGGGAGGAAGAACAGGACTGCATCACAAAGAGCAGGAGCAGGCAGGCCAGGGCCAGCAGCACCCCCACAGGATGCCGTTTGACAAAGCCCACCGCCTTTGCCCCGGCCTTTTCCGTGGCGGCGGCTGTCTTTTTGGCCGCGCTTGCCGCCCCGGTCTTTGCAGCCTCCCGCGCCTTTTTTTGATACTGCTTTTTTAGGCGGTGCTTGCGCCACATCCGGGAAACGGAATTGCCGGACATTTCCGGGTGCTCCTGGGCGGCCATGCGGAAATGATAATCCGCCGTTGCCTTGATATATTTGGACTCCGCCTTGCGGACGGCCTTTGCCGGGTGCTCCCGGACTTTCCGCTTCACAAACCGGGAGCCATGCCGCAGAGCGGACTCGCCCACCAGCTCGGAGCGGTGGGCCCCCTCGGTGCCCACATTTTCCTGTTCCACTTCAAACAGTTTCCCATGCACAAAGCCGTGGACGCCCCGGCCCGCCGTCCGGCCCACACGTTTCACCGGGCCGGGCTTTTTGGGCGGCTTCTGTTTTGCCAGCTTGTCCTTGGCCTTTTCCAGCTTTTCCCCGCGCTGTTCCATGCGGAGCTTGCTGGCGGCGGCCTGTTCCTGTTTGCTTTTCTGGCGGAATTTCGACTTATGGACACTTTGTCCAGAAGTGCCCCCGGCCTCCGGGCCCGCCGTTTTATTCGTTTCCTGATTCATGCTTCAAGTCCTCCGGGCGGGTAGTGAGCAGGTTATAGATCTCCCCTTTGGGGAACCGATCCACAAACGGGATGGTCACATCCCCATAGAACAGCAGCCCCTCGCCCGCGTTGGAATGGGTGATATAGGAAAGCTGGTGCTCGGAAATGCCGAGCTGCTTTGCCAAAATCGCCCGGTCACTTTGCGCCTGGGCCAGCAGGATCATAAAGTCGGTGTTGTCTAAAATGGCCTCGATCTCCCGGCTGGCTAATAGGTCTTTGACGTTCTGCGTTAAAGCTGACGGCACACAGCCTTTTTTGCGGAGCATCTTCCAGACGGCTACAAAATAGCTGGCGGTGAGCGCGTCCCGCAAAAGGATATGAAATTCATCAAAGTAGCACCAGGTAGAAATACCGCTGTGAAAGTTCACATTGACTGCCGAAGTCACAAAGTCGTTGGTGATGTGCATGGCGATCTTGCGCAGGTTTTCCCCCAGCCCTTTCAGCACGATACACACCACGCGGGCGGTCAAGTCCACGTTGGTGGGGTGGTTAAAGAGGTTGAGGGAGCCGGTGCAGTAGAGCTCCAGGGCCGTCGCCACACGGCGGGCCTCCGGCTCCGGCTGCTTCAAAAGCTCCTCGTACAAGTCCTGGAGCAAGGGGGGCTTGCCGTCCCCGATCCCCAGGGCCATGTCCCGGTAAATGAGCCGCACACAGCGGTCGATCACCGTTTTCTCGATGGGCTGCAAGCCGTCCTTGCCGCCCACCACCAGCTCGCACAGGGACAACAAAAAATCCGCTTTCATGGAAAGCGGGCTTTCGTCATCGTCCAGGTCAAGCTGGATGTCCATGGGGTTGATATGGCTGGGGGAGCCGGGGGCGATCTCGATCACCTGGCCGCCCAGCCGCCGCACCAGCGGCGCATATTCGCCCATTGGATCGACAATCAGAATCCGATCCTTTGGGATGGTGAGGAACACGTTTAAGAGCTCCCGTTTTGCGGCGAAAGATTTTCCCGATCCCGTGGAGCCAAGGTACAGGCCGTTGGCCGATTTCAGCTTTTTGCGGTCAGCCATGATGACATTGTGGGAAAGGGCGTTCATGCCGTAGTAGAGGGACGGCCCGGCCATGCGCAGCTCCCTTGTCATAAAGGGAATAAAGATCGCCGTGGAGCTGGTGGTCATGCCCCGCTGGATCTCCACCTCGTTGTAGCCCAGGGCCAGGGAAGAAACGAACCCCTGCTCCTGCTGCCAGTCCAGCCGCTTTAGGGCGCAGTTGTATTTCTGCGCGATACCGCCCACGGTAAACACATCGTTTTCCAACCGCTGGCGAGTGGGGGCAAGGTTTACCACCGTGAACGTCAAGAGGAACATCCGCTCGTTGCGGGATTGCAGATCGGCCAGGAGCTCCGCCGCGTCCTTGCTGAACGTGATGAGGTCGGGCGGGAGAATGTCGGGATCATACCCGGCCCGCACCGCCTTGCGCTGTTCCTCCACTTTCATTTTGCCGATGTCGGAGAGCTTGCCTTTGACGGTCTTAATGGCTTTGAGCTGATCCACCGTCTGAACGTGCATGGTGACAGTCAGCTCCGCATCCAGCTCCAAAATCTCCGACAGCAGCTTGTCCGAGAGCTCGGAGGCCAAAATCTGCAAATAGGATGCCGCGCCCCAATACTGGCCCACCCGGAACGTCCGGGACTGCCGGAAGTCGAAGCTGTCCGGGGCGATATAGTCCTTTGTGCCCATGCCTGTTTTTGGGATGTCCTGCCAGGAGAAACAAAACGCCTCCCGGCTGCCGGGGTGCATCTGCCCATGGAGCAGGGCCAGCCGCTCCCGCCCGTCCAGCGCCTCCGAGGGCACGCCCAGCCGTTTCAGATTGCCCGTCACATCGGCCTCCACACGTTCCAGGCGGGGCCGGGCCTCTCCGATCCCCCCGGCTGGCAGGCCGAATGTGATGTACTTGGAACGCTCAATGCCGTTGTTGCTTTTGGCGATCTGGTTTTTTAACATCCCGGTAAACTCGGCCCGGACGCTGTTAAAGCTGTCCTGGGCCGGGGGAATGTTCACCCGGTACTTGCTCCGGGAGTGGGAACGGCGGTTGATAAAGGAAAGCTGGAACGGCAAAGAGGTATCAAAGTAGTTGAGGAACGAGCTCCAGCCGCCGAAAATCGCCGTCTGATCCTCGGTGCTTGCCACCGAATAATTGATGTCCTCATATTCCACGGTTTTTGTGTAGAGCCCGCCGGGAAGCTGGCATACCCCGTCCGGGTGCATCACCAGATAGGGGATCGTCTGCTGGGCAGACAACGCAGCTTTCCGTTTAGCGCCCTTTCCGGGGCCGCGCTTTTGGTTTTTTGCTGTTTTCAATCGCATCCTCCTTTCCCGCAGCGCCCCGCTGGGTAAACGGGGCGTAAATATTCTGCGTCTGATAGGGCCTGATCCCAGGCCGCAGGAAACGGGCCCGGATGATGTTTTTCACCACCTTTTCCAGCGGGAGCCCGTCTTTTTCATACATCGCCAGCAGGAACGCCGGGAGCGCCACGGCCATCATCAGGAACATGGCCCCGGTATTGCCGATGGTGCTCCGGGCCAGCAGATAGGTGGGGACGCCCACCGCCGCCGCGATCCCGAAGCATACAAGCTGGCGTTTCGTCAGGTTAAAGGCAAGTTTCGTCTTGACCTTTGACAAATCGTTTGGAACATTTACATAGGGAATGTTGATCACTTCCTTTCCGGCCCGGCCACCTCTGGACACTTTGTCCAGAAGTCCGGCAGGGTACTTTCCACCTCATTTCCCCACACATCCCAGCCGGGCGGCGTCTGCCTTGCGAACAGCTCCACCCTGGGCAGGTCGCCCATCAGGGCCACGATCTTATCACGGGCCTCGTCCGGCTTTTTGCTGTGGGCTTCAATGGGGGAAATGATAAACTGGTGGACATTGGCCGCCTGCCGTTTCAGGTGTCCCCGTGTTGCCAGCAGACACACCTCTGCGTTGCCCCGTGTCCAGAAGCCCAGGCCGTAAAACCAGCCGGGGGACTTGCGGTTTTGTTTGAGCCAGACGAAAGCAACGCTCTTGTAAGTGAAGCCCCACGCCTCAATCAGCCGCAGGGCCTCCGGGAGCTGGGGAAAGGTGGCCCATAAAAAAAGCGCGCTGTCCGGGGCCGCAAGATCGGCCACAGGCAACGCGCAAAGCTCGTCGATCCCCATGGTGGGATAGTGATTTTCCGCCGCCCCCTGTACTTTCTTTGCGGAATACCGCCAGGGCGGATCGGCGTAAATGATAGAATACTTCTTGATGGTTACACTCCTTTCTCCCCGGCCTCCACCGCCGCCCGCGCCAGACGGACGCGCTCCGTGGCGGCGGCATAGTAGGCCGGGACGGTTTCAAAGCAAATAAAGCGGCGGCCTGTATTAAGGGCGGCAACCGCCGTTGTAGCAGAGCCCGCGCAGATGTCCGCCACCACCTCGCCGGGCCGGGTATAGGTCTTGATGAAATACTCGCACAGTTCCACCGGCTTTTGCGTGGGGTGGACGGTGCGCTGGACAGCGGGAAAGGCCAGCACATTTCCGGGAAAGCGCAGGCCGTCCTCCGAGCCGCTGCCGGAACGGGTGAATTTCCCGTAATTGGTGCTGTTCCCACGGTTGCCTGCGATTTTCTTGTAGGGCTTGCCCTGTTCAAACTGCGGGTTGTATAGCGGAAGTTTCTGATAGAACACCAGAATATTCTCCGTCTTTTTCAGCGGGGCCCGCCTTGCGTTGAGAAAGCCTGTGCAGCGGCTTTTGTACCATACCCACTCATAGCGGAGCATGGGCAGGTTGGAGGCCCCCAGCACCTTGTCATAGGGGCATTGGGCGAAAAACAGCACCGCGCCCTCCGGCTTGACGGCCCATTTCACCGCCTCCCACAGCTCCGGGAGCGGCAGGGGCACATCCCAAAAGTTCCGGGTGGTGCCATAGGGCGGATCGGTCAAGAGCATATCCACCGAATGACGAGGGAGAGAGCGCAGGCCCTCAATGCCGTCCATAAGGAACAGCCCCTCCGAAAGCTCCGGGGACTTCTGGACACTTTGTCCAGAGGTTGCCCTATCGGTCATCCCTGGCCTCCTTGCCCTTTGCCGGGGCGGGACGGGCGGCGTTTTCCTGCGCGGCCTCCTTTGCCGCTTTTGCCATTTGCTCCTTGATCGGGGCGGGCCGCAAAGCCTCGGCGCGGGCAATCAATTTTTCCACGGCCTGGGTATAGCCCTGGGCCGCCGCCGCGTCCAGCCGTTCCTGCAAGTGGCGATCCATCACCCGCGCCGTGGAGCGGTAGCCTGTCCTGCTGGTGGGATCGGGTTTGCTGGGTGCCCCAAGAAAGACGCCGTTTTTTCCGTCTATCACCCGGAAATCATCCACCACCATACCGCCAATATTCACGCTGGCAAAACCCATCGTCTTGCCCTGTTTTTCAATGGGGCGCACCGTCACCTCAATCGGCACCTCGGCGGCCTCCAGGTTTTTCTCCACGCGAAGCTGTACCGCCTCGTCAATGGAAATCCCTTGGGACTCTGCCAGTTCCGCGATGGGGGCTTCAAAAATCAAGCGGCGCATTTCTTCCATCGCCGCCTCGTCCACAACAGGGCCGCCCTGGGCCGCTGCCTGCATTTTTGCCATAGACAAACTCCTTTCTTTTAATGTGCGTTAAAGATACTGCGGGCAATCGAGCCCGTTTTGAACAGCATGAAGCAGAGCAGGACGGTATATCCCACAATGCCCCAGATCGCGCCGATGGGGTCGCCGCCCGTGGCGATCCCCTGGATCAACACCGCATAAATGGCGACGCATACCAGAATGAGCAGCCCTTGAAAGCCCACGGCAAACAGGGAGCGCAGATAATTCTGGCCCATTTGCCCCACCTCCCGGTGGGAGATGGTCGCCATGGGGATGGGGGCCAAACTGGTCAGGATATAAATTTCCAGCATACGGCCATAGACTAAAACAAAAATGACGATGCCCAGCACCCACATCGTAACGCCGATAATGGAGGACTGGAGCCATAGGCCAATGAGGGGCCCAACATCCATCCCCTCCAGGGTGGTTTCCAGTTCTGCCAGCATATCCGGCGTGATGTCCGTGGAGCCCTGGATCAGACCGCCCGCCTGGGCGATCACACTTTGGGACACATCGAACACCGCCATCACGATATTGAATGTGTTGGAGAGAATGAAGATGGCGCAAGCGGTTTTGAATATCCACTTGTAGATATTCGCTACGTCAAACTCGTGCATATTGTTTTTTTCCAAAAGCATCTGGATAAGCTCATAGGTGGCAACGAAAGTCAGCACCATCCCGGCAATCGGTAAAATCACCGTTTCGGAAAGCTGGCGTATGAGGGAGAAAACCCCGGCGTTCCATGCCGCCGGGGTCGTCCCCACCTGTACCGCGATCTCTCCGACCTGGGCATTGACATAATCGGTAAGCCCCTCCAGGTTGCTCATGATCCCGCTGATGAGCAGTTCTTTGAGCCAATCCGTAAGCCAGTCGGTGAGAAAATCCATAGGCCCCTACCTTAGAACAGGCCGGACAGCAGAGGGATCAGGGTGGTGCCCAGCAGGATGATACCACCGCCCGCCATAAGCTGTTTCATGCCTTGGCTTTTGGAGCCAGGGTTGTCGGAACCATAACCTTCCAGCAGGTTCACAACGCCCCACACGCCAAGGCCAGCGCCCAGGGCCACAACAAGGGTCTGCAACGTATCGACAGCAGAAGAAAAGAACTCCATAAATCCTCCATTTCTCCGGGGTTCCCCGGCTATGAAAAAAGCCGCCATTTCTGGCGGCAGGTCACAACCTCTGGACACTTTGTCCAGAAGCCCTTTATACAAAAGCGTCCGGGTCGTCCACATCGTCATAGTTGAGGATGTCCTCGTCCTCGCCTATGGGCGCTGTGTCCGGCGCGTCCGCCTCGTACACCTCACAAACCTCGGAAAGCCCTGGCCGCCTGCGGCGGTTGATGAGCTTGTCCAGGTCAAAGGCGTTTTTCTGTTTATCGGCCTCCGCCGTGTACTTGTAGTTCGGGTGCTTTTTCAAGTCATATTTGGGGGAATAGAACGGGGGCAGGCCCCGAAGCTGCAAAATGCACTTGTCGCCGGGCATGGTGGCGAGTTCGCTGGGGGTCATCAGCTCCCGGCCCAATCGCTGGGTATTGAGATTGTAGCTTTCCGACTGCCCCTTTGAGCGCCCGTCCGTCTGCATATAGATGGTCGCTTTTCCCAGCCAGTTCTCGGAAATCTCCTTAATGGTGGAGCTTTCCCGCCCGCCCAGGAAAATCACGCTGTCCATGTTGCCGAGTATCGTTTCCGCATGGTCTTTGTAAATGGCCTTGCATTGGGCCATCTGCTGATAAAAGAGCGTCAGCGACACCTCACGGGAACGGATGACGGCCACCAGCTTTTCAAGCTGGGGCACCTGGCCCGTATTGGCCGCCTCGTCCCACAGCACCCGCACATGATGGGGCAGGCGGCCCCCGTGAACACTGTCGGCCCGTTCACACAGCAGATTGAACATCTGCGAAAAGGCCAGGGCAACCAGAAAGTTATAGGTGGGCGTGGTGTCGGAAATGGTGAAAAACACCGCTGTTTTCCGATCCCCGATGCGGTCAAGCTCCAGCTCGTCATAGGCCATGATCTCCCGGAGCTGGGGGATGTCAAAGGGGGCCAAACGGGAGCCGCAGGAAATCAAAATGCTTTTGGCCGTCTTGCCGCTTGCAAGTTTGTATTTCTTGTACTGCTTCACAGCAAAGCAATCCGGCTTTCGCTTTTCCAGCCCCTTAAACATATAGTCCACGGCATTTTGGAAATTTTCATCGTCCTCCTTGACCTCCATGCCGGAAATCATATCCACCAATGTATTCATGTTCCGATCCTCAGCGGGGCCCTCAAAAATGATATAGGCGATCAGGGCGCAGTATAAAAGCGTTTCCGCCTTTTGCCAAAATGGATCGCCCTCTTTGCCCTCGCCCTTTGTGTTGCTGATCAAAGCATCCACAAATTTCAGAATATCGGCCTCGTTTCGGATATACGCCAGCGGGTTATAGTGCATGGACTTGGAAAAATCTATGCTGTTAAAAACTTTGATTTTATACCCCCGCCGTTGCAGAAAGCGGCCTACCTGTCCGAGAACACCTCCTTTCGGATCGACCACCACATAGCTGCATCCGGCCTTTTTATCCGCGCTGGCCTGCAAGATCTGCGGGGTAAGCCAGAACCGGGTTTTGCCGGAGCCGGACGAGCCGATGACGCAGGCGTTAAGGTTGCGGGCGTTGGCCGGGTTTTTGGGGCGGGTATTCATGGTGAGAAACTCCGTCCCGGTGAGAATGATATTGTTTTCAAACTTTGGATCGACAAAGGGCTGGATGTCTTTTGCCGTTCCCCAACGGGAGGAACCGTACTCTTCATCCCGCCTGTACTTTTTCGCGTTTTTGCTTTTCACATAGATCAGCAGGCGAAAGGCAGCCGCGCCCACAATGCCCACCAGCCAGTCAAAGGGAGCAAGCCCCGGCGCAAAGTCGGCAAAGGCCGGGCCGATAGTCTGGCCCAGCCCCAGGAGCTTGTGGGCGAAGTCTGCGCCAGCGGCCAGCCGGTAGGCCGTCCCCAGCTTCAGACAGGCCCACAGAATAAACAGGTACGGGATATTGGGTATCACATATTTTTTTACGCTATCTGTCCTCATGCGCCGCCTCCTTTACCCGTTCTTTCTTGTGGGACGGCTGGCGGGCCAGTTCAGCGGCGGCCCGTTTGAGCTGTTCCCGGATGGGAACACGCCTGGACTTTGAACGCTTGAGCAGCCGTTTGGAATACTCTGCGAAACAGGCGGTAATGGCGTCGGCCTGCCCAGCCTTGAAGAAAAGCAGGTGCTTGTCCGGCGCTACCTTGTAAAAGGCATAGTCCACATTCCATTTCCGGGCCACCCGGTCAAAGAGGGCGGGAGCCTCCACCTCAATGCTGTTGGCAGAAGCACCCTGGCCCATCAGCTGGCCTACCGTCTGCCTGCCGTGGGGCGTTTGCTTGGCCCGGTGGTGTTTGGCAATCTTCCGGGCAATCGCTCCCAGTACATAGGCAAGCCCTTTTGCCGTCAGCTTGCTTACCTTGATCGATACCGCTATGGTGCGTCTGGAAACATCCTCGTCAACCAGGCGGATCACCCCCTTTCATACAAAAAGCGGCTCCTCTGGACAAAGTGTCCAGAAGTGCCGCTATCGGTCATCATGTTCTTTTGCGGTCATCTTGCGATAGCCCTCCAGAGAAGAACCGTCAATAATTTCCTTATAGGCGGCCATCTGTTCCCGGATGGAAAGTTGCGGATATGAGAAAACCCTGTGCTCGGCTGGAATATCCTCGATCCCGTGGTAGTGCTCAATGAATTTGCCGCCGTTGTTCAGCACATAGCCGCCGGGGGCTAAATGGCCGCCATCATTGATTAGTACATCCCGTCCGTATGCCTCATAATCGAAATAGTCTTTCAGTTCTTCCGGGATTGGCAAGTCCTCCGCAGAGTAGCGGCCTAAATCTTCCTCGCTTTCAATGTCGGGATAAAATTCAAAACAATCCAGGTTTTGCGTCAGGTTGATGAGGTCGGCCACGCTGGAAGTATGCTCGCCGCTGTCGATCACCGCCTCGAATTTCTCCAAATCACTTTGATCCAGCTCGGAGAGCAGGCAGGCCAGATGGTTAAGCTCGTCCAGATTTTCATATTCGGTCAGATAGTCATAGAGCCCCAGCACATCACCGTCAAAGCTGGTAATGAAAAACTCCTCGTAACGCACCCCATCCACGCCGATGCGTTTCAGCAGACCTTGCACCTCTTCTTTGGTGGTGGGGAATTTCAGCGTTTCTCCAACCAGCTCACCCTCGTTGTATTTTCCCAGGTTGGTAATGTAGGCTTCAAACAGCGCAGGCATATCAGCGCCGCCCCTGGCCCTTGACAGTCAGGATGCCCTCCAGGGTGGTGGCTGTAATCCCCAGCCGCTGGGCAACGGCGATGTCATTTTTTACCGCCTCGTTGACATAGTTCCCGCACACCACCAGCACACGGGAGCGCCGGAGCAGGTCGCGCCCCATGTCGATGCCGTTCTTATGCTCCTCCGGCACCGCGTCATTGAGGAACAGCGGCAGGAAAAGCATGGGGCAGATAGGGGAATAGCCCGCGTCATAGACAATGCGGCAATATTTAGCCGCCTGTTCCGTAATCTCGCACTCGTCGCCGCGCCATGCGGCGGTCACATACGCAAGGGGTCGTTTCATAGTCAAAACCTCCATTTCTTTCCTTATATATAGTAGATAGCGTCAACCCTATCTCCCCGCCCTTTCCCATTCATGGGAAAGGGGGCGGCTCTGGAGGATATACCCCCGTCGCTTCGCCGGAAATAGCACAGCCGGGCCAGGCCGTCAAGGGCATGGCCGCCGCTATGCGGCGGTGCGCTGCACCCTTGACTGCCTGTACCCGGCTGTGCTGGAAGATACCCGGCGACGGGGGATATATCACCACAGAGCCCATCCCAAACGGGGAGCGTCTGCCTCTGGACAAAGTGTCCAGAAGCGGGGGCGGTTACTTGTCCAGTTCGTTCTTTTTCTCCGGCTTTGCCAGTTCGGGCGGCTGCTTTTCTTTCCACTCGTCCAGCAAGGCCAAAATCTGCGCTTTCATTTTGGCCGGTGTCACTTCCTTGCCAAAATATTTGTTGAGTTCATCGGTACTGATGATCACGTTATCAACCTCCCTTTTTTCCTCGCTTAAAATACCATCGATCACGTCACCATTGAGCAAGCCCTCCTGATCCAACTCCCGGAGCCGCTTTGCCTGCTTGACGGTGGGGGACGCCACCTCCCCGTCAATCGACACGGCAATGAGCCGCTGGTTTTCCGGCTTGATGTACGACAGCTCCACGGCGGGCATAAAGCCCATGCTTTTTGCGTCCACCTTTTCCAGAAGCTCCGGGACAAGATGGTTGAGCCGGACATAACGGAGCACCTTTTTATAGTTCATGTCATGCTCCTTGCCCACAATCTCCACCGAGAGCTTACCCAGGGCCTCCGCCTCTTTCTCGTTTTTGGGGCGGGCCCCCTGGCGCTTAATGGCCTCCAGTTCCAAATCCAGGAGCTTTGCAAGCTCGCTGGGGAGCGGTTCACCCCGCTGCTTGTTGCTGTTGCGCATTTCCCGGACAGCTTCCAGGTCGGTCATATTACGGATGATACAGGGCATTTCCTCCAGCCCGGCAAGTATGCCGCCAAACTGACGGCGATGGCCCGCGATGATCTCATAACCCTTGCCGTCCTTTTCCGGACGGACGGTGCCGGGTGTCATAATGCCGTGTTCCTTGATCGTCCCCACCAGATCATCCATTGCTTTATCGTGCGTTACCTTGAATGGGTGCTCCCGGAACGTATGGAACGGGTGAAGCTCCGCCATTTTCAGATAGACGACTTTTCCCTCTTCCACCGGGCGGGGCGGGACTTCCGGAGTAGGCGGCAGCTTGATCTCCGGGGGCGGGGCCTCCGCCTCCTTGACAGGGGCGGTCTTGCCTTTTGGAGCTTTCACGCCGGGCCCAATCCCCCCGGAGCCCGTTTCCTTGTCCTTATCTTTTTTTCCACCTCTGGACACTTTGTCCAGAACGCTGGGGGCCGGGGACTTGTCAAGGGCCGCCTTGTCAGCCTTAGCTGGGCGGCCCTTGCGGGTGCCCGGCCCCTTTTCCGGCTTGTTGGGCTCCACCTTATCCTTTGCCTTTTTGGGACGGCCCCGGCGCTTTTGTGCGTTTTCCTCCTCCTTGATTTCATCCAGTGATTTTTCCCAGGGTGGTTTTTCCTCGTTCCCGAACAAGTCACGGAACGCCTCATCCCTATGTTTGGGGGAGCCCTCCTCGACAGCCGGGGCCTCCGCCGTTGATACAGCCTCACGCGCCGCCGCCCGCCGCTGGGACATAAGCTCGTTGATCTTGTCAAAATCAACCACCACCTCGCCCGGAGCAGCCCTGGCCGGAGTATCCCTGTCTATACCGGCTTCGGCAGGCTCCAATGCTTTTTCCGGCGTGGCAGTTTCCGGGGCCTTTTCCACGGGGACATCATCCGGGCCTGTTTTCAGCTTGTCATCTGCCATTCACGAACCTCCTTTTAATTTTGGCATTTTGCATATAAATCAGCTTTGATTTTCTACTTGGAAATTTCCCTCCTTTCCAAGCCCACCACGCAAAAAAGCCGTCCATTTTTACCTGGACGGCTTTCAGCGTAATGTGATAGACTTTTATTTTATTTTTTCGGATTGTAGGCTCCGATAAGCCTTATATTTGCAGTTTTCCTATTTTATATGGCCCTTAGTACCCTCTGCACCAAAATTCTCGGTTCCGATATTTGTATTTCAGCTCGCCGAATTGCTCATACAGCATTGTACTGCTCTTCCCTTTCAGATACCCCATAAAGTGCGATACTGATAGTTTCGGTGGTATCTCTACAAACAGGTGAATATGGTTCGGGCACCCTTCCGCTTCTATGATCTTTACCCCTTTCCACTCGCACAACTGCCGCAGTATTTTTCCTATTGCCGCTTTCTTTTCTCTGTAAAATACCTTCCTGCGGTACTTCGGCGCAAATACAATATGATATTTGCAATTCCATCGTGTATGAGATAAACTACTAATATCATTCAGTCCCATCTGAATGTCCTCCCTTTGCTATTCTTTGTGCAGTTGGCAGACCGCACTTTTATTATAGCAAAGGGAGTTTTTTTATCACTTTCATCGCCATAGGCTTTTTGCTACCACTCGCCTAGCGAGTGGTTTTCTTTATACAACCAAGTCCCCGGAGCGTGCCTCCGGGGACTTGGTTTTTTCTTCTGTTTGCCAGCTGTTTTACCAAAAGCATATAAAATTTACCTGCTTTCTACACCGGGCCCTCTTGTATTTTTGTTTCCGTTTTGTTACCATTATAATATCCGAATTGCCCATGCCCGGAGAAAGTTTTTTGTGCCGGGGATGCGTTCAGGCTCCATCCAGCCGGCCTGTAAAGCCCCCTCCGGCAGGGCCCGGAAGGAAAGGTGGAATGTTTCATGAGAAAACACACACGCAAGTTCCTGTCTCTGTTCCTGTCTCTGTCCATGGCCAGCAGCTTCTGCATCCCAGCCATGGCCGCAGCGGGAGAGACCACCGCTGCCGCGGATGACGGCATTGTGGTGCTGTACACCAACGATGTCCACTGCACCAGCGACGACGGTATGTCCTATGCCGCCATCGCCGCCTACAAGGCCGAGATGGAAGCCAAATACGGCGCCGACAACGTCACCCTGGTGGACAGCGGCGACGCCATTCAGGGCGGCATCCTGGGTTCCCTGTCCAAGGGCAGCTGGATCGTGGACATCATGAACAACGTGGGCTACGACATTGCCATCCCCGGCAACCATGAGTTTGATTTCGGCATGGATACCTTCCTGGACATCGCCAAGAACCAGGCTGAGTACACCTATGTCAGCTGCAACTTTGTGGGGGCTGACGGCAAGACCGTACTGGAGCCCTACACCATGGTCACCTACGGCGATGTGGATGTGGCCTATGTGGGCATCTCCACCCCCGAGACCCTGACCAAATCCGCCCCCGCCTACTTCCAGAACGACAAGGGCGAGTACATCTACGGCTTCTGCCAGGATAAGGACGGCAAGGCCCTCTATGACCAGGTCCAGGACACCGTGGATGCTGCCCGCAAGGCCGGCGCCGAGTATGTGGTGGCCCTGGCCCACCTGGGTGAGGACGCCCAGAGTTCTCCTTGGATGTCCACCGAGGTCATTGCCAAAACCACCGGTATCGACGTGGTGCTGGACGGCCACTCCCACACCACCGAGCCCTCCAAGACCGTGAAGAACGCCGACGGTAAAGACGTGCTCCTGAGCCAGACCGGCACCAAGGCTGAGTCCGTGGGCAAGCTGGTCATCGCTCCCGACGGCACCATGACCACCGAGCTGGTGGCTCTGGCCGATGTGCCCACCACCTCTCAGGCCTACACCTCCGCCAAGACCTTCATTGATGGTATTCAGGCTGAGTATAAAGCCAAGTCGGAAGAGATCGTCGCTACCTCCTCCGTGGATCTGACCATCAAAGATCCCTACACCGGCGATCGTGCCGTCCGCTCCGCCGAGACCAACCTGGGCGACCTGTGTGCCGACGCTTACCGCGTGCTGCTGGGCGCTGACATCGGCTTTGTCAACGGCGGCGGCGTCCGCGACAACATTGCCGCCGGCAACATCACCTACGGCAACATCATCGCTGTCCATCCCTTCGGCAACCTGGCCTGCCTGGTGGAGGTCTCCGGCCAGCAGATCCTGGACGCTCTGGAGCTGGGCTCCATGCAGGCCGGTGTGTCTGAGAGCGGCGGCTTCCTGCAGGTCTCCGGCATCAAGTACACCGTGGACACCTCCATCCCCACCTCCGTGGAGCTGGACGACGCCGGTAACTTCGTGAAGGTGGCCGGCGACCGCCGGGTCAAGGACGTACAGGTCCTGGACAACGAGACCGGTAAGTACACCGCCATCGATCCCAAGGCCACCTATACCCTGGCCTCCCACAACTATATGCTCAAGTCCGGCGGCGACGGCTACGCCATGTTCGGCGCTGACAACGTGAAGATCCTGAAGGATGAGGTCATGGTGGACAACGAGGTCCTCATCAACTACATCAAGGACGAGCTGGGCGGCGTGGTAGGCGAGCAGTACGCCAATCCCAGAGGCGATGGCCGCATCACCGTTCTGTATGCCGACGCCGACTTCTCCTCCTGGTATGGCGAGGCTGTCCGCTATGTGGTGAACAACGACATGATGAGCACCACCAACGGCTTCAGCTTTACTCCCTTCGGCCTGGTGAGCCGCGCCACCGTATATCAGGTGCTCTACAACATGGAGGGCGCTCCCGCTGTGGAAAAGGCCACCGTCACCGATACCGAGGGCAAGTGGTACTCCGACAGCATCAACTGGGCCGCTTCCGTGGGTCTGTTTAAGGGCACCACCTTCGGCGAGGATCGGACCATCACCCGCGCTGAGATCGCCGACCTGATCGCCGCCTATGCCGACTACAAGGGCATCAAGGCTCCCGACGCCGACGGCTCCATGGAGAAGGCCCCCGACTACGCCTCCATCCCCGCCGAGTCTCTGGACGGCATGACCTTCTGCTACTATACTGGTATTATGACCGGCAACGAGACCGGCCAGCTGATGCCCACCGGCCAGCTGACCCGTGTAGAGTTTGCTCAGGTTCTGTCCAACTTCGGCGCCCTGACCGCCGAAAAGCCCGCTGCCTGAGGGTGAACCATCATTGACAAAAAAGATGGGACGTGCTGACGCACGTCCCATCTTTTTCTGTTTACGCCTGTGCCGTCTGCTTCAGCGCCTGGGCCAGCTGGTCCGGACAGGAGGTGGCTTTAAACCCGCAGCGGATGCCCTCCAGCCGACGGATGGCCTCCTCCACCTTCATGCCCTCCACCAGACGGGAGATTCCCTGAAGGTTGCCGTTGCAACCGCCCTGGACCTGGAGGGAGCGGATCACGCCGTTCTCCACATCCACCACCATTCGATTGGAGCAGACGCCCCTGGGACGATAATCAATGGTCATGTTTCTCTCTCCTTTGATGTTCCCGGTTAACGGGGCAAATCATACCATACTTTGGACAGGATTGCAATTCTTTATACCGCTGTGGTATAATAAGCGCAAAGCCGCAGATGTGCGGCTGTGCATTTTATGCATCTGCCCTTTGCGCTGCAAAAGGCAGGTTGTGCTTGTTACACCATGGCCGAGCCGACAGAGCCGGCTTTCACGAGAGGAGGTGTGCCCATTGACTCCCAGCACCAAACTTGCGCTCGCCAATTCTCTGCGGCGTCTGCTGCAGAAGAAGTTTCTGGATGACATTACCGTCAAGGAGATCGTGGAGGACTGTGAAGTCAACCGGCAGACCTTCTATTATCATTTCCAGGATATCTATGACCTGCTCCACTGGTCTCTGGAGCATGAGACCGCTGAAGTTCTGCAGCCCTGCACCTCCTGGCAGGAGGCTCTGATGACGACCTTTCGTTACATACAGGAAAACCACGTCATCATCTATCATATCTACCGCTCCAGCGGCCGGGAGCATCTGGACTGCCAGTTCTTTACCATGTCCCGTGCCCTGACCACCCGGCTTCTGGACGCCGCCGCTGAGGGTCTTGTTCTATCGGAGCGGGATCGGGAATTTCTCATGGATTTTTATATGTATGCCTTGGCCGGTACCATGCTGGGCTGGCTGGCCGACGACATGAAAGAGGAACCCTCTGAGTTAGCCGCTCGTATCAGCTTTTTGCTGGAAGATGAATTCCGTCGGGTGGCTCAGCGCTTTTCCTCATCCGGGTCCCCCTCATAACCCATCCATTTACATTCCTGGCGGGAACTGTTTTAGACAGTTCCCGCTAAAAATTTTTCTTGTTTATTTTTCAGGATGTACCGGGGTGGAGGGCTAAAATTCTATCCAGGTTGACAGTTGACTTTTTAACCAAACCAAACTACTATTTATAGTGCATTTTAGCCATATTGGAGAGGAGTGGTAGATACGAGTTATCATTTTCTGTTTGAAATTGCGGTCATCCTGCTGAGCACCAAGGTCCTTGGGATCGTCACGAAACGCTTTGCATTGCCCCAGGTCGTCGGCGCCCTGTTGGCGGGACTGCTATTGGGCCCGGCCATGCTGGGCGTACTGCAGGAAACCACGCTGATGGACCAGCTGGCCGAACTGGGCGTCATCGTTCTCATGTTCAACGCCGGTCTGGAAACCGACCTGGGTGAGCTGAAAAAGGCAGGCGCATCCGCCTTTATCATTGCCCTCATCGGCGTGTTGGTTCCGCTGGCAGGCGGCTTCGCGCTGGCCTGCTTCTTTAACTCCGGGACAGAAGCCTTTCTGCAGAACGTCTTTATCGGCGTCATTCTGACCGCCACCTCCGTCAGCATCACAGTGGAGACCCTGAAGGAGATCGGAAAACTGTCCACTCGCTCCGGCAACGCCATCCTGGGAGCCGCCATCATCGACGACGTGCTGGGTATCGTAGCCCTCACCATCATCACCAGTATGTCCGGCACCGGCGCCAACGTGCTGATGGTTCTGCTGAAGATCATGGCCTTTTTTGCCATCAGCGTGGTGGTGTGGATCGTGCTTCATCGGACGGTAGAGTGGTGGTTCAGGCGATACGACCGGGATAAGCGCCGGTTTGTGGTCATCTCCTTTGCCTTTTGCCTGCTATACGCCTATTTTGCCGAGGAAGTATTCGGTGTGGCCGACATCACCGGCGCTTACATTGCCGGCCTGATTTTTGCCAAAACCCCTCGTGTGGCCTACTTGCAGGATCGGTTCGATACCCTGTCCTACACACTGCTTTCCCCCATCTTCTTTGCCAGCCTCGGCTTGAAGGTGGTGCTGCCCAAAATGAGCGCCTCCATCATCCTGTTCTCCGTCCTGCTGATCCTGCTGGCCGTGGCCTCCAAGGTGGTGGGCTGTGGACTGGGCGCCAGACTGTGCCGCTACTCCGGTCAGGACGCCCTCCGCATCGGCGTAGGTATGATCTCCCGTGGTGAGGTCGCCCTGATCGTGGCCAACAACGGTATCGCTGCAGGGCTGATGAACGACAACTTCTTTGGCCCCGTGGTGCTGATGGTCATTGCAACCACCATCCTCACCCCCATCCTGCTCAAGCTGGTCTACCATGGCAAGGAAAAGGATTACAGCGACCTGCAGGAGAGCGAACTGGTCAACCGCTACGAAGACGCTGCAGCCTTCGATCTGGCCTCTCAGGCCCTGCTGGAAGATCACGAACGACTCCGCGATATCGCTCAGAAAAAGAAATAAGAAAAGAACGGCTCCGCTGCAGCGGAGCCGTTCTTATTTTTTGGAAATCAGCCCTTCAGATAGCTGTTGTACAGCTCCACCAGCTCGTCCTGCTGGGGAGAGATAATGAGCCGCACATAGACGCCGTCCCGTTTGACCTCGCTCTTTTCCACAATGGCATACTGGTCGGGCAGATAGTTGTTAAACTCATTGCGGCGGGCGTCCAGCCGGCTCTGCAGCTTGCTCTCCACCGTCTTGGCGCTGTCCTCATCCTTGGCCTTCACAAGAACGATCTCCTTGGCGGTGATACCATCCGCCGCGAGGTTGGCGGCAAAGGCCTCCATATCCTCGCCCTGGATGCCGTAGAAGTTGAGCATATCATCCTGGCTCAGTTGAATACCGCCCTCAATAGGAGCCTTCTCCAGCATGGCCTCCATCACCTTTGATACGTCCATATCGGCGGTCTTTGTCCCGCCGCCGCAGCCGGCGGCGCCAATGGCCATCACGGCCGCCAATGCCAGCAGCAGTACGCTGCGTACTTTCTGACTCATATGATCACCTTTCCGCGGTTTTTACCGCACTGTTTTCCGTCCGGTCAGCCGCCCTGCCGGGCGGCTGCGTCCTGTTTCAAATAATCAACCCAGATCCGGCAGGCTTCATCGGTAAAGTGCATACCCATGCCGGAGGCGTCACTGCAATAGGCCGAGGGCAGATAGCCCTCCTCATCAGTGAGCACCGAGGCGATGTCCACATAGTAGTAGCCGTTGCGGTCGCACATCTCCTTCAGCTTCTCATTGTACAGCCGCAGGTTGGCGTTGTTGAGCACTTTTTTCTCGTTGCCTTTGTGGATGGGAGTTGCCGACTGGACAAAAATCTCCAGATCGGGAGTCTTTTCCTTGATAAGCTTGAGCAGCGTCTCCATATTCGCCACCGAACCGTCCACACCGTACATTCCAACGTCATTCATACCCAACAGGATATAGAGCTTTTTGGCGCCGCAGGCATGGATGGAATCCTCCAGCCGCATCTTGGTGCCCTGGTAGAGTGGATGGACCGACTCGTCGCTTACCTCCCAAAGAGCGTTGCCGCTGCCCAGACTTCCGGCCGTGAGGAACTGGGCCTTGCCCAGGTAGTCCGGATCGCTCTGGCGCGTCTTGGTCACATATCCGGTCAGTTTCAGGGATACCGAGTCACCCACAAAGACCGCATCGTCAAACCAGGCCCACTCGTCCTCCGGCACTGCTGTAGAGATCGTAGGGGTATCGCCCCCCTTTCCGTCGATCTTTCCAGCCAGATCCAGCGTCTTATAGAGAAGCGTGGCGGTCTCACTGCGGGTCACCAGCTGATGGGGAGCAAGAAGTCCGTCCCCGGTGCCGCTGACGATGCCCCGGGCGTACAGATCCCCGATGGCTGCCAAAGCCCAGCCGCTTACGCTGTCCACATCCTGGAAATCTGCCAATCCCCCTGACAGTCCATCCCGCTGCTCCACACCGAACAGCGGCAGCGCCCGCCACAGGAACGTAAAGGCCTGTTCCCGGTCCAGGGATGCCGCAGGGGAGAAGGTGGTCTCAGAGGTCCCCTGCGAGACCCCCTGTTCCACCGCCCAGCCCACCGCCTGATAGCATGAGTCCTCCGGGCGTACATCTGTAAAATTGGGGGACGCTCCGGCGGGGCTCCCCGCCGCCCGCCACAGGCTGAGCACAAAGTCACCCCGGTTGATCTGGACCTCCCCGAGGAAATTTCCTGTCTTGGTGATATACATCACATCGTGCTCCACCATGTAGGACACATAGGGGTAGGACCAATGGTCCTGCGCCACATCCTGAATGGTGGTTCCGGAAGAGCCGCCGGTCATCAACGCCCCGGCCAATAAAAATGCGACCACTTGTTGGATCAGCATATTGTTCCCTCCTGCTGTAATTTGGCTTCAGTGTATCAGATTTTTCAAGTTCCGTCCAGAGAAAGAGGAAGAATCTTTTTACTCTATATTCCTTTTTTGCCACAGTGATACAAACTGTGCCTTCAATACCATTGCAGCCCAATGGGTTGAACCCTTTTCTTTATACTTCTTACGATTTTATGATGAGCCGGAGCAAAACGCAAACAGGAGGGGCGCGCCTTTGAGGCGGCCCCTCCTGTTTCAGGTTGTTCCGGTTACCCGGCAGGAACGTAGGGTTCCTCCGGCGGCGTCTCCCCCGGCGATGGTGCCGGCGACGGGGTCACACCAGGCTCTGTTGTCTCTCCTCCGGACCCGCCTGTGTCCGTAGGCTCCGGAGGAACCGTGGGATAGGTGGCCGGGTTGGTAGGATCAAAGCCGGGCCACTGCTCCTGGGTTGGCCAGGTGGACTGATCCTCCAGCCGGAAGGTGGAGGGATCGTAAGCATCAGGCTCCGGCGGCTTTGGCGCGGAAGTGTGGACGGTGCAGCTGCCCTGAGACTCCAGATATGCCTTGGTATACTGGCTGCCGCTATCATCGCTGATAAGCACGCCGATGGATTTCACTGTACCTGCGGCAATCCCCAGCGCCTCGTTGGCCTCACGGGGGCAATGCTCTCCAGCCAGATGATACAGCCCCTCGATGGGATTGCCGTCAGCGCCCAGAATGGGAGATTCCGTGCAGACGTCCACCATGGTGTGCTTGTCGCAGTTCTCCACGGGAACATCCTCCGAGAAGAGATACATCTGGAAGACCCGATCCCCTCTGGGATCGCTGAGGCAGGCCTCGGTGGCCCGCAAGCCGCTGTCTTTACAGATCTGTACGGGAGTCAGCCCGCTGGCCTGGGTAAAGTTCTTGTTGTCCAGGCCCTGGTGGACCTGACTCATAACCTTCTGCCACAGCACCGCGGCAGGGTTGTTGCTGGCGTAAATGCGTTCAGGGGTCTTGTATCCCACCCATACCGCCGCAGTGTAGTAGGGTGTGTAGCCCACAAACCAGCGGTCATTGTTGGCGGTGGTGGAACCGGTCTTACCGGCTACCGTCATGCCCGAGATACGGGCGGCGGTACCGGTACCATTGCTCACCACATTCTTGAGCATCTGATTCATATAATAGGTGGTTTTAGTGGAGAGGATTGCCTCGCTTTGGATATCAGTATGGTCCAGCAGCACCTCTTCCACCCCGTTTACCTCACGGGTGACCTTGGTATAGGTGCGGGGCTCGACATATACTCCGTCCCGGGGAAACACCGAGTAAGCGGCCGCCATATCCATAACGCTGACACCGTGGGTCAGACCACCCAGGGCCAGCTGGCTGGAGCCATAGTCGTTCTTGACCTCACCGTTACTGAGATAGGACTCCTCCAGATTGATGTGGAACTTCTGCTCCACAAAGTCGAAGGACGTCTCAGCACCCATCTCCTCCAGGATACGCACCGCCACAGGGTTGGAGGACACCTCCACGGCGGTATTCACGGTAATGTTGCCCCGGTAGGTCTGGGGATTATTCAGGGGCCAGTTCTTTCCATTGAGTACCCGCACCGGTTCATCGGCATAGACCGAGGCCGGGGTGATCATACCCAGCTCAATGGCGGGCGCATAGACCGACAGGGGCTTGATGGACGAACCAGGCTGACGGACGGTGCCGCTGGCCATGTTGAGCACACGGTTGGCAGTCTTTTCTCCCAGGGCGCCCGCCAGGCCTACCACGTTGCCCTGGGGGTCAATGATCACAATGGAGGACTGAATATCCTGTCCTTTCTTGGAGGGGAGCTTCAAACTGCTCTGGTCATAGTATACCGACTCCACAATGGACTGGATACGGGTGTCCACACAGGCGTAGATCTTCAGGCCGCCGGAGTACACCATGTTCTCCGCCAGCTGCTCAGAGTAGCCGAATTCTTTCACCAGATCGTTGATCACATCGGTGATGACCTGTTCATCGTACCAGTTGTAAATGGTACTGGGCTTCTTTTCATCTTCGCTGCGGGTGAACACCAGTTCCTCCGCCACAGCCTGGTCATACTCCTCCTGAGAGATCATGCCCAGGTCCAGCATCTTCCAAAGCACCAGTTCCTGGCGCTGCTTATTGCGCTCCCGGCCGGTGGTGACATCCCCGGTCTCCTCATTGGTGATGCGAATATTGGAGTTTGGACCATAAAGTGTGGGGTTATTGGTGATGCTGATGAGGCTGGCACACTCGGCCAGGCTCAGCTGAGATACATCCTTGCCGAAGTAGTTTTCGGCGGCGGTGGCTACACCGTAACAGTTGTCTCCCAAATAGATGAGGTTCAGATACCACTCCATGATCTGTTCTTTGGAATAGGTGGCGTCAAAGTCCAAAGCGGTAAAGATCTCCAGGATCTTTCGCTTGACGGTGACGTCATCGTACTGGGTGGCGTTCTTGATGAGCTGCTGGGTGATGGTGGAACCGCCCTGGATATCCTTTCCGGTAAACATGAGCAGCACGCCGTTGAGGGTACGTTTCCAGTCCACGCCGTTGTGCTTCAGGAATCGCTCATCCTCGATGGCGATGGTGGCGTTGACCAGGTTCTCCGGGATCTGATCGTAGGTCACCTTCTTCCGGTTCTCTGTACCATGAAGGGAAAGATGTTCCTCGTATTCGCCCGTCTCGGGATTCATATAATAGATGTTGCTGGTTAGGTTCATATCAAAATTGGCATCCAGATGAGCCTGGGGCAGGATGACCGTTTTGATATAGACCATGGCAAAGCAGAAGAGGATGATCCCGGTGATCAGCATGACCAGCAGGAAGGTCCCCAAGACCTTGCCCGCGATCCCCAGGATGTGCTTTCCGGGACTGTAGGGCTTTTCATTCCGGCGCCTGGGCGGCCGGGGACTTTGATTGGATCTTGACGGCAAAAATGACACCTCCGTATTGGGTAAGCAGGCTTTTGCTCCTGCCATCTACAACTAAAGCTTACAGAGAATCGATGCTATTATATCACGTTCTCACCTGTTGTCCACCCTCTTTCCCGGCTTTTTTGTATCCATTCCGTGATTCAAAAAAATTTTAGCCTGTCCTGCTCTTGCATTTTGCTCCGCTACAAGCTACAATAGAGACGACACTGAGGAAGGTATGGTGCCATCTATGAGTGAAGAATTTGGTCCCGATTTTATCACCGTCACCGATGAAGAGGGCAATGAGTTTGAGTTGGAGCACGTCGATACCCTGGACTACAACGGCCACACCTACATGGCCTTTTTCCCCGCCATCCAGGGCGAGGAACAGGACGGCGGCGTGGAAGAGGTTGATCTGGACGATGAAGAAAACGGCCTCATCATTCTGAAGGTAGTTCAGGTGGACGGCGAGGATCAGCTCTCCACCCTGGACAGCGACGAGGAGCTGGAACTGGTCTATCAGCAGTTTATGGAAGCTCTCTTCGCTGACGAGGACGAGGAACATTCCTGAACCTGATTCCTGCTCGGTGCGTGACGGGTTTTATTTAAACCCACATTTCTGAAACGGGACGCCCCCCTCATGGTGCGGACTGCAGGCCTCCCGGCGCCCCTTCGAGGGACAGCTGGAAGTTGGAAGCAACGAAACACCATGGAGGCGACCCACCTGCCATTTCGTGCAGGTTTTAAATGGATCCGCACGGCCAGAGCGGGGCCCCCACGAAACTGTGGTTTCGTGGGGTTTTCTTATATCCGCAAATCTGAACAAAGTGTAAAACTGGTTTTTAGACTTGAAAGACAGGCCCTTTTCCTGTATAATACAGGCTTGTCTATACAGATTTGGATGTACAGCCACCCTGCCGACGGCAGGAACATTGACGAGAGGACTGAAGCAACAAATGAGCGCATCCAGAGAAAAAAAGCAGCGCCGGAGCGATCCCGAGCAGGGATTGACCCAGAAGCAGCGGGCTGAGCTCCGGGAGCAGAAGGCCGCCAAGCAGAAAACGGTATTGTATACCGCCATCGGCGTGATCATCGCCATTCTGGTGGTCATCCTGCTGGTTTGGCACTCCGGTATCTTCCAGCGCGGCGCCACCGCTCTCACCGTGGACGGGCGGAACTATAATGTCAACGACGTGGAATATTACTTCCGCGCAGCCATGAGCAACGCCTACTCCAGCGGTACCTCCTTTGATCCCCAGACTGATCTGCGGGAGCAGTATGTAGACGAGGAAAAGACTCAGACCTACTATGATTACTTCATGGAGCAAGCCATTAAAAGTCTGAAAGAGGCCGCTGCGGTAGAGAATGCGGCGGAAAAGGCCGGCTATACCTTTACCGAAGCCGATCAGACCATGGTGGAGAATATTATGGCCTATCAGAAAAGCTACGCCTCCCAGTCGGGCGCCGGTAGCTTTGAGGGCTTTTTGAAGCGCAGCTATGGCAAATATATGACTGAGGGCGCTTACGAGAACTGTGTGCGCCGGGATGTGCTGGTCTCCAGCTATAAGAACGTCTATATGGACGGTCTGGACATCACCGACGACACCATTCAGACCTACTATGACGAGCACAAGGACGATCTGGACAGCTTCACCTTCCGGGCCATCCAGATCGATGGCACCGCTCCCAGCGGCACCGACGAGGCGGGCAACACCGTGGAACCCACTGAGGAGGAGTCCGCCGCCGCCATGCAGGCCGCCAAGGCCAAGGCCGACGAGTTTGCCGCCGCTGTGAAGGCCGCCGAGGACAAGGAGTCTGCTTTTGCCGAACTGGCTCCCAACTATGTCTCCGAGAGCAGCAAGGAAAAGTATGAGAGCGATCCCGACTACTCCCTGAGCACCGGCCTTCTCGGCGCCAGCGTCGCCAGCCGCACCTACGGCGAGTGGCTGCTGGATGCCTCCCGCACCACCGGCGATGTGGGCGTGGTGGAGTACGATACCGGCTACTATGTGGTGCTCTTCCAGGATCGTTATCAGGACGACACTCCCACCGCCGATATCCGTCACATCCTCATCAAGGCCGAGCTGACCCAGGAGGACGACCCCGCCACTACCGATGTAAATGAGGCCACCGTCCCCTCTCAGGAGGCTCTGGACGCAGCCAAGGCGAAGGCTCAGTCCCTGCTGGATGAGTGGAACGCCGGTGACAAGACCGCCGAGTCCTTCGGCACTCTGGCCGAGGCTAACTCTGAGGATCCCGGCTCTAAGGACAACGGCGGCCTGTATGAGCAGGTCTACAAGGGCAAATTCACCATCTTTGACAGCTGGCTGTTTGGCGAGGAGACCCGCCAGCCCGGCGACGTCACCCTCATTGAGAACACCAACTCCGGCCAGCAGGGCTGGCACGTGGTCTACTACCAGGGCGCCAACGATCCCGTCTGGAAGCTCAGCGCCGACAGCGAACTGCGCAAAGCCGATCTGGACACCTGGCTCACCGGTCTGACCGAAGGCCTGGAAGCTACCCAGGGCGACGGTATGAAGTACGTGTACAACTAACCACACGAAGGCGGACGGAGCCCAGCCCCGTCCGCCTTTTTTCGGAGGCTTTATGGACGAAAAATTCTTACGCACCCAAATGCTGCTGGGCGACCAGGCTATGGATCGCCTTGCCGCCGCTCACGTGGCGGTGTTTGGTCTGGGGGGCGTGGGCAGCTGGTGCGCCGAGGCCCTGGCCCGCTCCGGTATTGGAGCCCTCACCCTCATCGACCATGACGAAGTGGGACTCACCAACCTGAACCGACAGGTGGAGGCCACCCTGTCTACCCTGGGCGTGCCCAAGGCCCAGGCCATGGCAAACCGCATTGCCGACATCAATCCCCAGTGCCGCACCACGGTGCGGGCGGAAAAGTATGAGGCCCAGAACCGGGAGTCCTTTTTTTCCACAACCTACGACTACATTGTGGATTGTATTGATCTGGTGTCCTGCAAGCTGGACCTGATCGAAACCGCCATCACCCGAAACATCCCCATTCTCTCCGCCCTTGGGACCGGCAACAAGCTGGATCCCTCTCTGTTCCGCATCGGAGATATCGCCAAAACCGAGGGCTGTCCCCTGGCCCGGGTGGTCCGTAAGGAGCTGCGCTCCAGAGGCATCCGCCACCACCGGGTGTTGTGGTCCCCGGAGGAACCCAAGGCAGCCGCCCAGCACGAGGCTCCGCCCCCCGGCCGCCGCTCCGTCCCCGGCAGCGTGGCCTGGGTACCTCCGGTTGTGGGGCTTATGATGGCCGGCGATGTGGTACTCACCCTGTCCGGGCTCCAAACCGTATAAAACATCCCTCCGTCGGCAAACTATAGCCAACGGAGGGATGTTTTTTGCATCAGAATCATGGAATATGGCTCCGCTCCGCTCTGGCAGGAGGCGCGGCGGGCCTGGTCAACGGTTTTTTTGGGGGCGGGGGCGGTATGGTGCTGGTCCCCCTGCTGGCAGGCTGGTGCGGCCTGGGACAGCGGAGGGCTTTTGCCACCTCAGTGGCCATCATTCTGCCCATGTGTGCCTTGTCCGCCGCCATCTACCTGTTTCGGGGCGGTGTGGATCTGTGGATGGCGCTGCCCTACCTGCTGGGTGGGCTGCTGGGCGGTCTCATGGGTGGGAGACTGTTTCAGCGTATGAATATGGTGTGGCTCCACCGGCTCTTTGCCCTGCTGCTGCTTTACGGCGGGGTAAAGGCCCTGTTCTTCTGATGGGCTGGCTGACCGCCATGCTGGCAGGGGCTCTGACCGGCATTCTGTCCGGCTTTGGGGTGGGAGGCGGCACCCTGCTTCTTATTTATCTGACTACCTTCGCCGGTATCGCCCAAAATCAGGCCCAGGGCATCAACCTGCTCTATTTTCTGCCTTCGGCCGCCGCGGCCCTGCCCGCCCACATCAGGAACGGTTATGTAGAAAAGTCGGTTCTGCTCCCCGCCATCCTCACCGGCCTGGCCTGCGCCGCCCTGGCCGCCTGGGCAGCCACCGGACTGGACACCGCCCTGCTGCGCCGCTGCTTTGGGGGATTTCTGCTGCTGGTGGGCTTGCGGGAGCTGTTTCGGAAAGGGTAGTATTCCTTATCCTCTGGCCCGCTTAAAGGTGAGGTACCCCTCCAAAATCAAAGTAGCTGCAACCGCATCCACGTTTTTTTTATGATTCTTCATCTTTTTCCCTGAGGCATGGAGAATGTTGTGGGCCTCCACAGTGGTGCGCCGCTCATCCCACAGCACCGGCTTCAGGCCGCAGGTCTCCTCCACCTGGGCGGCAAATGCCTTGTACAGCTCCGCCCGGGGACCCTCGGTGCCGTCCATATTCCGGGGAAAACCCATCACCAGCTCGTCCACCTGGTGTTCCTTCACCAGCCGGGCCAGCTCCTCCGCCACCACCTCCGCCTTGCGGCTGTGGATCACGGTGGTGTAACCGGCCAGCAGGCCGGTGGGGTCGGAAATGGCAACGCCCGTCCGCGCGTCGCCGTAATCGATGGCCATGATACGCAAGATCATCACTCCTTTTCTGCTTTCTACACTATACAAAAGGAATGAAGAAAAAACAAGTGGAAACTGCTTGACTTTGGTCTCATGCTGTGGTATAGTTCAATTACCTATGAAAAAGGGCTCTTTTTTGTGCGCATTTTTACGGTGTGATGACGTGCGAAACCCTTCCCTCCGCGTGAGACATAGGGAGGCAAATGTGCCGAATCCGCACCGTGACGTTCCATCCGGCGGCTTTTTGCAGCCGGTACGTGCTGGATTCGGCTTGCGGCCGCATCCGGCATTTTTGCTGTTATGCGGTCAAACAATGAAGGAGGTGCCGAACATGGCGAAGGCCGGCAACCGGGTGAAGATCACCCTGCGCTGCTCCGAGTGCAAGCAGCGGAACTATAACACCAACAAGAACAAGAAGAACACTCCCGACCGTCTGGAATTGAAGAAGTACTGCCCCTTCTGCAGAAAGCACACGGTCCACAACGAGACCAAGTAATGAGCGCTGCAAGACGGCTCAGAAGAAAGAAGGGTTGAACGGAATGTCTGAAAACGAGAAGCTCGAGCAGACCAAGCCCGCCAAGTCTGAGAAAAAGAAGGACGTAAAGGCGGACAAAAAGCCCGGCTTCTTCGCCCGCATCGGTAAGTGGTTCAAGGAACTCAAGAGCGAGCTGAAGAAGGTCCAGTGGCCCACCAAGAAACAGACCATTAACAACACCGTGATCGTCATTCTCTGCTGTATTGTCGTTGGGATCTGCATCTGGGTGTTCGACGCCCTCGCCGGCTCCGTGATTCGTGCCCTGTTGGATCTGTTTGGCAAGGGTTAAGGTGTAGAAGATGGCTGAGAACGCGAAATGGTATGTGGTGCATACCTATTCCGGCTATGAAAACACCGTGGCCGCCAGCATCGAAAAGGCAGTGGAGAACCGCGGCCTGCGGGATCTCATTTTTGAGGTCAGCATCCCTCTGGAGACCGTTACCGAAATCACGGACAACGGCCCCAAGACCGTAGAGCGTAAGGTATTCCCCGGCTATGTGCTGGTCAAGATGGTCCTGACCGATGAGACCTGGCATCTGGTACGCAACGTGCGCGGCGTTACCGGCTTTGTGGGCTCCGGCAATAAGGCCATCCCCCTCTCTGACGAAGAGATCGCCGCTCTGGGCGTGGAAAAGCGCGAGGTAGTGGTGAACTACCAGGTAGGCGACAACGTCAAGATCATCAACGGCGCCCTGGAGTCTTTCCTGGGTACCGTGGAGGAGATCGATCTGGACCGCAGCAAGGTCCGGGTGGTGGTCTCCATGTTCGGCCGTGAAACTCCCGTGGAGCTGGAACTGGACGAGATCGAGCCAGTCGAATAAGCCCCCGGGCACGGCTCTTTCCCCCGCACGTGGGAGGGACTGCAAAGCAGTTCCGCTTCCAACCACATTTATCGTAGGAGGTGCTGTTTCAAATGGCACAGAAAATTACTGGTTATGTGAAACTTCAGATTCCCGCCGGCAAGGCGACTCCCGCCCCCCCCGTCGGTCCTGCCCTTGGTCAGCACGGCATCAACATTGCCGCCTTCACCAAGGAGTTCAACGAGCGCACCAAGAACGATGTGGGCCTGATCATCCCCGTGGTGATCACTGTTTACGCCGACCGTTCTTTCAGCTTCATCACCAAGACTCCCCCCGCCGCCGTCCTCATCAAGAAGGCCTGCAACATCGAGTCCGGCTCCGGTGTGCCCAACAAGACCAAGGTGGCCACCATCAGCAAGGAAGATGTGCGTAAGATCGCCGAGACCAAGATGCCTGACCTGAACGCGGCCAGCATTGAGGCGGCTATGAGCATGATCACCGGCACTGCCCGCTCCATGGGCATCGTGGTGGGCGACTAAGCCGAAGGAGGGAATAGAGCAATGTTTAGAGGCAAGAAATATCAGGAGAGCGCCAAGCTCATCGACAAGGGCGCTCTGTACGATACCGCTGAGGCCATGGAGCTGGTGGTCAAGACCGCTCCCGCCAAGTTCGACGAGACCGTTGAGCTGCACGTGAAGCTGGGCGTTGACTCCCGCCACGCTGACCAGCAGGTCCGCGGCGCCATCGTTCTCCCCCACGGTACCGGCAAGACCCAGCGCGTGCTGGTCTTCGCCAAGGGCGACAAGGCTGAGGCCGCCAAGGCCGCCGGCGCCGACTTCGTGGGCGAGATGGACATGGTTGAGAAGATTCAGAAGGAGAACTGGTTCGACTACGATGTGGTCGTGGCTTCTCCCGACATGATGGGTGTTGTGGGCCGTCTGGGTAAGGTCCTGGGTCCCAAGGGCCTGATGCCCTCCCCCAAGGCCGGCACCGTCACCCCCGACGTGGCCAAGGCTGTTACCGAGATCAAGGCCGGTAAGGTTGAGTACCGTCTGGACAAGACCAACATCATCCACTGCCCCATCGGTAAGGTCTCCTTCGGCGCTGAGAAGCTGACCGAGAACTTCAACGCCCTGATGGGCGCCATCATCAAGGCCAAGCCTTCCGCCGCCAAGGGTCAGTACATTCGCTCCTGCGTGTGTGCTTCCACCATGGGCCCCGGCGTGAAGATCAACGGCGCTAAACTCATGTGATGATAAGTGGGGAGCAGGTGTGTGCCTGCTCCCCATTCTTCTCGTTTTTCTTTGAGATGCCTTCAAAAAAGTGCTAATACTCTAAAAAAGTGCTTGACATCTCGCAGCTTCTATTGTATACTATCAGTCGTGTTCAAAGACAGCAGGCGGCGCAAGCCATAAGTCCTGCCGAGAATGCAGCCACAACGGAATGAATTTCTTTGTGCTGTTTTCGCTGCTTTGAATGCGAAAACAGCTTTTTTGTTGCGTGACTGCATCGGAAAAGTTGAACTCAAATTCAACGGAGGTGAATCCAAATGCCTAACGCAAAGGTTCTCAGTGAGAAGCAGGCCATCGTGGCTGAGCTGACCGAGAAGCTGCAGGGCGCCGCCAGCGGCGTGCTCGTGGACTACAAGGGCATCACTGTGGCTGAGGACACCGCTCTGCGCGCCGAGTGCCGCAAGAACGAGCTGGACTACGCTGTGGTGAAGAACACCCTGCTGCGTTTCGCCGTCAACAATGTGGGTCTCAGCGAGATGGATGAGGTGCTCAACGGCACCACTTCTCTGGCTCTGTCCAACGGCGATCCCATCGCTCCCATGCGTGTGATCAACAAGTTCGCCAAGCAGTTCAACGGTGCTAAATTCACCATCAAGGCCGGCTTCATGGACGGCAAGGTCCTGTCCATGGACGAGATCATGGCTCTGGCCGAGCTGCCCTCCAAGGAGGTCCTGCAGGCTCAGGTCCTGGGCACCATGCTGGCTCCCATCACCAGCCTGGCCATCGTTATCAAGGCCATCTGCGAGCAGAAGGGCGGCTCCGTCGAGACCGCCGAGGCTGCCGCCGAGTAATTCCCCGCACCATTCTGTATCAATTATAATTTATTTAGGAGGTTACCTATCATGGCTTCTGAGAAAATCACTGCCCTCATTGAAGAGGTTAAGGGTCTGACCGTTCTGGAGCTCTCCGAGCTCGTCCACGCTCTGGAGGAGGAGTTCGGCGTTTCCGCCGCTGCTATGGCCGCTCCCGCCGCTGGCGGCGCTGCCGCTCCCGCTGCTGAGGAGAAGACCGAGTTCGACGTGGTGCTGGCTGAGGTCGGCGCCGAGAAGATCAAGGTCATCAAGGCTGTCCGTGAGATCACCGGCCTGGGCCTGGCTGAGGCCAAGGCTGCTGTCGAGGCTGCCCCCAAGGCTATCAAGGAGGGTGTCTCCAAGGACGAGGCCGAGGAGCTGAAGAAGAAGCTGGAAGAGGTCGGCGCCAAGGTGGAGCTGAAGTAATTCCGCTTTCCAATCGGACAAAAAAGACCTGCCGCAGTGCGGCAGGTCTTTTTTACCGGGCCGGGAATGAATGCCCGGCCCGGTTTTGTTTTACTCAAAGATGAGAGTGGCGAAATAGTCCTCCGGGGTCTCAGCCCGGCGGATCAGGCGGGTGATTCCATCCTCCTGCAGGAGCACCTCGGCGGAACGCAGCTTACCGTTATAGTTGTAGCCCATGGAAAAACCGTGGGCGCCGGTGTCGTGGATCACCAACAGGTCTCCCCGCTCCACCTCCGGCAGCATCCGGTCGATGGCAAACTTGTCGTTGTTCTCGCACAGGCCGCCGGTGACATCGTACTTGTGGTCACAGGGGGCATCCTCCTTGCCCATGACGGTGATATGATGGTAGGCGCCATACATGGCAGGCCGCATCAGGTTGGCGGCGCAGGCGTCCACTCCCACATACTCTTTATAGGTGTGCTTGAAGTGGAGCACTTTGGTGACCAGACAGCCGTTGGGCCCCAGCATGAAGCGGCCCAGCTCAGTATAGATAGCCACATCCCCCATGCCGGCGGGTATCAGGATCTGCTCAAACTGCTTGCGCACCCCCTCACCGATGGCGGCGATGTCGTTGGCGGCCTGGTCGGGCTTATAGGGGATGCCCACGCCGCCGGACAGGTTGATGAAGCAGATGTCACAGCCCGTCTCCTGCTCCAATTCCACCGCCAGCCGGAACAGAATGCCGGCCAGAGTGGGATAGTACTCGTTGGACAGGGTATTGGAGGCCAGGAAGGCATGGATGCCAAATCGCTTGGCTCCCATGGCCTTCAGCTTTTTGAAGCCCTCAAAGAGCTGCGCCCGGGTGAAGCCGTACTTGGAGTCCCCGGGGGTATCCATCACCTGAAAACCCTCGGTGGACTCACCGATGGTAAAGGTACCGCCGGGATTGAAGCGGCAGGAAATGGTCTCGGGGATGTACCCGATGGTCTCCTTGAGAAAATCAATGTGGGTGAAATCATCCAGATTGATGGTGGCCCCCAGCTGGGCGGCCAGCTTGAAATCCTCCGCCGGGGTATCGTTGGAGGAGAACATGATCTCCGGCCCGGTAAAACCGCAGCGCTGAGCCATCATCAGCTCAGTCAGGGAGGAGCAGTCTGTGCCGCAGCCCTCCTCCCGCAGAATCTTCAGTATGGCAGGATTGGGGGTGGCCTTAACGGCAAAGTATTCTTTAAAGCCCGGATTCCAGGCAAAGGCGGCTTTCAACCGCCGGGCATTTTCCCGGATGCCGTTCTCATCATATAGATGGAAGGGCGTGGGGTACTGCTGGGTGATGGAGCGCAGCTGCTCCGCTGTCACAAAAGGTCGTTTCATGAGGTCACCTTCTTCTCTTTTGCTATTTACTATAGTAAAGCTTTTCCTTTCTGTCAATGGACAGATGGTGAGGTATTTTCCTCTCTTCCCGTTTATTCTTTAGAAATATACCCAAAAGGAAAGAATTTTATGCCCTTGACTTGCAGATACTAGTACGAACTGGTATAATAATTTGAATCTACAGCGCAGAGCGGGAGGTGTTCGTCATGGATATGAGGATGGCTTTGTGGAAGGGCGGACGTCTTGTAAGAAGCGATTGTTTTTTCTTTTGAAAAAGCAGTTGCTTTTTTTCTGCCTGCGGAAAAGAGAGGAGCGCAATATGAACGACAAAAAAACGCCGGGCGCTGAGCCCATTCGGGACGCGCGTACCCTGGGTATGCCTAAAATGCTTATTTTGGGCCTGCAGCATATGTTCGCCATGTTTGGCGCCACCGTGCTGGTACCCATCCTGGTCCAGGCCTATGGCCTGCCCCTGTCCATCCAAACCACTCTGTTCTTTGCCGGTATCGGCACCCTTTTCTTCCATGTCTGCACCAAGCTGAAGGTGCCCGCTTTTCTGGGGTCCTCCTTTGCCTACCTGGGCGGCTTTGAGGCTATGTCCAAGCTGGATGTGGGCAAATACGCCGGCATGGACCCGGCCGTCAAGCTGCAGTATGCCTGCGGCGGCATTGTGGTGGCCGGCCTGCTCTATGTGATTTTGGCCGCCGTTATTAAAATGGTGGGTGTCAAGCGGGTCATGCGCTTCCTGCCCCCGGTGGTTACCGGCCCCATCATCATCCTCATTGGCCTGAATCTGGCGCCTAACGCTGTATCCAACGCCTCCACCTGTTGGTGGCTGGCACTGGTTGCCATGGCCATTATCATCATCGCCAACATCTGGGGCAAGGGTATGGTCAAGATCATCCCCATCCTGCTGGGCGTGGTTGGTTCCTACCTTGTGGCCGTCATCGCCAACTCCATGGGTGCTACCGCTCTGGATGCCGCCGGCAATGTAGTGCCCCTCATCAACTTCTCCGGCGTGGCCCAGGCCGCTCCGGTAGGCCTCCAGCCCTTCTTCCTGGCCAAGTTTGACTTGACCTCCATTCTGGTCATGGCGCCCATTGCCATCGCCGCCATGATGGAGCACATTGGCGATATGTCCGCCATCTCCGCCACTGTGGGCCAGAACTTCCTGGAGGCCCCCGGACTCCACCGCACTCTCATCGGTGACGGTGTCGCCACCTCCCTGGCCGGTCTGTTTGGCGGCCCCGCCAACACCACTTACGGCGAGAACACCGGGGTTCTGGTCCTCTCCCGTGTGTACGATCCCAAGGTGGTGCGCCTGGCTGCCGTTTACGCGGTGATTCTGTCTTTCTCCCCCGCCTTTGCTGCCATCGTGAACTCCATCCCCACCGCCATCATCGGCGGCGTGTCCTTCATCCTCTACGGCATGATCTCCGCCATCGGCGTGCGCAATGTAGTGGAAAACCGGGTGGACTTCACCAACTCCCGCAACCTGATCATTGCCGCAGTCATTCTGGTATGCGGCCTGGGCTTCTCTGGCGGTATTACCTTTGCCGTGGGTCAGGTCCATGTGACTCTCACCAACCTGGCCATCGCCGCCATTGCCGGCATTGCCCTCAACGCCATCCTGCCCGGCAAGGACTATGAATTTGGCTCCGACGTTACCGAGGGCCGTTCCGGCGATTTCGGCCGCTATTAAGCTATCCATTCAGGCAGTCGCAGCATTTTGCTGTGGCTGCTTTTTTATTTAAACTGACCTCATTACATTTTCTATATCTGACGTTTGAATAAAGGTCAGTCCAGCGCTATAATCATGACGAAGAAAAAGATCAAAGGAAGTGTTCTCCATGCGATCCCGTTCCAATTCCACACTGAAAATTGCCGTTCTTGCCATGATGACCGCTCTGGTATTTGCCAGCAACTACCTGCGCATCACCATGCCCATCGCCATCGGAGGCAATACCTCCTTCACCCTGGCCAACATCATGTGCTGCCTGTCCGGCCTGCTGCTGGGCCCCATCGGCGGGCTGGCCTCCGGCCTGGGCTCCATGCTGTTTGACTTCACCAATCCCCTGTTTGTCTCGGAATTCTGGATCACCTTCCTGACCAAGGGCGCCATGGGCCTGGGCGCCGGTCTTGTGATGTGGAAGGCCTCCCGCCGGGAGGAACCCACCTACCCCCGCTGTCTGTCCGGCGCTGCCCTGGGCTGTGTGATCTACTACATCCTCTACTTTGCCAAGAGCTACTTCTACAATGCTCTGCTGGTGGAGGGGCTGGCTCCCGCAGCGGCTCTGCTGACCCTGTACGCCAAGATCCCTGCTTCCATCTTTAACTCCGTGATCGCGCTGGTGGCCGCGCCTCTGCTGTGCCTTCTGATCCGTACCGCCCTCAAGCGCTCCCACTTGAAGCTGGCCTAATTATTGTATAAAAATGCCCGCTGCCTTGCAGCGGGCATTTTTGCATTTCTCAAAGCACAGCCTTAATGCGCTCCACGGCTTGACGGGTGGCCTCGGCCTCACCAAAGGCGGTGAGACGGATATAGCCCTCGCCGCTGGGACCAAAGCCAGCGCCGGGGGTGGTGACCACATTGGCCTCCCGCAGCAGCTTGTCGAAGAAGTCCCAGGAGCCCATGCCGTCGGGGGTACGGGCCCAGATATAGGGGGAGTTCTCTCCGCCAGACACGGTGAGACCGGCAGCAGCCAAGCCCTCCCGGATGACCTTGGCGTTATTCAGGTAGTAGTCGATGGTCTCCTTCACCTGAGCACGGCCCTCGGGGCTGTACACGGCCTCAGCGCCCCGCTGGACCACATAGGGCACCCCGTTGAACTTGGTGCAGTGGCGGCGGTTCCACAGGCTGTTGAGGGAGGTTCCATTGCGCTCCAGGTCCTTGGGGATCACGGTGTAGGCACAGCGGGTACCGGTGAAACCGGCGGTCTTGGAGAAGGAGCGGAATTCGATGGCACAGGTGCGGGCCCCCTCAATCTCAAAGATGGAGTGGGGAATGGCGGGATCGGTAATAAATGCCTCGTAGGCGCTGTCAAAGAGAATGACGGCCCCGGTGGCATTGGCGTGGTCCACCCAGGCCTTCAGCTGTTCCCGGGTGGCCACAGCGCCGGTGGGATTGTTGGGGAAGCACAGGTAGATCAGATCCACCTTCTGCTCCGGGATGGCGGGAGAGAAGCCATTTTCCGCCACGCAGGGCATATAGACCAGATTGCTCCACCGGCCGGTATTGGCGTCGTAGTCCCCGGCCCGGCCAGCCATGGCATTGGTATCCACATAGACGGGATACACCGGGTCGCACACCGCCACAACATTGTCCACGCCGAAGATGTCGCCGATGTTGCCGCAGTCGCTCTTGGCGCCGTCAGACACAAAGATCTCCTCAGGCTGGATATCCACGCCCCGGGCTTTGTAGTCGTGCTCCGCAATGGCCTGCCGCAGGAAATCGTAGCCCTGCTCCGGGCCGTAGCCGTGGAAGCCCTGGGCGGTGGCCATCTCGTCCACCGCCTTGTGCATGGCAGCGGTAACGGCGGCAGGCAGAGGCCGGGTCACGTCCCCGATGCCCAGCCGGATCAGGGTCCGGTCCGGATTGGCCTCACTGTAAGCCGCCACCCGGCGGGCAATTTCAGAAAACAGATAGCTGCCGGGCAGTTTGTTGAAATTTGCATTGATGTTTGCCATTGTGCTCTCTCCTTTGCGTTAAACTGGGTATTCTCCTTCAAAGACCGTATTGGCCGGTCCCGTCATCATCATTTCTCTCTCATCGTCCGGCCACTCCAGTTCCAGCACGCCGCCAGGAAGCTCCACAGCGGCTCGTCTGCCGCACTTTCCCTGAACCACCGCCGCCGCCAAGGCGGCGCAGGCCCCTGTACCGCAGGCCAGCGTTTCACCGCTGCCCCGCTCCCACACCCGCATAACCAGCCGGTCCGGGGCAACACAGCGGACAAACTCCGTGTTGACGCCCTGAGGAAAGGCGGCATGGTGCTCAAAACAGGGACCCAGCCGTTCCAGATCCAGCTCCTCCGGCTGGTCCACAAAGAGGACAGCGTGGGGGTTGCCCATGGACACCGGGGTAACCTGCCACCCACGGTCCCCCGCTGTCAGCTCCATGGCTGCCCCCACCTGAGGGCGGCCCATATTTACCCGGACCGCCTTTACCAGGCCGTCCTGAGTCAGCAGCTCCAGAGTACGCAGGCCACCGCCGGTCTCAATAGTCAGTTTCTTTTTATTGGTCAGCCTCTTGTCATAGACATACTTGCCCAGGCATCGGATGCCGTTGCCGCACATCTCTCCCTCTGAGCCGTCGGCGTTGAACATCCTCATTCGGAAGTCGGCCCCGTCCGAGGGACAGATACAAATGACGCCGTCGCTGCCCACACCGAAATGGCGGTCGCTCATCTGCCGGGCCAGAGCGGGCAGGTCCTCCGGCAGGCCCTCCAGACCGTTGAGATAGATATAGTCGTTGCCCAGGCCCTCCATCTTGGTAAAGCGCATATGCACCCTCCTGTCGTCGGAATATACAGCGGCGG
>JALFRA010000029.1 GCA_022785125.1 Clostridiales bacterium
ACAAAAATGCGGCGTGGCCTATAGGCTGCGCCGCTTTTCTTACAGGTCGTACAGTCGTGAAAAGCTGTCCTTAAGGGCGGGATAGAGCTCAGTATACAGCCGGTAGAAAGGCTCGTACCGGGTGCTGTCCGCCCCGTTGGGGGCGCAGGACTGATCGGGATGCACAATAGCGTCGCAGGCGGTGGGCACGTCGGGATACACCCCCGCGCACACGCCAGCCAGAATGGCCGCGCCCAGGGCCGGGCCCTCCTGGGCCGCCTTGGCGGTCTGGACGGTGCAGCCAAGCACATTGGAGAGCATCTGCCGCCAGAAGGGGGAGCGTCCGCCGCCGCCGCAGGCCATGATGTGGTCGGGGGCCACGCCCATTTCCCGCAGAATGTCCAGGCACTGGCGCTGAGAGTAGGACACGCCCTCCATCACCGCCCGGATCAGATCCCCCCGGCCGTGCATGGCGGACAGGCCGATGAAGGCTCCTCTGGCCTTCTCGTCCAGCAGCGGGGACCGCTCGCCCATCAGATAGGGCAGGTAGAGCAGCCGGTTGGAGCCAATGGGGGACTGGGAGGCCTCCCGGGTCATGATGTCGTAGGGGTCCACCCCTTCCGCCTCCGCCTGCCGCCGCTCTTCAGCGCAGAACTGGTTGCGGAACCACTGGAGGGACAGACCAGCGGCCAGGGTGCAGCTCATCACTGTCCACGCTCCGGGCGCGGCGGCGCAGAAGGTATGGACCCGTCCGCCGGGGTCAATGCTCACCTGGTCGGCGTGGGCAAAGACCACGCCAGAGGTCCCCAGAGTCACAAAGGCCCGGCCGGACCGCACCACGCCGGTACCCACCGCGGCAGCGGCGTTGTCTCCCGCGCCGCCTGCCACCGGCGTTCCGGGAGTCAAACCGGTAGCCGCAGAGGCGGCTGCCGTCACCGTGCCGGTAAGATCAACGGATTCATACAGCTTACCCAGCAGAGCCGGGTCAATATCCAGCTTATCCAGCACCTCCTGGCTCCAGCAGCGGCGGGCCACGTCCAGCAGGTTCATGCCCGAGGCGTCGGACACGTCAGTCGCAAACTCCCCCGTCAGCTTATAGCGCAGGTAGTCCTTGGGCAGCAGGATGTGACGGCACTTGGCGTACAGCTCCGGCTCATGGCGGCGCACCCACAGGATCTTGCCGGCGGTAAAGCCGGGGAGGGCCGGGTTGGCGGTGAGCTGGATGAGCCGCTCCTTCCCTACCAATTCTGTGATCTCCTGGCACTCCCGGCCGGTGCGGCCGTCGCACCACAGGATGGATGGGCGGAGCACCCTTCCCTCCCCGTCCAGCATCACCAGACCGTGCATCTGGCCGGACAGGCCCACGCCCTTCACTTCGCTGGGTGATACGCCGCTCTGATCCAGCACACCCCGGATGGTCTCACAGGCAGCCTGCCACCAGGCTTCCGGGTCCTGTTCCGCCCAGCCGTTGTGGGGCTGGTCCAGCGGATAGGTGGCGGTACAGGAGGCCACGGTGCGGCCTGTCTCGTCAAAGAGGGCGGTCTTGGTACCGGAAGTACCCAGATCCACGCCCATCAGATATGCCATAGCCCTTTCTCCTTTCCAATATAAAAGGGGCGCACCATACTGGGCGCGCCCCTCCGCGCACAAGCGCTCAGCGGAACATGACGTTGTTGACAATGGTCTCCAGGTACTCCTGCCGCCCGCTGGGCACGTCGATCTTCTCCAGGCCCATGGCATAGTCGGACAGGGACTCCAGAGTGGCGGTGCCGTCCACGATGGTCTTGCCCACGCCGCTGCGATAACTGGCATACCGGTCCTCCACGAACTGATCCAGGCGGCCGTCTGCCTGGAGGGCCAGAGCCTTCCGCAGGCCCAGGGCGAAGGAGTCCATGCCGGCGATGTAAGCCAGCAGGATGTCCTCCAGGGTGTTGGAGGGACGGCGGGTCTTGGCGTCGAAGTTCAGGCCACCGTTGGTAAAGCCGCCCGCCTTCAGCACCTCCATCATGCAGTAGGTGGTGTTGTACACGTCGGTGGGGAACTGATCGGTATCCCAGCCCAGGAACAGGTCTCCCTGGTTGGCGTCGATGGAGCCAAAGGAGTCGTTGACAATGGCGGTCCGCAGCTCATGCTGGAAGGTGTGGCCCGCCAGAGTGGCGTGGTTGGCCTCGATGTTCATCTTAAAGTCGTCGGTAAGGCCGTACTTCCGCAGGAAGTTCATGCAGGTGGCCACGTCGAAGTCATACTGATGCTTGGTGGGCTCCTTGGGCTTGGGCTCGATGTAGAAGTCACCCTTGAAGCCGTGGGCACGGCCATAATCCCGGGCCATCTTCAGGAAGCGGGCCAGATTGTCCAGTTCCAGCCCCATGTCGGTGTTCAGCAGGGTCTCATAGCCCTCGCGGCCGCCCCAGAACACATAGCCGGTAGCGCCCAGCTCAATGGCGGCATCCATACAGGCCTTTACCTTGGCGGCTGCCACAGCATACACGTCGGCGCTGCAGGAAGTGGCGGCGCCCGCCATGAACTTCTTGTCACCGAAGTTGTTGGCGGTGACCCACAAGCACTTTTTATGGTGCTTTTCCTGAAGCTGCTTCAGGTAACTTACCATGATCCGGAAATTCTCCAGGCTCTCCCGGACGGTGGCTCCCTCGGGCGCCACGTCCACATCATGGAAACAGTAATAGTCCAGATTCAGCTTATCCATCAGGCCGAATGCAAAGTCGGCCTTGGCCCGGAACTTGGCCATGGGATCGCTCTGGCCAAAGCTCTTATCCATGGTGCCGCTGCCGAACATATCCACGCCCTCGGCGCAGATGGTGTGCCAGTAGCTCATGGCGAACTTCAGGTGCTCCCGCATGGGCTTGCCCGCCAGCACCTCGTCCGGATTGTAGTATTTGAAGGCAAAGGGCTCGTTGCTGTCCGGCCCCAGATAGGGGATGGTTTTGATCTCATCGTATGCTTTCATAATGCGTTCCCTCCCGTTTAATTTCCGCTCTTTTTCAGCTTGCCGCGGATCACCGGCACCACCATCTGGATGAGGACGGCCACCAGCAGGATGGAGCCCTTGATGGTGTCGTTGATCAGGGCGTCCAGGCCCAGAGATGCGATGATCTTGTCAATGATGGTGTAGGACATGGCGCCGAAGAGCACGCCCAGCAGCTTGCCCTTGCCGCCGCTCATGCTGATGCCGCCGATGACCACTGCGGCAATGGCATACATCTCATAGCTCTTGCCCACAGTAGCGGGGTCCACAGAGCCGTTCATGGCCAGCAGCAGGAAGGCGGATACGCCCGCCAGCAGACCGGTGACCACAAACACCATGACCCGGGTGACCGTTACGTTGATACCGGCCAGATGGGCCGCCTTCTCGTTGGAGCCGATGGCATATACCCGCTTGCCGAATTTGGTCATGGTGGACACATACACCATGATGGCCGTGACCAGGATGAGTACGATACCCACTACCGGCACGGTGAGGACTTTGGCCTGACCAAAACCGTAGATGGCGTCGTAAGTAGACAGGGTGCCCTCCATGTTATAGATGGACAATCCCATGGTACGCAGATAGTACTGGGCGATGGAGCGGTAAATCAGCATGGTAGACAACGTCACGATAAAGGCGGGCATTTTCGCTACGCCTACAAACACGCCGTTGATCAGGCCGCACACAGCGCCGGCAAACAGGGCGAAAAGGAAGGTGATGACCGGATTGTTGGTGTTATTGAACACCACGACGGTCAGGCCGCCTACCAGTGCCAGCATGGAACCCACCGACAGATCGATGCCGCCGGTGATGATAACCATACCCATACCGAAGGCCAGGATACCCACCACGGCGGAGTGGCGCAGGATATTCATCACGCCGCTCCAGGTGGTAGCGCCCTGGTTGATGATCAGGTAGGCCACAAAGATGGCCAGGAAAATTAGAACAAAACTATAATTGCCAATGGTTTTTGTAATGGAGCCGGACTTCCGGGCTGTCAAAGTGTTCTTTTCCATTTACTTGGACACCTCCACAGTATTGATGGCGTTGGTCGCCTGGAGCATGACGGCCTCCTCATTGATGTCCCGGCGCTCCAGCTGGGCCTTCAAATCTCCGTGGTAGAAGATCACACAGCGGTCGGCAACCTTTTGGATCTCGGGGATCTCCAGGGTATTGACCAGAATGGTCTTGCCCGCCTGGGCCAGCTCCTGGATCAGACGGTAGATCTCCGCCTTGGCGCCCACATCGATACCCTGGGTGGGGTTGTCCATCAAAAGGATATCCGCCTTGGTGTTGAGCCACCGGGCCAGGATCACCTTCTGCTGGTTACCGCCGGAGAGGGCGGTAATCATATCGTCAGGAGAGTTGGATTTGATGTTGAGCTTCTGGCGCAGCTGCTCGTATTTCACGGTTTCCTTCTTCTTGGAGATGTGCTGATGGCGGAAGCTCAGAGTATGTTCCGAGACGTAGTTGTTTTCCAGCAGAGTGAAGTCCGGAATGATGGAGTTTTCTTTCCGGTTGGCGGCAATCATGGACACCTTGTTCAGCATGGCCTTGTGAATGGTGTGGCCGGTGATGGGGACGCCTGCAATGCGCAGTGTACCCCCGGTGATGGGCAGTTCTCCGAAAATGGTCTGGAACAGTTCGCTGATGCCGGCGCCCACCAGTCCGGTAAAGCCCACCACCTCGCCCCGGCGGATGGTCAAATCAATATTGTGAAATCCCCGTCCGCACAGGCCCTCCATTTCCAGGATGGGCTCACCCAGCTCACGCTGAATATAGGCCTCCTCTTCGCTGTACCGCTCGCCCACCATCATGCGGGTCACTTCCGTGGGAGTGGTATCAGCAATGGCGCCGCTATGGATAAATTTGCCGTTTCGCAGCACCGTGTACCGGTCTGCCAGGGCAAATATTTCTGTCATCTTATGAGAGATAAAGATGAAGGATTTCCCCGCCTCCTTCAATCGCCGGACGATGGCGAAGAGGTGGGCGATCTCCTCGTTGTTCAGTGCAGTGGTAGGTTCGTCCAGAATAAAGAGTTCCGCATTGGCGTGCAGGGCCTTTGCGATCTCCAGGAGCTGCTTTTTTCCCGTCTCCAGCTCAGAGACCATCGCGCAGGGGTCAATGTCCACGCCCAACCGCTGAAACAGCGCATGGGACTGCTCGATCATGGCCCGCTTGTTCAGATTGCCCAGCCGCCCGGTGATCTCCTTGCGGAGAAAGATGTTTTCGTAAACTTTCAGGTCGTTAAACAGGTTCAATTCCTGGTGAACAAAGGCGATACCGGCCTGCTCCGTGGCGGCAACGGTGCTGTGTTCCAGGGGTTTGCCGTTAAAAACCACCTGACCGCTGTCTCTGGTATAGACGCCGGCCAAAATATTCATCAGGGTAGATTTTCCTGCTCCGTTCTCTCCCAGCAGCGCGTGGATCTCCCCCCGCTCCACGCTGAAATCGACATGATCGAGTACCGTCACTCCAAAAAAGCTTTTGGAGATATCGGTCATCTTCAGCATCTCCATGTCTAACCTCCTGTTCCTCTTATGGGGCGCAGGGCCCGCTGGCGCTGAGCGCCCGCGGGCCCTGCGGGGTGGATATCTTACTGGGAGACCGCGTCGCCAAAGCCCTTGTACTGGTCAACGTTGGTCGCGTCCACGACCTCAACGGGGATGACGTGATCCTGCTTCACCTCGCCGCCCTCCAGGTGGGTGATCATATCGTCGATGGCGATCTGGATCATGGCGGGATCATAGGTCACGGAGAACAGATCAGCCAGCTGGCCGACCTCGGCAGTGTAGTCCTTCTGATGGATGCCCTTCAGCACGCTGTAGATCTCATTCAGGCCGGAGGAAGAGCCCAGATGCACGCCGGCGCCCAGGAAGGCCTGCTTCTTGGCCTCGTCGATGTCGGAGCTCTTCAGAGCCTCCAGGATGCCCATGGCGATCTCATCGTCGTGGGTGAAGATGTACTTGGTAGCGGTGATCTCTTCCACAGTGGAAGCTTCCAGCCACTCGGTAAAGAGCTTCTTGCCCTCGGAGCGGCTCCAGCCGGTGTAGGCGGTGGACTGGATGCCGGCGATCTGCTCGTCAGTCCAGCCGTTGTCCTTCAGGGTCTTCTGGAAGCCGTTGTTGCGCATCTCGGGCACGGAGGAGTTGTCGCCAGGCATCACCAGGATCTTGTCGCCGGGCTGCAGGCCGTTGTCGATGAAGCGCTGGGCAGTGGCGGAGCCGATGCCCTCATTGTCACCCTTAACGGAGGCAACAGCGTCAGCGGAGACGGAGTCAATGATGCGGTCAAACATGACGAAGGGGATACCGCTGTCGGCCAGCTTCTTCATAGTAGCCTCCAGGGTGTTGTCCTGGGGCAGGATGACCACAGCGTCAGCAGTCTTGTTGGAGATCAGGTCCTCCACCTGGGAGATCTGGTTGGCAGCGTCGGTAGAGGTGATGACGGTAGCGGAGTACTTGCCCTCCTCGTTGATCTGGGCAGCCTTCTCCTCGGCGTAGGTCATGACGGCGCCGGTCCAGCCATGGTCGGCGTTGGGCACCAGGATGGCAATTTTGCTGCCGGCAGCGGGCTCGCCGCCAGGCTGGGTCTCACCGCCGCCGCTGGGGCTCTCGGTGCTGCCGCCGCCGCAGGCGACCAGGCTCAGGGACATGACGATTGCAAGGATAAGCGCAAGATACTTTTTCATGTTCATTGGTCCTCCTTATCAATTTATTTTCCGCGGCTGCCGCCGCAAAAAATGCCGTGTGTTACATCTCCACCCAGGCGGAGTCCTTCTCGGCGCTCTCCACCACCGCGTGGACAAACTTGACGCCCTCCACACCGGCGTCCACCATGGTAATGGAATCGGTGGAGTAGGGCCTGCCCGCCTTCTTCTCAATGAGGGCGGTGACGTAGTCCCGGTAGATGTTGGCGAAGGCCACATACAGGCCCTCGGGATGGCCCACGGGCAGACGGCTGTAGCCGCCGGCGGGCTGGTCGATGCCGTTGCCGCCCCGGGTGAGCATCTGCATAGCGCCGCCCTTGGGCGTATAGTACAGGCTGTCGGGTTGCTCCTGGTGCCACTCCAGGGAGCCCTGATCGCCGAACACCCGCACCACCAGGCCGTTGTAATGGCCGGCGGCGATCTGAGAGCACCAGTAGGCGCCGTTGACGCCGTTTTCATACTCCACCAGAATGTTGGCGTTCAGGTCCAAAGCGTGACCGTACTTGTTGGTGGTGGCGGCCAGGCGCTTGATCTTCAGGCCGGTGACATAACGAACATAGGCCTCGATGTGGGTGCCGATGTCGCCCACGCAGTTGGAAATGCCGGAGAATTTGGGGTCCTTCCGCCAGACGGACAGGTTCTCCTTGGCTCCCTCCTGGGGCTCCAGCTCGTTGATGAGCCAGTCCTGCACATACTCGGCGTTGACGGCGGCGATCTTGCCGATCTTGCCGGCGGCGATCATATCCTTCATGACCCGGCTCATGGTATAGCCGGGATAGGTGTAGGTCACGGCAAAGAGCAGATCCTTCTCCTTGGCCAGAGCCTCCAGCTCCTCTGCCTGGCCAACCTCAAAGCACAGGGGCTTCTCGCACACCACATTGATGCCCGCCAGCAGGAACTCCTTGGCGATCTCGTAGTGGAGGAAGTTGGGAGTACAGATGGAGACGAAGTCGATGCCGTCAGGCCGGGCAGCCTCCGCCTTGGCCATCTCCTTGTAGTCGGCATACATCCGGTCGGGGTCGATGCCGTAGGCCTTGGCGGTATCCTCGTTCTCCGATGGGATGTTGGAGAAGCAGCCGCACACCAGCTCCGCCCGGGGATCAAAGGCGATGGCCTTGCGGTGCACCTCGCCGATGAAGGCATACACGCTGCCGCCCACCATGCCGTATCTCAGTTCTTTTGCCATGCTTTCAGACCTGCCTTTCCTCAGCCATTGGAGATGGCGTCGTCAAACTTGATGTCGGACTTCTTGAAGTCCACCTTGCGGACGAAGGCGGCGGCCTCGGTGGCGCCGTCAATGCGGTCCATGCCGCTGTCCTCCCACTCCACCGACAGGGGGCCGTCGTAGCCCATGTCGTTGAGCACCCGGATGATCTCTTCGAAGTTCACATCGCCGTGGCCCAGGGAGCGGAAGTTCCAGCCCCGGCGCAGGTCGCCGAAGTCGATGTGGGAGCCCAGCAGGCCGCTGCGGCCGTCCAGGGTGACGGCGGCGTCCTTCATGTGGACGTGGTAGATGCGGTCACGGAAGTCGGACAGGAACAGATGGGGCTTGATGCCCTGCCAGATCAGATGGCTGGGATCGAAGTTGATGCCGAACTCCAGCCGGTCGGAGAACTTCTCCAGCAGGCGCTTGGTGGAGTAGTAGTCAAAGGCGATCTCGCCGGGATGGACCTCCAGGGCAAACTTGACATCGTTCTTCTTGAACTCATTGAGGATGGGGGTCCACAGCTCCACGATTCTGTTGTAGCCGTCCTCGATCATCTCCTCGGTGGTCTGGGGGAAGGAGTAGAGGTACTTCCAGATGGGAGAGCCGGTAAAGCCAGTGATGATCTTAACACCCATCTTGTTAGCCACCACGGCGGCCTTCTTCATGGTATCGATGCCCCACTGGCGGATGGCGTCAGGCTGGTCAGCCAGTGCGGCGGGGGCGAAGTTGTTCAGCCGGGGGTCGGGCGCGTCGCCCACGCACTGGCCGATGATATGGGTGGCCAGGGCTTTGCAGATCAGGTTATGCTTTTTCAGCGTCTCCTGCACCCAAGGTATGTAGCTCTCATCCTCCAGAGCCCGGTCCAGATCCAAATTGCTGCCCCAGCAGGCGATCTCCAGGCCGTCATAGCCCATCTTTTCCGCCAGCGCGCACAGTTCGTCCAGAGGCAGGTCCGCCCACTGACAGGTACACAGAGTAACAGGTCGTTTGCCCATAACTGGTTCCTCCTTTTCCTTATCACCGTTACGCTATCATAAATCTGTTTTATAAAATAGATTTACTAAAGTTCTTGGCATTAGGTTACTCTCTCCATTCAAAAAAGTCAATCCCCTTTTTGACATTTCTCCCAATGTTCAAAAAGATTGTACAAAGTGCTGTGTGCTTTTTGCCAAAAAGGGACGCCCAGCAGGATTACTGTCGGGCGTCCCTTTCTTTCCATTTAAAAAGAGTCCAAAAATCGGTTTACATCGTGCAAAGCCGCACCCACACAGGCACTGTGGGATTTGAATCGGTCCAAAGTCAAAAATGCGCCGTCTCCATCAAAAAGCGTCTTTTGACATACCTCCTGTCGAATCAGGTCCAGCTGATCCTCCAGATAGGCCGCCAGCATACCGCCCAGCACAATGTCGCAGTCCATACCCATGCGGATGATGGCCAGGCCGTCCGTCAGATGGTGGCGATACTGCTCCCAGGTCAGTGCAATCTGGTGGTTGCCGCACTTTAGCATGGAGAAAAATTCCTCCAGGGTGATACCCAAGTCATCACTGAGGCGAGAAGTAGAACAATAGGCCTCCAGACAGCCCCGCTTGCCACACCGGCAGGGCCTGCCGTCAGGCACCACACAAATATGGCCAAACTCTCCGCTGCGGCCATTGTCCCCGGTGTAAGGCTTATTTTCCATAAGGATGGCGCCGCCCACGCCTCGCTCCAGAGAGAGATAAATTAGGTTTCTCCCCTCTCTTCTGGCCCAGCTTTCCGCATATCCGCTGGCATTGGCGTCGTTTTCTACACGAACTGCGTAGGAAAAGGCCCCTGTGATTTCAGCCAGAGGGATATCCCGCAGTTCCAGCGTGGGGGCAAACACCAGACGCTCCCGTTCCGCATCCACAATGCCCGGAACGGTGATCCCCACGCCCAGCAGTCTTTTCCGATCCAACCCCAGCGCATCCAAAAACTCCTCCAATAACTGGGCGACCTGCTGATAGTAGCGCGGACCATGATTGAATCTTTTATATATCTTTTGGTATCCCAGTTCCTGGGCCCGGATGTTGATGGCCACCAGCCGCACCGCATCGTCCATGATGGAGATTCCCACGGAAAACCGGGCGTCCGCCACCAGGGAAATGGTTCTGGGCTTCCGCCCGCCTGTGGAGGCCTGGGTGCCGGAATAGGACAGCAGGCCCTCCTCCAGAAAATCATTCAGATTACCAGATACCGTGGGCAAACTTAATCCCAGGGCCCCGGCAATCTCCTGTTTAGTCACCGGCTCCACATTTTGATAGATATACTGGTAGATCCTTCGCCGATTGGTTTGTTTCAGGGCTGCAGACGTCAGTGCCTTTTGCATACGCCACCCCTTCTTTTATAAAAGTATTTTCTATTACATTCAAGCTATCATATTCTTCGACAAAATGCAAGGGGGTGGAGATATTTTTTCAGCTTATAAAAAAGGCATCTCTCCCGCTTTTCTCTTCCACCAGCTTTATTAACGCTTTCGTTAATATTCTCCTGACTTCCTGGCAGAGATGCGTTATAGTTCCATTAGAAAAATAGTTAATAGAGGCGTGGTATGGAACACAGTGTATCTCTTTCTCACAGCGAGTGGCTCATTATGCAGGAGATCTGGAAACGGGAGACCGCTACCTTTCGGGAGATCTGTGACGGTGTTGCGGGCCAGAACTGGAGCAAGCCGGCGGTGGCCGCCTTCCTGAATCATATGGAGAAAAAAGGCCATCTCCTGTGAAGTGGCCAGGCCGGTAAAGCTCTACCGGCCACTGATTCAGAAGGAAGCTGCGGTACAGGAGGAGACCCGGCAGATTTTGGACAGGGTGTATGGTGGGGATGTAGCCCTGCTGGCCCAGTCCCTGGTGAACTCGGAGGCGCTTGACAGCACAGAGGTAGAAGAGCTGATCACGCTTTTGCGGAAAGGCAGGGAAGGCTCATGACGCAGCTGCTGCAAATGAGCGTACAGGGGACTTTAGTCATCACCGTGCTGCTGCTTCTGCGCACACTCTTCCGCAGGCGCATCTCCCCTGTAATCCTCTACGCCCTGTGGCTGCTGCCAGCCGCCCGGCTTCTTGCTGCGCCCTGGTGGTCATCGTGGTGGTCTCTCTCCTCACGCCCGCACCCCGGCAGACGGTGCTGGATCAGTTTGAGGCAGCAAGAAAATAAAGGTAAAACCTCCGGCTAAACCCGGAGGTTTTACCTTTTTCCGAATCAACAGTTTCGAAAGCCAGACAACGCAGCAAAAAATGAGCGGCAGCTTCTTTAGCGGGAATCTTTTCCGTAAAACCGATACACCCTTGTTCGATTTCTGCTCGACTGATGGGTGGCAAGGCATAGTTCGCCTGCCTGATTCAGCGTATGACCCACAATATCCCCTACGAAGCGATGCCGGGACAGCGGCTCCAGATCGGGTGACCAACATTCAACATATCCGCCGTTGGCGACCCAGATGCGGTTTTGGCCGTCCACCACCGCCAGATAGTCCTTCTCCTGATTGCGCAGTTCCTTGCGCAATTCAAACTGCTCCAGATCGATCACTGCCAAACCGGAGCCATAGCCGGCACAAACGAGAAAACTGCCGTCCGGTGCGATGGACAGGTCAGACAGATACGGAACCGAGATCTGTCCCGCCTCCTGGAGATCCAACGTAAACCGAAGAAGGATATCGTCTTGTTGATAAGTGCCCTGCTTCAGCTGATACAGGTAGGTTCCATCGGTCTGGACAGGTTGATCGCTGTGCGAAACCGCAGAATGCAGGCACTGCCCCTCCATCGTCAGGCAGTGCAAAAAGGTCTCCTCTCCACTGCTCTCGGACAGATAGATGCGTTCTCTCAACACCGTGATGCACCCAGGCGAGCCTTTCCTGCTCCAGAGGAGGTTGCCCTCCGCGCTATAGCGGTACAACACGGACCAGTTGTTTGCATCATCGACTGGGTGCATGGCGGCCAGAAAGCCACCGTCGGGCAGCAGATACCCGCGGCTGAGCGTCATGGACGCTCCGTCCGCGGTTCGGGGCAGCGCCAGCGGAACCGGGAGCCGCCCGGCGGAGTCGTACACAACGCTTGCGGCCCCCGGCGTATAAACGCCGCACCTGACCTCCACCATGTCGCTGGCAAAGGTCAGCAGCCGCCCATCTGCTTCTGCGTAGGAGAGGTCAGCCAATCCCTCCTCCATCAGAGGAGTGAGCAGGAGGTTCCCATCTCCATCCCAGTGGGCCCATTCACCGCCGGCGCAGCAATATCCGATAAATGTGCCGACGGGATATCCCAAAAACCTGGCCTCCTCTTCATCGGCATAACTCAGAGGCCGCAAAATCATCGCGGAGTCTTCATTTTGCAGCGCTCGATCTCCAATCTCCTGCACCAGCTCCATACTGGTCTGGTTTTTGAGTTTGGGCGGCAGCGGATGGGCCTCGATCCATGCACGAAGCGGCCCTTCATCCGCCGGTTGGAATTCCACTGCCGTAAAGTCATCATCCCAGCGGACAAACAGCGGCGTCCCCAGTAAACTGGAGAGGATCTGCAGCTTTTCCTCCTGATCCGGTTCGGTAAAGAGCCGTTTCAAAAGCGGTGCAACCTGCTGCGGCAGCCCCAGGCCGGCGCAGAATACATTGGCATTGCCCAGTACCCGCCCCTCTCCCCCCTGAGTGAAGATCGCGTGGCGCGCGGCGCGCTTTCCCGAGACATAGAGCGCCAGCGACAGGTCATCACCATCGAACATGGACACGGAGAGTACGGTACAGTCCAGCTTCCTGGAAAGCCACCCGGCCTTTCGGTCCAGCTGGCCAAAGTAGAGTTCACCGGGGCAGGCGGTAATAAAGCGTTCCGACCATGTCCCCACAACGGCGTTGGGCATGGCGGCTTTGACTGCATCCTCTGTTGTTCCAAGGATTTGAAGGCTGCTCACAGTGGTGCCCATAGCGTCATCTCCTTACTCGTGCGGCGCACAGCTGCCGCCGTTTCGCTTCTGCCAGTGGCATGGGCCCCATGTCCCCGCCTCTGATCGCAGAAACGCCTCTGTATAGTCTCAGTATATCTGCTTTCAGGGAAAAAACAAGATGAAACATACGCGTGACAGGAAAACGAGTCGGCACCCACAAGAACTGTGGATGCCGGCCTGTTGTTACCCTATCACGCCCTTTGTTGGAAGCGTAAGTCGGGCGGGCAGCAAGGAGGGCCCCCGGAACGATGTTCCGGGGGCCCAAACGTTTGCCATTGAATCAGTACATACCGCCCATGTCGGGGGCAGCGGGAGCAGCGGGAGCGGGCTCCTTCTTGTCGGCCACCAGAGCCTCGGTGGTCAACAGGGTAGCGGCGATGGAAGCGGCGTTCTCCAGAGCGGAACGGGTTACCTTGGTGGGATCCACGATACCGGCGGAGATCATGTCCACATAGGTCTCGTTGTAGGCGTCGAAGCCGTAGCCGGTCTTGTCGGCCTTCTTCACGTTCTCCAGCACCACGGAGCCGTCGATGCCGGCGTTGGTGGCAATCTGGCGCATGGGCTCGGTCAGAGCCTTGGCGATGATGCGGACACCGGTCTTCTCGTCGCCCTCGGTGCCATCCAGCAGGGCCTCAACGGCAGAGACAGCGTTCACATAAGCGGTGCCGCCGCCAGCCACGATGCCTTCCTCAACAGCGGCGCGGGTGGCGTTCAGAGCGTCCTCGATGCGCAGCTTCTTCTCCTTCATCTCCACCTCAGTGGCAGCGCCCACGCGGATGATGGCCACGCCGCCGGCCATCTTGGCCAGACGCTCCTGGAGCTTCTCGCGGTCATAGTCGGAAGTGGTGGTCTCGATCTGGCTGCGGATCTGGTTGGTGCGGTTCTTGATGGCCTCGGAGCTGCCGGCGCCGTCCACGATGATGGTGTTCTCCTTGGAGACCTTCACCTGGCGGGCGTGGCCCAGCATATCCATGGTGGCTTCCTTCAGCTCATAGCCCATGTCGGCAGTGATAACGGTACCGCCGGTCAGAACGGCGATATCCTCCAGCATCTCCTTGCGGCGGTCGCCGAAGCCGGGGGCCTTGACGCACACCACGTTCAGAGTGCCGCGCAGCTTGTTGACGATGAGGGTGGACAGAGCCTCGCCCTCCACGTCCTCGGCGATGACCAGCAGCTTCTTGCCGGACTGCACCACCTGCTCCAGAATGGGCAGCAGCTCCTGAATGTTGGAGATCTTCTTATCGGTGATGAGAATGAGGGCGTCGTCCAGAACAGCCTCCATCTTCTCGGTATCGGTAACCATATAGGGGGTGATATAGCCGCGGTCGAACTGCATACCTTCCACGACCTCGCTGTAGGTCTCAGCGGTCTTGGACTCCTCAACGGTGATAACGCCATCGTTGGAAACCTTCTCCATGGCCTCGGCAATCAGCTTGCCCACGGTCTCGTCGCCGGAGGACACGGTGCCCACGCGGGCGATGTCATCGGAGCCGTTGACCTTCTTGGAGTTGGCCTTGATGGCCTCCACAGCAGTGGCGGTAGCCTTGGCAATGCCCTTCTTCATGACCATGGGGTTGGCGCCGGCAGCCAGGTTCTTCAGGCCCTCGCGGATGATAGCCTGAGCCAGCAGAGTAGCGGTGGTGGTGCCGTCGCCGGCCACGTCGTTGGTCTTGGTGGAGACTTCCTTCACCAGCTGAGCGCCCATGTTCTCAAAGGGATCGTCCAGCTCGATCTCCTTGGCGATGGTCACGCCGTCGTTGGTGATCAGGGGAGCGCCGAACTTCTTGTCCAGCACCACGTTGCGGCCCTTGGGACCCATGGTGATCTTAACGGTATCAGCCAGCTGATTCACGCCCCGCTCCAGAGCGTGACGGGCTTCCTCACCGTAGCAAATGATTTTAGCCATAATGAATTACCTCCATGCAAATTCCGCCCGAGCGAAATTAAAATCAAAATTTGTCCGGAACAGGACACGCGCCTGCGCAGGACACCTATGCTTGCTCCGCCACCGGCGGGCAACCGCCTTTGTGTACAAAGGCGAGAGGGGTATCGAAACCACTGTGCCGCCTGCGGCGCGGCGGTTTCGTGTTTAGGGGGGATGCAATCCCTCCTGGACGTAATTACTCCACGATAGCCAGGATGTCAGACTGACGAACGATGGTGTACTCCTCGCCGTCGATCTTCACCTCAGTACCGGCATACTTGCTGGTGATGACCTTGTCGCCCACCTTCACGGTCATAACGACTTCCTTGCCGTCCACCAAGCCGCCGGGGCCCACCTCAATGACCTGAGCCACTTCGGGCTTCTCCTTGGCAGAACCAGTCAGGATGATGCCACTCTTGGTCTTTTCTTCGGCCTCGACCAGCTTGATGACCACACGGTCGGCGAGAGGCTTGAGTTTCATAATGGGTTCCTCCTTATATGATTCATTTTCTTATTAACCAATCCAATTGTTAGCACTCATTTTATCTGAGTGCTAACCACGTGTATGATAATACCTCTCTCCGCACAAAAAATCAACCCCCTTTTTTGAAAAAAGGGGGTCGGTTTTGGAAAAATTCAAGTTTTGTTCACAAACTCACAGGAGGAGTGCTAATCCATTTTCTCACATCTGGGTCCAATAATACTTGGAACGCTCCAATTCCTGGGTGATCATGATTTCCTTGTTCTTTTCGTCCAGGTCCATGCCCTGCCCCACCGTGCGGCAGGCCTTACTGTTGATGGCGCATACAAAGACCGTAACCATCACAAAAATCACATAGAGCAGCCAGGCCAGCAAACTGGTACGCAGGGCAGCCAGAAACGGAATTAGAAAGACATAGGGAAGATAGAGAACGCTCAAAGCAACCATGGTCCACTTGACGATTCTGTACATAGCCCCCTCCTTTTGTAACGGCTGGTCCCATATCTGTACATCTTTATTTTACCATGCACGCTTTCTCTTTACAAGTCTGCGCTCCCTGCCAGGTAGCTCCGGCGGGATAGAAAAACTGCACCTTCTGATCGGACAGCCCGATGGACAGGTCGGTCCCCTCTACCAGTTCGCCGTCCACATTGACTGCGGTAAGCCGGTCGCACCGCACATTCATGGTCCGGCCCCGGCGCAGAATGGCCTGTGGAATGTCCCCGATCTCCCCCCGGGCAAATTTTTTGATCAGTGCCAGAACTGTAAATCGGGATACCGCCGGGATCACAATAAAATCCAGTACCCCGTCGTCGGGCATAGCCGTGGGGCTGGGATTGAATCCGCCGCCGTAGTACCGGCCATTGCAGGCACACAGCAGTGTGAACCGTTCCCCCGGCATAGGCTCGCCGTCGATCTCCACCTGATAGGGCAGGTGAATCCCCCGGATGATGGTGCGCAGGGCGGACATCTGATAGGCCGCCGTACCGCTGACCAGGGGCAGCTTTTTAAAGTCGGCAGCCCCAAACCCGATGCGGGCGTCAAACCCTACCGAACACACATTCAGGGAATACCGACCGTTGCATTCAATCAGGTCCATGGCGGTCTGCGGCCCATCCAGCAGCTGCTCCAGCTTCCAGAACCGGCCGGCATCCTGGCCGAAGATGCGCAGGAAATCGTTGCCCGAGCCCATAGGGCAGTGGGTCACCGCCACATGGCTCTGTCCGGCCGCGCCGTTGACCACCTCATTGAGGGTACCGTCTCCACCGCAGGCATACACCCGCAGCGGGTCCCCTTGCCGGGCGGCCTCCGCCACCAGCCGGGTGGCGTGTCCGCTTCCCTCTGTCCGTACCGCCCACCACTCTGCCCGGCGTCCGGCCATGATATGGCGTATTTTCTCCAGCATCTCCTGGCTGCGGTCAAACTTTCCCGCATGGGGATTCATTACGAACAGGTGCCGCACAGGCACCCTCCTCTCTCTCTTGATCTGCTCTGTTTTACGCGGCAAAGACACCGGGATTAAATGTCCCCCAGAGGGTCAGCCGCTGTTCCGCCCGGGCCATGCGGGCCACGATGGCCGCCGCCTCCGCCCGGGTCACCGTTCCCTTTGGATTGAAGGTAAGCTTGCTGTCCACTCCGGTAAGTACGCCCTTGGCATAGAGGCTGTAAATAGCATCCGCGCCGGGATCGCCCGGCTTTACATCGGGCACAGAGGTCTTGATTCGGGACAGATCGTTGATATTCTTCATGTGCTTGGCCTGACTGGTGGCCGCAAAGATCTGGGCAATCTCCCGCCGGGTAGCAGGACGCAGGTAGTCCTGCTGGCTGAAGGTGCCGCTCTGAATGATGCCGCTGGCCAGGCAGTAGCTCACCGCGCCGGAGTACCAGTAAGGCCCGGTAGAGCTGCTGGTATGGAAGCTGTCGTTCTTGTAGCGGCTCTCCATGGTGGCGGCCAGCTTGAGCACCTCGGCCACCGTCAGGGTTTGGTCCGGAGCATACCGGTTGCCCCCCACGCCGGAGGTCAGCCCCACATTATAGGCAATATCCACCCAAACCGTAAACCAATCCCGGGGGGATACGTCGCTGAAATTGGGCAGCTTGCCCCGGGTCAGAGAAAACCGGGCGGAGGGCACCCCTTTCTCCACCAGGATTCGGGGCAGCTCAAACACCGGGATCTTGGTGACTTCGCCATCCTTGGTCAGGGTAAGGACCCGGGTCCCCCCCTGCTCTGTGATGGTAGCGCTGTCATAGATCAGGTCGTAAAGCAGGTTGGTGGTGCCCCCCTGTCCATCGGAGAAGGGCAGGATACTGGCCACACCCCAGCGGGTGCCTTTCTGCACTACATAGAGACCGCAGTCCAGGGGCAGCAGGGTGCCGTACTCCGGCTGGATCAGATAGGTACCATCCGGCCGGATCACACCCAGTTTACCGTCCAGATTCACGGCGGCCAGGCCCAGGGAAAAGGACACCACACTGTCATATTGCAGCGGGACGACCACCTTTTTCTGGGCATCCACAAAGCCCCACTTGCCATTCAGTTCACACTGGGCCAGCCCCTCGCTGTACCCCCATACCGTGGCCCCCTCGGGGGCGGCCAGGGCCTGTCCACCCAGCATGAGGCACAGGGCCAGCATCAAACAGGACAATCGCAGTGTCCGCTTCTTTTTCATGTCCTACCTCCGTCTGTCAAGGCCGTACTGGAACAGATCGCATTTCAACATTCCGTTGTACAGCTTTCGTTTCTTGTCCGCCGTCCGGCCAAAGGTCCGCTCAAATTCGGTATGGGAGGAGAGCACACTCACCTTCCACCCCTCCGGCAGGGTGCGCACCGCCTTGCCGAAGGCCCGGTACAGTTCCTCCGCCTCCCGCTTCTCCAGAATGCGCTCTCCGTAGGGCGGATTGGTGACCACCCGTCCCGCAGGGGCGTCCCGGTGAAACTTGGCAGCATCCGCCACTTCAAAGCGGACCACATCTTCCACATCTGCCTTCACCGCGTTGTCCCGGGCGATGGCCACCGCCTTGGGATCGATATCCCCGCCCCAGATGTCATAGTCGCCGTGGAACTCCTTATCCATCGCCTCGTCGGCGGCCTGGAGCCACAGTCCGCTGTCCAGCCACTTCCACCGCTGGGCTGAGAAGGCCCGGTTCAGGCCGGGGGCCCGGTTCTTGGCAATGAGGGCGGCCTCGATGGCGATGGTGCCTGAGCCGCAGAAGGGGTCGCAGAAGGGGTCCTTCCCCCGGTAGCGGGAGAGGAGCACCATGGCAGCGGCCAGGGTCTCCCGCAGGGGCGCGGCTACGCCCACTGCCCGGTAGCCCCGCTTGTGGAGCCCCGCACCGGTGGTGTCCAGCATCAGGGTGACCTCATCATGCATCAAAGAAAACTGGACCTGATAGAGGGCGCCGGTCTCCGGCAGGGTATCCATGCCGTATTTCTGTCCCAGCCGGGCGGCCAGGGCTTTTTTCAGCACCGACTGGATGGCGGGCACCGCGTGGAGCTGGGAGTTGAGGGAGTGGCCCTTCACCGGGAATGCTCCTTCCCGGGGGATAAATTCCTCCCAGGGCAGGGCTTTTGCCCCTTCAAACAGGGCCTCAAAGTCGGCGGCCCGATACCGCCCCACCACCAGCAGTACCCGCTCGCCGGTACGCAGATTCAAATTCACTCTGGGAATGTCTTCCGGACAGGCCTTGCAGCCCACCCGACCGTTCTCCGCCTTTACCTCCGGCAGGCCCAGCCGGCGCAGTTCCTCGGCACACAGGCCCTCCAGGCCAAACAGGGTGGGGATCAGCAATTCCAGTTCTTTCATGTCAGGCTCCTTATCACAGCATCGTTTGGTCCAGTATACCCTATTTCTCTCCGCTTGGCAAACTGTAACGGAATGTCACTTCCCTTTTTGATAGAATTATGCTAGGATAAGCGTAAGAAAGGAGGTCCGTCTATGCCCATACCCAGTATTTGCTGGCTGGTGGCACTGGTGGTTTTGGCCGTTCTGGAGGGAATGACTGTGACCCTGGTTTCCCTGTGGTTCGCCTTGGGCGCACTGGCCGCACTGATTACATCCTTTTTTGTGGATAACATCTGGATTCAATTTGCGGTATTCCTGGTAGTCTCTCTGGTCACCCTATTGGTGATCCGTCCCCTGACCCAGCGCTATGTGACCCCCAAGCAGGTGGCCACCAACGCCGACCGGGCGGTAGGCTCCGAAGGTGTGGTCACCCAGACCATTGACAACCGCTCCGCCCAGGGTCAGGTCACAGTGAGCGGTACGGTCTGGACCGCCCGCACTGAATCGGATGAGCCCATTCCCGAAGGCACCCCCGTACGGGTCCTGCGGATCGAAGGGGTCAAGCTGATTGTCACAAGCATAAAGCAAGCCTGAATACCTATTGTGTGTTTGAAAAGGAGGAGTGAAGTATGCCCAACATCCCCATCATTCCCATCATCATCATCATTCTGGCCGTGCTCATCATCCTGCTGCTGGCCGCCAACCTGAAAATCGTTCAGCAGTCCAAAGCCTATGTCATTGAGCGCATGGGCGCCTTCCACACCGTATGGGGCGTGGGCGTCCACTTTAAGCTTCCCTTTGTGGAACGGGTCGCCAAGGTTGTCTCCCTCAAGGAGCAGGTGGTGGATTTCGCCCCTCAGCCCGTCATTACCAAGGACAACGTCACCATGCAGATCGATACAGTGCTCTACTTTCAGATCACCGACGCCAAGCTGTATACCTACGGCGTGGAACACCCCATGAGCGCCATTGAGAACCTGACCGCCACCACCCTGCGCAACATCATCGGTGAGCTGGAGCTGGACCAGTCTCTCACCAGCCGTGACATTATTAACTCCAAGATGCGTTCCATCCTGGATGAGGCCACCGACCCCTGGGGCATCAAAGTCAACCGGGTAGAGCTGAAGAACATCATCCCACCCAGAGAGATTCAGGACGCTATGGAGAAGCAAATGAAGGCCGAGCGGGAGCGCCGGGAATCCATCCTCCAGGCCGAGGGCCAGAAGCAGAGCCAGATTCTGGTAGCCGAGGGTGAAAAGCAGTCCCTCATCCTCCGGGCCGACGCTGCCAAGCAGGCCGCCATCATGAAGGCCGAGGGCGAAGCCGAGGCCATCCTGAAGGTGCAGCAGGCCACCGCCGAGGCCCTGAAGCTTCTGAACGAAGCCAGCCCCACCGACCAGGTACTGAAGATCAAGGCCCTGGAGGCCTTCCAGGCTGCGGCCAACGGCCAGGCCACCAAGCTCATCATCCCCTCGGAGATCCAGGGGCTGGCGGGGCTGTGCGCCTCCGCCAAGGCCGCCTTTGAGTCGGGTGCCGACGGAGGCAAGAAGGCCTGATCCAATCAGACGTAAAACTGCGCCGCGATTTTCGCGGCGCAGTTTTATTTTTATCTTGACAACTATCCTTGTCAGTGCTATGCTAGCCTTGAAAAGGATAGTTGTCATTTTGACGTGTATATTTGTCAAGCAGGAGGTGTGGCCATGCCGCTCTATAACCGACTCAAGGAGTACCGGGCCAGGCTGGGAGTCAATCAACAGGAGATGGGCCGCCTGGCGGGGGTATCCCGCCAGACCATCAGTCAGATCGAGCGGGGAGACTATTCCCCATCGGTAACCCTGGCACTCAAGCTGGCCAAACTCTGCGGAGTGAATGTGGAGGACATTTTTACCTATCAGGAGGATGAGCATGATGAATGACACAGTAAAGCGGGACAATCGCAAGTCTCTCCCTCTCTTTTTGCTGGTAATCCTGCTGTCCGCTGCCCTGGGCGCTGTTGCGGGCTTTTTCAGCGCCATGGCAGTGGACCGGGGGGCGTTGAATATGATCTGGACCGGGCTGGACCGGCTGATGGGCATTATCACCCCCTGGGCTATCCCGGTATGCAGTGCAGCGCTTCTGATCCCTGGTTTTTACCTATATTGGGCTGCTAAAAAGAATTACGCCGTCTGGGACCAGGAATCGGAGAATGTCTACCAAAGGATAGAAGATCAGCTGAGCTATGCCTTGCTGCTGAGCAGCTTGGTTGTGTTGACGGATTTGTTTTTCTTGGCAGCAGGCTTTCTCTACGCTGATATCCTGACAAATGCCCTGTGCTTCCTGGTATCCATGGGTCTCATGATGGTTCTGCAACAGAAGGTGGTGGATCAGACCCGTCAGATGAATCCCGAAAAGCAAGGCAGTATCTATGACGTGAATTTCCAGAAGAAGTGGCTGGAAAGCTGCGACGAACTGGAGCGGGCCCAAATTGGCCAGGCCTCCTTCCGCGCTTACAAAGTCGCCAATAGCTCCTGTGCCGCCATCTGGATCGTACTGGTGATTTTAAGTCTGGTAACTGATATCGGACTGCTGCCCATTCTGGTGGTCATGCTGCTTTGGGGAGTGCTTCAGGTATCTTATACTCTGGAATGTATCCGTATCAGCCACCGGAGATTCAGATAGACAAACAGGACGGGACGCCCATGGGTGCCCCGTCCTGTCCTGTTATAGATTCTATTTTCGTCTGGTGGGAGGTGGAATCACCGGCGAGTCGTGTTCGAAGGCATCGAAGTAGTCCTCGTCCTGCAGTTCCGGCTTGCGGTGCCGCACCGCCTCGGTGATGATGGGATAGAGTACGATGGCCAGCAGGCCGCCGGAAAATCCGTTGTTGTAGAGGTTGAAGCCCTCTACCGGCGTACCGGCCCGCAGTACCACCGAGGAGTGGAGAAACCCGGCCACAACACCGAAAGGCCAGCCGAAATAACCTGAAATAGGTGCCAGGGTCGTACCAAAGAGCAGGGCCAGCTGCACCGCGCTGTCATTGATGCTCCAATGCATACAGAAACTGCCCAACACCACGCCCAGCATAATGGGGATGATGTTGCGGGCGTGCTTTCCGAATGCGGAAAAGCCCATGATGGTGAAGATGCCGCCCAGGGTGGGGCCGTTCAGGTCGCCGCCGGTAGCCAGGATAAATGTCATGCCGATCAGGCCATTAACGCCCACATTCATAAGGGTTGGAGCCGCGCCAAACATACGCAGATAGTCGCTGGGGGCACGGCCGGTGGTAAGCAGCAGCCGACGATAGCCCGCCCAGGCCGCCCAGATAGGCCGCCCACTGAAAAACAGACCCATCACGATCAGGATCAGGCACAAACCGCCCAGGCAGATCCCCAGCTGCAGGTTATATCCGGTGGCCCAATGGTGCGCTACGGTAGGTCTGGCCCCCAGAGAGGTCATCACTGGCACCAGGATGGTAGCCAGCAGGCCGCAGGCAAAGCCCATGTTGTACAGATTCATACCGTTCTGGATCTTGTATGTATAGGCGGACAGAGGGGGCAGCACAAAACCAATGATGGCGCCAATAAAGATAGCCCACCATATATTGCCCCATCCGTTATCCAGGGCCACATAGCTGACCACTGGCGACAGGGAGGTGGCCAGCAGGGACACCGAGGCATATTTGCCAAACTCCTCCCGTCGGACCTTGGCATACAGGAAGGTTCCGAAGATAATGGGCCAGATGTTGGCCACGTTCTTGCCAAAGAGGGCAAAGCCCGCCATCAGGCCGATCTCCACCAGAGTATAGCCGTTGAGCGGATCTTTACTCAGGTGGAGAATGCCCAGGCTGATGAGAGTAACCAGGGCGGCATTGACAAAAGCCGCTCCGATGCCCGCGATCTTCACATAATCGGTGATGAGGGCATCCTCCGTCTGAATGATCTTCCATAATCCAGGCAGGATCTGGCTGGGATCGCCCAGGATCAGACCAATGGCGATCAGGTATGCAGAAAAACAGATGGCAGCAGGATAGATCTTGTGGTAGCGCATATGGTGTCCCCTTTCGGTTGGGCAGCCGTCTTACAGGCCGTCAAAATAGGCTCGGGTCTGTTCCGCGTTACGCATGACTTCTTGCTTGAGCGCCTCCAGGCTATCGAACTTCCGCTCGCCCCGCAGACGCTTATAAAACTCCATTCGGACGCTCTGTCCGTACAAATTGCCGTTGAAATCCAGAATAAATCCTTCCACAGTCACCCGGTCTCCGTCGTCCACCGTGGGGCGCACCCCCACATTGGTCACTGCTGGGCGGCTGTCGCCGTTTTCAAACCACACACGGGTAGCGTATACTCCGTAAGCGGGCACCAGTACGCCGGGCTGGAAACGCAGGTTCACCGTGGGGAAACCAAGGGTGGACCCCAGCTTCTTACCGTGGGCCACCGTATCAGTAAGGGTGTGGGGATGGCCTAAAAATTCGTTGGCCCGCTCCATCTCCCCCTGCGCCACCAGGGTGCGGATATAGGTGGATGACACTGTGATATCGTCCCGGCACACCTTGGGAATGATATCGCAGCCAATGCCCAACTCCTGACACAGCGCCTGGAGCCGCTCCGGGTTGCCCTCGCCTTTATAGCCGAAGTGGAAATCATGACCGGCCACCAGATGGACCGCCCCATGTTCCCCTACCAGATAGTCGGTGACAAACTCCCGCCAAGGCAGATGCATCATCCGCTCGTCAAAGTGGGCTACGATCACGTCCCGGATCCCATAGTACCGCCGCATCAGCTCCGCCCGGTCCAGGGGCGAGCTGAGCAGAGGAACCGCCGGGGTCTTGAGGATCAGGTTCTCTGGATGGGTATCAAAGGTGACCGCCGCCGGGACGGCTCCCAGTTCGGCCGCCTTCTCCCCCACCCGGCGCAGCAGGGCGCCGTGGCCCAGGTGAACGCCGTCAAAAAAGCCCAGGGCGATCACACGTCTTGTCTCTGTCCCATTCACTGTCTCACACCTCGAAAAAACTTTTGATGGTGGTCATTACACCGCCGGCGCACCTGCCCAGCAGCAGGAATGCTCCATCAGGGCCGTACACCCTCCATGTACCGTCAGCCGCAGCACAGGAAAAAGGGCTGCCGTTTTTGGCCTTCTTCAGCACCTCGGTTCCAATGGTCACCGCCGGGTATTCTCCGAAACAGCCGTCCACCGGGATCAGCAGGGCCGCCGGGTCGGAAACCGCCTGAAGTTCCTCCAGCGTCACAGCCTGGTTCAGCGTATATCCCGCCGCCTCAGTGCGCCGCAGGGCGGACATACAGCCGCCGCAGCCCAGAGCCTGCCCGATGTCGTGGCACAGGGTACGGATATAGGTGCCCTTGGAGCAGCGCACCCGCAGATACCAGGTATCCTCCTCTTGAGGAAACCCAGCCGGGGCCTCCTCCAGCACCTCCAGCTCATAGATGGTCACCGGCCTGGGCGGCCGCTCCACCTCTTGGCCCGCCCGGGCCAGCTCGTAGAGTTTTTTGCCGTCCCGCTTGATGGCGGAGTACATGGGCGGGATCTGGAGGATATCCCCACGGAAGGGCTCCAGGGCCCCCTCCAGGGACTTCCGGTCCACCTGGACCGGCCGCTGTTCCAGCACCTCACCGGTGGTATCCTGGGTATTTGTGATAACGCCTAGTTTTAATCCGGCGATATATTCCTTTTTCCCCTCGGTGGCAAACTCCACCGCCCGGGTCGCCCGGCCAACAAAGACGGGCAGCACGCCGGTAGCCATGGGGTCCAGGGTACCGCCGTGGCCCACCCGCCGCTCATGAAGGATGCCCCGCACCTTGGCGCAGATATCCATGCTGGTCCAATCCTGGGGCTTATCGATAATGATAACTCCGTTAGCCATGCCACGCCTCCCCTGCGCCAAGCCTCGGCGCTTTTGCGCCGTACAAGCGTTTTGCCAACGGCAAAACCTTGCCGCAGGCGGAATTCACTTCCGCCGAGGATGATAAAAACTCAGGGGTCCCCGCAGATGCCTGCATCTGTGGGGCGCAGATATCCATGCTGGTCCAGTCTTGGGGCTTATCAATAATAATCACTCCGTTAGGCATCGTTTTCCACCTTCTGGATGGCATCCAGGATAGCGGCCTCCGCCTGCTCCAGCGTGCCGTTGACCGTGCAGCCTGCGGCAGCGGCGTGCCCGCCGCCTCCCAGCAGAGCGCACACACGGGTAGCGTTCAGTCCGCCGCTGGTGCGGACGGACAGCTTGCAGGCCCCATCCTCCAGTTCCCGGATGGTGACGGAGGTCTCCACCCCTTCGATCTGGCCCAGGAAGGCGGCAATGTCCTCCATATCCTCCTCAGTAGCCCCGGCCTCGTCCATCAGAGACAGGGACACAGGAGCCACGGCAATCTTGCCATCCTCATAGCGGTGCATCCGCTCCACAATGAGTCGTTCCACCTGGAGCCGGGCCCAGCTCTTGGTACGGAAGTGGCGTTTGTTCAGGGGGAATACGTCCATACCGGTGGCCATCAGAGCGGCAGCCACCCGGTGGCTGTCCGCCGTGGTGTTGCCGTACTGGAAACAGCCTGTGTCGGTGGATACCGCCACATACAGGGGAACCGCCGTCTCCTGGTTGACCTGTCCCAGTTCTTTCAGAATGTCATAGATGATCTCACCGCAGGCCGCCCGCCCGGCGTCCAGGCAGGTCTCCTTGGCAAAAAACTCCTGAGAGGGATGGTGGTCGATGGCCAGATCAATGCCCCGCTCCAGCCAGGGCTGACCAGATTTGGTAAAAAGGCTCCGGGCGGCGATATCCACACTGACCACCGTCTCCGGCTCATAGCCCTCGGGGGCCAGAAGCCCCTCCAGATAGGGGGTGAACAGATGGGTCTCCCCGGTGCCGGGGCAGATATGGGCTGTCTTGCCCAGACCGCGCAGGCCACGGCACAGTGCGGCGGCACAGCCGATGGTATCTCCATCGGGCCGCTTGTGGGTCAGGATCAGATAGCGGTCGTGGACACGCAGCCAGGCCGCAGCTTCGGTATAGGTCATGGAGCTCACTCCTCGCTGTCCAGATCGATGTGGGCGTTGGCCGGATTGGCAGGCTTCACTACCTCCGGATTCCGCAGCATACTCAGAATGTGGGCGCCCTGACCGATGGAGTCATCCTCCACAAATTGCAGCTCGGGGGTATAGCGCAGCTTTAGGGCCGCACCCAGCTCCCGCCGCAGATAGCCCCCGGCGGATTTAAGTCCCTTGACCACCTCGCTCACGTCGCTCTTGTCCAGCACGCTGACATAGATCTTGGAATAGCGCAGGTCAGAGGTGGTATCCACGCCGGTGATGGACACCAGTCCATGGACCCGGGGGTCCTTGACCGTGCGGATGAGGGTGGCCAGCTCCCGCTGAATCTCCTCGTTGATACGTCCAATACGATTACTTGCCATATTTTTCTCCTATTACGCAATACAGACCCGCCCCCTCCTCAAATGAATTGGGGACGGAACGGGTCTGATTTGATTTTTTATTATTACACTTCGGTCTGCTCCACCGCAGCGTTAAGAAGATTTGCCGGTGGCAAATCTTTAGCGCAGGCCGGCACGGCTATGCCGGGCCGGAGGCACTCCGCAAGAAGCAGAGTTATGCCTCAATCTGCTCCACCGCAGCGTTAAGAAGATTTGCCAGTGGCAAATCTTTAGCGCAGGCCGGCACGGCTATGCCGGGCCGGGGGCACTCCGTAAAAAGCAGAATTATACCTCAATCTGCTCCATCAGGAAGGCCTCGATCACGTCGCCTAATCCCAAACAATGCAGCGCATTGTTTGGGAGCCCTGTCATTTTACCTGCTCGGGCGAAATGAATTCGCCCTGCGCCAAGGTTTTACCTGCGGTAAAACACTTGTACGGCGCAAGCGCCGTCCCACCTGCGGCGGGGCCCCAAGAAGGGCGACCGAGAAAGCCTTCTCTGCTCATGGACTAGTTCATTATACCTCAATCTGCTCCATCAGGAAGGCCTCGATCACGTCGCCCTCCTTGATGTCCTGGAACTTCTCAAAGGTGATGCCGCACTCGTAGCCCTGAGCCACTTCCTTCACGCTGTCCTTGAAGCGCTGGAGGGAGGCGATAGAGCCGTCGTAAATCACCACATTGTCACGCAGCAAGCGCATATTGGCGCCGCGCTGCATCTTGCCGTTGGTAACGTAACAGCCGGCTACCATGCCCACGCCGGTGATGCGGAACACGTTGCGCACCTCGGCCTGGCCCAGCTCCACTTCCTTGAACTTGGGAGCCAGCATGCCCTTCATGGCGGTCTCGATCTCGTTGATGCAGTCGTAAATCACGCGGTACATCCGCATATCCACCTTGTTGCGGGCGGCGGTGTCCTTGGCGTTGGAGTCAGGACGGACATTGAAGCCCACGATGATGGCGTTGGAGGTGGTAGCCAGCATAACGTCGCTCTCGTTGATGGCGCCCACCGCGCAGTGGATGACCCGCACCCGGACCTCGTCGTTGGAGATCTTCTCCAGGGAGGCCTTGACAGCCTCGGCGGAACCCTGAACGTCGGCCTTGACGATGATGTTCAGGTCCTTCATCTCGCCCTGCTTGATCTGGCTGAACAGATCCTCCAAGCTCACCTTACCCACCGGGCTGGAGGCAGCCATCTTCTGATCATGCTTGCGCTGCTCCACCAGCTCGCGGGCCATACGCTCGTCGGCCACAGCATGGAAATCGTCGCCGGCGCCGGGCACCTCGCCCATACCGATGATCTCAACAGGCACGGAAGGACCGGCCTCGGTGAGCTTCTCACCACGGGCGTTGGTCATGGCGCGGACACGACCCACGGCGGTACCGGCAATGATGATGTCGCCCTGATGGAGAGTACCGTTCTGCACCAGCAGAGTAGCCACAGGGCCGCGGCCCTTGTCCAGACGAGCCTCGATGACGGCGCCATGGGCGGAGCGGTTGGGGTTGGCCTTCAGCTCCTGCATCTCGGCGGTCAGGTTGACCATCTCCAGCAGGTTGTCAATGCCCTCGCCGGTCTTGGCGGAGATGGGGCAGATGATGGTCTCGCCGCCCCACTCCTCGGGCACCAGCTCGTACTTGGTGAGCTGCTCCTTGATGCGCTCGGGGTTGGCCTCCGGCTTATCCATCTTGTTGATAGCCACGATCACGGGGATCTGGGCCGCCTTGGCGTGGTTGATGGACTCCACGGTCTGAGGCATGATGCCGTCGTCGGCGGCCACCACCAGGATGGCCACGTCGGTGATCATAGCGCCGCGGGCACGCATAGCAGTAAAAGCCTCATGGCCGGGGGTATCCAGGAAGGTGATGGGCTTGCCGCCCACCTCCACCTGATAGGCGCCGATGTGCTGGGTGATGCCGCCGGCCTCGCCCGCCGCCACGTGGGCGTTGCGGATATAGTCCAGCAGAGAGGTCTTGCCGTGGTCCACGTGGCCCATGACCACCACCACGGGGGCACGGGGCAGCAGATCCTCCTCCTTGTCCTCGGCTGTGTCGATGAGGCGCTCCTCGATAGTGACAATGATCTCCTTCTCCACCTTGCAGCCCAGCTCCTCGGCGATGATGGCGGCGGTGTCGAAGTCGATCACGTCGGACAGGGAGGCCATGACGCCGTTCTTCATCAGGGTCTTGACCACCTCGGCGCCGGTCTTCTTCATGCGGGAGGCCAGTTCACCCACGCCGATCTCATCGGGGATCTTGACGGTGAGGGGGGTCTTTTTGGCGATCTCCATCTGGAGCCGGCGCATCTTCTCCTGCTCCTCCTGGCGGCGCTTGTTGCCGCCCTGGAAACCGCCCTTGCGCTGGTTGCGGCCCTGGAACTTCTGCTTTCCGGCCTGCATCTGCTTGGTCTTGCCGGCAGCCAGGTCTTCCAGACGCTGGTCGTACTTTTCCAGGTTCACGTTGCCGCTCTTGCGGGTGTCCACAACCTTCTTCTCAGGCACCCGGGTAGCGGGACGATTCTGCTGCTGGGGCTGCTGGGCCCTGGGCTGCTCCGCCTGAGCGGCGGGCTTATTGACAGGCGCGGTATGTTCCTTCACAGGCTTTCCACCCTTCTGGTTGGACTGCTGGGCGGGGGCGGAGCGCCGCTCCTCCTTCCCGGCCTCAGGTGTTTCCTTGGCCGCGGCCTTGGGTTCCCGGTACACGTCGGCGTAGATGCTCTCAATGCTCTCCACCTGGTTGTGCTGGGTGAGATACTCGAAAATCAGAGACAGCTCCCGGTCGTCCAGAGGCTGCATATGGTTTTTCGGAGTCGTCGCGTATTTGGTCAGAATGTCGGTGATATCCTTGGAGTTCTTGTTGAAATCCTTGGCCACCTCATGCACACGATATTTGTTGTTCAGCAAATAAAGCCACCTCCAACTGGTCAGCTTGCGCCAATAGGAAAACGCGGCGGGGCCGCTGCGCTTTCTTATTGGAACAAGCCTGCTTGTTCCAATCTGTCCTCAGCCACTTCTTATTCATGGCTGCTGCTTCTTGATGGTCAGTTTACCCTTGAGGGCAAACGGTCTTGCCTGCTTTTTAGCCGCGGGCGGATGCTCAGGCTCTTTGGCCGCCTTGGGGGGCGGAGCCCACGGCTTCTTATTCTTCTTTTGCAGGTTCTTCTCATGGGCCCGCTGTTCCTTCTGCCGCTGAAGCGCCTTGCCCGCCTGGACCTTCAGCTGTTCCGCCGCGGCGGAGCAGCCCTCAGGATCGGCGGCGGCCAGCTTGGCAGCGATGGCGGCGGCCAGCCCCACATCGGTGAGGGCCAGCATAGTGCAGGCGGAGCGGCCCACCGCACCGCCCAGACCACCCTTGGTGTAAGGCGTGGGCAGGTGGGGCACTTTGCCGATCTCGGCAAAGTGGGCCGCCCGGCGCAGACTGTTGTCGGCACCGTCACAGGCGGTAAGGATCAGCTTGGCCTGATGGGCCCGGGCGGCGGCGCCCACCGGCTCCTCGCCCACCTCCACACGGCCTGCCTTACGGGCGATGCCCAGCAGATGCAGTACGCTATCCATCCTGATCGCCCTCCCGCATCTGCTGTTCCAGTGCCTCATACACCTCGTCGGGCATGGGGGCGGAGAAGGCCCGCTCCAACGCCCTGGCCTTCCGGGCCCGCTTCAGGCAGGCCTCGTCAGGACACACATAGGCCCCCCGCCCCGGCTTCTTTCCCTTGAAATCCAGGGAGACCTCTCCCTCCGGGCTCTTCACCACCCGGATCAGCTCCTTTTTGGGCTTCATCTCCCGGCAGCCCACGCACTGGCGCATGGGGATCTTCTTGGGCATCCTTCTGCCCCCCTTCCATTTCATTTGATAACTCAGGGCTTACTCCCCGGTCTCGGCCTCGTCCTCCAGGATTACATCCTCCTCGTCCTCCACCTCTTCATCGGAAGGGGCGGAGGCGGGCTTGATGTCGATCTTCCAGCCCGTCAGCTTGGCGGCCAGGCGGGTGTTCTGGCCCGCCCCACAAAAGGCGGAGCCTTTTGCGGGGACCCCTGATTTTATCCTGTTTGGGACAACTGAATTGCCCCAAACCAAGGTTTTGCCGCCGACAAAACGCTTGTGCGGCGCAAGCGCCGTCCCGCCTGCGGCGGGTCCCAAGGAGGGCCAGTTTCAGCCTTGGAGACCGCCCCCACAGAGTTTATTCCTCGGTCCCGGCCTCATCCTCGATGAGGATCTCCTCCTCGTCCTCCGCCTCTTCATCGGAGGGGGCGGAGGCGGGCTTGATGTCGATCTTCCAGCCGGTCAGCTTGGCGGCCAGCCGGGCGTTCTGGCCCTCCTTGCCGATGGCCAGGGACAGCTGATCGTCGGGCACCACCACGCGGCAGGTCTTACCCTCCTCGTGGATATCCACGCTGATGACATCGGCGGGGGACAGAGCGGCTGCGATGTACACGGCGGGGTCCTCAGACCACTTGACGATGTCCACCTTCTCGCCGCGGAGCTCCTCCACGATGTTGTTGACACGCTGGCCGCGGGGACCCACGCAGGCGCCGATGGGGTCCACGTTGGGGTCGGCGGACCAGACGGCCAGCTTGGTGCGGGAACCGGCCTCACGGGCAATGGACTTGACCTCCACAGTACCGTCGTAGATCTCGGGCACTTCCATCTCGAACAGGCGCTTCACCAGGCCGGGATGGGTGCGGGAGATCAGGACCTGGGGACCCTTGGTGGAACGGCGGACCTCCACCACATACACCCGCAGGCGCATTCCTTCCACATACTCCTCGCCCTTGACCTGCTCGCCGGCAGCCAGGAAGGCCTCAGTGGCTTCGCTGCCGGAGCCGATCCGCAGGCTGGCAGCGCCGGAGCGGGGATCGATGCGGGTGACCACGCCGGTGAGGATCTCGTGCTCCTTGGAGGAGAACTCGTCGTACACCATGCCCCGCTCGGCCTCGCGCATACCCTGGATGATGACCTGACGGGCAGTCTGAGCGGCAATGCGGCCAAAGTCCCGGGTCTTGATCTCGATCCGGATCACGTCGCCCAGCTGGGCCTGGGGCAGCTTGGAACGGGCCATCTCCAGGCTCATCTCGGTGCAGGGGTTATCCACCTCCTCCACCACGTCCTTCTTGACGAACATCCGGACGGTACCGGCCTCCTCGTCGGCCTCCACCACGATGTTGTCACCGGCGGACTCATGGTCCCGCTTATAGGCGGACACCAGGGCCTGGGTAATCTTATCCAGCATATAGGACTTGGGGATGCCCTTCTCTTTCTCAATCAGGTTAATGGCGGCAAAAAATTCCTTGCCGTCCAGCTCATTGGTCTTCTGCGCTTTGGCATTCTTCTTCGGCATAGCTCTGTCTCCTTATCCTCAACACGGGCGGTTCCTGTCCGCCCCTACATCTTAAAACCGCACGTACAGTCGGGTCTGGGCCACGTCCTTCTTGACGAAGGTCCTGGGTCCGTCCGCCGTCTCAATGGTCACGTCGCCGTTTTCATAGCCGGTCAGCACGCCCACATGGTCCTTCCGGCCGTCCACCGCCCGGTAGAGGCGCACTTCCACCTCAGTTCCCATAAACGCGGCAAAGTGCTCCGGCTTTTTCAGGGGCCGGTCGGCGCCGGCGGAGGATACCTCCAGCACATAGCTGCCCTCGATGGGATCGGCCTCGTCCAGGGCATCGGACAGAGGACGGCTCACCGCCTCGCAGTCGTTGATGGAGACGCCGCCTTCCTTATCAATATAGATCCGCAGGAACCACTGTCCCGCCTCCCGCACATATTCTACGTCCCACAGGGAGCAGCCGGCAGCCTCCACCAGGGGGGCCGCCAGAGCGGACACCAGCTCAGTTACCTTGGCCATAATCCACCTCCGGCAAGGGGGTGTAAAAAATTTACATACCCCGTTTTTTCAATAAGAAAGAGCGGAGCCGCGACCCCACTCTCACCACACTTCTACTACTAACGTATGTACTATACCACAAACCTGCTATTTGTGCAAGGGTCTGCCGTGATTTTTTCCATTCCGGGCTTTTTTATTCATTTGAGTTGACATAAGGGAACCCTCTGGTACAATAGAAATCAGATTCATTGTTTAAGGAGGTCGGAGCATGGAAGGCAACAAGCAGGCCCTGGAAATTTTGGGCGAGGTAAAGAAAGCAGTGGTGGGCAAAGATAACGTGCTGGCCAAGGTGCTGCTCGCCATTCTGGCCCGGGGCCACATCTTGCTGGAGGACATCCCCGGGGTCGGTAAAACCACTATGGCGCTGGCCTTTTCCAAGGCCCTGAGCCTGCAATATAACCGGGTGCAGTTCACCCCCGACGTGATGCCCTCGGACATCACCGGTTTTTCCATCTACAACAAGGCCACCGGCGCCATGGAGTATCAGCCCGGCGCTGTGCTGTGCAACCTGTTCCTGGCGGACGAGCTGAACCGTGCCACCAGCCGTACCCAGTCAGCTCTTCTGGAGGCCATGGAGGAGGGCCAGGTCACCGTGGACGGCGTGTCCCATCCGGTCCCCCAGCCCTTCCTGGTCATCGCCACTCAGAACCCGGCGGGGGCCTCGGGCACTCAGCCGCTCCCCGACTCCCAGATGGACCGCTTTATGATCCGGCTGTCCATGGGCTACCCCGCCCCGGCGGACGAGTTTGCCATGGTGCGCCGCAAGCAGGGAAACAACCCGCTGGAGCAGGTGCGCCGGGTGCTGGACCTGAATGGTCTGGCCGCCCTGCGGGAGCAGGCTGACCGGGTGTTCGTGTCCGACCCGGTGCTGGACTATATCATCCGTCTGGTCAATGCCACCCGCAGCCACCCCATGATCGTCCAGGGCGCCAGTCCCCGGGCCTCTCTGGCTCTTACCGCCATGGCCAAGGCGGCCGCCCTGGTCTTTGGCCGTGACTTTGTGAACCCGGAGGACGTATCCATGGTCTTTGCCGACGTGGTGACGCACCGGCTTATCCTCTCCCCCCGGGCGGAGGCCAACGGCAACTTCCAGCCGGCGGCCGAGATCCTCCGGCAGGTCCCGCCTCCCAGGATCGGGTAAGGCCATGGCAAGCCGTCGGATCTTATACGCCGTTTGGGTGGGCGCGGCGGTACTCTTTCAAATTTTCTTCCGCTTTTATCTGTCCACCTTTGTTCTGGTGCTTATTTTGGTGCTCCCTATCCTCTCCCTGCTGTTGGCACTGCCGGGATGGATGGGGAGCATGGCGTCGGCGGTACCCGAAGTCACTTTGATTACAATGGACGGCAGCGCCCGGTTCGGCGTATTCCTGCACCATTCTTCCTTTCTGCCCCTCATCCACCCCCGGGTCAAGCTGCGCTGGACCAATCAGCTCACAGGAGAGTCTGGGGTGAGCAAGATCACAGTGACCACCCGGGAGCCGGCGGAACTGACGGTGGCCGCCGCCCATTGCGGCCGCCTGGTCTGCCAGGTGGAAAAAGCGGTTTGCTGCGATCTGCTGGGTCTGTTCCCCCTGCCGGTGCGGAGGGGTCCGGAGCGGGCCGTCCTCATCCTCCCGGCCCAGCTGGAGCTGGAGGGGAAGGAGGAGCTGGCTGCCGGTCAGAACGAGGGCACGGTGCTCCGCCCCCGCCCGGGCGGCGGTCCCGGCGAGGATTACGACTTGCGGGAGTACCGGGTGGGGGACCCCCTGCGGTCAGTTCACTGGAAGCTGTCCTCCAAAAAGGACGAGCTGGTGGTACGGGAGACCCTGGAGCCCCAGCAAGCCACTATTGTAGTGACCTATGACCACTTCGGCCCGCCCGAGGAGCTGGACCGCACCTTTGCCCAGCTGTGGGCCCTCTCCCGCTGGCTGCTGCAGCAGGATCGGCCCCACCATATCCAGTGGGCTGCTCCCGTCACCGGCGTGATGGAGGACCGGACTGTGGACAGTCCCAACGCTCTGCTGGCCTGTCTGGAGCTGTCCTTCTCCACCCCTGCGCCTCTGGAAGGCCGCTCTATTCTGGACGGCGCTCTCCGGCTGACCGGCGGCGGTAAGGTGCGCCATCTCCATGTGACGCCGGACGGCGTGGAAGGAGGGGGACGATGAAACGGCATCCCAAACGACAGCCCCGGCCCCGGCCGGGCTGGCTGGAGCTGCTGACCGGCGGGTTTCTGCTCTTCCTGCTGTTGTCCAGCACCCTCTGGTCCTTCTCCTCTGCGGTTCGGCAGCCCTTTCAGCTCTCTGTTTTCCTGATTGGCTGTGTGCTGCTGACCGTCCTGCTCACCGTGCTGTGCGCGCTCCCCACCCGCTGGATGCTGGTTGGTATGGCCGCGGTACTCTGTATTGACGGTCTGGTGGTCTGGCGCATGTTCACCCCCATGCGGCTGGGAGAGATCACCTTCCGCTGCTCTGTGGTAAATACGGTGTGTACCAGTCTGGAACTGGACGGCTTCATCGAACCCATCATCCAGCTGCCCTCCATTGTCTGGATCAAATCCGCAACCATTTTTCTCCTGGTAGTGGCCGCTGTTCTGGGTGTACTGCTGGCTCTCACAGTGGTGCGGTTCCCCTCTTTTTCCGCCACCTTCCTGCTCACCAGTCCCTTCATTCTGGCTCCCCTGTGCATCTCGGTCACACCGGCCTGGCTGCCCCTTATGGTGCTCATTCTCGCCTGGTGTGTGATGGGTCTGGGCGCTTTGGCCCGGCGGTGGGACCGAAAGGGAGCCGCACGGCTCACCCTGGTCTCCTTTCCGGCGGCAGCTCTGCTGCTGTTGCTGCTCAATACCGCCATACCTCAGGAGAACTACCAGCGACCGCGATGGGCGGACGACGCGCTGGACTCCATCAACAACTGGGCAACGCATCTGAATATAACGCTCTTTCATGGCAAGGGTCCCTTCGGCTTCGGCAGCGGCGGCTCCTTTACCAACGCCGACGGCAAGGTATCCCTGGACGACGCCGGGCCTCTGTCCTTCTCCGGCCGGACGGTTCTGGAAGTGGACACCGACCTGCGGGGCCGGATCTACCTGCGGGGATTCTCCAGCGCGGTGTATGACAGCAGCGGCTGGGCGCCTCTGAAGGAATCGGACTACCAGGACCTGGGCCCTTTCTATTATCCCATTGACGAGTACTCCGGCCAGTTTTCTCTCTCCGACCTGGAAAACGCATTGGATGGCTACCATCCCATGAACTTCCCCGCCCTGGCCGACCGAAACGCCTTCCCCAACCATCAATATGCCAAGGTCACCGTTCATAATGTGGGCGCCGATCCAGGTTATGTGTACGTTCCCTATCACATTCTGTCCCAACCCAACGAACTCAGCGGCACCAAGTTTATGTACGACTCCTATCTGGCCCGGGGAGAAGATGTATGGACCCACACCCTGTATGTCCAGCCCGGCTGCTCCCCTGATTCCGGAGCAGCGCTGCCGGTGGAGGCGCGACAGGCGGAGGAGCGCTATCAGGCATTTGTCTACGAGAACTATCTCACCATTCCCGACTCTCCAGAGCTGTGGGATGCCATGGTAGAGGCCACCGACCAGTTCTGGCCCCAGGTCATGGAGGCCTGCGACAGCAGGGAAATAACCAGTACCCCGGATTTCTCCTACGGCATTACCTCGGAGAACGGTATTCCTGACCTCACCAAATCGGATATCAACCTCATCCATCTTTGGACCATGGAGAGCGCCCAGGCCATCGCCGGCTATCTGGCCTCCATCACCCAGTACGACCCCAACACCCCCGCCACCCCGGAAGGAGAGGATTTCGTCACCTATTTCCTCACCGAAAGCCACCGGGGCTACTGTATGCACTATGCCAGCACCGCCACCCTCATGCTGCGGGCCATGGGCATTCCCGCCCGGTATGTCACCGGCTATGTGGCCGACGTACCCCCCTCCGGACATGTGAATGTTCCGGACTCCGCCGCCCACGCCTGGGTGGAGGTCTATATCCCCGGCTACGGCTGGGAGCCGGTGGAGGTCACCCCCGCCTACGCCGGCAGCAATCCCGGCCAGAGCGGTACGGCCACACCTACGCCGACGCCCACCGCAACGCCTACCCCCACGCCTACCCAGACCGCTCAACCCTCCGCACGGCCCTCCGCCGCCCCCGATGACGGCAAAGAGGACCAGCCGGAGGCCGCTCCTCTGGATCTGCGCTTCATCCTGATCCCCCTGGCGGTCGTGCTGGTGATCCTGGCCCTCCCCGTCCGGCGGGCCATCGGTCGAAGCCGGCGCGAGAAGCGGTTTGGACAGGCCAACACCAATCAGGCCGTCATTGCTGCGTATCTCTACCTGCAAAGGCTGGAGAAGTGGGGCGGTCAGACCCCGGCGGAGGTTTTTGAGCTGGCCAAAAAGGCCAGGTTCAGCCCCCACACCCTGACGGAAAAGGAGCGGCAGACCGCCGTACAGGCCGCCCATACCGTCTCCACTCAGGTGGACAAGTCCCTGCCCTGGTACAAGCGGCTGCTTTGCCGGTACATCCTGGGACTGTGCTGAAGCAACGGGCGGCCAAAAGGATCGCCCCTACCACACAACCAACTCCACTCTCATATAGGGGCGGCCTTTATAACCGCCCACCAGTCAAAAGGCCCCGGGTAACCCCCGGGGCCTTCGTTGCTTTCTTATCACTTTATTGGTCCCTGCCACATCCGGAAGAAAAGGTGCTGCGCAGGGCATTTTTGGTACCACAGTCCGGGCAATACCAGCTGTCGTTGGAAAGAGGGGATGCCTGGAGCCAGATTCCGGCCTACTCTCTCCCCTCCGGCGCGATCAGGGGCGCAGAATGAGCGTCCTTCCGCCCACGCCTATCAGCCACCGGAGGTTGGACGGGGAAAACAAGGGTCCCTTCTGCATCAGCGCTCCACCCCACCGCTGACAGTAGTTCACGCCGGGGGCATTCTACGCAGAGCACTGCTTGCAGATATTTTTCCCTATGCTTGACCTCCTCCAATCCCGGCAGGGTCCCCTACCCCCCAGGGGCGGAGTACGCTGAACCGTCGATACAGGGATTCAGACAGGGTTTTCCCCATTCTCCGGGCATTTCTCCTGATGCCGGCGTATCAGATCGGCCAAAGTTAGGTGATCCACCACCCCGGAGACCGCGGCCTGGATCTCCCGCCACACCTCTACAGTGACGCATCTGTCCGCCCGTCCGCACCGGCACACATCATCGGCGTCGGCACAGCTCACCGGCGCCAGATTGCCCTCCAACACCCGCAGAATCTCGCCTACCGTGTATTCCTCCGGCGCCCGGGTCAGCAGGTAACCGCCGCCGGCGCCCCGCACCGAGCGCACCAGCCCGGCCCGGGAGAGCTGAGTCACGATCTGCTCCAAGTATTTATCGGAAATATCCTGCCGCTGGGCCACATCCCGCAGCGGCACTGCCGTACCGTGGCTGTTCAGGGCCACATCCAGCATCAGCCGCAGAGCATACCGCCCCTTGGTCGAAATCTTCATATGATCCCTCCTGACTTTTTTAATATAATACCATAATACAGGTAGGATTTCAAGAAAAATTTCCCCTTGACTTTCACACCAAAAAGTGCTAAAGTCTCATTCAAAGGAAGGAGCGTGCCCGTCATGCTGAAGCGTACCGGTTATGGATACGGCTATTACCGCTGCTATTATTTCAGCGGTGTTTCTGCCTGCCCATAACCGGCTGACCGGGTTTCGTTCTCACAACGGACGGAAAGGATCCGCAGCTGCCTCTGGGCGGCTGCGGATCTTTTGTATTTGGAAAGGAGTTCACATATGGTCGTTATTATGAAGCGGGATTTTACCCCCGAGGAGTTGGAAAAAGCCATCCGTACCATGGAGGAAGGCGGAGTCAAGGTGATGGTGTCCAAGGGCGCCGAGACCACTATTCTGGGCGCGGAGGGCAATGCCGAAGGCATCGACCAGGAGAAGCTGTCCCTTCTGCCCGGCGTGGACCGGGTAATGCGGGTCACCGAGCCCTATAAGAAGGCCAACCGGAAGTACCACCCGGAGGACACGGTCATTGATCTGGGAGGCAGTGCTGTGGTGGGCGGCGAGAAGCTGGCCGTCATCGCCGGTCCCTGCTCAGTGGAGAGTGAGGAGCAGATCGTAGGCGTAGCCCGGGCAGTCCAGGCCGCCGGAGCCGCCGCCCTGCGTGGAGGCGCCTTCAAACCCCGCACCTCCCCCTACGCCTTCCAGGGCATGGGCAATGACGGCATCCGGCTGCTTCAGGAGGCCCGGGCGGTCACCGGCCTGCCCATCGTCACCGAGATTATGTCCACCGACAACGTGGAGATGTTCGAGATGTGCGTGGACGTGATTCAGGTGGGAGCACGGAATATGCAGAACTTTGACCTTCTGAAGCAGCTGGGCAAGACCACCAAGCCCATTCTGCTCAAGCGCGGTCTCTCCTCCACCATCGAGGAGTGGCTCATGTCCGCCGAGTACATTATGGCTGGCGGCAATGAGAAGGTCATTCTGTGTGAGCGCGGCATCCGCACCTTTGAGACCTTTACACGCAATACTCTGGATCTGTCGGCAGTGCTGGCGGTAAAGCAGCTGTCCCACCTGCCGGTGGTGGTGGACCCCTCCCACGCCTGTGGCAAGGCCTGGATGGTGGAACGGATGAGCATGGCGGCTCTGGCCGCCGGGGCTGACGGTCTCATCGTGGAAGTCCATAACGATCCGCCCCATGCCCTTTGCGACGGGGCCCAGTCCATCACCCCCGCCCAGTTTGACGATCTGATGGACAAGCTGCGTATCCTGGCCCCCTGCGTGGGCCGCACTCTGTAAACGGAGGCTGCGGTATGAAAAAGACCCTTGTCATCGTGGGACTCGGTTTAATCGGCGGCACCCCACCGGCCTGAAGTCCGGCGGGGACCCCATAGAATTTGATTTGCTCGCGGCAAATGAATTGCCGCGGCATCAAGGTTTTGCCTGTCGGCAAAACACTTGGACGCGCATCCGCGCGAAAGAGCCGCCCCCAATCTTGCGGTTATCAGGAGGTTAAAACTATGAAAAAAACACTTGTCATTGTGGGCCTTGGCCTGATCGGCGGCTCCATGGCTCTGGCTCTGAAGGGTTTTGAGGATTATGAGATCCTAGGCGTGGACGTGTCTCAGCCCACCCTGCGCTACGCCAGCGAGCACGGCGTGGGCGACCGGGTCACTGAGTGCGCCGCCGATGTGATCCCCCAGGCCGACGTGGTGGCCCTGGCCCTCCATCCCCAGGGCATTCTGGACTTTCTGCACACCTACAAGGACCAGTTCAAGCCCGGCGCACTGGTATGGGACGTGTGCGGCGTTAAGTCCGCCATTTTGGATGGGGCGGACTGTCTGCCCGATACGGTGGACTTTATCGGCTGCCACCCCATGGCAGGTACTGAGTTCTCCGGCGTGGAACACGCCTTTGCCGAGCTGTTCCAGGGCTCACACTTCCTTCTCGTCCCCCGCCAGACCAGTAAGCCGGAACACCTGGCCCTGTTGGAACGGCTGGCCGCCTATATGGGCTGCAAGGATGTCCACCGCACCACCGCCCAGGCCCATGACGCCCTCATTGCCTACACCAGTCAGGTGATGCACATCATCGCCGTGGCGGTATGCGATGACCCCACCCTCTTTGACTGCAAGGGCTATGAAGGCTCCTCCTTCCGTGGCTGTACCCGGGTGGCCGCTCTGGACGTGGGACTGTGGACTCAGCTTTTCTCCCTCAACCAGCCCGCTCTGCTGGATGTGCTGGATCGCCTCATCGGTAACCTTCAGTCCTACCGGGAGGTGCTGGCCACCGGCGACCGAAGGGCTCTGGCGGATAAGCTGGCCTTCTCCGCCGCCCGCAAGCGGCAGATGGACCTGCCCGGCCCCGACCTGCTGGAGTAAACTAAAAGGACGTGCCTTTGAGGCACGTCCTTTTTGATTACTTGTATTGGAAGATGTTCATATCCCCCAGGCCCAGATCCTGATCGTAGGGATTGATGAGCTGATTGACGGTCTCCAGAGTCTCCTCAGGGTAGAGCTGATAGCAGTATTTGCCCCAGCCGGGATAGTAGGTGTTTCCGTCTCCGGTGAGGGTGGCGCTGGTCATGCCGGTCTCGAAATCAAAGCCCAGGGCAGGCTGGGCAAACCACAGCATCTCGCCAAACTCCAGGTTGGTGTTCACATACTCCAGGAAGATCTCAATGTAGCGGTTGATCTTCTGGGGGTTGGACAGAGCCTTTTTCACAATGGTGCCAATGAGCTGCTGCTGGGTCCTGGTACGTCCGATGTCATTGTCCGGATAGGCGGAGTAGATGTTGTTGGGATAGGTACCAGGGCCATCGGAGTTTTTCCGGCACCGGGCCACGTTCAATACATCCTGCCCGTCCAGGTGCTGGAGGCCAGGCTCATAGTGGATGTGCAGGTCCTGGGCCGGATCATCGTAGGCCATGTGGACGGGCACATTGAACTCAATGCCGCCCAACTCATCCACCAGTACCTTAAAGCCGTCCATGTTGATGCCCACATAGAAATCAATGGGGATACCCAGCATATCGGATATGGTGTCCCGCAAAGCCTCGATCCCCTGCTGGTAGACCGCGTTCAGCTTACCGCTCTTCACCAGAGTGTCTCTGGGGATGGATACCATGCCCACTGTCTGCGCCACCGTATCGTAGGTGCAGACGATCATGGTATCAGCGTTGCTGCCCACCTGATCCTTGGCCACCAACAGGAAGGTGTATGTATAAGGTTTCCGCTGCCGCCCCGTGGTAGGCTCAGCGCTGGTACCCGGCGGAGCGGGGGTAGGTGTGGGTTCCGCTGCCATTTCCGGCTCCTTGGCCAGCAGCTTGTAGACGCAGAACAGCGTCACGATCAACGCCGAGATGACCACAAGGATGCCATAAAAAATCTTCGCCGCCCGCCGTGCCGGGGAGATCCGGCGGCGTTTCTTCCGGTGTGTCTGGGCCACTGAGGCGCGCCCCTTTCTTCAATCATGTTATGTCAACAAACAGATACAGTATAGAGGAGAATGGCCCATCTGGCAAGAGGTTGCCGCAAATTTTTATCAAGTTGTCAGATTCTCCCCGCCCAGGGGAAAGACGGTGCCCGCCGTCAGCAGCTTTTCCCGCAGATCCGCCCGGTAGTCAGGCTGCGCCGGGTCCAGGCTGTTGATCACCACTCCGTCGCTGCCCACTCTGGCGGTGGAGTGGATATACCTTCCTTCCCCCAGATAAAGGGCGATGTGTCCGGGAAAATAGAGCAGATCGGCAGGCAGGCAGGCCTCCAGCGGAATGGGACGGACCGGATATCCGGGTACAATGCGGGCATCCCGGTAGAGGAGCACCCCGCTGAAAAACCAGGACATAAAGGTAAGCCCCGAGCAGTCGATCCCCACGGGGGACTTACCGCCCCAGCGGTACTGGGTCCCCAGATAGCTTCTGGCCCGCTCCACCACCCTGACCCGGAGCTGTTCCTCCGGCAGATCACAGGACTGGGCGCAATATTCCTCCAGAAAACTACATTTTGTATAGCCATTTCGTCCGTCAGGCAATTGAATCCGCCGCCAGCCCTCCGGGACAGCTTCCTCCAGAACAGCGGTCAGACTGCCCCGGGGCAGGGTAGTCAGCACCGGCCGCTCCACCTCCGGCCCGGCCAGCACATCGGCAAAGGGAGCGGTCACCACCATCTTCCCCTGAAGGGGCCATTCCCCTGCCGGAGCCAACTGCTCCCGCCGTACCCAGCCGGAATAGCCGTAATGGGTTCGGACCCGCCACCAATCCCCCTGAGCCTCCTCCGGTCCATAGACCGGCCAGCCCATCAGGATCTCATCCACCCGCTCTTTCTCCCCGCCCGGCCCGGCATAGAGGGGGCAGAGGGGAACTGCTGCAACATATATCATAGGCCCTCGCAATCTCCACACATTTGTGGTATGCTGAATGTACGGTTTATAGGACAATAAATGTGATAGTCTAACAGGTAATACGGCAACAAAGGGGGTCGCTTCCATGCCGAAAAGCGCCAATCAAAAGTTGAAACTGCTCTGTCTGTGCAAACTGCTGTGGGAATTCACCGATGAGGAGCACACTCTCACCGTCCCTGAGATCATCTCCCGCCTGGAGGAGTGGGACATCAAGGCCGAGCGGAAGAGCATCTACTCCGATATGGAAGCCCTGCGCCAGTTTGGACTGGATGTGCAGTGCCGGAAGGGCCGCTCACCAGGCTGGTTTCTGGGGGACCGGCCCTTCCAGCTGGCGGAGCTGAAGCTGCTGGTGGACGCGGTCCAGTCCTCCCGCTTCATCACCCAGCGCAAGAGCAGCCAGCTGATCCACAAGCTGGAGTCTCAGGCCAGCATCCACCAGGCCCGTCAGCTCCAGCGCCAGGTCTATGTGGACCGGCGGGTAAAAACCATGAATGAGAGCATCTATTACACCATTGATAAGCTCCACACCGCCATTGCAAACCGGAAAACGGTGACCTTTCTCTACTTTGAGTATAACGTCCGCAAGGAAAAGGTCTTTCGCCATGAGGGCCGCCGGTACACCGTCTCCCCCGCCGGCCTGATCTGGGATAACGAGAACTACTACCTGGCCGGTTATGATCACCGCTCCAAGGAGCTGCGCCACTATCGGGTGGACAAGATGGCCGATCTGGCCGTCACCTGCCTGCCCCTCACCGGGGTACCGGAACACTTTGATATGGCAGCCTATGCGGGAAAACACTTCGGTATGTTCTCCGGCCGGGAGGGACAGGTCACCCTGCGCTGCCGCAGCAGCCTGGTGGGGGTGGTGCTGGACCGCTTCGGTCTGGATGCCATTTTGGTGCCCGACGGGAAGAGCCATTTCACCGTCACTGTTTCCGCCGTGGTCAGCCCCCAGTTTTTAGGCTGGCTCTTCGGTCTGGGAGACGGGGTGCAGCTGCTCCGACCCCAGTGGGCGGTGGAGACCTTTCAGGCGCAGCTGTCGGCAGTGTCCGGGCTTTATCAGTTCCAGCTCTCCCATACCTCCGGGCAGTAGCCCACGGTGGCCTGCTTGCCGTTGCGGACGATGGGAGTCTTAAGCAGTTTTGGGTTGTCCAGCAGCTTGTCCAACTTGTCGGCATCATAGGCAAGGTAGTTGAGCAGGGCGGCGTCCGGGTGTTTCTGATCAATGAGGTGATTCAGTCCCACCGCATTGACCACACTTTTCAGCTCCCCGGCGCTCATGCCGTACTTACCCAGGTCCACCGCCTGGAACTTGATGCGCCGCTCCTTAAACCAGCGCTCCGCTTTCTTTGTATCAAAGCATTTACTCTTTCCAAAAATCTGAATGTTCATGGCTTACTCTCCTATATACAGAAACCGGGGGCCCTGATAGCCGTCCCGCTCCACAATCTCATTCCACATGGCCGCCGGCCGCACCCATATCCCCCGCTCCCCGTAGAGGGCCTGATAGACCACCATAGGCTCCAGGGTCTCCGAGTGGCGGGCCACATAGAGCAGCTGATACTCGTTTCCCTTGAAGTGCCGGTAACGGCCGGGGCGCAGCTGTCTTTCTTCCATCCGATCCACACTCCTTTGCATTTTTCTTCGGTATTGTACCACATCCGCTCCTACAGAACAACTGAGGGGAACCGTGTCGCAAAATAATGGTATACTTTTCCCCACTTCCGTGGTATAATATCAATGCTAATTGTGGCTTTATGCGCGTCATCGCGCTTTGAATAAGGCAAGGACACAGTATGGATAGAGGCGCCAGGCGGTGCATGGCCGTTCCCTTTTTCCGGCGAGGCAGGGCCGGAAAGAGCGGGAGTCCACCGCTTTTCTTTTGCGCGCTCAAATCCGGACCGTGTCCACTGATAAATACGGAAAACGGATTGATTGTAAAGGAGTGTAGCATTACTTTTATGGCTGAAAAACTGAAAATCATTTCTCTGGGCGGTCTGAACGAGATCGGCAAAAACCTGACCGTATATGAATACGGCGGGGACATGATCATCGTGGACGTAGGTATGGGCTTCCCGGATGACGATATGTACGGCATTGACGTGGTCATCCCCGACTTTTCCTACCTGATCAAGAATAAGGACCGCATCCGGGGCATCTTCCTGACTCACGGTCACGAGGACCACATCGGCTCCATCCCCTATCTTCTGCGGGATGTGAATGTGCCCATCTACGCCACCCGGATGACCGCCGGCCTGGTGAAGCTGAAGCTGGAGGAGCACCGTCTGGCGAACAAGACCAAGCTCATCACCTGTGAAGCCGGCGAGACCGTAAAGGCGGGCAAGTTCAGCGTGGAGTTTATCCATGTAAACCATTCCATCGCCGATGCCTGCGGCTTTGCCATCAAGTGCGCCGTGGGTACCGTCATTCATACCGGCGACTTCAAGATCGACCCCACCCCCATCCAGGGCGGCATGATCGACCTGGGCCGTCTGGGGCAGCTAGGCAAGGAGGGCGTTTTGGCCCTGCTGGCCGACTCCACCAATGTGGAGCGCCCCGGCTTCACCAAGAGTGAGCGCAGCGTGGGCGACTCCTTTGACGCCCTGTTCCGGGGCTGTGAGCAGCGCATCATCATCACCACCTTCGCCTCCAATGTGGACCGCATCCAGCAGATCATCGACGTGGCCGCCCGGTATGGCCGCAAGGTGGCGGTAACCGGCCGCTCCATGGAAAACGCCATGAAGGTGTCCACCGAGCTGGGCTATATGAAGATCCCCGACGGGGTCCTGGTGGATCTGGCTCATATCAAGAGCCTGCCCAAGAACAAGATCTGCATCATCACCACCGGCAGCCAGGGCGAGACCATGTCGGCCCTCACCCGCATGGCTTTCAATACCCACCGCCAGGTGGACATCCAGGCCGGCGATCGGGTGATCCTCTCCGCCTCCGCCATTCCCGGTAATGAAAATGCCATCGGCAGCGTGATCAATGAGCTCTACCGCAAGGACGCCGAGGTGGTGAACGAGCGGGAGCGGGCCCTCCATGTGTCCGGCCACGCCTGTCAGGAGGAGCTGAAGATCATCCACGCTCTGGTGAAGCCCAAATTCTTCATCCCCGTCCATGGTGAGCAGCGGATGCTGAAGATCCACGCCAAGCTGGCCCAGCAGATGGGCATGAATCCCAAGAACATCATTATCAGCGACATCGGCAAGGTCATTGAGCTGACCCCCAACTCCGCCAAGATCAACGGCACCGTACCCGCCGGCCGTGTGTTCGTGGACGGCTATGGCGTGGGCGATGTGGGCAGCGTGGTGCTGCGGGACCGCAAGCATCTGGCCGAGGATGGCATGATCGTGGTTGTCGTGTCCATGTCCGGTGAGGACGGCTCTGTGGTATCCGGCCCGGACATCATTACCCGCGGCTTTGTCTACGTGAAGGAATCTGAGGGTCTGATGGAGGAATTGCGGAAGGTGTCCATTACTGCGCTGGAGAACTGCCAGCGGGACAGCCTCACCGATTGGGCTGCCATCAAGTCTGAGATCAAGAACTCCATCTCCAGCTTCCTTTATAAGAAAACCAAGCGCAACCCCATGATCCTTCCCGTTATCATGGAGGTCTGATACAAACGATGAAAGCGGCTGCCGCGTCTGCGGCAGCCGCTTTTTTCATTAAAACGGGGCCGCTGCCTTTGGCAGCGGCCCCTTGTGCTTGTCGAAACTTACTTCAGGTTGAAGAAAGCGTCCATACCCAGGTACTCAGCCACATCGCCCAGCTCCTCCTCGATGCGGAGCAGCTGGTTGTACTTGGCCACACGGTCGGTACGGCTGGGAGCGCCGGTCTTGATCTGGCCGGCGTTGGTGGCCACCACGATGTCGGCAATGGTGGCATCCTCGGTCTCACCGGAGCGGTGAGACACGACGGCGGTGTAGCCGGCACGGTTGGCCATCTGGATGGCATCCAGAGTCTCGGTCAAAGTGCCGATCTGGTTGACCTTGATGAGGATGGAGTTGGCGATCTTATTCTCCAGGCCCATCTTCAGGCGCTCGGTGTTGGTGACGAACAGGTCATCGCCCACCAGCTGGACACGGTCGCCCAGAGCCTTGGTCAGCATGGCCCAGCCCTCGATGTCGTCCTCGCCCATGCAGTCCTCCATGGAGACGATGGGGTAGTTGTCGGCAAACTTCTTCCACATATTGACCATCTGCTGCTTGGTCATGGACTTCTTGGCCTTGGGCAGGTCATAGCAGCCAGTCTCAGCATTGTACCAGTCGGACACAGCGGCGTCGATAGCGATCTTGAAGTCCTCGCCGGGCTTGTAGCCGGCCTTCTCGATGGCAGCCACGATGCACTTGAAGGCGTCCTCGTCCTTCTTCAGGTTGGGAGCGTAGCCGCCCTCGTCGCCCACGCCGGCGGCGGGGGTGCCGTTCTCCTTCAGCACGCTCTTCAGGGTGTGGAACACCTCGGCGCACATACGCAGGGCCTCACGCCAGCAGCAGGCGCCCACAGGCATGATCATGAACTCCTGGATGTCCACGTTGTTGGTGGCGTGAGCGCCGCCGTTCAGGATGTTCATCATGGGCACGGGCAGAACCTTGGCGTTGACGCCGCCAATGTAGTTGTACAGGCTGGTGCCCAGGCTCTCAGCGGCAGCCTTGGCGCAGGCCAGAGAGGCGCCCAGAATGGCGTTGGCGCCCAGGCGGCTCTTGTTGGGGGTGCCGTCCAGAGCGATCAGGGCCTTGTCGATGGCGGTCTGATCCAGAACGTTCATGCCCACCAGGCACTCGGCAATCTCAGTGTTGACGTTCTTCACGGCGGTCAGAACGCCCTTGCCCAGGTAACGGCTCTTGTCGCCGTCACGCAGCTCACAGGCCTCGTGCACACCGGTGGAAGCACCGGAGGGCACAGCAGCGCGGCCCATGGTGCCGTCTTCCAGATAGACCTCGACCTCAACGGTGGGGTTGCCGCGGCTGTCCAGGATCTCACGGCCCAGAACGTCAACGATCTCAATGATCTGCTTCATGGTAAAAAACTCCTTTCGTATTGGCGGCGGGGGATGATCCCCGCCATACAGGGGTATCGGATTGTGGGGGGCGGGCCTCCGGCCCGCCGGGTCAATATTTGGTACGGCGGAACTTCCGCCGGATACCGCTTCATTCAGGATCAGCGTCTCCCCGCCCATCTCCGCGGGCTTTTCAAGGCGCCCCACGCGGCAGGCCGCGGGGGGACCCCAGTTCTTTTCATCTGCTCGGGGCAAGCACCCGCAAGGGGTACGCCACATCCGTAAGGCGTCAAAGACGCCAACGGCTGTGCAGTAAATTGCCCCGGCATCAAGGTTTTAGCCTTCGGCCAAAACGCTTGGACGGCGCAAGCGCCGCCCGCCTGCGGCGAGGATGAACCTTGAAAAGCCCTTAATTCAGGATCAAGGTTTCGCCATCCATCTCTGCGGGCTTCTCCAGGCCCATCAGATCCAGCATGGTGGGGGCGATGTCGGCCAGGCGGCCGTCCCGCAGCTTCACGTCGGCGCCCACGATGTAAAAGGGCACCAGATTGGTGGTGTGGGCGGTGTAGGGGGTGACCCCATCCTCGTCCAGCATCCGGTCGGCGTTGCCATGGTCGGCGGTAATGAGGGTCACGCCGCCCATCTTGGTGGTGGCCTCCACCACCTTGCCCACGCCCTCGTCCACAGCCTCCACGGCCTTCACAGCGGCGTCAAACACGCCGGTGTGACCCACCATATCGCAGTTGGCGAAGTTGAGGATGATGACGTCGTACTTGCCGCTCTCGATGCGCTTGACGGCCTCCTCGGTGACCTCGGGGGCGCTCATCTCGGGCTGCAGGTCGTAGGTCGCCACCTTGGGAGAGGGGATCAGGCACCGGTCCTCGCCGGGGAAGACCTGCTCGGCGCCGCCGTTGAAGAAGAAGGTCACATGGGCGTACTTCTCAGTCTCGGCGATGCGCAGCTGGGTGTAGCCCTGGCGGGCAATGTACTCGCCAAAGATGTTCTCCAGCTCCCGGTGGGGGAAGGCAATGAGCACATTGGGCATGGTAGCGTCGTACTCGGTGGTGCAGACGTAGGTGACGGGGAAGTAACCCTTCTTCCGCTCCACGTCGGTGAAGGCGGGGTCCACAAAGCAGCGGGTGATCTCCCGGGCACGGTCAGGGCGGAAGTTCATGAAGATGATGGAGTCGCCCTCCTTCACCTTACCCTCCTTGGTGCACACCACAGGCTCCACAAACTCATCAGTGATATTGGCATCATAGGACTTCTGAACGGCATCCACAGGATCGGCGTTCTCAGTGCCCACGCCCAGCACGATGGCGTCATAGGCCCGCTGCAGGCGGTCCCAGCGCTTATCGCGGTCCATGGCATAGAAGCGGCCCATAACTGTGGCCACCTGGCCCACGCCCAGTTCCTTGCACTTGTTTACCATCTGCTCCACATACTCCTTGCCGGAGGCGGGGGGCACATCGCGGCCGTCCAGGAAACAGTGGACGAACACCTTGTGCAGGCCGCGCTTCCTGGCCATCTCCAGCAGGGCGAAGATGTGGGTGATATGGCTGTGGACGCCGCCGTCGGACAGCAGGCCGAACACATGCAGCGCGCCGTCCCGCTCCTTACAGTCGTCCATAGCCTCGATATAGGCCTCATTCTCAAAGAAGGTGCCGTCCTGAATGGACTTGGTGATCCGGGGCAGATCCTGAAACACCACCCGGCCTGCGCCGATGTTGGTGTGACCCACCTCGGAGTTACCCATCTGTCCCTCAGGCAGGCCCACATCCATGCCGGAGGCCGCCAGCTTGCAGCCGGGGTTCTCGGCAAAGATCCTGTCCAGATTGGGGGTGTGGGCGGCGGCAATGGCATTGCCCGACTGATCGCCGCGCAGGCCGAAGCCGTCCATGATAATGAGGGTAGTCGGTGTTTTACTCATAGTTTACCTCTGTTCTAAAAGATCGACATGATGCGTCCGGGCGCTCCGCGCTTCTTACTCCTGATTGGCAGCGTTGACCGCAGCGTCAAGAAAATTTGCCGGCGGCAAATTTTTAGCGCAGGCCCTGCCGGCTATGCCGGCAGGGTGGCACTCCGCAAGAAGCAATTACTCCTGGTTGGCGGCGTTGATGATCTCCACGAAGTCGGGGGCCTTCAGGGAAGCGCCGCCGATGAGGCCGCCGTCCACGTCGGGCTGAGAGAGCAGCTCCTGGGCATTCTTTGCATTCATGGAGCCGCCGTACTGGATGGTGACGGAGCGGGCCACGCGGGCGCCGTACAGCTTGCGGATCACAGCGCGGATGGCCTCGCACACCTCGTTGGCCTGCTCGGCGGTAGCGGTCTTGCCGGTGCCGATGGCCCAGATGGGCTCATAGGCGATGACCACATGACGCATCTTGTCGGCGGGCACACCAGCCAGAGCGGCCTTCACCTGATAGGAGATCAGGTCCATGGTAACGCCCAGCTCACGCTGCTCCAGGCTCTCGCCCACGCACACGATGGGGTACAGGCCAGCCTCCAGGGCGGCGTGGACCTTCTTGTTGACGGTAAAGTCGGTCTCATTGTAGTACTGACGGCGCTCGGAGTGGCCGATGATAACGTACTTCACACCGATCTCCTTGAGCATCTCAGGGGAAACCTCGCCGGTGAAGGCGCCGTGGGACTCATAGTGGCAGGTCTCGGCGCCAATGGCCACGCGGCTCTCCTTGAAGAGGCGCACAGCGGCCTGGAGGTTCACAGCAGGTACGCACAGCACAACCTCACACCACTTGGGCTTGCCGATGAGGGGCTTGAGCTCCTCAGCAAAGGCGCGGGTCTCGGAGAGGGTCTTGTTCATCTTCCAGTTGCCAGCAATGATGGTCTTACGATATCTTCTGTTCATGGGTAAATGGGCCCCTTTCTTCCATTTTCTCTCTTGGGTTTTGATCCGGTTGGATCTGCGGCATATCTTCCGCAGGCTCAGTTTTGACGCTGAGGCGGCGCCTGTCTATTAAGCATCCAGCAGGCAGGCCACGCCGGGCTCGTCGACGCAAGCTCCATATCTCTCGCTTCCCCGCAGGCGGAAAAGCTCGCTCATTTCGCTGCGCCTCCTCTCCCCACGAAACCCGCTTCGCTGGGCTTTCGCGGGGGCCCCGGGAGCTGCCCGGAGCACAATTAAGCGTCCAGCAGGCAAGCCACGCCGGGCAGTTCCTTGCCCTCCATGAACTCCAGGGAAGCGCCGCCGCCGGTGGAGATGTGGGTCATCTTATCAGCATAGCCCAGCTGCTGTACAGCGGCAGCGGAGTCGCCGCCGCCGATGATGGTGATGGCGTTGCTGTTGCTCAGAGCCTCGGCCACAGCCTGGGTGCCCTTGGCAAAGGTGGGGAACTCAAACACGCCCATGGGGCCGTTCCAGATCACAGTGCCCGCATCCTTCACGGCGTCAGCGTAGGCGGCGATGGCCTTGGGTCCGATGTCCATGCCCAGGCAATCGTCGGGGATGTTCATGCTGTCCACCAGGACGGGCTCGGCATCGGCGGAGAACTCCTTGGCGCAGATGGTATCCTCGGGCAGGAGCAGCTTCACGCCCTTCTCCTTGGCCTTCTTCATCATGTCGTTGCAGTAGTCCAGCCAATCCTCTTCCAGCAGGGACTTGCCGATGGAGCCGCCCTGGGCCTTGAGGAAGGTGTAGGTCATGCCGCCGCCGATGATGATGGTGTCGGCGATCTCCAGCAGGTTGTTGATGACGCCGATCTTGGAGGACACCTTGGAGCCGCCCAGGATGGCCACCAGGGGACGCTTGGGATTGGCCAGAGCGCCGCCGATGATCTCCAGCTCCTTCTGGATCAGGAAGCCGGACACGGCGGGCAGGTAGGCAGCCACACCGGCGGTGGAGGCGTGGGCGCGGTGAACGGCGCCGAAGGCGTCGGACACGTATACCTCAGCCATATCAGCCATGGCCTTGGCCAGAGCGGGATCGTTCTTGGTCTCCCCCTTCTCAAAGCGGGTGTTCTCCAGCAGCAGGATCTGGCCGGGCTGGAGAGCGGCGGCCTTGGCCTGGGCGTCGGAGCCCACCACATCGGAGGCCATGATGACCTCACGGCCCAGCAGCTCGCTCAGGCGCTTGGCAACAGGAGCCAGAGACAGCTTGGCCAGGGACTTCTTCCACTCCTCCTCGGTGATGGAGGCGGGGTCCTTTCCCTTCTCGGCCTGCTTCTTCACATAGGAATCAAAGGTGGCCACGGGCTTACCCATGTGAGAGCAGGCGATCACGGCGGCATTCTGATCCAGCAGGTACTGGATGGTGGGCAGGGCCGCGCGGATGCGCTTGTCGTCGGTAATGACGCCGCTGCCATCCTTGGCCATGGGCACATTAAAGTCGCAGCGCAGCAGTACCTTCTTGCCGGCCACGTCGATGTCTTTTACGGTCTTCTTGTTGTAGTTCATACTATACTAGCTCCTTTCATCTCGCCTTCCCCGGCCAATCCGGGAAAATCCAGTTGTCGCAGGGCTTCGTACGCCAGGATCGCCGCTGAGTTGGAAAGATTGAGGCACCGGGCCTGTGCCCGGATCGGAATACGAATACATCGCTGGCGGTATTTCTCCCGGAATTCCTCCGGCAGTCCGGCGGTCTCCTTACCGAAGATGAGATAGCACCCATCCCGGAACGTGGCCTCTGTATAGGGCCTGGGAGCTTTGGAGGTAGCCAGCCAGATATCCTCCGCGCCGGTTTTCTGAAAGAAGTCCTCCAGATTTTCATATACCCGCAGATCCACCAGATGCCAGTAGTCTAAGCCGGCCCTTTTTACGGCTTTGTCACTGATATCAAAGCCCAAAGGCTTGATCAGGTGGAGTCGAATCCCGGTAACAGCGCAGGTACGGGCGATGTTGCCGGTGTTTTGAGGTATTTCCGGTTCGTAGAGCACGATATTCAGCATTTTATTCCCTCTTTACACCTCTATCACTGTTCAGCGCAGGCTATTGTACTCCAAAATTCCGTGGATTTCAACCGTAAAAGCATGAAAAAGTGGTAAAACGTATAGTTTTCTTTGCGCAAACTATGACTTCTTTCCTTTACTGCATTGCGGAACTGTGGTATGATGCTCACAGACGCAAGATCAGGCAAGGAGGATGAACGCTTTGCAGCGCAAGAAACAGGTACGTCGATTGGTGGTCAAGGTGGGTACTTCCACCCTCACCCGGGACACCGGCAGCCTCAATCTTCAGAATATGGAACGACTGGCCAGGGTGCTCTCCGATCTGGAGGGGATGGGATATCAGGTGGTGTTGGTTTCATCCGGCGCCATCGGCATCGGCACCAAGAAGCTGCGGCTGGACGCCCGCCCCACCGAACTGCGGATGAAGCAGGCCACCGCCGCCGTGGGTCAGTGCATGATGATGCACATCTACGACAAACTCTTCGCGGAATATAACCGCACCGTGGCCCAGATCCTGCTCACCGGCGAAGATGTGGACGCCCCCGTCCGGTCGGAGCATCTGCACAATACCTTTGAGGCACTGCTGGAGCTGGGGGTCATCCCGGTGGTCAACGAGAACGACTCGGTGTCCTCGGCGGAGATCGAGACCGGCCAGTGCAAGGTGCTGGGCGACAACGACACCCTGTCCGCCATTGTGGCCCGGCTGTGCGAGGCCGACCTGCTGGTGCTTCTCAGCGACATTGACGGACTGTACGATGCCGACCCCCGAACCCATCAGTCGGCCCAGCTGATCCACCATGTGGAAGCTGTCACCCCGGAGCTGCGAGCCATGGCCGGCGGCGCCGGCACCTGGCGGGGCACCGGCGGCATGGCCACCAAGCTCAACGCCGCCCAGATTGCCCTGGACGCCGGTATCGAGATGGTCATTGCCAATGGCAGCAATATCGAATCTCTTTATGATATTGTAAACGGCGCCGACATTGGCACCCGCTTCGCCGCCCCCTGAATTACATGACTCATCCCGTAGGGGCCGATGCCCACATCGGCCCGCTTCCACCTCATTATAAAAGGAGTGACAAATTATGACGCAGCTGGAAATGCAGGGTCTGGCCGCCAAAAACGCCAGCCGGGTGCTCTCCATTGCGGGTACCGCCAAGAAGAATGCCGCGCTGGAAGCCATCGCCTCCGCGCTGGAGGCCCGTCAGGAAGAGATTCTGGCCGCCAACCAGGAAGATATGACCGCCGCCAAAGCCGCCGGAATGCGCCCCTCCCTCCAGGACCGGCTGGCGCTGGACGGCTCCCGCATTGCGGGCATCGTGGACGGCGTGCGGCAGGTAGCCGCCCTCCCCGACCCCATCGGTGAGACCACCAAGATGTCCACCCGCCCCAACGGCCTGGTCATCGGCAAGCGCCGGGTGCCCCTGGGGGTCATCGGCATCATCTACGAGGCCCGGCCCAACGTTACCGTGGACGCCGCCGCCCTCTGCCTCAAGTCGGGCAACGCCGTTATTCTCCGGGGCGGCAAGGAGGCCTTCCACTCCAACCAGGCCTTTGTCTCCATCATGCGGGACGCCCTGGAGTCCGCCGGTCTGCCCCGGGACTGCGTGGCTCTGGTCACTGACACCACCCGCCAGAGCGCCACGGAGCTGATGAACCTGACCGAGTATCTGGACGTGCTCATCCCCCGGGGCGGCGCCGGCCTCATTAAAAATGTGGTAGAGAACGCCAAGGTGCCGGTGATCCAGACCGGGGTCGGCGTGTGCCACGTGTACGTCCACGGGGAGGCCGATCTGGATATGGCCGCCCGCATCATCCACAACGCCAAGACCTCCCGGCCCTCGGTGTGCAATGCCGCCGAGTGCCTGCTGGTGGACCGGGCGGTGGCCCGGGACTTCCTGCCCATGGCCTGGCAGCTGCTCCAGACCAAAAACCTGGAGCTGCGGGGCTGCCCCGAGACCCTGGCCATCCTGGGCGACTTTGTGGTTCCCGCCACCGAGGAGGACTGGGATACCGAGTTCGGCGACTACATTCTGGCCGTCAAGGTGGTGGGCGGCTTTGACGAGGCGGTGGAGTTCATCCACGCCCACGGCACCGGCCACTCCGAGGCCATCGTCACCAACAACTACTTTGCCGCCCAGCAGTTCCTGGATCAGGTGGATGCGGCGGCAGTGTACGTCAATGCCTCCACCCGCTTCACCGACGGCAACGAGTTCGGCCTGGGCGCCGAGATCGGCATCTCCACCCAGAAGATGCACGCCCGTGGCCCCATGGGCCTGGAGGAGCTGACCTCCAGCAAGTTTGTCATCTACGGCACCGGCCAGATCCGCTGAGCATAGAATGGAGCGGCCCCATACGGAATTCTTGTTACATACGGCGGGCAGCAATGCCCGCCGTATGAATTTGTAGGGGGTGCTTCCATGCTGGAACGCCAGATCAAGCCGGAGGGCGGCGTGGTATACTGCGACCTGGGCACCCTGTGCCCGGAGGCCGGTCAGATCATTGACTGTACCCTGACCCTGACCCAGGTGCTGCCGGAGCGGCGGGTGGCCCTGGCAGCGGAGCTGATGGACGGGGATACCTGTCTGGGGGCCCGGCTGTTCACCATCCCGCCCCATCATGAACCTGCCGCCGCCGATCTCAGGCTCACCGGCCTGCGCTTCTACCTGCCCGAAGGGACCGACCGGCCCCTCACGCTTCGGGCTGACGCCCACTATATGGACCGGAACGAGCGCTGTTTGCTTTAAAACATACAGGGGCCGCTGCCAATGGCAGCGGCCCCTGTGTTTTTTATTGTTCATCCATAACCTGGAAGATGTGGAATTTCAGATAGAGAGACTGGTCCGCTCCCCACAGCACCGGATGGTCGGGGGCCTGAGTACGGTACTCCACCTGCCGCAGGCGGCGGTGAGCGTCCCGGGCGGCCTCTCCAATGGTCTTGGCCAGCAGCTCGGGGGTCATGAAGTGGGAGCAGGAGCAGGTGGCCAAATAGCCGCCGTTTTTCACCAGTTTGATGCCCCGCAGGTTGATCTCCCGGTAGCCGGTCACCGCCTTCTTGACGGAGGCCCGGGATTTGGTAAAGGCCGGCGGGTCCAGGATCACCAGATCAAACTTTTCGCCTTTTCTCTCGAGCTCAGGCAGCAGTTCAAAGACGTCGTGGCACTCAAAGCGCACCCGATCGCTCATGCCGTTGAGCTCCGCGTTGCGGGTAGCCTGATCCACGCCCAGCTGAGAGGCGTCCACCCCCAGCACCTCCCGGGCACCGCCCTTGGCGGCGTTGAGGGCAAAGGCGCCGGTGTGGGTGAAGCAGTCCAGCACCCGGCCTCCTTTGGCCAGAGGCTGGATGGCCAGCCGATTGTACTTCTGGTCCAGGAAGAAACCGGTCTTCTGGCCCTCGGCCACATCCACCTGGTACCGGACCCCGTTTTCCACAATTTCCACCACCGGGTCAAAGGGCTCGGACAGGAAGCCCTTCACCCGCTCCATGCCCTCCTTCAGGCGCACCTTGGCGTCACTGCGCTCATAGATACCCCGGATAGCGATGCCGTCTTCCGCCAAAATATCCACAAGCAGCTTCAAAATGGTGGATTTCATCCGGTCAATGCCCAGGGCCAGGGATTCCACCACCAGCACATGGTCGAACTTATCCACCACCAGGCCGGGCAGGAAGTCAGCCTCGCCGAAGATGATGCGGCAGGAGGAGGTGTCCACCGTGTCCTTGCGGTACTGCCAGGCGGCCCGCACCCGCTTTTCCAGAAAAGCCTCGTCAATCACGGTGTCCGCCTTCCGGGACAGCACCCGCACCGTGATGGTGGAGGCCCGGTTGAGGAAGCCTACCCCCAGAGGGTAGCCGTTGTAGTCCTCAATGCGGATCACGTCGCCGTCGGCGGGCTGCCCCACGATCTCACCAATTTCGTTGTCATAGATCCAGGGGCCGCCAGCCTTGAATGAGCGGCCCTCTCCCCGCTTCAGGCGGATAGCAGGCATATCAGCCATACACAAAATCCTCTCTATTTAAAATGGGGCGGGGCAGAGCCCCGCCCCTATGGGTTTCGTTCCGGGCCGTGGCCCGGCTTTCTTATACGCCGTGCTTCACCCGGTCGTGCTCCTCGGCCCGCTTGGCGTTGTTGAAGCGGTCCAGGGTACCCACCAGGTAGCCGGTGATGCGGCGGATGCGTTCAAAGGGCACGCCGTCTGCCTCGGTACGGCCGCAGCCCGGGCAGCGGTCCCCGATGATGCCGGAGAAACCGCACACCGGGTCCCGGTCAACCGGGTGATTGACGGAGCCGTAGCCGATGCCGCTCTCCTTCATGCAGCGGATGACCTTCTCAAAGGCCTCCAGGTTGTCGGTGGGATCGCCGTCCATCTCAATGTAGCTGATGTGTCCAGCGTTGGTGAGGGCGTGGTAGGGCGCCTCGATCTTGATCTTGTCGTAGGCGGAGATGGGGTAGTACACCGGTACATGGAAGGAGTTGGTGTAGTAATCCCGGTCGGTGATGCCCTCCATGACCCCGAAGCGGGCCTTGTCCATCCGGACAAAGCGGCCGGACAATCCCTCGGCGGGGGTAGCCAGCAGGGAGAAGTTGAGGCCCCGCTTTTCGCTCTCAGCGTCCATCCGGGCCCGCATATGGGAGATGATCTCCATACCCAGCACCCGGGCCTTCTCGCTCTCGCCGTGGTGAACCCCGATGAGGGCCTTCAGGGTCTCGGCCAGACCAATGAAGCCTACGGACAGGGTGCCGTGCTTCAGCACCTCCCGCACCTCATCGTTCCAGTCCAGCTTCTCGCTGTCCAGCCACACCCCCTGGCCCATGAGGAAGGGGAAGTTGTAGACGTGCTTGCGGCACTGGATCTCAAACCGCTCCAGCAGCTGGTCCACGCACAGGTCCATCATCCGGTCCAGAGACTCGAAGAAGGTGTTGAGGTCCCCCCGGGCCTTGATGGCCAGCCGGGGCAGGTTGATGGTGGTAAAGGACAGGTTGCCCCGGCCATTGCAGATCTCCCGCTCAGGGTCGTATACGTTGCCGATGACCCGGGTGCGACAGCCCATATAGGCGATCTCGGTCTCGGGATGGCCGGGCTTGTAGTACTGCAGGTTAAAGGGGGCATCGATGAAGGAGAAATTGGGGAACAGCCGCTTGGCGGAGCACCGCATAGCCAGCTGGAACAGATCGTAGTTGGGCTCGCCGGGGTTGTAGTTGACCCCCTCCTTCACCCGGAAGATCTGGATGGGGAAAATGGGAGTCTCGCCGCCGCCCAGGCCGGCCTCGGTGGCCAGCATCACATTCTTCATCACCATACGGCCCTCGGGAGAGGTGTCCATACCGTAGTTGATGGAGGAGAAGGGAGTCTGGGCGCCGGCACGGGAATGCATGGTATTCAGGTTGTGGATCAGGGCCTCCATGGCCTGATAGGTGGCCCGGTCGGTCTCCTTCACCGCCCGCTGCTGGGCAAACTTCTGGGCCTTCTCCACGGTGGCCTCGTCCCCGAACTTGGGCACCAGAGCGGCCCGCTCGGCTTCAAAGTATTCCTCGCTGCCCGCCAGAATGGGGCACAGGCCGGTCTCCTTCTCCAAGTCGGCCATGACGGCCTTCAGCTCCTGCTCGGGGTCGCTCTCATCCTCCAGCAGCATGAGGGCCCGGGCCAGGTTCTGGCGGTACAGCCGCTTGAAGGTCTTGCGGACGCCGTCAGCCATGCCGTAGTCGAAGTTCACCACGCTCTGGCCGCCGTGCTGGTCGTTCTGGTTGGACTGGATGGCGATGCAGCACAGGGCGGCGTAGGAAGCGATGTCGTTGGGCTCCCGCAGAGTACCGTGGCCGGTGGAGAAGCCCCCTTCAAAGAGCTTCTTGACATCGATCTGACAGCAGGTGGTGGTGAGGGTCAGGAAGTCCAGGTCGTGAATGTGGATATCCCCCTCCCGGTGAGCCCGGGCATGATCGGGGTTGAGGACGAACATATCGTAGAACTGCTTGGCGCCCTCGGAGCCGAACTTGAGCATGGATCCCATGGCGGTGTCTCCGTCAATGTTGGCATTCTCCCGCTTGATGTCGGAGTCCTTGGCGGCGGAGAAGGTGATGTCCTCATAGGTCTTCATCAGCCGGGTATTCATCTCCCGGGCACGGCTGCGCTCCTCCCGGTACAGGATGTAGGCCCGGGCAGTCTGAATGTAGCCGTTGTCCATCAGTACCCGCTCCACCAGGTCCTGAATGTGCTCCACGCCGGGCTGCTTCTCCCCCTCCACCTCCAGGATGGAGAGGACCTCGTCAGCCAGCCGTTTGGCCTCGGCCTCCTTGCCCGGCTTGTAAGTGGCTCGGAAGGCCTTGTCAATGGCGTCGGCGATCTTCCCTTCGTTGAACTCTGCCAGCCGGCCGTCCCGTTTTCTGATTTTGGTGAGTGTCATTGCGATCCGTTCCTTTCCCGCTCCACTGTTGCAGGCGATTACCGCCCGTTATATTCTGACACAATATCTTGTGCTTTGCTTCTTTACACAACACCCATAATACAGTATCTTGATATATGCCGTCAAGGCACAAAACAAAAAGCCCGTCCCAAAAAGGGGACGTGCTTTTTGTCTGTTTCGCTGATTTTATTTTTGGGCCCGAAGGTCCCTTGACAGGGCTTCTTACAGCAGCACCAGGCCGTACCGGCCCGCCATCTCCCGGAGGAAATCCTCCTCCAGATCCCCGGTGCCATCCCAGAAAGCCCGGCCCTGGTAGAGCCGCAGAGCCTGCTCCAGCAGTTCAGGCACATCGGACCACAGGCACAATGCGTCCTTCACCACATACTGATTTTCGGCAAAGATATCCAGATCGTCCTCCTCCAGGATGGCGATCTTCAGCGCGCCCTGGGGGGACTCCTCCTCGGCCTCCAGAATGTCCTCCATCAGGTCAGGGGTACACTCGATGGTCTCACCCACATCCACATCGGGGGTGATGAACCGGGCCTCCTTCTCGCTGGCGCAGGGGATCACATCCGGGTCCCGCTCCACCGGCTGGAAGGCGGTAAAGTCCACCTGAGCCATAGCCCGTGCCACTGCCTCCAGATGCTCCGGTCCCGCCCCGCAGCATCCGCCGAATATACGGGCTCCGGCGGCGGCATATTGGGGTACAAAGCCCGCCAGCTCCTCCGGGGTACAGCAGGCCCCGGGCAGCCCGGCAGAGGGTTTTGCGATCAGGGGTACGGAGGCATAGGGCATCAGCCGCTCCAGCTGCTCCGCCGTGTCCGCGGGGCTGGTGCAGTTGAGTCCGAAGGCGGACACCCCCATGCCCTGCATGACAATGAGTCCGGCCAACACGTCGGTACCGCCGGGGGTGCGGCCCTCATCGTCGCAGGTGAAGGATACCCACACCGGCTTGTCCGACACACTCTTGCAGGCCAGCACCGCCGCCCGGGCCTGAGCCATGTCGGTCATAGTCTCCAGGAAAAACAGGTCCACCCCGGCAGCTTCCAGCGCGGCGGCCTGCTCCGTGTAGACCGCCACCAATTCCTCAAAGCTGCTCTCACCAAAAGGAACCAGCATCAACCCGGCGGGGGCCATGTCGCCCGCCACCAGCGCACCGTCGCCCGCGGCCTGCCGGGTGAGCTCCACCAGCCGCTGGTTGTATTCTCTTACCTGTCCCATGATGCCCCTGCGCTCCAGGCTGGCCCGGTTGGCGCCAAAGGTGGGGGCCAGCAGAATGCGGCTGCCCGCCTGCACATAGCGCCGCTGCACCTCCAGCAGAGCCTGGGGATGCTCCAGTACCCACTGCTCGGTGCAGGCTCCATCGGGCATACCCAGACGGCGCAGCTCGGTTCCGGTGGCGCCGTCCATCAGAATGGGCATAGATAAGGGAATGGTGTCCATAATTGATTTGTTCCTCCTGTATTGCACATTTGGGTGGTATTATATCACAGTTTTGCGCTCCAATGCAAGCCTGGTTCCCAGGCAAAAGAGACCTGCCGCAAAAAACGGCAGGTCTCTTCTCGTCGGGTTTGGCTCAGCCCGCCCCCACCCGCTTGGTGGCGGTGTGGTAGATGGGCTTCCACTCCACCTTCTTCACCAGAGCGGCAATGGAGATGGGGATGTAGGTAAACATGAAAATGGGGAAGGTAAACACATAGACCAGCTTCCGCAGGGGAGATGCGCTGATGTGCTTCCACTCGGAAAGTACCGTCAGCAGGCCGTAGAAGAACAATCCCACATAGAAGTTCCACAGGGCGGACAGCATAAATCCCACGGTCACGTCGATGACCTTGGCGGCAATATAGGCCGGCTGAGTCATACAGCTGGCCAGGATGATACCGTTGAACAGGATCATCACCAGGGTGAGCAGCATACCGGGGGCCACAGTCACGAACATATCGTAGCAGGAGGTACCCAGCCGTCCGGGGCGGAAACAGCCCTTCAGCAGGGGCACAGTGTAATCCCGGTCCACCTCATAAAAGCCCTTGGACCACCGCAGCCGCTGGTCCCAGGACTGCCGGAAGGTGGTGGGCTGCTCGTCATACACCACGGCGGTGTCGCAGTAGCCGATCTTGCGGCCCTGGATGGCACAGTCCACAGAGAACTGGATGTCCTCAGTGAGCAGGTGGAAGGGCCAGCCGCCGTTCTCCCGAATAACCTTGGAGGACACCAGGAAGCCGGTACCGGACACATGGCAGTTGGTACCCAGCAGGGTGCGGGGGAAGTTGAGGAAGCGGGCCTCCCGCAGGAACCAGATGGAGTATCCGGCGGAGATCCAGTTATCTCCGAAGTTCTTGGAGTTGCGGTAGCAGGTGATGGCGTCGTAGCCCTTATCAAAGGTACGGTTCATCTCGGCCACAAAATTGGGGTCCACCAGATTGTCGGCGTCAAAGATGAAGTAGCCGTCGTAGATGTCCCTGCCCTCCTCCTCCAGGCGGTGGAAGAGGTAGTCCATGGCGTAACCCTTGCCCTTCTTCTGCTGGTCGAAGCGCTCATACACAAAGGCGCCGGCCTTACGGGCCACACCGGCGGTATCGTCGGTGCAGTTGTCAGCCACCACATAGAGGTCCAGCAGCTCTTTGGGGTAATTTTGCTTGTTTAAGCTGTCCAGCAGTTCCCCGATCACCCCTTCTTCATTGCGTGCGGATACCACCACGGCAAAGCGATGGAGCTTTTCAGGCTGATGGGTCTCTTTCCAGCGGCGGCGCACCAGCCCCACCACCACATAGAAGCCCTGGTAGAGGTAGAGCAGGGTGAACAGCAGCACCACTGCAAAATTCAAGTCTTTTACCAATTCTAATATCGTCATTCCATGATCCTCCGTCTGTTGATCGCTGAAGGAACCCGCCCGCGGCAGAGCAGCCGCGTGCATTGCATATCATACCACACCCAAAAAAGATTACAAGAGTGTTACATACCAATTAACAGAAGATTAAGGGAAAGTTTTTATTTCTTTTATACAAATGTAAGAAATCCGACCTCTCCTCTGTAAACAGATTCCATATGACTCTAATTCGCCTGTTTTTGAAACATTCAGCATAGTTTCAGGTAGACATAATACTCTTGTATCATTGCGGTTTTTTCTTGGACGAAAATTTACAAAAAAAGATCCCGCTTTTTTGAAAAAAGCGGGATCTTTTTCCTTACATCTTTTCAGGAGCGGTAACGCCGATGAGGGCCAGGCAGTTGGCAATGACGGAACGCACGGTATCTGCCAGCTTGAGTCGGGCGGAGAGCACGTCGGCCTCCTCCCCCTTGATGCGGCAGGCGTTGTAGAAGCGGTGGAAATCGCCGGCCAGGGTAATGAGGTAACGGTTGACGTGGGAGGGATCGTAATCCCGGGCAGAGATGCGGATCACCTCGGGCAGCTGGGACAGGGTCTTAATGAGGGCCTTCTCCTCGGCGGTGGTGAAGAGGGCGGCATTCACAGCGGCCGCGTCAGGCATCTGGGCGCCCTCCTCGGTGAGGCGGCTCACCAGAGAGCAGATGCGGGCGTGGGCGTACTGGACGTAGTACACCGGGTTATCGGAGTCCTGCCGCACCGCCAGATCCAGATCGAAGTCCAGAGCGGAGGTGGAGGACCGGGAGTTGAAGAAGAAGCGGGCGGCATCCACGCTGACCTCGTCCAGCAGATCCCGCAGGGCGATAGCCTTGCCGGAGCGCTTGGACATCCGGACGGGCTGACCGTCCTGCAGCAGGTTGACCAGCTGCATCAGCACCACCACCAGCCGGTGGGAACCGTCCAGGCCCAGGCCGTCCAGAGCGGCCTGGAGACGGGCCACATGGCCGTGGTGGTCAGCGCCCCAGATATTGATAGCCTTGGAGAAGCCCCGCTTCTCCAGCTTGTTGCGGTGGTAAGCAATATCGGCGGCAAAGTAGGTGTAGAAGCCGTTGGCCCGGCGGAGCACATCGTCCTTCAGGTCCAGCTTGTCCACCTGCTCCTGGGTCTTGCCCTCGGCCATAAACTTCTGCTTGAGCAGAGCGGTGGTGTTGAGCCACAGGGCGCCGTCCTTCTCATAGGTCCAGCCCTTGTCGGCCAGCATCCCCACCGTCTCGGCCACATAGCCGGAGCTGTGGAGGCCGGACTCCAGGAACCACTCATCGTACTCGATCTGGTAGCGGCGCAGATCAGCCTTCATCTTGGGGATGTTGACGGACAGGCCGTACTGGGCCATGGCCTCCTGGCGCTCCTCCTCCGGTTTATCCTTCCAGTCGGGGCCGTGCTGGTCATAGAAGGCCTGAGCCAGTTCCTTGATGTCGTCGCCGTGGTAGCCATCCTCGGGGAAGGGATAGTTCTCCTCACCCAGCACGATCTGGAGATACCGGGCATCGATGGACATGGCGAACTTGTGGATCTGGTTGCCGGCGTCGTTGACGTAGAACTCACGCCACACGTCGTACCCGGCCCGGGTGAGAACGCTGGCCAGAGCATCACCCAGCACGCCGCCGCGGGCGTTGCCGATGTGCATGGGGCCGGTGGGGTTGGCAGAGACGAACTCCACCATTACCTTCTCGCCGTGGCCCTCGTCCACCGCGCCGTAGGTGCTCCCCTCAGCCTGGATGTCGGTGAGGACCTCACCGTACCACTTGCTGCCCAGGGTGAAGTTGAGGAAGCCGGGGCCGGCGATCTCCACCTTATCAAAGAAGGTACCCGCCAGGTCCAGATTGTCCACAATGGTCTGGGCGATCTGCCGGGGGGCCTTGTGGAGAGCCTTGGCGCCCGCCATGGCGAAGGAGGAGGCGTAGTCGCCGTGGGTGGGGTCCTTGGGGATCTCGATGGTTGCCTTGACCTCCGCCCCTGCGGGCAGCAGGCCCTGGGCCGCGGCCTTCTCATAGGCCGTCTGGGTCAGCTGGGCGACCTGCTCCCGGGCCGCCTGGATCATATTGGACATATCTATCACCTTTTCTTTATTTCTCAAAAATGCAAGCATTTTTGAGAGAGAATGCAGCCCGCCGCGCGCATCCTCTGTCCGCCAAAGCGGCCAGAGCCCACACTTGCGGGCTGAGATGTGTTTTTCCCGAGGCTCATGTCCCCGGGAAAAACGGATTTTTATTACTCCGTTTGGGGATGGAACTATGCTGCGGTTTTACTGGCGGATGCTGTTTCCCTTCTGCCGCACCTGGATATGGAAGAGGTTCTCCCCCGCCACCGCATGGTCGATCTCCAGGGCGTAATTGATCTCGATGCTGCCGCCCAGAGGGCTCAGCTCGGCTCGCATCTTCTTGGTGTTGATGCCTACCGCCAGAGCGCCGTAGGGCGTGTTATACATGGACAGGTGCCGCCGCCCCTCCTCAAAGACCATCTGGGAGTTGACCTCCCCTACCCGCAGCAGGGTGACCCGCTCGGGCTCGATCTGGAAGGTGGTAAGGGTACCCTCCAGCCCGGTGAGCTCGCTCTCCTGATAGCTGAGGGTGTAGCCGTCCTCCCCGTCGGGGGACAGTCTGCCCTCGGTCACCAGTTCGATGACCTCCGGCTCCTGGTCCTCAAAGGACTGCTTGCCCTGAATGGATATGATAACGTTGTTCTCCATGGTTCTACGTTCCCTCTTTATCGGCCCTTCCGGCCGCAAATTGCACCATATTATATCCAATTCCCATCCCAATGTAAAGGGCTGGTTTTCAATAGCAGCTGATATCCACCTGGCCCACGGTGCCGGTGACGTCCCAGCCCAGGAAAATGGAGGCCAGCCGGGAGAAATCCTCCTGCCGGTCGCTGACAAAGTACCGGCAGCTGCCTCCCTCCGTCTTTCCGGACAGAGCGTCGTCGGCTGCCAGCCGGGCGGCAGCGGCCCGGGCGCCCTCCGCTCCGGCGTTGACCAGCCGGACCTGGGGCCCCATTTGGGCGGCGATCACATCCTGGAGCAGCGGATAGTGGGTACAGCCCAGCACCAGGGTGTCCACTCCCGCCTCCTTCAGGGGGGCCAGGTACTCCCCCGCCACCGTCTCGATGACAACATCGCCGGGCCGGAAGCGCCCGTTTTCCACCAGGGGCACAAAGAGAGGACAGGGCTGAGCGGTCACCTGGGCCGCCGGGTCGCCCTTGCGGATGAGGGCCTCATAGGCGCCGCTGCGGATGGATGCCTGGGTGCCGATGAGTCCGATCCTGCCGTTTTGCGTGGCCTCCGCGGCGGCGGCGGCGGCAGGGGCCACCACACCCAGCACCGGGATGGGGTTCTCATTGGCCAGGATGTCCAGGGCCGTGGTGGACACAGTGCCGCAGGCAATGACGATGAGTTTCAGATCAAAGGTACGCAGAAAGGCCACGTCCTGGCGGGCGTACCGGATGATGGTCTCCTTGGAGCGGCTGCCGTAGGGCACCCGTCCGGTGTCTCCGAAATAGACGATATCCTCGCCCGGCAGCAGGCGGCACAGCTCCCGCACCGTGGTCAGGCCGCCCAGGCCGGAGTCAAATACGCCAATGGGTCGACTGTCCAAGGCGTTCCCTCCTTGTAATACTATGGTTCTTTTAATGATAGGGGAAACAGGGCAGGAAAACAAGGGGTTATTTTCACATTTTTCCCTCCCTGGTTTGACATTTCTTCGGGGGTGATTATAATATGAGAGTGGGGTATGGTCCCTCCTGCCCCAACGTCATGACAGCGAGGAGGTCGCATTGGTATGAAGCTGGAACTGACGACCAAGCAGTTTCGCCGTCTGCTGGATATGGCCTATATCGGCAACTGGATCTTGAATTCCACCCGGGGCGACGACCGGTTCAGGGACTATGACGAGGTAGAGAGCCTGCTCTTCGCCAAGGCCCGGGCGGAGGGAATGCCCACGCTGGCCGAGGACTGGCAGGGCGAAGTGGTCCCCTCCCGCGCCTTTGCCGAGGGCGGCATCCACGAGGCCATCATGGAATATGAAAACAATGTGTTCTTCGATATTCTGGCGGAGGACCTGGCCCGCCGGGACATGGACGATGCCCCCATCGACGAGAGCAATTATGACGAGCTGGCCAGCCGCATCGACGCCTATATCGCTGAATTTGAGGAACACGGCACCGATAACATTCTGGTAGACAGCGATCACCTGTAAGACGGCTCAAAGCCCCTGCCATATGGCAGGGGCTCTTTTTATGCCTTCGGCTGGTCCTCCTTCAGATCCTCCAGCGTCAGCGCCATCAGTTCCTCCTTGCCGGGAGCCTCCAGGGCGGCCACCCGGTCGGACTGGCGGGCCACCGCCCGCTCGAACAGGTTGCGCACATCCCGGGCGTTGCCGAAGTTCTCATCCCGCTCTTCATACAGAGTTTTAAAATACTCCCCGGCATACTTCTGACTCTCATCACTGAGTGTATACCCATTTTTCCCACACATGGAGCAGAAGATCTCCATGAGCTGTTCCCCATTATAATCCTCAAAATAGAAATACTTGTTGAACCGGCTCTCCAAACCGGGGTTGGCGTGGAGGAAGCGGTCCATCAGCTGGGTGTAGCCCGCCACGATGACCACCAGATCCGCCCGGTGATCCTCCATTCCCTTCAACAGAGTCTCAATCGCCTCTCTGCCAAAGTCGTTGGGGTTGTCCTGACCCGCCAGGGCGTAGGCTTCATCGATGAAGAGCACGCCCCCCAGGGCCTTCTGGATCACCTCGCTGGTCTTGATGGCGGTCTGTCCCACGAACCCGGCCACCAGACCGGATCGGTCCACCTCCACCAGCTGCCCCTTGGACAGCACGCCGATGGCCTTGTACAGCTGGGCCAGCAGCCGGGCCACCGTGGTCTTGCCGGTGCCCGGATTGCCCATGAACACCAAATGAAGGGACAGGGGCGGCACCGGCAGATCGTGCTCCTGCCGCAGCTTGCGCACCTTCACCAGGTTGACCAGGCTCTTCACGTCGGCCTTTACCTTTTCCAGGCCGCACAGCTCGTCCAGCTGGGCCATCAGCTCCTCCAGAGTAGGCTCCGGCTCCGCCGGCTTGTCCTCCTCCTTTTGCTCCACCGCCGGAGCGGTCTGAGGCGTTTGAGGGGCGGGCCTGCGGGTCACAAAGTCCCCCACGTCCAGAGGCGCCTTCTCCCCCTTCAATCCCTCCTGATCACACAGGGCGGAGAGGGCATCGGCGCACTGGTTGACAAACCCGGCCTCGGCCTCGCTGACCTGATCGTCCACCGCAGCAAAGAGCAGCAGCATCAGGGTGGTCAAATCGATAAACCGGCGGGCCAGGCCGCTGCCCGCTACCTTATCACAGGCCCGCATCCGGTTGAAAAATTCCGGCGGCCGGAATCCCGGATAACCCGCCACGGCCGAGGACAGCTCCCAAAACAGCACTGATGGGACCGGATTGCCTTTGGTGTAGATGGCGTTGTAGAATTCCACATATCTGGGGGTGAGAGAGGCTCCATCCCGCTGCCACAGACCCAGGGCGCAGGCACGAAAGAAGGGATCGGCCTCCCGGCCAAACCGCTCCCGCAGCACCTGGTCCGGGATCTGACGCCGGAACGCGGCCACAGCTTCACTGTACTGTTTATGGGCTTCCGCAGCACTGATGGAACCTTTCATACGTTCCGCCTCCCCTGCTCTCTTGCCTGCTATGATAATGTCTTGGATACGCATTATTATAGCCAATTTGTTTTGACGGTGCAACCCCGCCCATCAGTTGACATAATTGTTAAAAAACTTTTATATTTCCTGAAGTACCGTTGACGGGCCGCGCGTCGGCGTTGTACAATAGACACAAGAATGTCGATTGGAGGGATTTCCTATGGCATCCAGACGAAGCAGGGACGACCGTCCCAAAATGATCCACTGCGAATACTGCGGCGAAGACTACGCCTCTACTTATAAGCACTGCCCTTTCTGTGACGAGGTCCCGTTAGACGACGAGGAGTTTGACGGCGATGAGGATTTCTCCCACCGTGCCCGGGGCGGCAAGCGGTTGGCGACCAACACCAGAGGCGGCGGCTATGGCCGGGGCCCCTCCCCCCTCCGTCTGGTGGGGATCATTGTCTCTCTGGCTATCATCATCGCGGCGGTTATCATTGTGATCTCAGTGATCATTCCTCTGGTCACCAAGGGCGGCTCTGTGGACGATCCGCCCGGCGTGGAAAGCGTTATGCCCACCGACTCCGCCCAGCCCAGCGTGGAACCCACCGACTCCCCCGAGCCCTCGGAGACCATTCCCGCCGACCAGACCGCCACTGACTTTACCTTGAGTCTGACGGAGTTCTCCCTCAGCAACCGCTATCCCGATCCCATTACCCTGAAGGTGACCTTCATCCCCGAGGGCTCCACCGGTACCATCACCTGGACCAGCAGCAATCCCGAGGTGGTCAGCGTGGATGAGACCGGCAAGGTAAGCCCCGGCTCCAAGACGGGCAACGCCACCATCACCGCCACCATGCCCGGCGGCGTGACCCGCACCTGCCTGGTCCACAACTCGGTGACTACCGGCGGCTCCACTACCACCGGCTCCGGCTCTGGCACTACCACTACGACTCTGTCCCTGAACCGGACGGATTTCACCCTGAGCAAGACCTACCCCTCCTTCCAGGTGAAAGTGAGCGGCACCTCCTCCACCCCCGTGTGGAGCATCGGCAACAGCGCCGTGGCCACCGTGGCCTCCAACGGCACCGTGACCTATGTGGGCAAGGGCACCACCACCCTGACCTGCACCGTGGACGGCAAGACTCTGACCTGCACGGTGCGCTGCACCTGATTCAACCAACAAAGGAAGCCCCGGACGGCAGAGCCGTCCGGGGCTTCCTTTGTTTGGAGGATTCCATCTGTATCTCATCACTCGGCAGAGCCAGGTGTTGTCTTTGGTCTGCCCCCACAGCCGGGGGGCAGTCACAAGGGCGGGCCGGTCTGTTGAACGCGCTCTGGATGGCATTTGTCCTCCGCGCGCTCCCGGCGCGGCGCCCTTGCCGTCTTGCTTGGCTGTGTTTATAAGATACCACAGCCGCCCTGTCGAGTGATGGATAATTTTTGGACCTTATGTAAACGTTTTATGAAGTGCCCTTCTGTCCGAAGTCCATGCCGCCGGACAGTCCGTCCTTCTCCAGCATCCGCTCCAGCACCTCCACGTCGGCGGTGATGTCCATGGTGTCCACCTCAAAGAGGCGGTCCAGCTGCTTCTCGAAGCCGTCCACCACCTTGTCCATCATACCCTCAATGCGGGCCTTGGCGGTACGGATATTCTCCCCTTCCACGCCCTGGTCCTCCATGCGGGCGTAGGCCTTGAGGATCTTCAGGGTGGTGGGCAGATAGTAGTTGAGGAAGGAGCGCAGTTGCCCCTCCTTGCTGGGGTTCTGTTTCACATAGCCGTAGATCTTGCTGGTGATCTCGCCGATCCGGTCGATCTTGCGGCTCATCTCGGCATCATCAATGTCATCGTTGAGGCGGCGGATCTCCCGGAGCACCGCGTCGTCGTCCCGAATATCCAGAGGTTCCTCCTCATCCGCGCTCTGCTCCGGAGCCTCCTCCGCCGGTTCCGGCTCATCCTTCAGGCCCTCATCGCTGAGGATCAGCTGATAGGAGGACATATCCAGATAGCCCGCAGGCAGGATGCCTCGGTCCAGCATCTCCTGCAAATCGTTGCACGCCTTACGCACAGGCACCGGCATGGCGTGGGCCAGCTGAACCACCGACACGCTCTCCCGCCGGCCGATGAGGGCTAGATATTTCCGGAACCGTCGGATCTTGCGGGTATTGAGGGTGCCCGCCAGCATGAGAGCCAGGCCGCCTGTACACAGGCCGAGCACCGGAGACAAAACAGCCAGCGACAGTGGGAATCCCCAGATACTGTTCACCACCGGCAGTCCCGACGCGGCGGCAATACCAAAGATAATGGCCATAGCGGCGCCGCCGATGGTCATGGCCTTGCCTCTGCCAAAGCCCAATCCTCTGCCCGCCGCCCCTGCGGGTGGGGTACGAAATCCCTGGGTTCCGGGGCTGGGCCCCAGATAAGGAAATTGCGGTCTGCGTCCCAAGGCATTCAGCTTGCGGAAGAGCAGGATCAGCCCCACAAACCACAGTGGACTGACCAGCAGGATCAGCGTCACGATCCAGGAACCCAGATCTCCGTTCCCGTCCTGACGGCCGTATCGGTTATATGCCATAGATACCGCCCCTTTTTTGCAGTCTAAAGTCAAAAAACATTGTCATTCCATCACAAAAGTGTCAAAGTTTCGCTGGATATGATCTGATGGATGGGCCATGCTGTAATGGCGGACAACCGCCGATATGATCCGCCGCCCAGGTGCATATAATCATACACTGAATCGTCTTTTCTGTAAAGCGATTTCCGCCGTCGGACCATGTAACCAATCTGTAATTGCTTTTCTCATAGGAAACACCTATAATATGGGTTACTGAATCATTTTTGATGCAGCCCGGCAGTTTCTACCGTCTTTCTGGTAACCATCTGCCGGATGTTCTGCCCAGGCCATGGGCCGGGCAATCATACGAGTTGGAGTGATCGAATATGGCACAAACAGCGGGCAAGCGGACCGCTCAGGCCGAAAAGCCCAAGGGCGGTAAGATCGCCCTCATCGTGGCGCTGGCGGTGGTCGTCGTTCTGATCGGCGGCTACCTGATTCTGTGCGCCGTGGCTGGCAGCAGTACCTTCCTGCCCAATACTACCATCGCCGGAATCCCCGTTGGCGGTCAGACCCATGAGCAGGCACTGGACACCCTCAAGACCCAACTGCCTGACCGGCTCTCTCAGCTTTCCGTGCCCTTTGTGTGCGAGGGACAGGAATTCACCATCCCGGGCAGCGACGCCGCAGTGGATGACCAGGCTGTAGAATCCGCCCTCCAGGAGGCCCTGGACCATCAGTCGGGCAACTTCTTCACCCGGGGAGCCCAGTATCTTGGGTCCATCACCGGTGGGGCCCAATATTCTGTTCCCGTGATCCTGAGAGACACCCCCGCCGTTGTGACTGAGGCGGTGGAAAAATATGCTGATCCTGAGGCCCAGACCACCTGGGAGGTATCGGGTGATCAGTTGGTGTTCCACAAGGGCGTCACCGGCCGCACCATTGATGTAAACGCGCTCACCGACGCCGCCGCGGAGCGCTTCACCCAGCTGCTCAACGACAGCAATGCGGAAAACGCTCCTCTGGAGACCCAGGTCACTACCGCCCCTCCCCTGGACCCGGATTTTGATGCCATTCAGGAGGAGGTCACCGTGGAGGCAGCCGACGCCTACTTAGACAAGAGCACCAAGCAGATCGTGCCCTCTGTCACCGGCGTCAGCCTGGATAGTGCCGCTGCCAAGTCCGCTTTGGACAGTGCGGCGGAGGGCTCCGACGTCTCCGTGCCCCTGACCAAGACAGAGCCCAAAATGACCACCGCCAACCTGGAGGCCAACCTCTTTAAAGATGTGCTGGGCACCGGCACCACCAGCTGCGCCGGTCCTTCCAACCGCTGGTACAACATCGACCTGGCTGCCAGCCGGGTCAACGGCACCATCCTGCTGCCCGGCGAGGTATTCTCCTACAACGACCTGGCCGGCCCCTATACCAAATCCAGCGGCTACAGGGACGCGGGCACCTACCAGAACGGCCAGAGCATCGACGCCACCGCCGGCGGCATCTGCCAGCTCTCCTCCACCATTTACTGGGTCACCCTGAAAGCCAATTTGGAGACCGTGGAGCGATCCAAGCACGCCTTTAACGGCGGCTATATGCCGGTAATCGGCACCGACGCCACCGTCTGGAGCAACCAGATCGACTTCAAATTCAAAAACAGCACCGATTATCCCATTAAGATCGAGACCTATCAGGATAGGAACCACAAGCTCCACGTCACCATCTACGGCACCGACAGCACCGGCATCCATGGAGAGCCCTATTCTGTCACCGTTTCCACCATCCCCTATAAAAACACCTATAAACCTGATCCCAACCACCCCGCTGGCGCCGAACCCAAGCGCGACCCCAATTACTCCCGCTACAACGGCGTGACGGTGGATGTGTATCAGAAGCTGGTAGATAAGAACGGCAACACGGTAGATACCATTTTCCTCTACCGCAACAGCTATAAGTCCTCCGACGCGGTGTACTATTATAACCCCGCCGACGCGGCCCGCTGGGGCATTGATCCTTCCACCGGTCTGAAAACGCTGACTCCGGTGGAACCCACGCCTACCGCCACGCCGTCGGCCACACCCAGCGCCACACCCTCCGCAACGCCCAGTGCAACCCCGTCGGCTACTCCCACGGCCACGCCTACCGCTACGCCGTCGGCAACGCCCAGCCCGGCGCCCAGTGCCATTCCCACACCGGAGCCCACACCTACCACCGGCCCCGGTATGCCGCCTGAAGAGAGTGTGCCGCCCGTATCAGAGTCCCCCGCGGCCTGACCGTACCCTTCTGCAAGGCCCCCCGCCCGGCGGGGGGCCTTGCTTGCCCAAATACGAAATGAGAAAGGAATCACTATGTTTGAAGGATTTTCTGGGTCCACCGTGGACTTTATGTGGGGCATCCGCTTTAACAATGAAAAGTCCTGGTTTGAGGCCCACAAGGAGGAGTACCTCACCCACTTCCAGCGCCCCATGAAGGAACTGGCCAATGAGGTCTACGCCCGTTTTCTGGACAAGCACCCCGACCTGGATCTGGTGTGCAAGGTCTCCCGCATCTACCGGGATGCCCGGCGGCTCTTTGGCCGGGGCCCCTACAAGGACCACCTGTGGATGAGTCTGGTCCGCCCCCATGTGGAGCCCGGCTCCGAGCCGGTGTTCTGGTTTGAACTGGAACCGGAGGGCTGGTCCTGCGGCATGGGCTTCTGGATGGCTCCCGCGGTGACTATGGCCAAATTCCGGGCCCGGATGGACCGGGACCCCAAGCCCATGGAACAGCTGGCCCGCCGTCTCAATAAACAGGACCGGTTTATTCTGGAAGGCACGGACTACAAGCGCCCCAAGACCGCTCCCTCCCCTCTGCTCCAGCCTTGGTACAGCAAAAAGAGCTTTGCTCTCTCCCACAGCGCCCCTCATCAGGAGCTGCTGTGGAGTCATGAACTGGCCGATGTCCTGGTGGACAGCTACGAATTCCTGCTGCCCTATTACCAGTATATCCTTTCCCTCAGCGGCGATCCCGATCCCCGCCAGGCCTGATTAACAGATTTTGTGTGAAAACTTCCCCATCGCCCCGCACATACTAACCACACAACGGTGAAATGGGGGCGAGGGGCGTGAGTCAGCGTCAAAAGCGGTGGATGGTAGTCCTTCTGGCAGTGTCTCTGGTCTGTCTGACCTTCTCCATGCAGGCCCGTCAGAACGCGTTATCTGTTGACGCCCCCACTCAGCTGCCTCAGCAAAAACTCATCGCACTTACCTTTGATGACGGGCCCCGCCGCTCCACCACCACCCGTCTGCTGGACGGACTGGCGGAGCGAGGCGTAAAGGCCACCTTTTTCCTCATTGGCCGCCAGATTACTGATAATGCTGACGTGGTGGAACGGATGGACCGGGAGGGCCACCAGATCGGCATCCATACTTTTGATCATGTGCAGCTCACAGACCTGAACCAGACAGATTTTGACGCCCAGGTGGCGTCCACCCGCACCCTGCTGAAGGACCTGTTAGGTCACAACGATTTTCTCCTCCGTCCGCCCTACGGCAAATGGGACGAGGGCGTAAAAAAGCGGGCAGGCTGTCCCATCATCCTGTGGTCCATTGACCCGGAAGACTGGGACGACAAAAACACCGACCGGGTGGTAAAAGAAGTTGTGTCCCAGGCCCGTGACGGCGGCATCATCCTGCTCCACGACATCTATCCAGAATCGGTGGACGCCGCGCTGCAAATTGTGGATAAACTCCACGCTCAGGGCTACTACTTCTGCACCATTGACCAGCTCTTTGCCGTCCGGGGATTCTCGCTGAAGCCCGGCCAGGTATATCGGAGCGCCTATCCTTGAACAGAAAAGGACCTGCCTCACGGCAGGTCCTTTTTGCAGCTTTATGCGAATTTCTCAATATAGCCCATGACAAAGATGATGAGAACGATGATGGGCACCACCACGGTGAAATACAGCCGCAGCCTGGCGGGAAATCGCACGCCCCTGCCCTGATCGGCCTCGGCCAGGAAGCCGTCGAAGCCCCAGGCAACCTTTTTGGACAGGCAGCAGAAGAGCAGATAGATCACAGAACCAATGGGCAGCAGGTTGTTGCTCACCAGGAAATCCTCAAAGTCCATGATTCCCATACCCAGGATCTGAATGGAGCTCCACAGGTTGTTGCCCAGCAGGCAGGGCAGGCTGAGCAGGAAGATGAGCACCAGGTTGATGGCCACCGCCTTACCACGGGACACCCCCCACTTGTCCATCCAGCAGGCAAGAATGTTCTCAAACACAGCGGTGATGGTGGACAGGGCGGCAAAAAACAGGAACACAAAGAACAGAGCGCCCCACAGCCGTCCGCCGGGCATGGCGTTAAACACGTTGGGCAGGGTCACAAAAATCAGCTTGGAACCGGCGTCTGGATTAACGCCGAAGGCAAAGGCAGAGGGGAAGATGATCAGGCCGGACACAAAAGCCACGCAGGTATCCAGGATGCCCACGCTGATGGTCTCGCCGAAGAGGCGGCGGTCCTTGCCGATGTAGCTGCCGAAGATAGCCATGGCGCCAATGCCCAGGCTCAGGGTAAAGAAGGCCTGTCCCATGGCGGCGTAGATGGCCTCAGCCAACCGGAAGTTGCCGTTGGCGTCGTACATCAGGTTGTCAAAGTTGGGTACCAGGTAGAACTCCAGGCCCTTGATGGCGCCTGGCAGAGTGATGGCCCGGATCGCCAGGATCACCAGCAGACAGAGCAGGCAGAGCATCATAAATTTGTTGGCCTTCTCCACACCGTTGCGCAGACCCCGGCTGCAGATCACCATGCCCAGCACGATTACGATAGCCATAAAGAGCAGCTGCATCCCAGGCTCAGCCACCATGCCGCCAAAGGTCTGCTCCACGCCCGCCTTATCCAGGCCCTCAAACTGACCGGCAGCGATTTTGAAGAAGTACATCAGCAGCCAGCCGGCAATGGTGGTGTAGAACATCATCAGCAGATAGTTGCCCGCCATACCGAACCAGCCATACCAATGCCACTTGGTGCCCTTGGGCTCCAACTCCTGGAAGGACACAATAATGCTTTTCCGGCTGGCCCGGCCCACGGCAAACTCCATCGCCATGATGGGCAGGCCCATGGCCACCAGAAACACCAGATAAATCAGCACAAAGGCGGCGCCGCCATACTGTCCCACGATGTAGGGGAAACGCCAGACGTTGCCCAGGCCGATGGCGCATCCGGCGGAAATAAGCACGAAGCCCAGCCGGGACGCAAAGGTCTCTCTCTCTTTCACAATTTTTCCTCCTTGGCTTGGCCACCCGGCGGCGGCCTTCTGAGCCGGTTCTGCCAGAGAGCCGGCCCCGCTGTTCTCTCGGAAGGAACCGCCCTCCACAAAGAGAATTCCCGCGGTCCTCACCGCGGGAAACAAGCTGCTTTTCCGTTCAAACAGTACATTTTGTCCTTTTTCCTTTAAACGCCTGTGAAAACGGTGCGTAAAGCAGTTGATTCAGCAGACATTATCATAGCCGATTTTATCAGCTCTGTCAATGCAAAGCGCTACATTGATCTGCATTATTATCCATTTTTCTTACAGCCAATCCTCTACTACGTCCCGCAGCGTCACCGGCGACACCTGATTGCGGCAGACCAGCTCGGCCAATTCATCAATGCGCCCGGCGCTCACCGTGATGTTGGGTACCGTCTGACTGTCACCATCCGGTCCAGTCACCTTGATGCCGTAGCTCTCGCAGCACAGCCCTCCTACCGCCATCTCATCCACCAAAATAGCATAGCGGTATCCACAGCCCTGCGGGCTCTCCAGCAGCAGCTCTCGCATAGCGCGCTCCCCCTTTGTGCGTTTCTATGACTCAATTATACAACTTTACCATAAATTGTAAAGTTTTACCGTTCGTATTTTTTCGTCAGAAATCGCCTTATGGTGGTCAGGCCAGCTTTCGCTCTGCCCAAGTATAAAGGAGCACCGCACCCAGAATAATGGCCGCACCCAACAGCTGCGCAGGGGTGGGGATCTCTCCAAACAGGGGAACTGCCATGGCGCCGGAGAACACCGGCTCGCACAGCTTGACCGCCGATACATAGGCGGGGGACAAATATTTCAGACACCAGCTGAACAGACTGTGGCCCATGAGTGTGCACAGCACAGCCAGTCCCAGGCCAATGAGCCACTCCCGGCCTCCATAACCCACCAAGGGCGTACCGCTGACAATGGCCATGACCAATAGGGTAAGGAAGCAGGCCAGGTAGGTCAAAAAGGTATAAATCGTGGTAGAAAGGTATCCTCTTTGTATTCTTCCAATCAAAGTATACAGAGCGACAAAGAATGCAGCCGTCAGCGCCAGGATATTGCCGTATAAAACGCTGTCCTGGCCGCCTCCTGCCAGAGCCAGTACCGCGCTGCCGCCAAAAGCCAGCAGGATGGAGACTACCCCCAAGGGTGGAATTTTCCCTTTCAGGAACAGGGCAAAGCCCAGGGCCGTAAAAATTACCTCTGTACTTACCAGCACGGTGGACACCGCCACGCCGGTCCACTTCAGGGACTCAAACCAGGTGAGGAAATGAAGGGCCAAACAGACCCCGCTGATCGTACACAGTAGTACATCCTTACCCCGCACTCGCTTTAGTTCTTGCCGGAATTTGGTAAGCACCGCCGGCAGCAACAGCAGCACCGTCCAGCCCAGGCGGTAAACCGCGGTAATGACCGAAGGGGCCAGGGAATAGCGCACCAGGATAGCGGAGATAGAAATCCCCAGCACGCCCAGCAGCAGTACACTGTTGGGATGGCGTTCCAGCATTTTTCTCACCTCCTCACGGCTTATCAGTATATCCCATTCTGCCTTCTTCCGCAATCATGCTCCGCATAAAAAATCACCGGCTGGAATCCAGCCGGTGATTTTGGATGTAAGAAATCTTACTTGGAAGCCTTGGCAGCCCGGATGGCCTCGATGAGCATGGGAGTAACCTTGTACAGGTCGCCCACGATGCCGTAAGAAGCCACGTCGAAGATAGGAGCGGAATCGTTCTTGTTCACAGCGATGATGCACTCGGAGTCCTGCATACCAGCCAGGTGCTGGATGGCGCCGGAGATACCCAGAGCAACATAGATGCGGGGATGAACGGTCTTGCCGGTCTGACCGACCTGGTGGTCGGCGGTGATCCAGCCAGCGTCCACGCAGGCACGGGAGGAGCCCACAACGCCGCCCAGGACGGAAGCCAGCTCCTCAGCCAGCTTGATGCCGCCCTCAACGTCCTTGCTGATGCCGCGGCCCACGGAGACCACCACGTCAGCGCCGATCAGGTCCACCAGCTTCTTGGCGGCCTTCTTGACCTCCAGCACCTCAACATGGATGTCGGACTTGTCCAGCTTGACGTCCACGTTCTCGATGACGGTCTTGGCAGCACCGGCCTCGTCGTAGGGCTGGGTCTGCATCACGCCGGGACGGACGGTGGACATCTGGGGACGGAAGCGGGGGCAGATAATGGTGGCCATCAGGTGACCGCCGAAAGCAGGACGGGTCATCTTCAGGTTGGTGTTCTCCTCGAACACGGTGTTGTCCACGTCGATGGTGGAGGTGGTCTTCAGGAACTCCTTGTACTTGGCCACGTCCACATCCAGGTGGGTACAGTCGGCGGTCAGACCGGTGTGCAGCCGGGCAGCGCAGCGGGGGCCCAGGTCACGGCCGATGTTGGTGGCGCCGATGAGGAAGATCTCGGGCTTCTTGTCCTCCACCAGGTCGCAGATGACCTTGGTGTAGGCGTCGGTGGTGTAAACGTCCAGCAGCTCGTGGTTGCAGTAGTACACCTTGTCGGCGCCATAGCCGCCCAGAGCCTTCAGGTACTCTTCCTTGATGTCCTTGCCCAGGACCACGCCGCACAGCTCAACGCCCAGGTCGTTGGCCAGCTTACGGCCCTCGGAGAGGAGCTGATAGCTGGTGGACATGATAACGCCCTCGCGCTGCTCGCAGAAAACCCATACGCCCTTGAAGGCGGCGGTATCGCTACTATTGAAAGCCATTCTATTGCTCTCCTTTCAATCAGATAATGTGCTTGTCGTTGAGGATGGAGACCAGCTTGTCAACGGTCGCCTTGTCGGCGCCCTCCATCATCATACCGGCGCCCTTCACCGGGGGAGAGAAGGACTTGTACACATTCGTGGGAGAGCCCTTCAGGCCGATGGTAGTAACATCAATCAGGGGATCGTCCTTCAGAGTCTCATAGTTGTAGACTTCCAGAGGCTTCTGGTAGCACTCCATGATGCCGCCCACGCTCATGTAGCGGGCGTCGTTGAGCTCCTTCACGCAGGTCAGCAGGCAGGGGGTCTGGACCTTGATGGTCATGTAGCCGTCCTCCAGCAGACGCTTGACAGTGACGTCCTTACCCTCCACAGCGATCTCAGCAACATAGGAGACCTGGGGCAGGTTCAGCTTCTCAGCGATCTGGGGACCAACCTGGGCGGTATCGCCGTCGATGGCCTGACGGCCGCAGAACACGATATCGCCTTCCTCCACGCCGATCTTCTTGATGGCAGCGGCCAGGATCTGAGAAGTGGCGTAAGTATCGCTGCCACCAAACTCACGGGCGGAGACCAGAACGGCCTCGTCGCAGCCCATGGCCAGCAGCTCGCGGAGCATACCCTCGGCGGGCGGGGGGCCCATGGAGACCACAACCACCTTGCAGCCGGTAGCGTCCTTGATGCGCAGGGCGGCCTCAACAGCAGCCAGGTCGTCGTGGTTGGTGATGGTGGCCATGGCGGCACGGTCCATGGTGCCGTCTTCCTTCACCGCCACCACACCGGAGGTATCAGGTACCTGCTTGACACAAACGATGCATTTCATATCGTAATTTTCCCTCCAGTTCCTTTAGTTCACGCCCAGGTTGGCAGAAATGACCATCCGCTGGACCTCGCTGGTGCCCTCGTAGATCTCGGTGATCTTGGCGTCGCGCATCATGCGCTCCACGGGGTACTCACGGGTGTAGCCGTAGCCGCCGAACAGCTGCACGCAGCGGCGGGTCACGTCGCTGGCGGTCTCAGCGGCAAACAGCTTGGCCATGGCAGCGTCCACGGTGTAGGGCTCGTGGTTCTGCTTCTTCATAGCGGCGGAGTAGACCAGCCACTTGGCGGCCTCGGTCCGGGCATGCATATCGGCCAGCTGGAACTGGGTGTTCTGGAACTGGGAAATGCGGCGGCCGAACTGAACACGCTCCTTGGTGTACTTGATGGTCTCCTCGATGGCGCCCTCAGCCAGGCCCAGAGCCTGAGAGGCGATGCCGATACGGCCGCCGTCCAGGGTCTTCATGGCGATGCCGAAGCCCTTACCCTGCTTGCCCAGCAGACGGTCAGCGGGGATGACGCAGTCCTCCATGATCAGTTCACAGGTGGAGGAACCCTTGATGCCCATCTTCTTCTCGTGCTTGCCCACGGAGAAGCCGGGATCGGTGCGCTCCACGATGAAGGCGGAGATCTCCTTCTTCTTGCGGCCGCGCTTGTCGGTGGACACGCCGGTGATGGCGAAGATCACGAACACATTGGCATAGCCGGCGTTGGTGATGAAGATCTTGGAGCCGTTGAGCACCCAGTTGCCGTTCTCATCCTTCACGGCGGTGGTCTGCTGACCCTGGGCGTCGGTGCCGGCGCCGGGCTCGGTCAGACCGAAGGCGCCGATCCACTCGCCGGAGCACAGCTTGGGCAGATACTTCATCTTCTGCTCCTCGGTGCCGTTCTCATAGATGGGAGCGCAGCACAGGGAGGTGTGAGCGGAGATGATAACGCCGGTGGTACCACAGACCTTGCTCATCTCCTCAACGGCCATGACGTAGGACAGAACATCCGCGCCGGCGCCGCCGTACTCCTTGGGGAAATAGATGCCCATCATGCCCAGCTTGGCCATCTTTTTGACGGTCTCCTCGGGGAACGCCTCGTTCTCGTCCACCCACTCAGCCAGGGGCTTGACTTCGTTTTCGGCAAAGTCACGGTACATCTTGCGGAGCATTTCCTGCTCTTTGGAAAGGTGCAGATCCATTTGTTGCCTTCCTCCTAGATATGTATTTCACAACGGGCGGGCGGGAGTTTTTGGGCTCCCGCCCGTCGTTTTGCGCAGTATGGATGAGCTTCTTACTTCTTGGTGTAGTCGTAGAAGCCGATGCCGGTCTTGCGGCCCAGCTTGCCGGCGCGCACCATCTTCCGCAGCAGCAGAGAGGCGCGGTACTTGGGATCGTGAGTCTCGTTGTACAGGGTGTCCATGATGGCCAGGCACACGTCCAGGCCGATCAGATCG
>JALFRA010000033.1 GCA_022785125.1 Clostridiales bacterium
TAGGTCGGAGGTGGAAGCGCGGTAACGCGTGCAGCTGACCGATACTAATAAGCCGAGGGCTTGACCTTAACATGATGATTGCAGGCGCTTGCCTGATATACTGGAAACTGCATTGTTCGGTTTTGAGGGTGCTGACAAAGCGACGCGTAAATGTGGCCCGTTGGTCAAGCGGTTAAGACGGCGGCCTCTCACGCCGCAAACGTGGGTTCGATTCCCGCACGGGTCACCAAATCTGCGCCTTTAGCTCAGCTGGTAGAGCAACTGACTCTTAATCAGTGGGTCCCCGGTTCGAATCCGTGAAGGCGCACCAATCTCTATGGAGCGTCTGCGCGGCGCTCCATAGAGAACCCTTAAAAATTTAGACTTACCTGATGAGAAAGATGGTAAGGAGAGAAAAGTTCAGATGAAGTTTTCTTTGCTTACTTTCTTTTTCGAAAGAAAGTAAGTTGGTGTTGATTGCGGTGAGGGTCCACCCGTTCCCATCCCGAACACGGAAGTTAAGCTCACCTGCGCCGAAAATACTTGTCTGGAGACGGACCGGGAAGATAGGTAACGCCAACACAGGAAGCGGACAGTGTAAGCTGTCCGCTTTTTGCTGTTGTTGATATTTTTGTGTAAAATCCATGTCTCAGCATTTCCTATTTAGAAGACGGAAGGCCCCCGCCGCTGGCGGGGGCCTTCCGTCTGTATTCCCTTTATACTCGATAACGCTTCTGCTTGATGTAGGAGCAGTGGAGCAGGGCGTGGGCCAGAGGGCTGCCAGGCTCGCCCAGATAGCTGTGGTAGACGGTCTGGACTACCGGATTCTTGTGGCTGCGGCGATACTCCATATCCTGATCCTGTCTGTAGAGGGCGGCGGCACGCAGCGCTTTGACGTCGGTAAAATTGCGTACGTCAGCGTGCTGGATGGGCTGTCCGCCACCGTTGATGCAGCCGCCGGGACAGGCCATGAATTCCACGAAGTCGTAATGCAGGGTGCCGTCCTTAATGCCATCCAGCACCAGCTTCACGTTGTGGAGGCCGGAGGCCACACACACACGGACGGTGCGGCCGGGAAGCTCATAGCTGGCCTCCTTGACGCCCTCCATACCGCGGACCTCGTGGTACTCCAGGGGCGCCATACCGTCGCCGGTCAGTTCCTCCACCACAGTGCGGAGCGCTGCTTCCATAACACCGCCGGAGGCGCCAAAGATGGTGGCGGCACCAGTGGAGATGCCCAGCATCTCATCAAATTCGCTGTCAGGCAGGTGATCGAAGAGCATTCCGGCCTGGGTGATCATGCGGCCCAGCTCACGGGTGGTGAGAGACACGTCCACCGGCATACAGCCATTGGGCAGACGCTGCTCCTCCCGGCGGACCTCGTACTTTTTGGCGGTACAGGGCATGACAGATACCACGAAGATATCGTGGGGATCGATGCCGGCCTGCTCGGCGTAGTAGGTCTTGACCAGTGCGCCGAACATCTGTTGGGGAGAGCGGCAGGTGGATACGTTGCGGATCATCTCAGGGGCGTGCTGCTCCATATACCGGATCCAACCGGGGGAACAGGAGGTGATGAGGGGGAGTACTCCGTCGCCCCGCAGCCGGTGGAGGAACTCGGTGCCCTCTTCCATAATGGTGAAGTCGGCAGCGGTATCCACATCGAACACCTTGTCAAAGCCCAAGCGGCGCAGGGCGGTGACCATTTTGCCCTCCACGTTGGTGCCGATGGGCAGGCCGAAGCACTCACCCAGGGTGATGCGGATGGAGGGGGCGGGACCCACCACCACGTGTTTGGAGGGATCGGCCAGGGCGGCCAATACCTTGCCGGTATCATCCTTTTCGGACAGCGCGCCGGTGGGGCAGGCCACGATGCACTGACCGCAGGAAACACAGTCTACTTCATTCAGATCCCGATCAAAGGCGCAGCCAATGTGGGTGGAAAAGCCTCGGTCATTGGGACCGATGACGCCCACCTCCTGGGTGGCCCGGCACACAGCGGTACAGCGGCGACAGAGAACGCACTTGGAGTTGTCCCGTACCAAGTGGGGGGCGGAGTCTTCAATCTGAGGATACATATTGTCGCTGGCATAGCGCACCGCGTCGATACCCAGATCGCTGGCCAGCTGAAGCAGCTCACAGTGGCTGTTCCGAGCACAGGTCAGGCAATCCATGCGGTGGTTGGACAGGATCAGCTCCAGGGTGAGTTGTCGGGATTTGCGGACCCGTTCCGTGTTGGTGTATACTTCCATACCTTCGGCTACGGGGTAAACGCAGGAGGCAACCAGGCTTTTGGCGCCCTTGACCTCCACCACGCAGATGCGGCAGGCGCCGATCTCGTTGACATCCTTCAGAAAGCACAGAGAAGGAATATTAAAGCCTGCGGAACGAGCTGCTTCCAGTACCGTGGTCCCAGCGGGAACAGTGACGGGAATATCGTTGATGCGCAGAGATACCATCTTTTCGTCCATGTCCGTTCCCTCCCTTACTGCTTGCTGATGGCGCCAAAGCGGCAGTGATCCATACAGGCGCCGCACTTGATGCACTTGGACTGGTTGATGATATGGGGGGCCCGCACCGCGCCGGAGATGGCGCCGGTGGGACAGCCCTGGGCACAGCGGGTACAGCCCTTACACTTGGCAGGATCCACCACATACTGGATCAGAGCCTTACACACGCCGGCAGGACAGCGCTTCTCGTAAATGTGGGCCTCGTACTCCTCCCGGAAGTGCTTTAGCGTGGAGAGCACCGGGTTGGGGGCGGTCTGACCCAGACCGCACAGGGCGGACTGCTTGATGTGGTTGCACAGCTCCTCGATGGTGTCCAGATCCTCCGGCTCGCCATTGCCTTCGGTGATCTTGGTGAGCAGGCCCAGCAACCGCTTGGTGCCGATCCGGCAGGGGGCGCACTTGCCGCAGGACTCGTCCACAATGAACTCCAGATAGAACTTGGCGATGTCCACCATGCAGTTATCTTCATCCATGACGATGAGGCCGCCGGAGCCCATCATGGAGCCGATGGAGGCCAGGGACTCGTAGTCGATGGGGGTATCAATGAGAGAAGCGGGGATACAGCCCCCGGAGGGGCCGCCGGTCTGGGCGGCCTTAAATTTCTTGCCGCCGGGGACGCCGCCGCCGATGTCTTCCACCACCGTACGAAGGGTGGTACCCATGGGGACCTCCACCAGACCGGTGTTGGTGATCTTGCCGCCCAGAGCAAAGACCTTGGTGCCCTTGCTCTTCTCGGTGCCGATGGCGGCGAAAGCCTCGGCTCCGTGGTTGAAGATCCAGGTGATGTTGGCGTAGGTCTCCACGTTGTTGAGCAGGGTGGGCCGGTCAAACAGGCCCTTGACAGCGGGGAAGGGGGGGCGGGTTTTGGGTTCGCCACGGTGACCCTCGATAGAACGCATGAGGGCAGTCTCCTCGCCGCAGACGAAGGCGCCGGCGCCCAGCCGCAGTTCCAGATCAAAGTCAAAGCCGGAATCAAAGATGTTCTTGCCCAGCAGGCCGTACTCCTTGGCCTGGGCAATGGCGGTCTCCAGCCGTTTGACGGCGATGGGGTACTCGGCCCGGACATAGATGTAGCCCTGGTGAGCGCCAACAGCGTAGCCGGCGATGGTCATGGCTTCAATAATCGTGTGGGGGTCGCCCTCCAGCACGGAGCGGTCCATGAATGCGCCGGGGTCGCCCTCGTCGGCGTTGCAGCAGACATACTTGATGCCGTCAGGGCTGACCGCATCGTGGGTAAACTGCCACTTCAGACCGGTGGGGAAGCCGGCACCACCCCGGCCACGGAGGCCGGAGGCCAGCACGGTATCGATGACCTGCTGAGGCGGGATCTGCTCCGTGAGGATCTTACCCAGGGCGGCATAGCCGTCCACGCCGATGTACTCGTCAATACTTTCAGGATTGATGACGCCGCAGTTGCGCAGCGCGATGCGCTGCTGATGCTTATAGAACTGGGTTTCGGTCAGAGAGGTGACAGCACCCTCTTCACCGCTGTTTTTGTTGAGCAGACGCTTGACAATACGGCCCTTGACGATATGCTCGGAGACGATCTCCTCCACGTCGTCTACGGTAACGTGGGTATAGCAGGCACCCTCGGGATAGATAGTGACGATAGGACCCAGAGCGCACAGGCCAAAACAGCCGGTGCGAACTACCTTGGCCTCCTTTTCCATGCCCTGCGCCACAAGCTGCTTTTCAAACTCCTCTATGATTTTCAGGCTGTTGGAGGAGGAGCAGCCGGTGCCGGTACAGACCAGGATGTGGGAACGGATAAAACTCATCTCTTCACCCTCCCTTATTCGGCTGCGCCGATGGTGTAGTCTTCCACCACCCGGCCGTTGACCAGATGCTCACTGACAATGGAGGCTACCTTGTCGGGCGTCATCTTCACATAGGTGACCTTTTCCTGACCAGGCACATAGACCTCCACGATGGGCTCCAGACGGCAGACGCCGATGCAGCCGGTCTGGGATACCGTTACATTCTTCAGGTCCCGCTTATTTACTTCCTCAAGCAAAGCGTTGAGAACAGGGCGGGCGCCGGCGGCGATGCCGCAGGTGGCCATACCAACCACAACGCGGATGCGGTCGTCCCCGGCGTCCCGCAGATCGATCTGGCTGCGCATCCGATCCCGGATGGCCTGCAGTTCTGCAAGTGTTTTCATGCTTTCATCCCCTTATTTTCTCGTAACAGCATTTCTTGTTCCTGAAGATAATCCCTGATCCAGAGGATGACCTCCGGCTCCGCCAGGGAGATATGAGGTCCCAGCTGGGCCCGCAGTTCTTCTGTGGTCAGCTGGAAACAGTTGTTATTAATGGTGTGGATGTAGTGCAGCTCCAGCTGGGGCGTGCCCTGGAGCAGGAGGGTGATGGTACCGGCCATGTCGCCTACTGGCGGACAATCGATATGAGTGGGGCGGAAAAGAGCGTTGACGGTGGTCCCCATGCCCTCCGTGCTGTGAATGGTCAGGCTGCCGCCGGTTTGCTCCACAGCCATGCGAAGCAGCGGGATCCCCAATCCCATCTTTCTGGTGGTACGAGTGGTGGTGAAGGGATCGCTGATCTGGGCCAGCAGTTCCGGACTCATGCCCTTGCCGTTGTCCACGATGGTGAAGGTGATGGACTCAGGCGTTTCCGACACAGTGAGCTCTACCAGAGAGGCCTTGGCGGAAATGGAGTTCTGGGCAATATCCAGAATATACAGCGCAATTTCTTTCACGTTCGTTACCTCCGTGGCCAGACTGACACACTGTGCGGCTCCTCCGCACACCTCCGCGCTTCTTCCTTACTTATACATATCCAGAATGGGACCCACCTGGTCGGGGGTGAGACGGCCGTACACGTCGTTGTTGATCATCATCACGGGAGCCAGACCACAGGCGCCTACGCAGCGGCAGGAGTCCAGAGAGAACTTGCCGTCGGCGGTGATAGAGCCGGGGACGATGCCCAGTTTCTGTTCCACCGCGTTCAAAATAGCGGCGGCACCCTTAACATAGCAGGCGGTGCCCAGACAGACAGAAATTTGATATTTTCCCTTGGGGTTCAGGGTGAACTGAGCATAAAAAGAGGCCACCCCGTACACTTCGGACAGAGGAATCTCCAGACCTTCCGCCACAATGATCTGAACTTCTTCAGGCAGATAGCCGAAGATTTCCTGGGCGGCCTGGAGAACAGGCATAGTAGCGCCTGGCTGTCCCTTGTGCTCGGCGATGACCTTCCGCAGGCGTTCTTCCTGCTCCGGTGTCCCACGATAGGGGACCACAGTCTTGCAGTTTGGCATAGGTGCGTCCTTCCTTTCTGAAACAATTAGTTTAGTTTCACTTTTCAAAGCATTATTATAGCGGAAAAAAGCTATTTGTAAAGACTTTCCATAGTTAAAAATGCAAAACCATTGAGTTTAATTTGAAGTATTGCACAAAAAGATGGGGGATAAAAAACAGCCCTGTTGTTGCATCGGTACTTTTTCTGATGAGAAGAAAATACGGATGGGGCCAACAGGGCAATCGTTACTTTATGGAAAGTATAGCACATCAAACTTTGCTTGTAAAGAAAGTTGTCCAGAGCGGGTTAGACCCGGCAGGACAGGCGCTGGATTACGGCCTGGGGAGTACATTCCGGAAGGTCCAGCATATGTTCCGCACCCCACACCTGATCCAGATAGTGGGCATCGGAATTGGTGAGCAGCAGCAGGTCCTTCAGATCAGGCCGCTGGGGCAGCTCCGGGGGGCAGCGGTGGGACAACTCCGCGGCGGAGAAGCCCATGTCAGGGTCCCAAAGACCCAATACCCCCAGCAGGGAGAAGGAGGGGCGGTCGATGTGGGAAGGAAAGGCGGTGCCGCCCCAGTGGGACACCAGACGAGGGACCTCATAGAGGGGAATATCGGTGCTGCCGGCCAGAAAGGCGGTTTCCTCGCCCAGAATACCATCCTCGTCGTCCATGAGCAGCTGTTTACCGAACCGGTCGGGATTATTGCGGATAGGAGGGAGGTGCCTGCCAATCTCCCGGGAGAAGTCTTCCGCCCGCTCTGGGTCAGGGAAGAGGCAGACCACATGGATCTCCTCCTGGGTACATAGCTCCATGCCGGCCAAAGCTGTGAGGCCGTGGGCCTGGGCGGCCCGGCAGAAGGAGGCGCAGTTGCCGCAGCTGTTGTGGTCGGTGAGGGCTACGATCTCCAGCCCGGCCAGAGCACACATCGCGGCCAGATTGGCGGGGGTCATCTCGTCGCTGCCGCAGGGCGACAGACAGGAGTGTAAATGTAGATCATAATAAAACTGCACGGAGATACCCCCTTTTGGACATAGAGAGATATACGGGTCTGTCGCCCATCCGCGCCGCAGGCGCGTCCAAGTGTTTTTACCGCAGGTAAAAACCTTGCCGCAGGGTGGATTTATTCCGCCCGAGGAAGTGAAAAAAGGGGCCCCCGCGGGGCTGTCGCCCCGTGGGGTGATAGGCAGGAATGTAAATGAAGATCGTAATAAAATTGCATAGAGAGCCCCCCCTCTCCAATCATGATGGGATCAGGCCAGCAGCTGCCCCAAGCGGCAGGCGGCGGCAAAGGTATCCTGACCTGCTCCCAGCAGGTTTACCTCTTTTTCCTGGGCACGGCGGAGCAGATCGGCATCAGGCTGGACCCCTTCCGTGAGAATTACACAGGCTACATCGGCCATCAGAGCCACAGCGGCCACGTTCTGGTTGGACATGATGGTCAGCCAGGCGCAGTCCTGACCGGCACGGCCCATGACCCAGCTGAGCAGGTCACCTACATAGCCGCCGGTCACCGAACGCTCCGGCTGAGCCAGGTGGAATACCGTCAGCTCCATGGAATGGATCAATTCCTGTACTGTCATCATCCTATGCCTCCTTTGGTTGGTGAAACAAAAGGGCGCGTCACAGAGAAACAGTTCTGCAACGCGCCCAATGGCCTACTTGTTCGATGGTTTCGGTTGACAGCGGCGGAAGGGGGGCGGCAGATAATCGTCCGCTTCCTCTTTGCCGGCCATGGAGCGCATCCGCTCCCGTACCTTGAAGATACAATCCTCCACTGTAGCCCGGCCCAAAATTACATCCTCGGCAAAGGCGTGGCAGGACGGGGCGCCGCAGGACCCGCAGTGGAGCCCGGGCAGGTGGGACTCCAGCTCCTGGATCCGCAGCTGCTTGTTCAGGGCGGCACCCAGGTCCTGATCCAGAACAAAAGTGGGTAAGTACTGTAATTCCTTGTCCCGCCGGACGATATCCCGTTCCGCGCCTTCAAACCGGAAGCGATTCCGGGATACAGGCTGACCTTTCATCAGACTTTTCAGACGCATCTTGGAGGCGTAGGGATTTTCCACTGTAAAGCACCCGCCCACGCACCCCTGGGTGCAGGCGGACAACTCCAGGAAATCGGCCTCCGGAAGACGGCCGTCCTCAATCTCCTCCAGCATCCGGATCACGTTGTTGATGCCGTCCACCGCCACACAGCGCTCCCGCAGCCGGGCGGCGCTCTCTCCACCGCAGGAAGCCCAGCCCATTCCAATGATGCCGGCGGAAGTCATAGGCTCCACGCTCTCCAGATGTTTCATGGGGCTGAGCAGCCGCAGATAGATGTCCCGGATGGCAAAGGCGCCGTCCAGCACCGGCTGGCTCAGGCCCTCGGACTCCCGGGCGGCGGTCACCTTGGAGGAGCAGGGGACGATGGCAAAGACACCGATCCGCTCCGGCGGCAGGCCGGTTTCCTCCGCTGCCTCCCGTCGTGCCAGAATGGCCGCCAGCTCCATGGGCAGGATGGTGCAGGCCACATGGCCCATCAGCTTGGGAAAGCGCATCCGGATGAGTCGGAGTACAGTAGGGCAGGAGGAGGAGATCAGCGGCGTAACGGAGGCCGGACCCTGGCAGATACACTGGCGCTCAAAATCGGAGAGCATCTCAGCGGCCTTGGCCACCTCGTAGACCTTGTGAAAGCCGATCTGCAAGAGGGCGTTGAGCACAATATCAATGTTGTCCAGATTGTGGAATTGCCCATAGAGCGCAGGCTCCGGCAGGGCAACACAGTATTCATACCGGGACAATACGTCCAGGCTGTCGCCCACCGATTTGATGGCCTTGTGAGGACAGATGCGGATACACTCGCCGCAGTCAATGCAGCGGTCGGGCAAAATGGTGGCCTTGCGGCCCCGGACGCGGATGGCCTCGGTGGGGCAGCCTTTGATGCAGGAGGTGCAGCCCCGGCAGCGGCGGCTGTCCAGTACCACGGAATGCTTCATGGCCATGGCACTGTCTTACCTCCCTTCGCCAGAGACCTGATTCACTGGGGGACCTTGATTCTGACCGTGACGGTGGTACCCTTGCCCACCTCGGTGTCAATGGTCATCTCGTCGGAATAGCGCTTCATGTTGGGCAGACCCATACCGGCGCCGAAGCCCAGCTCCCGGGCGGTGGAACCGGCGGTGGAGTAACCCTCCTGCATGGCCTGCTCTACATCGGGAATGCCGGGACCGGAATCGATCATGCGGATGACGATCTGGTCCATCTCCACCTCTACCTCGGCCTGGCCGCCGTCGGCGTGGATGACCATATTGATCTCGCCCTCATACATACAAATGGAGGCCCTGCGGATCACGTCCTGGGGCAGGCCCAGTTTTTTCAGGGTAAGCTTCATTTTGCTGGAGGCTTCGCCGGCCTCGATGAGGTCGCCCCCCTCCACAGGATACACCAGTCTAATCGTTTCCATCGCAATTCCCTCGCAATCCATTGTAGTAAAGCAGGCCGCAGGCCTCGTACATCCGCTTGGGGCAGGTCATGACCACGATGTCCCGTTCCTCGGCCAGACTGAGAATGTCCTTACCCGGTATCTTGCCCCGGACAAAGACGATACATTTCATCTCTACCATATCTGCCGTACGGATGACCTGCGGGTTGACCAGGCCCGTGAGCAAAAGAGCCTGATTCTTTACAAAAGCCAGCACATCGCTCATAAAATCGCTGCCGCAGGCGGACATGACCTCCCGGTCCAGACGATCCTCACCCCACAGTACCGTGGCATTCAGGATCTGTTTGATGTCGGAAAGCAGCATTGCCTTCTCCCCTTCCGTGGGAAAACTAAACTCTCAGTTCATGGGCATTGTACCACAAAACAACTGGAAGTGCAAAGGGTTCGTTGAATCTTTCACAAAGTTTTTGCGGTAAACTGCTTGGTTTTGGTGATTCCACGGTATTGACATGATGGCAGGTTGATGTCTATAATATACTTTATCAAGATAAAGCGGTCAACTGCTACAGTTCCAGAAATACCGCCATCTTGGAGTTTATTTTGAAATTTGGAATCAAGGAGGCCATCTATCATGGGTAACGAGCGAGTGTACAATTTCTCTGCGGGCCCGTCCATGCTGCCGCTGGAAGTGCTGGAGCGCGCCGGATCTGAAATCACCAATTATCAGGGTTCCGGTATGTCAGTCATGGAGATGAGTCACCGTTCCAAGGTGTTTCAGAAGATTTTTGACGATACCCAGGCCAAGTTCCGTAAGCTGATGAACGTGCCTGAGGGTTATAAGGTTTTGTTCCTCCAGGGCGGCGCATCCACCCAGTTTTCCATGGCGCCCCTGAACCTGATCGGCAAGACCGGCAAGGCCGACTATGCCGTTACCGGTAACTTCTCCAACATTGCCTACAAGGAGGCCAAGAAGTACGGCGAGATCAATCTGGCCGCCTCTTCCGCCGACAAGAACCATACCTACATCCCCACCCAGGACCAGCTGAAGCTGGACCCCGAGGCCAGCTATTTCTATTACTGCGCCAACAATACCATCTACGGCACCGAGTGGCAGTACGTCCCCGAGACCAATGGGGTACCTATTGTGTGCGATATGTCCTCTGATATTCTGTCCCGCCCGGTGGACGTGAGCAAGTACGGCATCATCTTTGCCGGCGCTCAGAAAAATATGGCCCCCGCCGGTCTGACGGTGGTCATCATCAAGGAGGAGCTGGCCGGCAACGAACTGCCCTACACCCCCCTGATGATGAACTACAAGACCATGATTGACAAGGATTCCATGTACAACACCCCGCCCTGCTGGTGCATCTACGTTCTGGGCCTGGTGCTGGACTGGCTGGAGTCCAAGGGCGGCATCCACGGCATGGAGGCCATTAAGCACGCCAAGGCCCAGATGCTGTACGATGTGATCGATAACTCCAAGCTGTTCACCTGCGCTGTGGAGCCTGGCTCCCGGTCCGACATGAACGTGGTGTTCCGCACCGGCAATGACGAGCTGGACGCCAAGTTTGTCAAGGAGAGCGTGGAGGCCGGCTTCACCAACCTGAAGGGCCACCGCTCCGTGGGCGGTATGCGGGCGTCCATCTACAATGCCATGCCTACTGAGGGTGTGGAAAAGCTGTGTGACTTCATCAAGGCATTCGATCAGAATCATTGACAGGAGGCATCGTTGTTATGTTTCGTATTAAGACACTGAACAAAATTTCCCCCGCCGGCCTGTCCGTGCTGGATCAGACCCGCTTCTCCGTCAGCGATGACGTGGAGAATGAGGACGGCATTCTGGTCCGCTCCGCCGATATGCACGAGTATCCGTTCCCCGACTCTCTGCGGGCCATTGCCCGTGCGGGCGCCGGCACCAACAATATCCCCATTGACCGCTGCTCCGAGGCGGGCGTGGTGGTGTTTAACACCCCCGGCGCCAACGCCAATGCGGTGAAGGAACTGGCCCTGTGTGCCCTGCTGCTGGCCTCCCGGAAGATCACCGCCGGTGCTGAGTGGGTCAAGGCCCAGGCCGGCGCCGGTGCTGACGTGGAGAAGGTGGTGGAGAAGGGCAAGAGCCAGTTTGTTGGCCCCGAGATCGCTGGCAAGACCCTGGGCGTGATCGGCCTGGGCGCCATCGGCGTGCAGGTGGCCAACATCGCCACCAAGCTGGGCATGACTGTCTACGGCTACGATCCCTTCCTTTCCGTGGACGCGGCCCTGTCCCTGTCCCGGATGGTCCACCGTGCCCTGGACCTGGAGACCATCTATAAAAACTGTGATTACATCACCCTCCATGTGCCTCAGACCCCTGAGACCCGCGGCATGATCAACGAGGACGCCTTCCACATGATGAAAGGCGGCGTACGCATCCTCAACCTGGCCCGGGGCGGTCTGGTCAACGACGATGATATGCTGGTGGCGCTGGAGTCCGGCAAGGTGGCCGCCTATGTTACCGATTTCCCCAACAACAAGATCCTTCAGGGCAAAAACGTCATTGCCATCCCCCACCTGGGTGCCTCCACCCCCGAGAGCGAGGAGAACTGCGCTGTCATGGCTGCCCAGGAGTTGAAGGATTACCTGGAAAACGGCAACATCAAGAACTCTGTCAACCTGCCCACCCTGGTACAGGAGTGGAGCGGTGTGGCCCGGCTGTGCATCATCCACCGGAATATCCCCGGCGCCATCGCCAACATCACCGGCCTGCTGTCCCGGGACGGCGTCAATGTGGAGAACATGACCAACAAGTCCAAGAAGGACTACGCTTACACCGTGGTGGACCTGGGCAGCCGCATCAGCGAGGCGGTGGCCGACGAGATCCGCGCCTTGGAGGGCGTGTTCCGCGTCCGGGTGCTCAATCATTGAGGATTGACAAAAAAGGCGAAACAAGTTAAAATCTTGCGTGCAAGGGAGCTTCCGCGAGGAGGCTGAGAGGAGGGGAGAGTCCCTCGACCTGACCTGATTTGGGTAATGCCAACGTAGGGACGCAGCACTATTTCCGTGCGGAGTCTCCTCCGTCCGGAGGAGTTTATTTCACGTACAGAAAAGCGGCAGGTCCCGTTGGGACCTGCCGCTTTTTTTGCGCCCTTGCCTATTAAGAGAAAGAAGGAACAATCATGAAATGTGTGCTGACCATTGCCGGCAGCGATTCCAGCGGCGGCGCCGGTATCCAGGCTGACCTCAAGACCATGACCTGCCTGGGGGTGTACGGGATGAGTGCCATCACCGCCCTCACCGCTCAGAATACCACCGGCGTCCAGGATGTGCTGGAGGCCACCCCGGAGTTTGTGGGGGAGCAACTGGACTGCATCTTTGAGGATATCCGGCCCCAGGCGGTAAAGATCGGTATGGTGTCCTCCGCTCCCATCATCCGGGCCATCGGCGCCAAGCTGCGGCAGTATGGTGCGGAAAATATCGTGGTGGACCCGGTGATGGTGTCCACCAGCGGCTCCGCCCTCATGCAGGATAGCGCCCTCACCGCCCTGATGGAGGAACTTTTCCCTCTGGCTTCCATCATTACTCCCAATATCCCTGAGGCCCAGCGGCTGTGCGGCTTCGCCATTGAGAGCGAGGCGGATATGCTGCGGGCCGCCGAGACCATCGGTAAGACCATAAAGGGTGCGGTGCTGGTGAAGGGCGGCCACCTGAACGACAGCGCCGACGACCTGCTGTGGCATAATGGTCAGGTTCACTGGTTCCGCGCTCCCCGGGTGGACAATCCCAATAACCACGGCTCCGGCTGCACCCTGTCCTCCGCCATCGCCTCCTTCCTGGCTCTGGGCGAGGATCTGCCTAATGCGGTACAGAAGGCCAAAGCCTACATCACCGCTGCCATGGAGGCCAAGCTGGATCTGGGCCAGGGCAGCGGCCCCCTGTGGCACAACTATGCCGTTCCGGCGGGAGGTGGCTTCCAACAGGGGAGGGGAGAGGCGTGAGGCAGCAGACAGCAGTCAAAAAGCTGGCGATCGCCAGCCTGCTCACCGCTGTGGCAGTGGTGGGCAGCCTGGTCTCCTTCCCAGTGCTGGGGTCCCGGTGTTCCCCGGTGCAGCACATGGTCAACATCCTGTGCGCCGTGTTTCTGGGCCCCTGGTATGGCGTGGCGTGTGCCTTTACCGCCAGTTTCCTGCGCAACCTGCTGGGCTTGGGCACTCTGCTCGCCTTTCCTGGCAGTATGGTGGGGGCTTTGGTGTGCGGCCTGACCTATTGGGGCACCCGTAATCTGGGAGCCACCTGCGTGGGTGAGGTCTTTGGAACCGGCATTCTGGGCGGCCTGGCCGCCTGGCCCATCGCCACCCTGATTTTGGGCCAGAGTGTGGCGGCGTACGCCTATATGGGCCCCTTCCTGATCTCCACCGTGGGCGGTGCCATCATTGCCGGGGCGGTGCTCTTTGCCCTGAAGCGCTCCGGCGGTCTGGACGTGATGCAGACTCTGGTCAGGCGGTGAAAGGCATGGAACGGATGGAATTTGCCGCCCTGCTGGGGGCGGTACGGAATAAAGCCCCTCTGGTCCAGTGCATCACCAACATTGTCACCGTCAACGACTGTGCCAACATCCTGCTGGCGGCGGGAGCCTCCGCCACCATGGCGCACCACCCTCTGGAGGTGGCGGACGCGGTGGCCGGTGTCCAGGCTCTGGTCCTCAACCTGGGGGCAGTGAGTGAACGGGAAGCTATGCTCATTGCCGGAAAAGAGGCCAACCGGCTGGGTGTGCCGGTGATCTTTGACCCGGTGGCCGCCGGTTTTACCGGCCTGCGGCGGGAAACTGCCAGAAAATTGTTGGAAGAGGTTCAGTTTGCCGTCATCCGGGGCAATGCCTCGGAAATTCGCTCACTCACCGAGGACAGGGAGGGGGGCAGCGGGGTGGACGTAGCCCAGGCTGACGCAGTGACCGAGTCCGGCCTGCCCCAGGCGGCGGAACTGGCCCGTACCCTGTCCAAACGAACCGGGGCGGCGGTGACACTCTCCGGAGCGGTGGATGTGATTGCCCAGGGGGAGAGGGTGCTCTTCCTCCGCAACGGCAGTCCCACCATGGCCCGCATTACCGGAAGCGGATGTATGCTGTCCGCCTTGACCGGAGCCTTCTGCGGAGCCAGCCCAGACAGGACCTTTGAAGCTGCCGCTGCCGCCGCCGCCAGTATTGCCCTGGCAGGCGAGCGGGCGGAGGAACTGCGGCTTAAAAAGGGGACGGGTAACGCCACCTTCCGGATCGATCTCATCGACAGCGTGTTCAACCTGACGGAAGAGCAACTGACACAAGGAGTGTGTTATGAAATTTACCAAGGATGAAATTCGGCAGGGCATGACCCTTTATGCCGTCACCGACCGGAGCTGGCTGGGGGATCGTACTCTGGCCCAGGTGGTGGAGGAGGTGCTGAAGGGGGGCGCAACCTTCCTTCAGCTGCGGGAGAAGGAGCTGGATCAGGCCGCTATTCTGTCGGAGGCCAAAGAGATCCAGGCCATTGCCGGGCGCTACCATGTGCCTTTTGTCATCAACGACAGCGTGGATATCGCTCTGGCCTGTGACGCTGACGGAGTCCATGTGGGCCAGGCCGATTTGATGGGCCGGGACGTGCGGGCCCTCATCGGACCGGACAAGATTTTGGGTATCACCGCCAACACCGTGGAGCTGGCGGTGGCGGCGGAGCGGGCCGGGGCCGACTACATCGGCGCTGGAGCGGTGTTTGGCACCACCACCAAGCAGAACGCCAAGAACCTGAGCCTGGATACCCTGAAAGCCATCTGCCAGGCGGTGTCCATTCCAGTGGTGGCCATCGGCGGCATCAATGCCCACAACCTGCCCAACCTGGTGGGAACAGGGGCGGCCGGGGCCGCCGTGGTGTCCGCCCTATTTGCCCAGAAGGACCCGGAGGAGGCCGCCCGCCGTATGCGGGCCCTGGCGGACAAGATGGTGGCCGCTCGTGAATAAAAAATTCTGCATTTTCGATATGGACGGCACTCTGGTGGACTCCATGCCCATCTGGAAGTCCCTGGGCAAGGACTACCTGGAGGCCAGGGGGCACCACCCCACCCAGGCCCAGCTGGCCGCCATGGGCCCTATGACCATGCTGGAGGGGGCAACCTTTCTCATGGAGACCTTTGGGATTGAAGGGCCGCCGGAGTACATTATTGAAGAGATGCACGCCGTTATGGAGGCCCACTACCGTACTGACATCCCTCTGAAGGCTGGTATCCAGGACTATCTGGCACATCTGAAACAGCAGGGGACCCGGATGTGCGTGGCCACGGCCACGGCGGAGCCTCTGGCCCGGGCCTGTCTGGAGCGGCTGGGGGTGGCACACTATTTTGATTTTATCCTCAGCTGCGAGACGGTAGGGAAGGGCAAAACCCAGCCCGACGTCTATCTGGAGGCGGCCCGCCGGATGGGGAGTACCCCGGCGGATACCGCCGTCTTTGAGGACGCCCTTTACGCCGCACGAACAGCCAAAGAGGCGGGATTTTATACCGTTGGAGTGCCGGAGGCGTCCTATGAGCAGGATTGGCCCGCCCTGGCTGCTCTGGCGGACGAGACCATCATGGATTGGAGGAAGGCGCTATGACGGTAACACAGCGGTTGTATGAGGCGGCAAAGCCCATCTGGCAGGCCTGCCACGACCACTCCTTTGTGAAAGGCATCAGGGACGGCACCCTGGACCGGGAGAAGTTCCGGCACTTTTTGCTTCAGGACTATCTCTACCTCTTTGACTATGCCAAGGTGTTTGCCTGGGGTGTGGTAAAGGCCAGGGACCCGGAACTGATGCGGTTTTTCTCCGCCAATGTGGACGCCATTCTGGGGGGCGAGATGAAAACCCACCGGGCCTACATGGCCAAGCTGGGCATTACCGAGGAGCAGGTGTTCCAGGTGAAGCCTGCCCTGCCCAACCTGTCCTACACCAGCTATATGCTCTCGGTGGCCGCCGCCGGCGGCCCGGCGGAGATCGTGGCCTCCATTCTGGCCTGCTCCTGGAGCTACGCCGAGATCGGCGCCCGGCTGGCTCAGATCCCGGTTGCAGCTGACCACCCCTTCTACGGCGAGTGGGTGCGGGGCTATTCCAGCGAGGAGTACCAGCGCACCAATGACGCTCTGGTGGAGCGCATGGATGCTCTGGCTCAGAATTGCACCGAGGAGGAGTATAAGCGGCTGGAGGATATCTTTGTGGCGTGCAGCAAGTACGAGCTGGGCTTCTGGGAGATGGCGTGGAGGCTGGAACGGTGAACGCCCTGGAATTTCGTCAGGTGTCCTATCGGTATCCCTCCGAGGACTTTGACATCATTGACAAGCTGTCCTTCCAGGTGGAGCCGGGCTCCTTCCACTGTGTGCTGGGAGTGAGCGGCTGCGGCAAGAGTACCATCTTCCGCATGACCAACGGCCTGCTCCAGCCCAAGGGCGGGGAGATCCTGGTGGACGGCGCTCCGATCGGGGGGCGGAAGCGGTACTGCGGCTATATGCCCCAGAAGGACCTGCTCTTCCCCTGGCGTACGGTGGGGGAGAACGTAGCTCTGCCCCTGGAGATCGCCGGAGGACTGTCTAAAGTGCAGCGGCGGCAGAAGGTGGAGGAAGCTCTGGCCGACGTGGGGCTGGAGGGCTGCTGTGACAAGATGCCGAACGAACTGTCCGGCGGAATGCGGCAGCGGGCTGCCTTTGCCCGCACCATGCTGACGGGCAGCGACCTGCTGCTGCTGGACGAGCCCTTTTCCGCCCTGGATTTTCTTACCCGCATCTCTATGCAGGAGTGGTTGCTGGACCAGTGGGAACGGCACAAAAAGACGATTTTGTTCATCACCCACGACGTGGAGGAGGCGGTGTTCCTCTCCTCCAGCGTGCTGGTGGTGGAATCCACCCCCATCCACACCCTGACGGAGATCCCGGTGCCTGCCGCTTTTCCACGGGACCGCTCCTGTCTCAAACAGCCGGAGATGGTGGAATTGAAGGAGCGTCTCATCATACTGCTGAGAAAGCAGGTGACGGTATGAAGAAAGCCTGCAAAGCCAATCTGCCTGCCCTCATTTTCCTGCTGGCCCTGGTGATGATTTGGCAAGCGGGGGCCATGGGCATGAATGCCTCCTACATCCTGCCCACCCCCCTTGAGATCCTCCAGCGGTTGTGGGAGCTGCGGGAACCCCTCTTTACCGTCCATCTGCCCGCCACCATGACGGTGACCGGCATCGGCCTGGCCATCTCCCTGGTACTGGGGCTGGCTTTGGCGGTGGCCATGGACGCCAGCAACATGGTGCGGCGGATGCTCTATCCCGTGGTGGTGGTGTCCCAGACCATCCCCACCACCGCCATTGCGCCGCTGTTTGTGCTGTGGTTCGGCTACGGCATCTGGAGCAAGGTGTTGGTGACGGTGCTTATCACCTTTTTCCCCATCACCATTACGGTGTATGACGGTCTGCGCTCCGCCAAGACGGAAATGGCCGAGCTGCTCCAGACCTACGGCGCCGCCCGTCGGGAGATCTTTTGGAAGATCAAGGCCCCCTGCGCCCTGCCCTACTTCTTCTCGGCCATCAAGATGGCGGTGCCCATGAGCATCATTGGAGCGGCCATTGGCGAATGGCTGGGGGCACAGAGTGGACTGGGCTACTTCTCCCGCCGGATGATGACCCAGCTGGATGGAGCGGGGGTGTTCGCGCCCATTGTGATCCTGTCGGTCACCGCTATGGCAGCGGTGGGGATTGTGGCCCTGCTGGAGCGGAAGTTCGTCCGCTGGCGGGGTGAGTCCTGATCAAGAAAGGAAAGAAGGATATGAAACGAATTGCTGCTTTTGCCCTGGCCGGGGCGCTCCTTCTGGCCGGCTGCTCCGCTCCCGCCGCCGGCGGACAGGACGGCCTGCGGGAGATCAGCGTGGTGCTGGACTGGTATCCCAATGCCCTCCATGCCTTTCTCTATGACGCCATTGAGAAGGGCTACTTCGAGGAGGAAGGGCTGAAGGTCAACATCCAGTTCCCCTCCAACGCCAACGACGCCATCTCACTGGTGGCCGCCGGTCAGGCGGAGATTGGCCTGTACTACCAGCAGGACGTGATCATCGCCCGGGCCAACCAGGATGTGTCGGTGAAGTCTATCGGCGCGGTGGTCCAGGGACCTCTGAACATCGTCCTCTCTCTGAAGGACAAGAACATTACCTCCCCGGAGGATCTGGTGGGCAAGACTGTGGGCTATGCGGGCACCGAGTTGTCCGAGGCCCTCATCCACTCCATCATGGCCTACGTTGGGGCTGATTCCAGCGATGTGACCCTCATCGATGTGGGCTTTGATCTGATGAGCTCCATGACCACCGGCAATGTGGACGCCACCATCGGCTGCCTGGTGAACCATGAGGTGCCCCAGCTGGAAAAGGAGGGGTTCGAGGTCAACTGGTTTGATCTGGACGACTACGGCGTGCCCACCTACTATGAGGGGGTGTTCTTGGCCAGCGATACCATGATCGAAGAGGAACCCAAGGTGTTAAAGGGTTTCCTGCGGGCCTGCGAGAAGGGTTTTGAGGATATGCAGGCCGACCCGGACGGCGTGCTCCAGATCCTGCTGGACAACCAGAACGAGGAGAACTTCCCTCTGTCCAAGACGGTGGAGCAGAAGAGCATGGCAACTCTGCTGCCCATGATGGAGACGGCGGATGCCCCCTTCCTGACCCAGAGCGCGGAGTGCTGGCAGGAAAACGTGGACTGGCTGCTCGGCGAAGGCCTGATCGACGAGGCCCCTGCGCTGGACCAGCTGTATGTGGATCTGCTGGGTGAGTGAAAAAAGACAGGCGGAAAGCCCGGCCCTAAACCAGGGACCGGGCTTTCCGCCTGTTTCTGCGTGCTATTATTTGTTGGATGAAGTGCCGGGGTGGGTGAAGTTGCCTGCATGGATGCAGTCCTGAAAATAGGCATAGATACGCTCTACCCGCGTCCAGACCTGCTCATCAAAGTAAACATCGGTCCGCTGGTTCACAAGACTCTCCACGTGCTGACGCAGATCGGAGTAAAACAGCGGGGTGACGTCGTAACATATACACCTTTCATCCTCATATACCTTATAGGATTCCAGCTGCGCAAAGGTTAGAAGCCGGCCATGGATCAGGGTGCAGTCCTTTGAACTGCGGATATCAGAGCGTCCATAGGCCATGAGATAGAGCAGGGGGATGGGTGCGCCGCCGTCCTCCTGGCCTTTGTGCTGGGGAATGGATGCGCTCAGGACCAGTGCGTGCTCACCCTCCGCGGCGCCAACCGGAATACCATAGGCGTCCAGTGTAAGCAAGTTGGAGCCGACCAAGGAAAGTTGATTTTCCGGAGGTACGCTTTCATCAAAGGGCGCCTCGGGAGCGGGCAGGTCGGGCAGCGGCGGGTAGATCATCGGAGATACCAGTCGGTCGGCCGGAGGCTGAAGCAGAGTCTGGCAGTCGGCATAATAGGCCTGGAGCATCTCACGGCGTGCGTCCGGATCGGTAACGTAGGTGTTAAAATAGGGCTGGAGGACTTCCTCCACCTGTACGGTCAGGGTGGAGTCAGCCTGACTGGGCGTCAAAGGTTGGGGACTTTCCGGCTTGGATGCCGGGGATGGGGCAAACTCCACGCTGCACATCCAGTCCTGTCCGAACAGGAAGTTGTTATTGGTCAGGATAAAATAATAGTGGTCGTTGGTCAGGGGCTGTTCCAGCAGAGACAGATCGTAGGCGTCGGAGAGATCCACCGTCATCGTGCCGCTGGAATGGGCCTCAATGGTGGTGCCCTCAAAAAGAATCGCGTCTGAAAGGGGTTCCACTTCCTGGCTGGTGGACCATTGCATCAGCCGCAGTTTGGGTTGGAAACCCAGCTCTTGATCGGAGCGGTTTTCCACCTGGATAGATACCAGCCCGTCTCCCTGGTAGGTGGCGCGCAGGCTCAGCTCGTCGCCGGATAGGGAGGAGAAGAGGCTGGAGGCAAATACGCTCAGGCTTAGACAGCAGGTCAGAACCGCCGCCAGAAGGAGGACCCGCCGGAGGGCGGGACGTGCGGGGGTGCGGGCGGGAGCTGGAACGCCGGTGCGGCGGGTAAAGATGGTTTGGATGGCTTGAAGGTGCTCTTTTCGGAAAGAACTCATGGATATACCTCCTTGCTGCAATGGGTCAGCAAATCCCGCAGCTTCCGCTTGGCGCGGTAAAGACGGTTGTTGACTTCTTTGGCGCTGATCCCCAGGGCCAGCGCGATCTCCCTGGGTTTTTGCTCATACTCATAGCGGCGGATGAAAATCTGACGGTCAGGCTCCTCCAAGGTACAGACAGCATCCTGCAGTTCCTGTCGGGTGTCCTGGGCCAGCAGGCCGTCCAGAGGTCCGGCCTGGGCGGTCCGGATCTCATCCTCCAGCGACAGGGTGCTGGTTCTGCCCAAAGCACGGCAGCGGTCGGTGGCTTTGCTTCTGACCACGATGGAGAGCCATGTTTTTAAGGACCCGCGCCGGGGATCATATTTTTCCGGGTTTTCCCACAGGTAGATAAAGGCGTCTGCCACGCATTCTTCAACATCCTGCTCAGAACCGACCGTGTGCAGGACCGCTTGCGCAATGCGCCAGAGCAGTTTGGCGTGTTTGGTAATGACCTCATGGATGACCCGCTCATCGCCGTTTCGGATGGCCTGGCTTACAGCTTCATCCTTCAAATGTGTCACCTCGTTTCGGTGGACTGAATTGGACCGGTCATATATAGTACGTTTGTATGGCGGAAAACACTCAGCTTTTTTGCAAAAAACAGAGAGGGCCTGCCGATCCGTCGGCAGACCCTCTCTATAGAATTATCTTCTTCTGCGGCGTCCGCTGTAGTGGGAACCGCCGCTGTAGGAGTAGCCGCCCCGGCGTCCGCCCCGCCGGCCCCGGAAGAAGAGGCGGCGGATGATCAGGTATACAATAAAGACCAGCAGGATCACCAGGATGATTTTCACCCACAGCTGGGAGAAAAAGCGCTGGATGCGGTCCAGATTGTAGAGCAGGGGATCGGCATCAACGGAAATGCTGGCAACCAGGGGAAGGGAACCATATTCCTTGCCGTTAAAGGTAGCGGTGATGGTGCCCAGAATCTGGCCCTTTTCCACAGGAGCCTCCACAACGGTGGCGTTCAGAGTATAGTTATATTGGAAATCCTCGGTGGAAACGTCCTTGGGCAGCAGCGCGGTGATCTCACCCCGGGGTTCCAGGGTCACATAGTTGGTGCCCTTGCCCAGCGTGACCTCCACCTCAGGGATATCCCGTTTGGTGGAGTCCAGAATGGTCTGGGTGGCAAAGTTTTTAAAGCCCCAGTCGAAAAGCCGGATGGTTTCGGAGAAGTCGGTGCGGCCCTTGCTGCCGGTAGAGCCCGGTTCCCGCTCGCAGCCCATGACCACCGAGATCAGGCTCCGGTCCTCGCGGGTGGCGGAGGCCGCCAGACAGTAGCCGGCCTCCGGGGTATGGCCGGTCTTGACGCCGGTGGCATAGGGATAGATGTAGCCGGTCACATTCCAGTTGGAAATGAGGGCGTTGGTAGAGCGGACTACCCGGGGCTCTGGGTGCATATTGGTGGCGGGCATTTCGTAGTTCTTGGAGGACACGATGGTGCGGAAGGTCTCGTGCTTCATGGCCTCCTGACTCATAAGAAAGACGTCGTAGGCGGAGGTGTAGTGGTTGTCATCATGATAGCCGTGGGTGTTGGCAAAGTGAGTATCCGCCATACCCAGTTCGGCGGCCCGCTGATTCATCAGGGCCACAAAGCTGTCCACGTCGCCGGCGACCGCCTCGGCCATCACATTGCAGGCCTCATTGGCGGAGGGGATAAGGGCGGCGTACAGCAGATCGATAACCCGTATCTCCTCGCCCTCCTTGATGTCGGCGGTGGAGGCGCCGGCGCCAATACCAGTGTGGATGCCGGGACCGGCGGTAATGACTTGATCCAGGGTGAGCTTACCCTGATCCACTGCTTCCAGGGTGAGCAGACAGGTCATTACCTTGGTGATGGAGGCGGGATACATCTTCTCGTGGGCATTTTTCTCATAGAGGACCTCGTTGGTATTGGGGTCCGCCAAAACGGCGGCTTTGGCGTTGACATCCATCTCGTCCAGAATGGCGCTGCCGCTGCTGGCGGAGGCAAAGGTGGTAAGCAGTCCTGTCATCAGGGCCAGAGAAAGAAACAGGGAGAGCAGTCTTGATTTTTTCATAGGAAACTCCATTTGTGTATGATATAATAAGGTCAAAGTTTTCTTATCTATTATAACAAACCACGGACCTGGAAGCAACGGGAAGGCGGTTACAAAAAATGAAGATTTCCAAACTGGAACTGATTTCCCTCTTGTTGGCCGCTGCCTTTGCCGCCTTTGCGGCGGGTTGGTTTCTGCGGGGCGCATCCGGTGCTCAACCTGTACGGGTGGAGACGGGGAACTTGCTGGCTCAACCTACCGCTGTCACAGTCCCAGCCGCTTCTGCTCAGCCGTCAGCTTCCCCGGCGGCTGCCGGGACTCCGGCACCGGAACGTGAGAGCCCGGCAGCCGCAGTCTCCGGTAAGATCAATTTGAACACTGCCACAGTAGAGGAACTGATGACCCTGCCCGGCATTGGCGAGAAGCGGGCGGCGGCCATCGTTGCTGACCGGGAGGCCAACGGCCCCTTCCGGGTGCCGGAGGACCTAACTCGGGTGGACGGCATCGGCGAGGGCATTTTAGGCGGACTGATCGACCTGGTTACCGTCTCTTGAATAGAAAAAAGGAGGATATACCTTGAAAATATTGGTTGTTGACGATGAAAAGGTACTGGTCAAAGGCATCAAGTTCAACTTGGAGAGCGAGGGCTACCAGGTGGAAGTGGGCTACGACGGGGAAGAGGCGGTGGAACTGGCCCGGGGCGGCAGCTTCGACCTCATCATCCTGGACCTGATGATGCCCAAGATCGACGGACTTCAGGCCTGTATGCGGATTCGGGAGTTTTCCAACGTGCCTATCATCATGCTCACCGCCCGCAGCGAGGATACCGACAAGATCATTGGCTTTGAATGCGGGGCGGACGACTATATTACCAAGCCCTTCAACATCCTGGAGCTGAAGGCCCGGGTGCGGGCTCTGCTCCGCCGGGCAGGCATGGCCGCCCAGCAGATGGGCGGCAGCCGCAAGCTGGTCATGGGGCACATCATGCTGGATCCGGATGCCCGGGCGGCCTGGAAGGATGGCAAGAGCGTGGATCTGACCGCCAAGGAGTTTGACCTGATGGAGCTGCTTATGCGCAACCCGGGCCGGGTGTACAGCCGGGAGAATCTGCTCAACGTGGTGTGGGGCTATGAGTACGCCGGCGACTACCGGACGGTGGATGTACACGTCCGCCGCCTGCGGGAGAAGCTGGAGTTGGACCCTGCCAATCCGACCTACATTCTCACCAAGTGGGGCGTGGGCTATTATTTGAAGAATGGATAATCAGAAGAGAGAAGAGAGGGCCAGACGAGTGCCCTTCTGGCGGTCCCTCCGGGTCAAATACGCCATGACCTATCTGGTCATTGTGGCGGCGGTGGTGGTACTGCTCAATACCTATCCGGTAATGGTGACCCAGACTCTGGCCTACCAGTCCAAGCAGACCTCCCTGCAAAACCAGGCCTCGGTGCTGGCCTCCGCTCTGGCCACCGGGCCGGAGGCCCTGACCCAGGAGGGAGCCACAAAGACGGTCAGCCTGCTGCTGGGCAGCCTGGGGGTGACCCGGGTGGTGGTCACCGATCCCAACGGCTTGGTGCTGTGTGACTTTCAGGAGGGCAGCCAGCGGTCGGACACCACTGGACAATATGCCATGATCTGGGAAATTGTTATGGCCCTCCAGGGTAACGATGTGTTCCGGTCGGAGTATGAGGACGGGGCGCTGCGCAGCCGGGCGGCGGTGCCGGTGACCTATCGTTCCATGACCCAGGGGGCGGTCTACCTCTACGAGTACGACGCCCAACAGGGGGCCCTGCTCCAGGGAATCCAAAACAACCTGCGGACCATTTCCATTGTGATCTGCCTGGTGACGGCGGCCATGGGCGTGGTGTTTTCCAAGGCTCTGACCCGGCGGATCGCCCTGCTGCTGCGGGGTATCCACACGGTGCGCCAGGGCGAGTACAGCCACCGGGTCACCGTCAAGGGTGGAGACGAGCTCAGCCGTCTGGCCGACGAATTCAACGAGCTGACGGGACGGCTCCAGACCACCGAGGAGGTGCGCCGGCGCTTTGTGTCCGACGCCTCCCATGAGCTGAAAACGCCGCTGGCCTCCATCCGCCTGCTTACCGACTCTATCCTCCAGACGGACAACATGGACGGCGATACCGCCCGGGAATTTCTCATTGATATCGGGGACGAGGCCGAGCGCCTTACCCGCATTACGGAAAAACTGCTCACCCTCACCCGCTTGGACACCGCCCATGAGATCCATACCGCTCCGGTGGATGTCAAAACGGTGGTGGAGCGGGTGGAGCATATGCTCACCCCCCTGGCCCGGGCGGCAGAGGTGGAGCTGAGATTGTCGCTCCAAAACGGGTGTATCATTCGGGCTACTGAGGACGATCTGTATCAGGTGGCCTTTAACCTGATGGAGAACGCCGTGAAATACAACCTGCCTGGCGGAACAGTGACCGTTACGCTGAAGCAGGAGGGCGATCAGGTGGTTCTGCTGGTGGAGGATACCGGCGTGGGTATTCCGGAGACGGATCTGCCCAAGATCTTTGACCGGTTTTATCGGGTGGACAAGGCCCGCTCCCGGGCCGCCGGCGGTACCGGCCTGGGCCTGTCCATTGTCCGGGATACGGTGCGCCAGCACGGCGGTACCGTGACCGCCCGGAGGCGGGAACCGGAGGGCACCTGCTTCGAAGTGCGATTTCCCGGATGGACGGAGAAGGGAGGCGAGACCCTGTGAGCAAACGAGGCATATCAGTATTGCTCTGTGCCGCCCTTCTGACCGCCGGTGGATGTGCCGCCCGGGAGTCGGGGACTGGCAATCAGGATAGCCGGAGCTATTTGATCTATTACTCCGCTCTGTCTGATGAAGAGGGAGAGTCGGCGGTGGAAGGGGAGCGCCGGGTCCTTTCTCAGGGGCAGGAGACCATTCCCGGCCTGATGGAGCTGCTGTTGGAGCAGCCCCGGTCGCCGGAGCTGACCACCCCGTTTCCCAGTGGACTGCAGTTGCTGGATTGGCAGCTGCAGGAGGGCGTGCTTCACCTGGACCTGTCTGATCAGTATTACAGCCTCTCCGGTGTCAACTTGACCCTGGCTGACGCCTGCCTCACGCTGACTCTCTGCCAGCTGGAAGAGGTGGACTCCGTTTATGTGACTGTAGAAGGCCGTGAATTGCCCTATCGCGCCATTCAGCAGCTGTCTGCGGAAAATATCCTGCTGGCCGGCGGTGCGGATGAGCCCATGTCCCTGGGGGTGGATCTATGGTATCTGCGGCAGGGAGGACAGGATTTGGGCGTGGAGCGGCGCCAGATCATTAAAAATGTGGATCAGACCGTGGTGGAGGCTGTGCTGTCCGCTTGGGCTGAGGGCCCGGAGGAGGCGGGACTAAAGGCCTGCCTGCCGCAGGGAAGCCAGATCCTGTCGGCCCAGGTAGAGGACGGCGTGTGTATGGTGGATCTGTCCCCTGAGTTTATCCAGGGACTGCCCGGCAATGAGACAACGGCGGCCCTGATGGTGTACGCCATGGTCAATACCCTGTGTGAACTGGATGGGGTGGAGGCTGTTCAGCTTTACATCGAAGGCCAGCCAGCGCCAGCTGTAGGCAGTCTCCCTCTGGACCGGGCCTTGATCCCAGACACCACCCTGGGCACGGAAGGGTAAGTATTGACAACCGCTCCTGCCGGGTGTACCATACCACATATTCATTTGATGCTTTACAGCGTTAGTGTGTAAATTATTTCGGCACTGTAACCAACGCAAAGAAAGGAAGAAATCAGCCCATGAGCCAGCACCGTATCAGCACCCAGTGTCTCCACGCCGGCTATATCCCTGGCAACGGAGAGCCCCGAAACATCCCCATCATCCAGTCCACCACCTTCCGGTATGCCACCGGGGAGCAGATGGGGGCTCTCTTTGATCTGGAGGCCAGCGGTTATTTTTATACCCGCCTACAAAATCCCACCAATGACCATGTGGCTGCCAAGATCTGCGCCCTGGAGGGGGGGACTGCGGCCATGCTCACTTCCTCCGGTCAGGCGGCTGTCTTCTATGCCGTTTTCAACATCGTCTCCTGCGGCGAGCACGTGGTTTGCTCCTCCTCCATCTACGGAGGCACCTACAACCTCTTCGCCGTTACCATGAAGCGCATGGGCATCGACTTCACCTTTGTGGACCCGGACTGCACGGAGGAGGAGCTGAACGCCGCCTTCCGGCCGGAGACCCGTGCGGTGTTTGGCGAGACCATCGCCAACCCGGCTCTGGCCGTGCTGGACATCGAGAAGTTCGCCAAGGCGGCCCACACCCACGGCGTGCCCCTCATCGTGGACAACACCTTTGCCACTCCGGTGAACTGCCGGCCCTTCGAGTGGGGGGCCGATATCATCATCCACTCCACTACCAAGTATATGGACGGCCACGCCAACGCGGTGGGCGGCGCCGTCGTGGACTCCGGCAAGTTCGACTGGAGCGCCCACGCTGACAAGTTCCCCGGCCTGACCACCCCCGACGAGAGCTACCATGGAGTCACCTATACTGAACGCTTCGGCCTGGAGGGGGCCTACATTACCAAGGCCACGGTTCAGCTCATGCGTGACCTGGGCGCCATCCCCTCTCCTCAGAACTGCTACTATCTGAACATCGGCCTGGAGACCCTGCCCCTGCGGGTGGCCAGACACTGTGCCAACGGCCTGGCCGTGGCCAAATTTCTGAAGGACCATCCCAAGGTGGCCTGGGTGCGCTACCCCGGTCTGGAGGGAGACCCCTACTATGAGCGGGCCCAGAAGTATATGCCCAACGGTACCTGCGGCGTGGTCTCCTTCGGCGTGAAGGGCGGCCGTGAGGCGGCCTCCAGGTTTATGGCGGGTCTGGAACTGGCCTCCATCGCCACCCATGTGGCCGACGCCAAGACCTGCACCCTGCATCCCGCTTCTACCACCCACCGCCAGATGACCGACGAGGAACTGGCTGCTGCTGGCGTCTCCCCCGACCTCGTGCGCCTGAGTGTGGGCATCGAGGATATCAACGACATTCTGGAGGACGTGGCCCACGCCCTGGAGCAGGTGTAAGCCATGGTGGTAGATCCCAACGTATACAGCGGCCCGCCCGCGGAGGAGCGCCATTCCAACGAGATGGCGGTGTACGCCTATCTGGACAAGCTGGGTATCTCCTATCAGCGGTGCGACCATGACTATGCCAACACCATGGAGGACTGCAAGGCGGTGGAGCGGGTACTGAGGGCGCCCATCTGCAAGAACCTGCTGCTCACCAACCGGAAGCAGACCGACTTCTATCTGCTGATGATGCCGGGGGATAAGCCCTTTAAAACCAAGGATGTCACCGCTCAGCTTGGCTGTGCCCGGCTGTCCTTTGCCACGCCGGAGCATATGATGGATCTGCTGGGGGCTGCCCCTGGCTCTGCCAGCGCCTTTGAGCTGATGCACGATCCGGAGGGAAAGGTGCAGCTGGTGATGGACCGGGAGCTGATGGAAGGGGACTTCATCAGCGGCCATCCCTGCTTTTCCACCTCCACCCTCAAGCTGACCCGGTCTGACTTTCTGGACCGCTTTCTGCCGGCGGTGGGCCACAAGCCCATCCTGGTGGATCTGCCCTGGCCTGAGCCAGAGGAAGAAACATAATATCAGGGCGTGCCGCAACTGCGGCACGCCCTTTTGCATTGCGGATGGGAATATGGTATACTGTGGAAAAAGGAGTGGTGGTCATGCTGGCCTATACCTATGTGGAGCGGGGAAAGTTTGCCCTGCTGAACAAACCCAAGCCTCAGCTGCTGGCGGACGGGGACGCCATTGTGAAGGTCACCCTGTCCAGCATCTGCACCAGCGATCTGCATATCAAGCACGGCTCGGTGCCCCGGGCGGTACCCGGCATCACGGTGGGCCACGAGATGGTAGGTGTCGTGGAGCAGGTGGGGGCCGGGGTGTCCACGGTAAAGCCCGGTGACCGGGTGACGGTGAACGTGGAGACTTTCTGCGGTCATTGTTATTTTTGCCGCCACGGCTGGGTCAACAACTGTACAGATCCCAATGGAGGATGGGCCCTGGGCTGCCGCATTGATGGCGGTCAGGCCGAGTATGTCCGGGTGCCCTATGCTGACCAGGGGCTGAACAAGATCCCCGATGAAGTGTCCGACCGGCAGGCCCTCTTTGTGGGAGATATCCTGGCTACCGGCTATTGGGCGGCGGACATTTCAGAGATCAGCCCGGAGGACACGGTGCTTATCATTGGTGGCGGTCCCACCGGTCTGTGTACCCTCCAGTGCGTCCGGCTTCAGAGTCCCCGGCAGATCATCCTGTGTGAGCGGGACCCCCTGCGCCGGGCTTTTGTGGAGTCCCACTATCCCGGTGTGCTGACGGTGGGACCGGAGGAGGCGGAGGCCTTTGTGCAGGCTCACAGCGACCATGGCGGCGCCGATGTGGTGCTGGAGGTGGCGGGTGGACCAGACACCTTCGGCCTGGCCTGGCAGTGTGCCCGGCCCAATGCCGTGGTGACGGTGGTGGCGCTGTATGACAAGGATCAGGTGCTGCCCCTGCCGGAGATGTACGGTAAGAACCTGACCTTTAAGACCGGTGGAGTGGATGGTTGCAACTGTGCTCAAACACTGGAGCTGATCGCGCAGGGCAAGCTGGACACCACGGCCCTCATCACTCACACCTATCCGCTCAGCCGTATCGAGGAGGCCTATGAGCTTTTTGAAAACCGGCGGGATGGCGTGATCAAGGTTGCGGTGACAGCGAATGAAACAAATGGATAAGGCTGGAGAATTTGTAGAAGATATGGGTTTACAAACGTCGAAAGATGAAATAAAATAAGGTATCCCAGCAACCGCAAGAGAGTGTAGAGGAGAGTAAGCGCATATGTATTGTGAACACTGTGGGACTCAGATCCCGGACGGCAGCATATTCTGTGTTGCCTGCGGCAAGAAGCAGTCCGGCGGCGCGGTCACAGAGGAGCCCCGGCAGGATGTGATCCCGCCCCAGGAACCCGAGACTGTAATGACCCAGGCGGAGCCGGAGAACACCCCGTCCAATGATGAATTTGACTGGAGCACCTTCAACCCCGTGCCGGAGGAGCCGGTGGAGCAGGTGCAGTCTGAGCCGGAGCCTGTTCAGCAGGAGCCTCAGAATCCCTGGCAGGCCGCTGCCCCGCAGCAGGAGGCCCGGAACCCCTGGCAGACCAATACACCCCGGCAGGAAGCCCAGCAAAACCCCTGGCAGGACAGCCAGCAGAGCGCCCCTGGTTGGCAGCAGAGCGGCTGGCAGCATGATGCCCAGCAGACTGCCCCTGGCTGGCAGCAAAACAACTGGCAGAACGGCGCGCAGCAGAGTGCGCCGGGCTGGCAGAACAATCAGCAGCCTGGCTGGCAGAACAATCAGCAGCCCGGCTGGCAGAACGGTCCTCAGCAGGGCTATCAGGGCGGCTGGCAGTCCGCACCCCAGCAGAGCGCCTACAGCTCCCCCTATGAGGAGCGGAGGCAGCCGGTTTATCACAACGGGCGCATCGACTACGGCTGCCCCATGAACTGGTATAAATTCCAGGTCTATTTTAATATGATCCCCACCGCCGTGATCTATATGATTTTTGGGCTTCTGCTGATTGGCGCAGCAGGCGCCATGTATGGCTACAGTGCCAGCATGGAATACTATTATCGGGATTTTGCAAATGTGCTGAGAGAGCCCCAGGGCCTGATTATGATGTATCTGCCCTCCTTTATCCCGAATCCCATGATCATGGGATTCGGCAGCTTGGTTTACGGTATTTTCCTGATGGTGGCCTGGGTGAAGATGATCCGGCTGCAGAAAGGTGGCTGGAGCCTGTACCTGGTGCTCAGTGCGCTGCCCACCGCGTTTGTGGCCATTAACATGATCGTTCTGTTTTCACAGGTCGGGCAGTACATCCCCAGCAGCTATTTGATGGAATATATCACATTCCCCCTGATCGGCCTGGCCGTCAATGTGCTGATCCTGATCCTGCAGATCATCTATTTCAAGAAGCGGTCCTATCTGTTTGTCAATCGCTGATCATAATATAAAAAAGAGTTCCGCGCCACTGGCGCGGAACTCTTTTTTATATTTCCCGGCGGCCCTCCAGGGCGCGCATAAGGGTAGCGTCGTCGGCATATTCCAGGTGGCTGCCTACCGGAATACCGTAGGCCAGCCGGGTCACCCTGACCCCGAAGGGGCGCAGCAGACGGGAGAGGTACATGGCGGTGGCCTCTCCCTCCGTGTCGGGGTTGGTGGCCATAATGACCTCGCTGACCCCGCCTTCGGCCACCCGGTTTACCAGCTCCTTCACCCGCAGCTCATCAGGGCCCACATGGTTCATGGGGGAGATGACGCCGTGAAGCACGTGGTACACACCGGGGTACTCCCGGGAGCGCTCCATGGCGGCCACGTCTTTGGGGTCTGCCACCACGCAGATCACAGATGGGTCCCGCTTGGGGTCCTGGCAGATGGGACACAGACCGTCTCCCTGGGAGAAATTCTGACAGACCGGGCAGCAGTGGATGGCGGCCTTTGCTTCAGTGATGGCCTGAGCAAAGGCGGCGGCGTCCTCCTCCGGCAGGGAGAGAACATAGAAGGCCAGCCGCTGGGCGCTCTTCCGGCCAATGCCGGGCAGCCGGGCGAACTGCTCCACCAGCTGCTCCAGCGCGGGGGGAAAATACTGCATGGGCTTAACCCTCCCGCAGAGCGGCGATGGCGGCGGCGGGGTCCACCGCGCCGTATACCGCGGAACCGGCCACCAGGGTATCGGCGCCGGCAGAGATCACCTTGCCAGCGGTCTTGGGGCTGATCCCGCCGTCCACCTCCAGACGGCAGGCGGGATTATAGCGGTCGATGAGGGTGCGGACCTGGTGGATGGTGTCCAGCTGGTGTTCCATAAAGGCCTGGCCGCCGAAGCCGGGCTCCACCGTCATGACCAGCACCATATCCAGATTCTCCAGATAGGGGAGGATGGCGCTGGCGGCGGTGATAGGACGCAAAGCTACCGCCTTTTTCACCCCAAACTCGTCCATGAGGCGGAGCGCCTCGGCAATGCGGGTGGGGTGGTCGGCCTCCAGGTGGACCGACAGCAGGTCGGCGCCCGCCTTGGCAAAGGCTTCAATGTAACGCACCGGCTTGTCAATCATCAAGTGAACGTCCAGGAACATATCGGTGCACTTGCGGATGGACTGGACCACCGGTACGCCGATGGTGATGTTGGGCACAAAGCAGCCGTCCATGACGTCCACATGGAGCCAGTCGGCGGAGGATACCCGCCGGATATCCCGCTCCAGGTTTACAAAATCGGCGGAGAGGATGGAAGGGGCGATCTTGATCATCATTTACCACTCCATTATCAGAAAAGATAGAGAGAACGGGCAGAGAGCCTGTCCTTCGCTGGCGAATGTGCCGGGGCAAAGGGGGAGTCGGGGACATAAGATACAGCAAGCGGATAACGCCCGGGGCCCCGCCGCTCCCCCGCGTACCCACGGGCTGCCGGCCCGGCGGTCCATGCTCCGGAATCGCGTGCCGCATCATATAGTGTCCGGGGGAGTGCGCTCCCCCGGACACAGTTGGTTTGCCAGGCCGCTCAGTTGTAGAAGTCGTTGGTGTGGCACTCCCGGGCCTGATAGCCGGCGGTGCACATGGCGTCCAGAATGGCCCGCTTGTGGGTGTGGCCAAAGGCCTCCAGGGTGACCCGCAGCTCCACGCCGCTCTGGCGGTTGATGTTGATGAACTGGTTATGCTCCAGCTTGATGATGTTGCCGTTGGCCTCGGCCACGATCTGGGCCACCCGCAGCAGCTCGCCGGGACGGTCGGGCAGCTGCACGGAGAAGGTGAAGACCCGGCCCCGGTTGATCAGGCCGTGCTGTACCAGGCTGGCCACGGTAATGACGTCCATGTTGCCGCCGGAGAGGACAGGCACCACGTTTTTGCCCTTACACTTGAGATGGTTCAGGGCGGCAATGGTCAGCAGACCGGCGTTCTCCACGATCATCTTGTGCTTTTCCATCATATCCAGGAAGGCGTCCACCAGCTCGTCATCGTTGATGGTGATGATGTCGTCGATGTTCTGCTGGATGTAGGGGAAAATTTGGTCGCCGGGGGTCTTGACCGCCACGCCGTCGGCAATGGTTTCGACCTTGTCCAGAGTGACCACGTGTCCGGCGTCCAGGCTGGCCTTCATGGAGGCGGCCCCGGTGGGCTCCACGCCGATGACGGTGACATTGGGGTTGAGCAGCTTGGCCAGGGTGGACACGCCGGTGGCCAGTCCGCCGCCGCCGATGGGTACCAGGATCACGTCCACATCGGGCAGGTCCTGGAAGATCTCGTAGGAGATGGTGCCCTGACCGGTGGCGATGGCGGGATCGTTGAAGGGATGGACGTAGGTCAGGCCCTCCTCTGCGGACAGCTTGGCGGCCAGCTCGGCGGCGTCGTCAAAGGTCTCGCCGTGGAGCACCACCTTGGCGCCGTAGTCCTTGGTGTTGTTCACCTTCACCAGGGGAGTGGTGGTGGGCATGACGATGGTGGCGCTCACGCCGGCCTGCTGGGCGGCGTAGGCCACGCCTTGGGCATGGTTGCCGGCGGAGGCGGTGACCAGACCCTTGGTCTTTTCATCCTCGGTCAAGGTGCTGATTTTATAGTAGGCGCCCCGGATCTTGTAGGCGCCGGTGACCTGCATATTTTCCGGCTTGATGTAGATATGGTTGCCGGTTGCCTTGGAAAAGGCGGTGCTGTAGACCAGACTGGTGTTCCGGATGACTCCGGAGAGCACGCTGCGGGCCTCCTTAAATTCTTTCAGGGTAAGCATGGGGCAAGACTTCCTCTCTCAAAACGGAATATCGAAATGTGTTTTTAATGATACTGACTTTTTGAGGGAAAGTCAACGTGTTCTTGACAGGGGAATGGGGGAACGGTACAATGATTTGGAAGAACAAGCCGGCGTTGCCGGTATGGAATATGGAATATGGAGGGACGCAGTCATGGCTGACAACATGGATTTTACCCCGGAGCTGACTTTGACTCCGGATCTGGGTACCGCCGCGGCGGAAGCGCCTGCCGCGCCTCAGCTGAGCCTGGACCCCAACTCCAGTGAGGAGGCCAAGGCCATTCAGCTGGATGAAAGCCAGCTCACCGAAGCTGAGCGCAAGATGGTGGATGACTTTGCCCAAAAGATCGATCTGACCGATACCAATCTGGTGCTCCAGTATGGTGCTGCGGCCCAGAAGAATATTGCCGGCTTCTCAGAAAGCACCCTCAACTCGGTCCGTACCAAGGACCTGGGCGAGGTGGGACAGGCCCTGTCCTCTCTGGTGGTGGAACTGAAAGGTTTTGGCGGCGAGGAGGACGAGAAAGGCTTCTTCGGCTTCTTCAAGAAGAAGCGCAACCAGCTGGAGGCTATGAAGGCTTCCTACTCCAAGGCGGAGACCAATGTGAACAAGATTGTGGAGGTGCTGGAAGCCCACCAGGTGACCCTGATGAAGGACATCGCCATGCTGGACCAGATGTACGACCTCAATACCAAATATTATAAGGAACTGACCATGTATATCCTGGCGGGCAAGAAGCGCCTGGCCCAGGTGCGCGCCGGAGAGCTGGAGCAGCTGCGTCAGAAAGCGGCTCAGAGCGGCGCCCAGGAGGATGCCCAGGCTTACAACGACCTGGCCAATATGTGTACCCGTTTTGAGAAGAAGATCCACGATCTGGAGCTGACCCGGATGATCTCCATCCAGATGGGACCCCAGACCCGGTTGATCCAGAACAACGATACGCTGATGCTGGAGAAGATCCAGTCCTCTCTGGTCAATACCATCCCCCTGTGGAAGAGTCAGATGGTGCTGGCCCTGGGGCTGGAGCATTCCCGTCAGGCCACCGCCGCCCAGAGCGCGGTGACCAACATGACCAACGAACTGCTGCAAAAGAACGCCGATATGCTGAAGATGGGCACTCTTGAGACTGCCAGGGAGGCCGAGCGCTCCGTGGTGGACCTGGAGACCCTCCAGCATACCAACCAGCAGCTCATCTCCACCCTGGATGAGGTCATGAATATCCAGCAGGAGGGCGCCCAGAAGCGTCGGGAGGCCGAAGCGGAGCTGGGCCGCATCGAGGGCGAGCTGAAGCAAAAGCTGCTGGAGCTGCGGGGTTGATTGAGAAACGCCAAAAGGCGCTGCAATATCATTGCAGCGCCTTTTTTGACATCAGATGGACACATCTTTTTGCTATCCTGTGGATGAAAGGAGAGGAGAGTCATGGCGGACCATATTCTGGTGGTGGAGGACGAGGCCCGTATCCGTGATATTATCCGGGACTACTTTGCTGCCCACGGTCTGGACTGCGATCTGGCCCGGGACGGGGAGGAGGCGCTGGACCTGCTGCGGGACCACGACTACGACGCCATGCTGCTGGACGTACTCATGCCAAACCTGGACGGTTTTTCGGTCTGCCGGGCGGTACGGGCCAAGAGTCAGCTGCCCATTCTCTTTCTCACCGCTTTGGGCAGTGAAGAGGACGTGCTTCAGGGGTACGCCCTGGGTGCGGATGACTATGTGACCAAACCCTTCTCCCTGGCGGTGCTGCTGGCCAAGACAAAGGCGGTGATCCGCCGCAGCCGGGGAGTGGGAGACAGTGAGACCCTGAGGTGCGGGGCCATCGCCCTGGACCTGGCGGGACATATCTGCACCGTGGCGGGGAAGCCGGTGGACCTGACGCCCCGGGAGTACGATCTGCTGCTCTGCCTCATCCGCAACAGAGGCCAGGTGCTCAGCCGGGATCAGCTGCTGGACAAGGTGTGGGGCATCGACTTTGAAGGGGGCCAGCGGGCGGTGGATGTGCGCATCAAGAGTCTGCGCTCCGCTCTGGGGACTGCCGGGAAACAGATCAGGACAGTGTTCAAAACGGGGTATCGAATGGAGGAGAACTGATATGAAGAACGGACGGCTCCTGCTGAAACGGTTTGTGCTGATGCTGGGCATCTTTCTGCTGCTGTGGGGGGCGGTCATGGGGGCCGCCGTCTGGCGGAACAGCCAGTGGAGCCGGGAAGATATCTCCCGGCGCATGAATGAATATCGCATAGGGTTCCAGCGCAACAGCCAGCTGACCTGGTCGCCGGGGACTCATACCGGGGTGGTGTACTTCGGGACCTGGGACCCGGAGCGGGCAGATGTACTGCTGAGCCGGAATACCTATCTGCTGGGCCGCTATGGGGGACAGCTGGTGAGCCGGGCCTATGACAAGGAGGGGAGCCTGCTGGGCCAGAGCCAGCTGCTCACCGCCTGGATCACCGTGGAGCAGCCAGGCGATACCGTGCGTTTTGAGGACTATGATCTGCTCTTTGACCCGGTGATGACGGACGAGAAGCAGGTGGCGGCGGCCCGCATCCTGGAGGAGCACCCCTGGCTCACCGGGTCGGAATCCTACGGCAACCCGGAGCGGGATAGCTTTGACGGTGCGGACATTACCGGCTGGCAGGACGGGACAGTGCTCTATCCCCAAAAGGTGGTACTGAACTTTGCCGATGGCCCTGTCACCCTGATGGAGTCGGAAAGCGACTTTTTCCGGGGCAAGGAGCTGACGGAGTATCATGCTCTTGACGTGGAAATCTATGCCGCCCTGGTGGGGGCGGGCAGGCCGGAAAAACGGCTGGAGGCATACCGGGCCATGGAGGAGAAATTGGACCAGCTGGAGGTGTTCTGGGAGGAGCATCAGGGAAGTGCCATGGTGCTGGGGGATGGTGTGACCACCATGAGTACTTGTGGAGAGATGGACCTGGCCATCACCTATCAGCTACCCGAAGGCTATTATTTCTACGGCATGGTCCCCCTTGCTCTGATTACCCTGGGGGCGGCGGTGGCCCTGGCGCTGTTCACCGCCTGGCTGGAGACCCGGGCCATCCGGCGGGAACGGGCCTTTACCCGAGCGGCGGCCCATGAACTCAAGACCCCGCTGGCGGTGCTGCGTACCCACGCCGAGGCCCTGCGGGAGGATATTGACCCCGCCAAACGGGACCAGTACCTGGACACCGTGGTGGCCGAGAGCGACCGGATGGCGGCCCTGGTGGGGAACCTGATGGACCTGGCCCGGCTGGAGAGCGGCGGCAGGGTGGAGCGGGAGCCGCTGGATCTGGCCGCCCTGGTGGCGAACGGGGCTGCCCGACTGTCCCTGCTGGCGGAGGAAAAGGGGATCGAACTGCGTACCCAACTGACCCCGGCGTCCATGCTGGGGGACCGGCTGAGGCTGGAGGAAGTGGTGGACAATCTGGCGGACAATGCCATGCGCCACTGTACCCCCGGCGGCGCGGTGACCATTGCCCTGGCCCAAAAGAGACGGCGGATCACGCTGACGGTGGATAATGACGGCGCGCCTATTCCGCAAAAACATCTGGACCGCCTGTTTGAGCCCTTCTATCGGGAAGATGCGGGCCGCGGCCGGGCGGACGGAGGTACCGGCCTGGGCCTGGCCATTGTCCGGGCAGTAGTGGAGGCCCACGGAGGCCGCTGCTGGGCGGTCAACCGTACGGGAGGCGTGACCTTTACGGTGGTGCTGCCCGGGTTGCAATCGGAAACATGATGTGGTATCATTTCCTCGACAATATGAAAGTGATTGTGAGGGAATACCATGGGATATAACCGTCCTCAGTCCAAGTGGCTGGCCCGGGACGCCATGCGGGGAGCCTATCCCCACCCTATGCTGGTAACGCTGGTGTATGTGCTGCTGACCGGCGTATTGGGCAGTGTGGTGCTGAATTTTGTGGCCGAGCCTTTTCAGGCCGCCTATTTTTATCTGACGGAAACCAATTATGAGGTGGAAGAGATTCTGACCGCCATCTTTACCCCCCAGCGGATCACGGTGATTCTGGTGATGGAACTGCTGCTGGCACTGTATCGTTGGGTCATGGATTACGGATATACCTCCTATTGCCTGCGGCTGGCCCGGCGGGAGGGCCCCAGCTACCGCAATCTGCTGGACGGCTTTTACACCATGGGCCGGGCGCTGGCTGTGAATTTCCTGTCCGCTTTGTTTGTGTTCCTGTGGGGACTTATCGGCATGGCGGTCTATGCGGGCTTTGTGTTCCTGGCCTATCTGACACACAGCGTCACCCTGATCCTTATCGGCGCTTTGATCATGCTGGTTTGGATGGTTGCCATATCCTATCGTTACCGGCTGGCGGTCTATTTTCTTCTAGACCACCCGGAGATGGGTGCCCTGGAGGCCATTGGCCATAGCCGCAGCGCCATGCGGGGCAATATCATGGAACTGTTTGTACAGGACCTGTCCTTTCTGGGATGGCTGATTTTGTCTCCCTTCACCTTGGGTATTCTGAGCCTGTGGATCGGTCCCTATATGGGGGCGGCCAATGCCAATTTTTATAACTGGGTGGTGTATGGGGCCTTTCCTCAACAGCCCCAGCCCGGTAGCTGGAACGGACCCTACGGTGGGATGTGACCAAAGTAGGCATTGTATTTTCGGCCAGAGATGATATAATAGGACTAACAACTGAATCCAATCAGCGGTTGGTAGCTGTCCGCCCTCATGGGCGGAGCTTTCAATGGGAATGCGGTGCAAGTCCGCAGCAGCCCTCTCTACTGTAAGGATGACGAGCGCTCATAAGGTCACTGTCCGGTGCACGGATGGGAAGACGGGCGTAAGGTGGAATCCAAGCCAGGAGACCAGCCAGCCGCGCAGAGAACGCGCGTGTTCGGCGGGGAAACGGCGCGTGATAGCAGCACAGGCATTTGAGCCGATGAAAAAGAGTTTCCCGTCCGGGAAACTCTTTTCTTTTGCCGCGGCCTGGGCCAGAGACATCCCCGCCGAAATCCATTTGCAGTGGCAGGGAGGTAACAAGGCCATGGAACAGATTAGAAAGAGTAGATTATCCCAGCGGGAATTGAACGGATACCGTCAATGGCTGATGGAACTGGAGGAGGAGATGACTGATACGCCTGGATTGTCTCAGCAGCTGGATGGAGATCTGACCCTCTATTTTTCTCCGGAATGTCCTATTGGCAGACAGGTGTATACCAGCTTTTCCGATGAAGAATTACTGGCGCCGCTGGTGGAGACCATGGAGGGGCGAAATGGCTCGCCCCGTCCGGAGCGGCTGCTGTGCGTCTACCGCTGGTATCTGGAAAAGCGCTTTGGCTCCCTCCATCATGCCTGTTGGCGGGCCCGGGGCCGGAGCCGTCAACAGGCGGCAGAGCGGATGTGGCCGGCGGACTGGCCCGAACGGGTGGATATTCTGCCCTTCCTGGAGCGGTGCGCGTCCCGGGGGATATGCCTGGATGAGGACGCCCGGCGGGAACTGGGGAAGTACTGCGCGGCGGTGCAGAAAGCAGGTCAGCCTCCCAGCCGGGAGGAACTGCCCCGGGAACTGGATGCACTGTTTGGGCAGGCGGGCTGTACCTGGCAGACCGGGCTGGAGCTGCTGGGTATCCCGGCGCTGAGTAAATCGGTGCGCCGGCATATGCGGCGCTATTGGGCTCAGGCCGATGGACGAGACGAAAGTCAGACCCGTGCCTAGCGTGGGAACCATTCCGCCTGCTCCTGGATAGTATGGGATGTGTGCTGCCCGGCAGCGCACAAACTGATTGGATCAGACCATCATACAGGAGGATATGTTATGGCGGATATCAAGCAGGACCTTCTCGGCCTGGAGTACAGCGCCAGCTTTACGCTGCAAGGCATCCAGGAGGCGGACATCAATCTGGAGCTGCCTCCGGTATCGGGTGGTTCCGCCACCGTATATGGCACAGTGACCGACGGCACAGACCCGCTGGCCGATGCCACCGTCAAGCTGTTTGACAGCACCGGAGCACCTTTCCAGCATACCCTGACTGATGCGGCCGGAAACTATACCCTTAACAATGTTCCGGCGGGCACTTACACCATCAGTGCGGTCAAAAATGGTTATCTGCTCAGCGTGCCTCGGGGGATCTCGCTGACCAACAGTTCTACCACCCAGATCGCATTGACCTGTATTGCCGAGCCTACACTGGCTCTGGGCACCATTGCGGGTGTGCTGACCACCACGGAGGGTTCCGTTGTTACCCCGCTGGCCGGAGCCAAACTGACCCTGAAAGACAGTTCTGATACTGTGGTAGCCACCACCTATTCGGCGGATGACGGTGAGTTCCTGTTCTACGATGTGGCTGACGGCACCTATACTGTGCTGGCTTCGGCTGAGGGCTACCTGACTTCGGCGCCCATGACGGTCACCATTACCGGCGGGTCCATTGCCAACGTGACCATGTCCCTGACAGTGGACACCCGCACTTACAGCGGTACGGTGAGCGGCATCATTCGGGATCAGAAGGGCGCGGCTGTAGCCGGATGTTTCGTGGGTTTGTATCAGGTGACCGGAATCGGTTCCGCTGCGGTGGAGACTCTGATCGCCACCACCAAGACCAATGCCGAGGGGAAATACCTCTTTGGCGGCGTTACCGGCGGTCAGTACCTGGTCAAGGCCAAGCTGGAGCGGTAATTGGGGGGACCCCGTTCTGCCTGCAAAACAAGGAGGAGCGGGAGGATAATTTCTGCCTGAGTGCGGGGTATACACTCTGCGCGGTACGGGTGCTGGTGCGGCCCCTTTGTTCCGGCGACTGGCTGACCCTTTGTCCCTGGAAGGGGTGCAGCAGCTGGAGCCGGCCCGCGGTAGGGGAGAGCCTGTTCGGCTTTCTTCCGCCGGGGCGGTATTTGCTGGGGTTGGACCGGAACTGCCGGTGTGTCTGTCGGCTGAGGCTGACGCTGCCGCCGGGCGCCAACGTGACCCTGTGGCTGGACCCGGCGGAGAGGACCTGGAGCTGGCGGCGGGAATTTTTCCACTGCCTCTATAATCAACGGAAATAAAGAGGGCAAAAGCTCGCTGGTCCCCAATGGGGGCCGGCGGGCTTTTCTCTTGTATGGGGCGGAGAAAGCTGGTATACTATAACCTGAGATTTTATGTCCGGCAGAAACCGGACGGCAGGAGGTCCTTTCATGAAGCTCATGGTCATTGACGGCAATTCCATCATCAACCGGGCCTTTTACGGCATCCGGCTGCTCACCACCAAGGACGGTACCCCCACCAATGCCGTGTATGGCTTTGTGAACATCCTGCTCAAGCTGATTGACGAGGAGCAGCCTGAGGCATTGTGCGTCACCTTTGACCGGAAGGCCCCCACCTTTCGCCATCTGGCCTATGAGGGCTACAAGGCCCAGCGGAAGGGAATGCCCGAGGAACTGGCTGCCCAGCTGCCCATCCTGAAGCAGGTGCTGGAGGCCATGAATATTCCCCGTTACGAGCTGGACGGCTGGGAAGCCGACGATCTCATCGGTACCATCTCCATGAAGGACACAGCCGCCGGGTGGGACACCGTCATCGTCACCGGCGACAAGGACTCCCTCCAGCTGGTCACCGACACCACCCGGGTGAAGCTGGTGTCCACCCGCATGGGTCAGACCACCACCAAGGAGATGACCCCCGAGGCCTTCCGGGAGGCCTATGGTTTCGATCCCATCCACATGGTGGACCTGAAGGCCCTGATGGGGGATACCAGCGACAACATCCCCGGCGTCAAGGGCATTGGGGAAAAGACCGCTATGGATCTGATCCAGCGCTACCACAGCGTGGAAACCATTTATCAGGATCTGGACAGCGTGGAGGCCAAGCCTGCCGTGCTCAAGAAGCTGGCCGAGGGAGTGGATCAGGCCAAAATGTCCTATGACCTGGCCCTCATCCACTGTGACGCACCTATTGACTTTACCCCGGAGGCTAACCTGCGGAAGGAGCCCAATGCCCCTGTCCTCTATGAGCTGTTCCTCAAACTGGAGTTCAATAAACTCATCGACAAGCTGGGCCTCAGCGCCCCCCAGGGGGAGGTACAGCAGGAGGAGGAATTTACCGGCACCTGCACCAGCGAGGAGGTCACCGACCGCGCCCGGGCGGAGGAACTGCTGGCCATCTGGCGGCAGCAGGACAGTGTGGATGTGCTGGCCCTGCCCTCCCTGGACGTGGTGGTGGTGGAGCACTGGGAGAGCGAACGGGACAGTCGCGCCGCCATCCTCAGGGCCGATCAGCTGGAGGGGTACAACGAGGTCCTGAAGGGCCTCTTCGCCCCCGATATCAAGAAGAACGCCCACGACGTGAAAACCCTGCTGTCCCGGCTGCTGGATGAGGGCATCGAGGGGGGCGGATTCGTCTTTGATACCGCCATCGCTGCCTATCTGCTGGCCCCAACCGACGGCAGTTACGAACTGGAGACTCTGGGTATGCGGTGGTTCAACCACGAATTTCTCAAGGCCAAGGACACCTACCTGGCCAAGGATGCCTTCAGCCCTCTGGGGGATTCCACCAAGGCCCTGGGCGTCATGCTGTCCCACTGTGCCCTCATCGACGCGCTGAAGGACCCCATGGCCGCCCGTTTGCACGAACTGGGCATGGACAAGCTCTATTACGAGGTGGAGCTTCCTCTGTGTCCGGTGCTGGCCGGGATGGAGCACGCCGGAGTGCTGGTGGACCGGGGGGCCCTCACCGCCTTTGGCGAGATGCTGGACGAGCGCATCAAGGCCGACGAGACCCTGATCTATGAGCTGGCAGGGGAGAAATTCAACATCAACTCCACCCAGCAGTTCGGCAAGATCCTTTTTGACAAGCTGGGCCTGCCCCCGGTGAAAAAGACCAAGACAGGCTACTCCACCAATGCCGAGGTGCTGGAGAAGCTGCGGGACAAGCACCCCATCGTGGAGGCGGTGCTGGACTACCGGCAGCTGGCCAAGCTGAAGTCCACCTATGTGGACGGCCTTACCAAGGTGATCGCCGCCGACGGGCGCATCCACACCTCCTTCCAGAATACCGTCACCGCCACCGGGCGGCTCAGTTCCACTGAGCCCAACCTGCAAAACATCCCCGTCCGCACCGAGCTGGGGGCGGAGCTGCGGAAGATGTTCGTGGCTCCGGCGGGGAAGATGCTGGTGGATGCCGACTACTCCCAGATCGAGCTGCGGCTGCTGGCCCACATCGCCGGGGACGAGCATATGATATCCGCTTTCCGCTCCGGGGAGGACATCCACACCGTCACCGCCTCCCAGGTATTTGGGGTGTCATCCGATGAAGTGACCCACGAGATGCGCCGCCGGGCCAAGGCGGTGAACTTCGGTATCGTCTACGGCATCTCCGACTTCTCCCTGTCCCAGGATATCGGGGTTACCCGGGCGGAGGCCAAGGAGTATATGGAGAAATATTTCGAGAAGTATTCCGGCGTCCACGCCTATATGACCCAGGTGGTGGAGCAGGCCAAGGCAGACGGCTATGTGTCCACCCTTATGGGCCGCCGGCGGTGGCTGCCGGAGCTGAAATCCTCCAACTTCAATATGCGCTCCTTCGGGGAGCGGGTGGCCCTGAATATGCCCATCCAGGGTACCGCCGCCGATATCATCAAGCTGGCCATGATCCGGGTGGCGGACAAGCTGCGTGCCGAGGGCCTGGAGGCCAGACTCATCCTACAGGTCCACGACGAACTCATCGTGGAGTGCCCCGAGGGGGAGACCGAGCGGGTCAAGAACCTGCTGGAGAACGAGATGGAGCAGGTGGTGCAGCTGGCCCTGCCTCTCATTGCCGAAGCTTATGCCGGGAAGAGTTGGGCGGAGGCCAAGGGCTGAAAGGAGCCTGCTGTGGAGTTGAGGAGACTGACCTACAGGGAGCTGATCCCCTGGTATGAACAGGAACTGACCGAGGCATTTCCGCCCAATGAGCGCAAGCCCTTTGGGGATATTCTGGCCCTGATGGACCGGGGACGCTATGAGGTATGGGGCCTCTTTGACGGTGACACCCTGCTGGGCTACGCCACCCTTTGGATGGAACCTGGGGACAAAAGCTGCATTTTGCTGGACTATCTGGGGGTGACCGCCGTCCGGCGGAACAGAGGCCTGGGCGGTCAGATCGTCCGGATGCTGGCGGAGCAGCTGGCGGGGAAGTCCATGCTGCTCATCGAGGCGGAGCGGCCAGTGGAAGGGGACGACCCGGTGGAGAATGCGCTCCGTCGTCGCCGCCTGGCCTTCTATGAGCGGTGCGGTTTTGTGCCCGCCTACGATATGGCCACCTGCGGGATGCGGTTTACCACCTTTCTGCCGGAAATTCCCGCGGATCTGGCCCCGGTGATGGCCCTGCATAAGGCTATTTACGGCCCTGCCCGCACCGATGTGAAGGTGCCCCTGGGGCCGGATGAGTTGCCGCCCGGCCCACCGGGCTGGATGAAAGAAGGAGAGAGTACAACATGAACTATAAACTGGTCCCCATGGACAAGTCCCACCTGAGCCAGGTGGCGGCCATCGAGCGGGAGTGCTTTTCCCATCCCTGGTCGGAGGCCCTGCTGGAGCAGGAACTGTACAACGATATGATCTCCCTGGTGGTGGCCGAGGGGGAGGACGGCACCGTGCTGGGCTACGGCGAGGTGCGGGCCGTGCTGGACGAGGGTACCCTGGAGAAAATTGCGGTGGCTCCGGCTTACCGCCGTCAGGGGGTGGCAGAGGCTATTCTGGGCGCTTATATCCGGTTTGGGCAGGCCCACCTGGCCTTCCTCACTCTGGAGGTGCGGGAGAGCAATGCTCCTGCCATTGCCCTGTATGAAAAGCTGGGCTTTCAGACGGTGGGCCGCCGGAAGAACTACTACCGGGAGGAGCACGAGGATGCCCTGCTGATGACGGTGGAGTTTGGGGACCATGCCTGAACTGCGTCTGCTCACCGACAGCCAGCTGCGACAGGTTTACCGGGTCCATGTGAAGCGGGATTTTCCCCGCAGCGAGCGGCGGCCCCTTACCTCCATCCGCAGCCTCCGCTGGGCTGGGCGTTATGATACCTGGGGTGTCTTTGAGGGGGATGCGCTGCTGGCCTATGCCTTTTTATGGCGGACGGCGGAGGGTAACTGTGCCCTGCTGGATTATCTGGCTGTGTGTCCTGAGGGACGGGGCCGGGGATTGGGCACCCAGGCGCTGGAACTGCTGAAAGCCCGGTATGGACCGGCGTGTACCCTGCTGGCAGAGGCGGAGGCGCCGGAGCCGGGGCTTCCTCCGGAGGAGGACCGGGTGCGCCGCCGCCGGTTGGCCTTTTACCAGCGGGCGGGGTTCCGGCTGATGACTTATCAGGCGGATATTTTCCGTGTGCGCTATGCCATGCTGGTGTGGGCAGAGTCCTGTGTACTGGACGAAGAGACCCTCCAGGAGACCCACCGGGGGCTGTATCAGAGCCAGATGCCCCCTGTTCTGTTTCGCCGGATGATCCATATTCCGGCGGCTCACTGCGGAAAGAAGGAATGAACCATGAATATTCTTGCCATTGAATCCTCCTGCGACGAGACCGCCGTGGCGGTGGTGCGGGACGGCCGCACCGTCCTGTCCGACGCCATCGCCTCCCAGGCGGATATGCACGCTATTTACGGCGGCGTGGTGCCTGAGATCGCCTCCCGCAAGCACATCGAGGCCATTGCCGGTCTGGGCGATCAGGCCCTCCGGCAGGCGGGGGTCACCCGGAGCGACATCGACGCCGTGGCGGTGACCTACGCCCCCGGCCTCATCGGCGCCCTGCTGGTGGGGGTTAACTTCGCCAAGTCGGTGGCCTACGGTCTCAATGTGCCCATCATCCCGGTCCACCATGTCCGGGGCCATATCGCCGCCAATTACATCGCCCACCCCGACCTGGAGCCCCCCTTTGTGTGCCTCTGTGTCTCCGGCGGCAACACTATGATCGTGGACGTAAAGGGCTACACCGACATGGAGATCCTGGGCACCACCCGGGACGACGCGGCTGGGGAGTGCTTTGATAAGGTGGCCCGGGTGCTGGGGATCGGCTATCCCGGCGGCGCTCCTATGGACAAGCTGGCCCAGGGCGGTGATGATACCCGTTACGAGCTGCCCCGGGCCCATGTGGCGGACGCCCCTCTGGATATGTCCTTCTCAGGACTCAAAACAGCAGTGCTCAACCTGGCTCACAACACCGCGCAGAAGGGGGAGGAGCTGGACATGAAGGGTCTGGCGGCCTCCTTTGCCGCCGCCGTCAGCGATACCCTGGTGCCCCGTACCATGGAGGCCGCCAAGCGCTGCGGCTATGGCAAAATTGCCGTGGCGGGCGGTGTGGCGGCCAATTCCCGTATCCGGGCCGATCTGGAAGCGGCCTGCCGTCAGTCCGGCGATCAGCTGTTCCTGCCTCCTCTGTCCCTGTGCGGGGACAACGGGGCCATGATTGGCTGCCAGGGCTACTATGAATATCTGGCGGGCAAGCGGGGTGGCATGGACCTGAACGCTTACGCCACCCGGGATATTAAAAAAGGTTAATTGGATTTGAATCAAAAGCGGCGGTTTTTTGTAAAAACCGCCGCTTTTTGCTGCCTTTTCTGAGAAGAGGATAGGACAGGGGAGAAAAGGGTATGCTACAGACATCCTGTACAGAAAAGATGATATAATTTTAAAAATTATATCATCTTTTGATATTGACAATATTATAAGATGAAAGTTATACTATAAGAGGAGGAAGGATACCTCCTATCAGCTTTGACAGAATGGCAGGTGTATGGTATGAATCAGGAGAACATTTTAAGAGGCAACCCTTCCGCCCTCTATTATCATCCCAAGGCCCGTCCGGTCCGGAAGGTGAAACAGGAGCGGGACCCCTATGACGGCCTGCGGCCCTGGTCAGCCATTACCCACGGTATGGGCGCGGCGCTGGCTGCTGTGGGCACGGTGCTGTTGGTGGCCCGCTGCCTGCTGGAGGAGCTGAGTGTGTGGCATCTGGTCTCCTTCCTGATCTATGGGATCAGTATGGTGGGCCTGTACACTGCCAGCACCCTGTACCACTGCATCAATACCAGTGTGGCCGGACGTATTGCCCTGCGGAAATATGACCATGCCTCCATCTATTTCCTCATCGCCGGCAGCTACACCCCTGTGTGTCTGGTGGCGCTGCGGGAGATGGGCGGTTGGGGCTGGAGCCTCTTCGGCGTGATCTGGGGGCTGGCTCTGGCGGGGCTGGTGCTCACCCTGGTATGGCTCTCCGCGCCCCGTTGGCTCACCTCCGGCATCTATATCGCCATGGGGTGGCTGGCCATTGTCGCTCTGGTGCCCCTGATGCAGGTGCTGCCTGGGGCGGGAATGTTCTGGGTGCTGGGCGGCGGCGTGCTCTATACCATCGGCGGCGTACTCTATGCCGTTAAGTGGCCCGGCCGCAATAACCCCAGGTTCGGCTGCCACGAGATCTTCCATGTGTTTATCCTGGCGGGCTCCCTGTTCCATTTCATGATGATGTATCAGGTGATTGCCGCGCTGTAATAAAAGAAAGAGGGCCTGCTGCAGTCCTGCAGCAGGCCCTCTTTTAGGATTTTGGCCGGGATTTGAAGAGCAGAGCGCCCAGCAGGCCGAAAAGCACCGCCGCGGTGACTCCGCCCGCCGCGGCGGTAAGACCGCCGGTCAGAATACCCAGGGCGCCCTTTTCCGCCACTGCCTCCGCCACGCCTTTGGACAGCAGATAGCCGAAGCCGGTGAGGGGCACGGTGGCCCCAGCTCCGCCCCACTCCACCAGCCAGGGATAGATCCCAAGTCCACCCAGAATTACCCCGGCCACCACATAGGAGACCAGGATGCGGGCGGGGGTGAGGGAGGTCTTGTCAATGAGGATCTGCCCGATGAGGCAGAGGGTCCCGCCGCAGAGAAAGACCCGGGCATAGGTCCAGAAAATTTCCATGGATATACCTCACTTTCTGATGTCCAGCGCCACCGCGTGGCAGATGCTGGGGATGCTCTCCCCCTGTTGGGAGGAGGTGGGGGAGAGAAGAGCGCCGGTGCCGCAGAACAGGATGCGTTTCCAGCGGCCTCCGGCCATGCCGTTGAGGAGCATCCCCGCCAGCACCACCGCCGAGCAGCCGCAGCCGGAGCCGCCGCAGTGGACGTCCTGCCCCTCCAGATCGTAGATCAGGGTGCCGCAGTCGCTGTAATTTTTCAGGTCCATGCCGTCCCGGTGAAACCAGTCGGCAACAATGTCCCGGCCCAGCTGACCCAAATCGCCGGTGACGATCAGATCGTAGTCGGAGGGCTTGCGGCCCGTGTCCTGAAAATGGGCTGAGAGCGTCGAGTAGGCGGCGGGCGCCATAGCAGCTCCCATGTTGGCCGCGTCCTTGATGCCCTTGTCCACCACTTTGCCGGTGGTGACGTGGGTGACATAGGGGCCAGGCCCCTGGTCGGCCAGAATGACGCAGCCAGAACCGGTCACCGTCCACTGGGCGGTGGGGGTGCGCTGACCTCCATATTCCAGGGGGGAGCGGTACTGCCGCTCGGCGGAGCAGAAGTGGGAGGAGGTCATGGCCGCGATCTTTGTGCCATATCCCCCGTCCAGCAGCATGGAGGCCAGGGACAGGCTCTCCGCCATGGTGGAGCAGGCCCCGTACAGCCCGAAGAAGGGGACGTCCTGCCCCCGAACGGCAAAGCCGGAGCCGATACACTGGTTGAGCAGATCTCCCGCCAGCAGGTAGTCCAGACCGGATACACTGAGGCCGGCCTTGCTGAGAGCGGCGGCCAGGGCCAGCTTCTGCATGGCGCTCTCCGCCTTTTCCCAGCTCCGCTCTCCAAAGGAATCGTCCTGGCTGATGTGATCGAAGGTGGCGGCCAGAGGGCCTTCCCCTTCCTTTTTACCCACCACGGCGGCGCTGCCGATGACCGAAGGCGGGTCCTGAAGGGCCACGGTCTGACGGCCCAGTTTTTTGTTTGCCATATCCTCACCTCTGTTAGCTTGGGCGGCTGTCCGCCTGACAAATACTATTTTGAACGAAAAGTACGCAAAATATGACTCTGGATTTTGTAGGCGGACTGGCTGGTCAATCCGTTCTGTTTGCGTTATAATGTAACATATATTGCCGGGTCACCGGCACAACCGGCCTTACGGGCCGAACGGGAGGTCCGCTATGGAAGAACGATCCAAACGCACCCTGGCCTATCTGTGCCCTTCCTGCCACCAGAGTGTGGCGGTGGAGCGCACCGTGTTTCAGCTGGCGGCATCCGCCAACGAGCTGCCCTGCCCCTGCGGCAAGTCCGCCCTCCGGGTGGAGATGATGGGGGATCGGGTCAAACTGACGGTGCCCTGCCTCTCCTGCGGCCGGGACCACACCGTGACCTGCTCCACCCAGGCGTTCCTGCACCAGAAGGTGCTGGCCTTTTCCTGTGCCCAGTCCGGCCTGGACTGCTGCTATGTGGGGGAAGAAGGACCGGTGTTTGCCGCCCTTCAGCGGCTGGAGGCCGCCGCCGACAAGCTGGAGCGGGCGGAAGGGGAGGAGAAAGGCGCCTTTTTGGATGAGCTGGTGATGCATGAGGTACTCTCCGAGTTAAAGGAGATCGCCCAGCGGGACGGCATTTCCTGCACCTGCGGGTCCCACCGCTGGAAGCTTCAGGTCAACTACAGTTCCATCGATCTCTTCTGCGCCGACTGCGGAGCTGCCATGCGTATCCCGGCGGCCACCGACAACGACATTGACGATATCTGCTGCAAGACGAAACTGGTTATCCGTGGCAAAAAGGAGGGATGAGCGGTGTATTTTGAGGGCGACTACCCCATTGATTCCCGGGACGTAGACCCCTGGAATCACTGTAGGCCCTCCGGCCTGATGGGTATTTTGCAGGAGGCGGCGGTGGCCGCGGCCTGTGAGCTCCATGCGTCCCGGGAGGAAATGCTGGACAAGTACGGTCTTTTTTGGATGCTGGCCCGGATGTGGTACCGGCTGGACCGGCCCCTGAAGTGGAATGAGACCCTCAGCATCCGCACCTGGCACCGGGGCGGCGGCGGCGCCTCCAGCTACCGGGATTTTGACCTGTTTGTGGACGGCAAGCCGGTAGGTGAAGCTGTGTCCGTGTGGGTGCTGGCTGACGCGGATACCCACCGCCTGGCCCGTATGAGCAAGATAGAGGAGTTCCAGGGTACCGATGGCGGCGAGCTGTGTAAGGACAAGACCCTCTCCCGGTTCAAGCTGCCTCAGGAAATGGCGGCCGCGGATCATCGGGCCATGCACTACAGCGATACCGACATTAACGGCCATGTGAACAATGTCCGCTATGCCGACTTCATCTGCGACGCCATCCGCATGGACCAGCTGGGGCAGGATTTTTATGTCTCTGCCCTTCAGGTGGACTATCTGGCGGAGTGCATGGCGGGGGAGACCATTACCCTCTTTACCGGGGAGCAGGATGGCCTGCGATATATCCGGGGCGCTGATGCGGCGGGAAAAAGCCGCTTTGAAGGCGCGGTTGCCCTGACGCCACTTGACAGAGTGTTTACAATCAAGTAGAATAGATAAAATTTCATAGAAAGAAAAAGGAGATGCACTATGGTCAACACTGACGAGCACCAGAAGTTTCTGAAGCAGGGCCTTACCTTTGACGACGTACTGCTCATCCCGGCGGAGAGCGACGTTCTGCCCGCGGACATCGACCTGCACACCAGACTCACGCGCAAGATCCGGCTGAATGTGCCCCTGATGAGCGCCGCCATGGATACGGTGACTGAGTACCGCATGGCCATCGCCATTGCCCGTGAAGGCGGCATCGGCATCATCCACAAGAATATGTCCATTGGCGCTCAGGCTGAGCAGGTGGATATGGTCAAGCGCAGTGAGAATGGTGTTATCACCAACCCCTTCTGGCTGGCTCCCGGCCACACCCTGGCCGAGGCCGACGCCCTGATGGCCAAGTACCGGATCTCCGGCGTGCCCATCTGTAAGGACGGCAAGCTCATCGGTATCATCACCAACCGTGACATGAAGTTTGAGACCGACATGAGCCAGCTGGTGGACAACGTGATGACCAGGGACAACCTGGTCACCGCCAAGGAGGGCGTCACTCTGGAGGAGGCCAAGGAGCTTCTCCGCAAGCACAAGATCGAGAAGCTGCCCATCGTGGACGACGAGTACCGTCTGAAGGGCCTCATCACCATCAAGGACATCGAGAAGGCCACTGTGTATCCCAACTCCGCCCGTGACGACAAGGGCCGCCTGCTGGTGGGTGCCGCCATCGGCGCTACTCCCGACGTGCTGGATCGGGTACGCGCTCTGGTGGACGCCGGTGCCGACGTGCTGTGTCTGGACTCCGCCCACGGCCACTCCCACAACATTCTGGACTGCGTCCGCCGCATCAAGGCCGTCTACCCCGATGTGCAGCTGATCGCCGGCAACGTGGCCACCGCCGAGGGCACCCGTGCCCTTATCGAGGCGGGCGCCGACTGTGTGAAGATCGGTATTGGCCCCGGCTCCATCTGTACCACCCGCGTGGTGGCCGGTATCGGTGTGCCCCAGATCACCGCCGTCTATGACGCTGCCCGTGTGGCTGCCGAGTACGACATTCCCATCATCGCCGACGGCGGCGTGAAGTACTCCGGCGATATCGCCAAGGCTCTGGCCGCCGGCGCCAACGTAGTCATGCTGGGCTCCCTGCTGGCCGGCTGTGAGGAGTCCCCCGGAGACACCGAGGTCTATCAGGGCCGTCAGTTCAAGGTGTACCGCGGCATGGGCTCTCTGGGCGCCATGGCTTGCGGCTCCAAGGACCGTTACTTCCAGCAGAACAACAAGAAGCTGGTGCCCGAAGGCGTGGAAGGCCGCGTGCCCTACAAGGGACTGACTGGCGACACCATCTATCAGCTCACCGGCGGCCTGCGGGCCGGCATGGGCTACACCGGCTGCCACAGCATCGAGGAGCTGCATACCAAGGCTCAGTTCATGCAGATCACCGCCGCCGGCCTGAAGGAGTCCCATCCCCACGACATCTATATCACCAAGGAAGCCCCCAACTACACCGTCAATCCCCAGTAAGGTATGGAGCGCATCACCGAAAAGGGAACCTCCGGCCGCTGGATCATCCCACTGGAGCAGAGCGAAGCTGCCGCTGCCCGTCTGGCCGCCTTCGAGAATGCCTATGAGCGCCTGATCGCCCGTCAGAGTGAGATCGCCGCCAAAATGGAGGCCCTGAAGGCCCAGGGAAAGCAGAAGACGGCTCAGTTCCGGGAGTTGTTTGGGGAAAAACTCATGAATCAGAATACCCTGGCGCTGTGGGAGACCTACGGCGTTCGGTAAAGTACCAATGAACACATCCACCAGCGAAGCTGGTGGTTGTCACTATGCGGGCATAGCCCTTTGTTCCTCGCGGACGCGTGCAACGCGTAATACGATCTGCCAACTGCGTGAGGACTGCTACTTGCCGCCCGTAAACGGGCTGTTAGA
>JALFRA010000037.1 GCA_022785125.1 Clostridiales bacterium
AAATCATCTTATCGAAGCTTAATTCATAGCTTCAAAGAAATTAAATCAAGAGCCTTCTTCAAGCTTGCGCTTGTCAGAAGGACTTCTCGTCCTTTCTGGTGCTTCGTGTTTCTTTCACGTTGTTTAATTTACAAGGTACACGCTCTTGCCAGCCACTCGGGCTGACGTGCTATTTATTTTAGCACACTCAGTTTCACTTGTCAAGAACTTTTTTCAAGTTTTTTCAGGGCTTTTTAGCCCCAAACCGCTTGTTTCGGTTCTTTTTCAAGCTCGTTCACGCCGTCCGACGCGAACTCATTTAGTTTACCACGCACACTCGCGTTTGTCAAGCACTTTTTTCTGATCTTTTTTCAGAAGGCCGTCCGGGTTCCCCTCGGTTTCTTCCGGTTCTGGTCAGATTTTCATGCCCTCTCGCAAGGCGCTCAGATAGAATACCACTCACGCCCCCTTTTGTCAACACCTTTTTTCACTTTTCTTTCGACTTTTTTATCCATCCCAAGCGCCTCCTATATATAGTGGAAAACCAAAGGCTTATCCACAAGATGGTGCCCTATTCTTCTCTGCGGAACAGAGAGATCACAAAGAGCAGCAGCGGGCCGCCCAATCCAAAGAGGATACCACCCCACAGCACCGGCCCTTCCAAAGCCCGATCCAGGGCGAACGCGTCGGGAAAGAGCCAGATAGCCCCTGCCGCAGCCGCCAGAATAATGGGCAGTACAGCGCTGCTTCTTTTCCTGATAGCAAACCCCTTTTGGGCCAGTTCCGAACAGGCGCAGGCCAACAGGGACAACAGTGCCAGATCGGCCAGTACCCACAGGGCGATGATCACCGACTCCATCCGCTGGAAGGTACCCTCAAAGCCAATCCCTTTTACCATCATAAAGAAGGGGGTGTCCATCCGCTGAGCCAGACCGGGGCCGAAGTTGCCCAGACACACCACCTGCAAAGCAGTTAAGGTGAGGCACAGGCCCACCGCCCAGCGCAGGATCTTTCTCCGGCTGCCCTCCTCGGGCACCACGTGACCTCCCAGGCAGGCGGCAAAGACCACATAGCCCAGCAGGCCCAGCACCGGCAGGGTGGCGGAGCCTACAGCAGGCAGATCCTCCACCCACACGGGCAGCAGATTGGCGGTATCCACCTGAAAGGCTCCCAGCAGCAGGGACAGAGCCAGCCCGGCGGCCAGGGTGAGGAAGAACACCTCCCCCGCTCGGGCCAAAGCCCGCACCGGCTTGCGGACCAGCCAGAAGGTCACGCCCAGCAGGGCCAGCAGAAAGAGCACCATAGGGGCGTTGCGGTAGCTGATGGTAAGAAAGCGCAGGGCCACCTGCCGGGCGTTGGCCGCCAGCAGATACAGGCCCCACAGAAAATAGAGCAGGCAGAACACCCGTCCCAGGGTGGGGCCCAGCAGCTGTTGGGCGGTATTGGGCAGACCGCCCCTGTCCGGGCCGCCCCTGAACAGCCGCCAAAGCAGCCAGCACAACCCCAGCAGTACCGGCAGAGCGGCCAGCGTGGCCAGCCACCCCGCCTCTCCCGCCCGCCGGGCGGTACTGCCGGGCAGCAGCTGGATGGCGGGGGACAGCAGGGCGGCAAAGGTCAGGGTCAGCAGCTGCCGCAGAGAAATGCGGTCGTCCGGCATGGTGTCACCTCCTGCATATAATAGTGAATCGTCATTACCCGTCGGCGTGGTAGCTGCGCTGGATCACCGCTTCGGCGGTGGCCTCCAGCTTCAGGTCTTTCATGGAATCGCTGCCCAGCAGCACTTCCTTGTGCCAGGGCACCGCAAAGGCGGCGGATTGGCGCAGACCAAGATAGTCGGCATCCAGTGCCCGGGACAGCTCCAGTGCCCGGGCCATCCGCTCCGCCTCCACCCGGGCCAGCTCTACCTCCAGGGCGTCCAGCATGGCCTGGTCGGGCATGGCACTCCCCTCCGCCAGGTTGGCGTCCACCTTACAGTGGACCTTTAACCCGGCCAGCGTGTCCCTCTGCCAGATGGGCCGCACCGAGGCGGCGGCCCCCACCACCCGCAGGGCGGCGGCGGTACCGTCGGGGGCCTGCACCTCCACCACGTCGGCGTCCACCTTGCCGAAGATCAGATTGACCCCCAGGGCGGCGTCCTCCTCCGCCCAGCCCGCCAGCACCCCGTCCTTCAGGATGCCGTAGCCGGCGGCGGTAAGTCCATCGTCAGCCAACACCGCGGGCAGAAAGGAGGCCCCCTGCCGGTCCAGCTCGGCCAGCACATCCTTCACCGTCCGGGGCATGGAATTGGCGGTGAGAGCCGCGTCGGCAGCCAGTGCCTCCAGCCGGTCGGTGGCAGAGCCGTCGGCGGCTGCGGCCTCAATGGCCTGACCCGCCGTGCCATTGCGCACCACATAGAGGGCAGTCTCCAGGCGCATCTCCACATCCCGCAGCACATAGTCCAAAGAGGGCACGACCCCTCGTTGGGCCAGGCCCTCCCCCAGCAGCAGCTGGGTGACGTGGCCGAAATAGAGGTAGGAGGACCCCTCCCCCTGGAGTTCCAGCACGGCGGCGCTGATGGTACCCGCTTCCCCGGCCACCACCTCAGTCTCCTCCTGGGAGGTGCCGCCGGAAGCGGTGATAGCCACCCCCGCATCCCCCGCCGTATCCACTCCCAGGGTGCGGATCAGCTCCATGTCCTCGATCTCCCGGGCGTAGGGCAGAAAACCGGAGTACCGGCGGCAGCCGGTGAGCAGGAGCATGAGGAGCAGCACCAACAGAACTGATTTTTTCACCGCTGCTTCCTCCTGTTCCTGGGCTTGAGGGCGGCGGGCCGGTCCTTGATCTGGGGCATGGGCCGCCGCAGCAGCACGTGTTCCCGAGGCCTGCGCCCGGTACCCACCGCAAAGGGGGTGAGATATGGCACACCAAAGCTCTCGATACCCGCCAGATGGACGATGAGTACCGCCGCCCCCATCACCATACCGAACAGCCCCGCCGCGCTGGACAGCAGCACCAGCACGAACCGCCAGATCCGCAGAGCGCCCCCCAGCTCCTGAGAGGGCATGGTGTACCCGGCAATACCCGCCACCGCCACCACAATCAGCACCGCCGGGGAGACGATCTTGGCCTCCACCGCCGCCGAGCCCACCACCAGACCACCGATAATAGAAACCGTCTGGCCGATGGATTGGGGCAGCCGCAGGCCCGCCTCCTGCAGGATCTCAAAGGCGATGAGCAGGACGATGACCTCAAAGGCGGAGCGGAAGGGCACGTTCTGCTTGGCGGCGATGATGGACAGGGCCAGCCGGGTGGGGATCATCTCCTGATGGAAGGTGACCATGGCGATATAGAGGGCGGGCAGCAGCAGGGTGGTGAGCATACAGAAGTAGCGCAGCACCGTCAGGGCAGTGGCCAGCATCCAGTTGGAGGACTTGTCCTGAGGGGCCTGCAGGAAGTTGCCCAGCGCTGCCGGGGCCAGATAACCCAGTGGGATGCCGTCGATGAGGATGCCCACCCGTCCCTGGGCCAGCCCGGCGCAGAACCGGTCGGACCGCTCGGTGTACTGGATCAGCGGAAAGGGGGTGTGGGCGGCGGGCACGATATACTCCTCAATGGCTCCGGTGGAAAACACCCCGTCAATATCGATGTCCCGCAGCTGGGCCGTCACCTGCTCCACCAGATGGGGATTGGTGATCCCCTCTATATATAGGATATCCACCAGCGTGGCCGACTGGCGGCCCACGATCTGCTCCTGAATCCTCAGCTCCGGGGCCTTCAAATGGCGGCGGACAATGCTGGTATTGGTGCGCACGCTCTCCACAAAGGCGTCCTTGGCCCCCTTGAGCACCGTCTCGTTGTCGGGGGCGGACACCGAGCGCTTCTCCTCGGTACCCACAAAGCAGGACAGCACCGTGCTTTCCCCGGGAAACAGAAACACGCACCAACCGGCCACCAGGTCAAAGACCACCTGGTCCAGCCGGTGCCGCTCCTCCACCGTCAGGTTATACAAAGCCCCCTGGCGCATCCGCTCCATCATGGGCGTGGTTCCGGCGCACCGGGCCAGCTCCGGGTCCTGGGCCATGGGCCGCAGGAGATAGTCGCTGACCCGCTCCATCCGCACCATGCCGCTGAGGTAACACAGGGTCAGACTGTGCCTGGGGTCCTCCCCTACCCACACCGTTCGGTGGACGAAATCCACACAGTCCCGGAAGATCTCCTCCAACCGTGCCAGGGTGATGGCCCCCGGATACCTGGGTTCCCGCAGCGGATGGGGATGGGTCTCCCCTTTCTCGCTCATAGGATCCGCTCCCTTCCCGCCGAGGCCCTTTAGCCCGGCGCTTTGGTCAATTTAGACAAACTAAACTTTTTTTAGTGTGCCCAATTTTTTATTTGATATACAAATTTAAAATGAACTGTTGCATTTTTCCAAAATAATTGATATACTTGTAAAAACTCCACGGTTCAACAGGTGAACTAGTCACCTTTTGGTAAGTGTCCTGCCGCCCCGATGGAGCAAATCTAACAAAGAGGAGGAGCCCCTATGAAGCCTTTTACCCAAGCCGCCGACGTCCTGGATAAGGAGCTGGCGGACAAGATCGACGGCATCATCTCCGCCCATAATGGGGACGCCACCCAGCTGGTGGGTATCCTGCTGGATGTGGAGGCCGCCGTGGAGCGGCACTACATCCCTGAGTCCGCCGCCTACTATGTGGCCGAGAAGCTGGGCGTCAAGCCCACTCAGGTCTACGATGTGATCTCCTTCTATACCGCGCTCCATTCCCAGCCCCGGGCCAAGTTCACTCTGGAGGTGTGCAACTCCGCTCCCTGCCGGGTGAAGGACAGCGACGCCCTGGTGGAGACCCTCAAGCGCCTTTTGAACCTGGAGGTGGGCGAGGTCACCTACGACGGCCGTTTCTCCATCGAGAAGGTGCCCTGCTTTGGGGCCTGCGACGTGTCCCCCGCCGTGCGGGTCAACGGCGTGGTGTACGGCCATCTGGACAGCGAGGAGCGTATCCTGGATATGCTCCAGCAGCTCAATTAAGGGGGTGTTGGTATGAGCAAGAAAGTCTGTTTTATCACCCGTAACTTCGGCAAATATGATCCGGACAGCCTGAAGAGCTACGAGTCCATCGGCGGCTTCACCGCCCTGCGGAAGGCCCTGAAGATGGACGGCAACGAGATCGCCGACGTGCTGGCCGCCAATGGCGTCCAGGGCCGCGGCGGCGCCGCCTACGACATGGGCAAGAAGTGGCGTCAGGCCCGTGAGGTCAAGGGCGAGCACAAGTGCGTGGTGTGCAACGCCGACGAGGGCGAGCCCGGCACCTTTAAGGACCGGGAGCTGCTCACCAACGATCCCTTCCAGCTGCTGGAGGGCATGATCATCGCCGGCTGGTCCGTGGGAGCCGACAACGGCTACATCTATATGCGTGAGGAGTACTCCCACCTGCGTCCCCGCCTGCTGTCCGCCATCGCCCAGTGCGAGGAGGCCGGCTACCTGGGCGACAACATCCTGGGCTCCGGTCTGAACTACCGCATCCACCTCTACTCCGGCGCCGGCGCCTACGTCTGCGGCGAGGGCTCCGCTCTGGCCGAGTCGGTGGAAGGCAAGGCGGGCCGCCCCCGTATGAAGCCCCCCTTTATCAAGCAGTGCGGCGTGTTCCACCTGCCCACCTGTGTCAACAACGTGGAGTCCCTGTCTCTGGTGGCTCCCCTGCTGCTGGACGACGAGGGCTACTACAAGAGCCAGGGCACCGAGGACTGCCCCGGCACCAAGATGATCTCAGTCTCCGGCAACGTGAAGAACCCCGGCGTGTTTGAGGTCCCCTTCGGCATCACCATCCGGGAGATCGTCTACGACCTGGCCGGCGGCATGGAGAACCCCGAGTATCCCCTGCGCCTGGTGCAGCTGGGCGGCGCTTCCGGCCGGATCTGCGCCCCCTCTCAGCTGGACACCCCCTACACCTACAAGGGAATGCGGCAGGCCGACCTGACCGCCATCGGCTCCGGCGCGGTACTGGTGGTGGATGAGCGCACCAGCGTCATCGGTTTCCTGCGGATGACTCAGGAGTTCTTCTCCCACGAGAGCTGCGGCCAGTGCACCCCCTGCCGGGAGGGCAACCGCCACATTACCATGCTGCTGGATAAGATCGCCGCCGGCGAGCACACCCAGAAGGATGTGGACACCCTGAAGAAGTTTGCCGACATCATGTCCTGCGCTTCCCTGTGCGGCCTGGGCGAGACGGCTCAATCCGCCCTGCTGTCCGCCATGAAGCGCTTCCCTGAAGTCTTTGCCGTCAAAGAGGAGGTCGCGGTCCGATGAGCAATACGGTACATCTTACCATCAATCACCTGCCGCTGGAGGTGCCCGCCGGCACCCGCATCATCGAGGCGGCCAAGATGCTGAACATCGACATCCCCCATCTGTGCTATCACCCCGACCAGACCATCAAGGCCCACTGCCGGATGTGCATGGTAGAGGTCACCGGCCAGCGCAAGCTGCTGGCCGCCTGCTCCACCGTGGTGTGGGAGGGCATGGAGGTCTTTACCGACACCAAGAAGGTGTACGACGCTCAGGTTGGCGTGCTGGACCTGATCCTGGCCGACCACAAGCAGAACTGCCTGTCCTGCGCCCGCAACGGCAACTGTGAGCTGCAGAAGCTGTGCCGCCGGTTCAACCGCCTGCTGCCCGAGCTGCCCGATATCTCCTCCAACGAGCCTCTGCGTGTCGACAATCCCTCCATCGTGCGGGACCCCTCCAAGTGCGTCAAGTGCGGCCGCTGCGTGAAGGTGTGCGCCGAGGTCCAGGGCTGCGCCGCCCTCACCGCCGCCAACCGCTCCGGCGACTTCAAGATCACCACCGCCTTTGACCTGCCCATGGACCAGACCGACTGCGTCCTGTGCGGCCAGTGCTCCCTGGTGTGCCCCGTGGGCGCCATCGTGGAGGTGGACAACACCAACGACGTGGTCCGCGCCATTCAGGACCCCCGCAAGCACGTTGTGGTCCAGGTGGCTCCCTCCGTCCGCGTGGGCCTGGGCGACGAGTTTGGCCTGGAGCCGGGCGCCATTGTCACCGGCAAGATGGTCACCGCCCTGAAGATGATGGGCTTTGACAAGGTGTTCGACACCAACTTCTCTGCCGACCTGACCATCATGGAGGAAGGCAGCGAGCTGCTCAATCGTATCAAGAACGGCGGCAAACTACCCATGATCACCTCCTGTTCTCCCGGCTGGGTCACCTACATGGAGAAGCACCACCCCGAGCTGTGCGACAACCTGTCCACCGCCAAGAGCCCCCAGGGTATGTTTGGCGCTGTGGTCAAGACCTATTATGCCCAGAAGATGGGCTGGGATCCCCACGACATCGTGTCCGTGTCCGTCATGCCCTGTACCGCCAAGAAGTACGAGGCCTCCCGTCCTGAGCTGGGCCGGGACGGCTACAAGGACGTGGACTATGTCCTCACCACCCGGGAGCTGGCCAAGCTGATCCGCTATGAGGGCCTGGATCTGTCCGTACTGCCCGACAGTGAGTTCGACTCCCCCCTGGGCATTGGCTCCGGCGCCGGCGCCATCTTCGGCGCCACCGGCGGCGTGATGGAGGCCGCTCTGCGTACCGCCTACGAGGTTTACACCGGTCAGACCCTGCCCCGTCTGGAGTTTGAGTCTGTCCGCAACGACGTCAACGCCATCAAGGAGGCCACCATTGATCTCAACGGCACCCCGCTGAAGGTGGCCATCGCCAACGGCCTGAAGAACGCCGAGGAGATCATCCGCCGTGTGGAGAGCGGCGAGGCCGACTACATCTTCATCGAGATCATGGCCTGCCCCGGCGGCTGCATCGGCGGCGGCGGTCAGCCCATCGGCACCAACAACGCCGTCCGGGACGCCCGCATCAAGGCCCTGTACGAGATCGACCGTTCCCTGCCTCTGCGCAAGAGCCACGAGAACCCGGAGATCAAGACCATCTATGAGGAGTTCTTTGGCGCGCCTCTGTCCCACCGCTCTCACGAGCTGCTCCACACCCACTATCACGCCCGTGCCAAGAAGCACGACTTCTCCCATCTGAAATAAGACAAACAGCGGCCGCCCAAAGGGGCGGCCGCTGTTTTTGTGTTTACCTTGTAGGGGCGGCCTTTATGGCCGCCCGCCCATTGTGTCTGTCATAAGGCTTTTGACAAGCCGGCCTTCCCCCCCTCAGGGGGGAAGGCCGGCCCGTAGGGCCGGATGAGGGGGCGGGAGACAAAACCAGTCCCCCTCATCAGTCAGCCTGCGGCTGCCAGCTTCCCCCCTGAGGGGGGAAGCTCAGCTATTCGACACCAAGGCGGAACAGCCCATCACACCTCCCCCCAGTCACGCAAAAAGGCCGGCGCTGACGCGCCGGCCTTTGTCCCGTATGTAAGGAAATTACTTGCCCTGCTGGGTCTTGCGCCACTCGTTCAGAACGGCACAGAACACCAGGGACAGGAAACTCTCCTCTGCATTGGCAGAGCGGGAGGTCAGGGCAATGGGCACCTTGGCGCCCACCACAGCGCCGCAGGTGGTGGCGTGAGCGTGGATGAGCCAGCTCTTCACCAGGATATTGCCAGCGATCAGGTCCTGAGCGATGATGCCGTCGAAGCCGCCGCCGGACCAGGGGCACTCGTAGTTCTTCAGCCGGCAGGCCTCCTTGGAGATGATGAGGTCGTAGGAGATGGGACCCCACAGCTCGCAGTCGGCAAAGGGGTGCTGCTTCTGCTCACTCACCAGGCGCTGGGCCTCGATGGTGTCGGGCATATGGAAGTTGACGTTCTCCACCAGAGCCATCAGGGCCAGCTTGGGATTCTCATAGCCGAAGGCCTTGAGCGCGTCGGCGGTGTTCTTGATGATGGCCTTCTTCTGGGTGGGGTTGGGATTGACAATGATGGTCATATCGGACAGAGCCAGCAGCTTGGGATACTCGGGGATGGAGGCCAGGGACACATGGCTCATAAGCCGCTCGGTCCGCAAGCCGTTTTTCTTGTCCAGCACGGGCATCAGGAAGTCACGGGTGGGCATATTGCCCCGCATGAGGATGTCGCCGTCTCCGCAGTGGATCACATCGATAGCGGCCTGGGTCACATTGTGGCCGGGCGCGGTGTCCACCATGGTGTAAGGCTCCTTGTCCAGGCCCAGCTTCTCCAGCTGCACCATGGTACGAGCCCGGTCGCCCACCAGTACGGGCTGCACAAAGCCCTCCTGCTGAGCCTGGAACAGGCCGCGGAGCATATTTTCGCCGTCAGAGCCGGCCAGGACCACACGCAGGGGGGCATTCAGCTTGGGAACACGCTTGATGATATCGTCGAAATTTTTAATTTCCATGGGATGATCCCTCACCTTTCCATTGATGCCGCGCAGCGGCGTTTGTTCTATTATTATACCGGATAGTTTCGGAGAATACAAGGTATTTCCATAGGAATCGGAACAATCTTTCCCCTTATCGTGGGGCAAATGCTCCTTCGTTCTTCCCTGTTCCCGGGCCGCGCACAAAAAGACTGCCGCGGGAGGATCTCCCGCGGCAGTCCAGATGGTATTGCTTCTTACTTTGTCACGTTCTCGCAGAAGCGCATGAGGATGGTGGCGACCTCAGCGCGGGTGGCGGTGCCGGTGGGATCCAACTTGCCGCCGTCCTTACCGGTGATGAGCTCAGCGCCCACCGCCCAGGTCATGCCGTCGGCCGCCCAGGAGGACACGGTGCCGCCGTCG
>JALFRA010000031.1 GCA_022785125.1 Clostridiales bacterium
AATGGCCGAGGGCAAAGGCCGGGGCTATGAACGCTGGGCGAAGATACACAATCTGAAGCAGGCCGCCAAAACGCTGTCCGTCTACCAGCAATACGGCTTTACTTCCCCGGAGCAGTTAGAAGCCGCCGTTGACACCGCCTAAACAGCGCCCGTATAAGACCAACAACTTCTATGCCGTGCTGGAACGGCAGGCAAGACTCGACAAGGAGGTGTATGACATTGTTCACCGCAAAGAAAAACCGGCAGGCCGATAAGGATGGCAAGCAGACGCCGCCGGTTCCCAAGAAGAAGCTTTCCCGCGCTGACAGAAAGCAGATCGAAGCCGCCATTGCCCGCGCCAACCGCACGGACAAAAAGGAAAAGTCCGCACAGGACAGCATCCCCTATCAGACTTACCTCAATGACCCTCGCCCGGAGAATATGCCCATTCTGGAGGACCTGTATGACCTGCTGCGGGCACAGGAGGAAAAGGAAGCGCAGTACATCGCCACGGCGCTGGAAATCTACGTCACCGGCTCCCTCAATGTGTTCAATCACCGCAGCAATGTGGACATCAACAACCGCATTGTCTGCTATGACATCAAGGAACTGGGCAAGCAGCTGAAAAAGATCGGTATGCTGGTGGTCCAGGACCAGGTGTGGAACCGTGTCACCATCAACCGTGCCGCCCACAAGTCCACCCGCTACTACATCGATGAGATGCACCTGCTGCTGAAAGAGGAACAGACCGCCGCCTACACGGTGGAGATCTGGAAGCGGTTCCGTAAGTGGGGCGGCATCCCCACCGGCATCACGCAGAATGTCAAAGACCTTTTGAGCAGCCGGGAGGTGGAGAACATCTTTGAGAACTCCGACTTCGTGTATATGCTCAACCAGGCGGGCGGTGACCGGCAGATTCTCGCCAAACAGCTGGGCATTTCTCCGCACCAGCTCAGCTATGTGACCCATTCTGGCGAGGGCGAGGGCCTGCTGTTCTACGGCGCAACCATCTTGCCTTTCGTGGACCACTTCCCGAAGAACACCGAGTTGTACCGCATTATGACCACCAAACCCCAGGAACTGAAAAAGGAGGATGAATGACCATGAAGCCCAATATGGAACTGAACTCTATGATGTTTTTTGAAGCGGCGCTGGAGGAACAGCGTTCCAATCTGCTCTCCGACATGGCCGCTGCCGTCAGCGAATGCCGTGAAGCGGCAGACCAGGCGGCTCAGCTGAGCGAGGACGGCGAGGCGGGCCTGCTGCGCCTGACGGAAATCTGGTGCGCTATGAACGGCGTTCCCGTCATCGTCATCTTCGAGGGCGGGCAGTCTGAACTGCTGGCCTCTGTAGTGGCGCAGATCTACGCCTTTCTGATCCAGCACCCCTCCCGTGGTCCCCAGGGGTTGGCCCTCTATGTGGAGCTGCGCTACATGATGGCCTCCCTGATGATGGGAGAATGGTTTGAATAAGGAGCCGCGCCTGCGCTTTACGGCGGAAGAACGGGCTGACCCGGCGCTGGAAAAGCCCATTCGTAAGGCGGACAAGGCCGCCGCCAAAGCGGATAAGGCGCAGGCCAAAATTCCGAAAAAGAAGGTCCGGCAAAAGGCGGTGGACCCGGAGACCGGAAAAGTCACCACGAAGCTGGTGCTGGAGGACAAGAAAAGGCCGCCCTCCAAGCTGTCCCATGCGGTACGGGATGCCCCCGCCAATGCTGCGCTGGGGAAACTCCACAAGGAAATCCAGGAGGCCGAACAGGACAATGTGGGCGTGGAGAGCGCCCACAAGTCCGAGGAGGCCGCAGAGACCGGCGCACGATTGGTTCGGGAGGGCTATCGCAGTCACAAGTTGAAGCCCTATCGTAAAGCAGCCCAGGCCGAGAAAAAGCTGGAAAAGGCCAATGTAAACGCCTTGTACCAGAAATCTTTGCAGGAGAATCCCCAGCTTGCCAGCAATCCTTTCTCTCGCTGGCAGCAGAAACGGACCATCAAGAAGCAGTATGCCGCTGCCAAGCGCGCCGGTCAGTCTGCCGGAAGTGCTGCCAAGACTGCGGAGGCCACCGGTAAGGCGGCCAAGGCTGCCAAGGAAAAGGCCCAGCAGGCGGGTGCGTTTGTCATGCGCCACAAAAGAGGTTTCATCCTCGTGGGGGTAATCTTCCTGATTGTCTGTCTGTTGCTCAACACCATGTCCTCCTGCTCCATGATGGCACAGAGTATCGGTTCTGTGGTGTCCGGCACCACCTATCCGTCGGATGACCCGGAGATGGTGGCGGTAGAGGCCGACTATGCAGCCAAGGAGGCGTCACTGCAAGCGGAGATCGACGGCATCGAAAGTAGCCATCCGGGGTATGACGAGTACCGCTATGATCTGGACATGATCGGGCATGACCCCCATGAGCTGGCGGCCTATCTCTCTGCCGTGCTGCAAGGCTACACGCAGGCAAGCGCCCAGGCGGAGCTGGATCGTGTGTTTGATGCACAGTACGAGTTGACGCTTACCGAGGAAGTGGAGACGCGATACCGGACAGAGACCCGGACCGGCACCACCACATCTACTGACCCGGAGACCGGTGAGGTCACAACGGAAGAATACGAGTACGAGGTAGAAGTTCCCTACGAGTATTACATTCTGAATGTGAAGCTCACCAGCAAGCCTATATCCTCTGTGGCTTCGGAGCTGCTGACCCCGGAACAGCTGGAAATGTATCAGGTGTACCGCAGCACGCTGGGCAACAAACCGCTGATTTTTGGTGGTGGTTCTGCCGACACCAGCGACTCCGAGAGCTTGACCGGCGTGCAGTTTGTCAACGGCACCCGCCCCGGAAATCAGGCCGTGGTGGATATTGCCAAGAGCCAGGTGGGCAATGTGGGCGGTCAGCCCTACTGGAGCTGGTTCGGTTTTACCTCCCGTGTGGAGTGGTGCGCCTGCTTTGTTTCCTGGTGCTATGGCCAGATGGGGCTGTCCGAACCACGCTTTTCAGCGTGTCAGGCGCAGGGCATCCCGTGGTTCCAGTCTCACGGGCAATGGGGCGGGCCTGATTATGCCAATATTGCCCCCGGCGACGCAATCTTTTTCGACTGGGATCTTGACGGCAGAGCCGACCATGTGGGCATCGTTGTCGGCACGGATGGCAGCCGGGTCTACACCGTGGAGGGCAATTCCGGCGACGCCTGCAAAGTCAGAAGCTATTCTTTGACCTACGAGTGCATCAAGGGCTATGGCCTGATGAACTGGTAAGGCTGATTTTTGAGAAAAGGAGTGATTGAAATGGCTAAGAACAAAATCCAGCGCATTGACCAGGAGATTGCCAAGGTGCGCGAGAAGATCACGGAGTACCAGGACAAACTGAAAACCCTGGAGGCGCAGAAAACCGAGGCGGAAAACCTGGAGATCATCCAGACGGTGCGCGCGCTGCGGCTGACCCCGGAACAGCTTTCCGCCTTGCTCTCTGGCGGCACGGTTCCCGGCATGGCCGCTGCTTCCGCCGATTACAACGAACAGGAGGATACCGACCATGAAGAATAAGAAAATTTTCAAAACCCTTTCGGCCCTCTGCGCCGCCCTGGTGCTGATGATGGGCCTTTCCGTGACTGCCTTTGCCCAGGGAACGGAAGAACTTCCGGCGGAGGATGCCACCAACGACAGCAATGTGGTCGTGGAGGAAACCGAGGACAGTCCCGCCCTGACCCCGGAGGGCAACGCTGCTCTGGTGGATGATTTCGGCGGCAATAAGCAGCTTATTACCGTCACCACCAAGGCGGGCAACTACTTTTATATCCTCATTGATAGGGCGAATGAGGACAAGGAAACTGCCGTCCATTTTCTGAACCAGGTGGATGAAGCCGATTTGGAGGCACTGATGGAGGAAGGCCAGACCACCACGGAACAGCCCGCCACCTGTACCTGTACGGAAAAATGTGTGGCTGGTGCGGTCAATACGGCCTGTCCGGTGTGTGCCACCGATATGAGCGGTTGTATTGGCAAGGAGCCGGAACCGGAAGTGCCGGAGGCAACGCCTGCCCCTCAAGAAACCGAGCAGGAACCCGTGGGCCTCAATCCGGTAATTCTGTTGGCGGTACTGGCTGTGCTTGCTGGCGGCGGTGCGCTGGCTTAACCTGGACTGTGACCGGAAGTTCCGCAACTTTTGGGGCAGCACGAAAGCTGTCCGTCGATTGAGCGACACCATCTGCATTGAGAACGGACTGTCCATTGTCGAGAACCCAAAGCCCCACGGCAAAAGTTACGACCAATGGCTGGGCGATCAGGCGAAGCCCTCCCATCGGGAATTACTTCGTGCTGCCATAGATAACGCCTTGGCACAAAAGCCTGCTGACCTGGACGAGCTGCTGAAACTACTCCGAAAATCTGGCTGTGAAGTATCCAAGCGCGGGAAATCCTACCGTTTGAAGCTCCCAGGCTGGAGCAAAGTATCCCGCCTGGACAGTCTGGGTGATGGCTACACCCTGGAAGACCTGTTGGCCGTCCTCGCCGGTCAAAAGGTGCATACGCCCCGTCAGAAGCCGGTCAAGCGGGCAGATCTGTCGAAGGTCAATCTGCTGGTTGACATCCAGGCAAAGCTCCAGGCCGGAAAAGGTGCCGGATATGCGAGATGGGCCAAGGTCTTTAATTTGAAACAGATGGCGCAGACCGTGAACTATCTCACCGAGCATAACCTGCTGGAGTATGCAGTGCTGGAGGAAAAGGCTGCTGCGGCCACGGCCCACCACAATGAGCTATCCGCAAGAATCAAGGCTGCGGAGAAACGAATGGCGGAGATTGCCGTCCTGCGGACCCATAAGCTGATCGTGACCCAGTAGGTCGTATAAGTGGCTATCAGCACATAGAAATAGTTGATGCAGTGTCAGAGGCATCTTCCAAAACATGAGAGTTAACAATCTGGCTTCCTGCATACATCAGATACTTTATTCCACTTGCTATGGCCATCTCCTCTGCGGCTGCTTGCTTCGCTTTTACCACCGTATCGTCAATTTTATTATCTCCTTTGACTTCAATCAGCTGGTAGGACCCATCCGCCATTTTTGCCAAGAAGTCCGGATAGTATTGACGAATTCTGCCCGATTCCGGGTCATAATAATGCACGGAAAGATCTCCCTGATTGGAGGTAAACATTCCTGTGAAGTATACTTCTTTGACTTTTCCACTGGTGATATACTGCATAAAACATTCTTTCTCTGGGATAGAATCGAAGCAGTAGGTATCAGCATGGAAACTTTTCTTGATTTGTTCCGGGGTAAAGCCGGGATAACGATTTGTAATGACCAGGTCATCCTTTGCAGAAAATTCGTAATATCCAGCTTCTTTTGGTTCACGCAGCAGAACCAGTTCTTTATCCTCCGTTTTCAGTTCCGCTGTAATATCAAACAGCGCATGAAACACGCCTGGGATAATCCAGCCGTTCTGTTCTTTTCCATAAGTTTCCCGCAGCTGCGCAGGGTAATATTGTGTAGAACGGTACGGACGCTTGCCGGTCCACCGCAGTTCTGGAAACCCTTTAATCGTCGGTCGCTGTTCAAATTCAAAAGTCAGCTGTTCGTTATCCATTAAGTTTATCCTCCATTTTCTCGATTTCCGTTGCAAATCCATACGACGCTGCTACTCTCTTTATTTCAGCCGCGCCAATCGGTAAGAGTTGCCCTTCTTTGTACAAATCTCTGCCCAGCAAGTAATGAAGCAAAAGATACCTATCCGTTTCAAGCAGGTTCAGATTTTCGCCCAAATAGCGGTTTACCTGTTCAAGCATAGCCGGATCGGTAAGCTGCGCCAATGTAGATGTCGCATCCAGTTCCCCAGCACTTTGAAGTTTCGTAAGGCTCTCCAGTAATCCCAGCCAATGATATAAAGCTTTCCGCTTCTCGGCATCTGCTTCTTCCATCGTCATTTTTGCAGTCAGTTTCGGCTTCACAACGGCACCCTCTCTTGTTTTAGCTTGAGATCGTACCGCCTCCACTTTAAGTTCCCTTGTTGTCAGGACTTCCCGCGCTGTATGGTAAAATGGGACAATATGCTCCTGCCAGACATTCGGCAGCACCTCATAAAAAAGCTTATCAACTGCCCAGTCAACAACTTTCTCGCTGGCCTCAATCGTTTTGTTGCGCACAGCATCTTTGCAATATTCCTTCAAAGAAAAAGACTTTTGAGCAGGAACTATAGACGGATTTGTTTCTTTATGGTGTGGTACCGGCGGGTGTGCGGCATGGTGCTTTAGTTCTTTGAGAACACGATGGGGTTTTCTGTTTATCAGCCGCCCATAGTCATCAATATAAGCTTCATCACTTTTCCACTTCTGAAAAAGCTCATCGGTTGGGATAATGTAAATAATTTCATTTTTTCGTACTCGATGTTCCGCCATAAAGCATTGTCCTCAATTACTTATTCCCGCAGTAAAAGCGGAAATCACATCCCGCACAGATTTTGGGGTCATTGGCACAGCGGTGGAAATCCTTCCGCATGATCTTCTTGACTGTATCATCAAATGCTGCCATTGTACCTTCCACAGCGGATTTTGTGTACGGATAGGTGATCGTCGGCACACCGCTGTCTTCGCCGGTATAGTAAATGTGCATTTTGCTGACCTTCTTTCCGGTGCGCTCCTCCACAAGATGGGCATAGATATGAAGCTGCCGACGATATCGCTCGAGCTGTTCGCGGTCTTTCTCCATGTCGGGTTTGCGCTGGGATTTAAAGTCTACAATTTCAACTGTATCTCCTTCGCCGCGAATCAGATCGACTTTGCCCTCAATAATATAATCCGGTTTCACAAGAGATACATCCACCTCGGCCTGTTGAATAGCCGACCAATCTCCATGTTGTCTGTCCACATAGCGGAGCACCTGTTTCAAAGCTGCCTCGCGCTGAGGGCCAGCTAGGTATGTATGCTCTGTTTTTGTAAGCGATACATAATTGGAATCGAACCAGCGACTTATATTTTCCCCGGTAATCGTTTGCTCTTCATGCCGCAAAGCAGCCCGGTGAATATCCTCTATAGTCTCATGTACCAGAGTACCAAAGAGCATAGCGTTCGCACGGACCGGCATAAATTCCAATTCCTTGTAGAACTTATATTGCAAGGCGCAAGTTTCGTAAACCGAAATGTGCGATGTGAACGAGTAGGTATTCTTGATGTTTACGTCTTTGATTGGTTTAAAGTCAAACTCTTGTATGTCAAATCCAGAGCTGTCCAAGGATTGCAGTTCCCCATAGATTTCTTTGAAATAGTTGCTGGGGGTCCGATTGTCCTCATTACAGGTCAGAATAAGCAGATCTTGTGCACGGGAAAATGCCGTGTAGTAGAGTCGCCAGAAGTCAAAGAACTTCGTAACCTCATGCGGTTCAAAAGCAGGACGCTTGAAGTAACGCTCCTCAATCTGCATCATCAAGTCATTTGTGTTCTTTCTTGGTACATTCGATAAAGAATCCACCAAAACAATCGGGAACTCCATACCCTTGGACTGGTGGATCGTCAGGAACGATACGCAGCCGCTGGGGGCATACTCAGAGTCATCTTCATACTCCGTGATTCCCCCATCAAAGAGAAGACGCAAATACAGGTTGAAAAGCATCTCCGTATTCTGATCAATACGGCGTTTACCATGGTATTCCGTTGCATCCAGAACGTCCACTCGGTGAAGGTATTCAAACTTGCCGATGATTTGCGTCAGCTTCGCAAGATTTCGCGTGGGGCGGATGTCAACCACGCCGACATCCATCTCTGTATCAAGAATCCCTGCAAAAGGCTGAAACTCAAAAAGCTGATACATCAATCCGCAATAGGCGTAGTCCGTGGCACCAGTCAAACTGACATGGACTTTTCCTCTGCGGCGTATCCATTTCAAAAGTTCTGAATTTTCTGGCCGCATAAGATATTCATTTGCCAGCATGATGCAATTCCGGTAGTAAGTCAGGTGCTCTGGACGGAGAAATACATAATCGCCATTCTCTAATCCTTGCACATAGCGTGGGAACATAAGCATCAGGCATCCAAGAGCTAGGCGTATCTCATCACGCTGAAAAAACATATCTGAGCGTGGCGAATAAACATTTATGTGGTTCTGTTCCAAAAAACGGGCAAGTGCTGTGACACGGGGATGCTTTACAGATTGGAAGAGGAAGGCAATTTGATTATAGTCCGTGAGCTTGCCTGAGCCTTTAAGGTCATTGATAAAACTCAGGATTTTCTCATGCCACTCATCAGGATCATCATCACTGGCGAGTTTCACGACGGCCGGACTATGAAGCAATGTTTTCTCATGCGGTTCAATCTGCTTGGCATACCGGAAATTGTCCCAGCTAAACTTGAACTTTGCGCCATCCGTGGTAGCCATCCACCTGTTGTAGAAATCAACAATATCACTGTTAGAACGGTAGTTAACAACTAGTGGAATAATGCGACATTCACCATCCGCAAACTTCTGCGGGAACTCCAATATATTTCGGATGGTTGCTCCGCGAAAACGGTAGAGACCCTGGTCATCATCACCAACTACACAGATGTTCTTTCTGTCTCCGGCGAGAAGAAATACCAACTGCTCCTGGATAAAGTTCGTATCCTGATATTCATCAACCATGAGATGTGTAATTTGGGAACGCAATTCATCCAGTATTTCTTTATTTTCCCGAAGAAGATGATAGGCTTCAATCTGAATAGAAGAAAAGTCCATCAAATTTCCTTCAGTGAGAATGTCGCGATACTCTTTAAGCATTCGCCCAAGAGCTGCAATTGATTGATCCGCATCGGCCATCAATTCTTCGGGGGTTACGAGTTCTTCAGAGAGGTTATTTACATAATTGCAGATAGCGGCTGCTTGTTTCCATGCACCACCATTCGGCAGAGCAATTTCAATTTGAGGGATACTTCTAAATCGATGGATATTCTGGAAAACCATGTACTGTTGATCGAAAGCATCCAAAAGGCGATAGTTTCTGCGAAGTCGCGTATATTCTAGATGTTCTTTTAGAATTCGAAGGCAGAGGGAGTGAAATGTTCCGATATACATTTCGTTAATATTCGCCGCAATGCCTCTATTGGACAGCTCGTTTGTGATTCTTGTTATTAGTTCTTTAGCTGCTTTCTCCGTAAATGTGGCGACGAAGATGCTTTCCGGTTTTACATTGCATTCTTCTATGAGATAGATTGTGCGTTGAACAAGCGTATATGTTTTTCCAGTTCCAGGACCGGCTGTAATAAGGACAGGCCCTTCCGCAGCGGAGATAGCCTTTCGCTGGCCGTCGTTTGCATTTCCAAAATCAAACATAAGAATATTTCACGCCCTTCCTCATAGCGTCACATTTTACATAGATGGTTTGTCTCTTAGAACTTCCGCACCATGACTAACGGTCACACAGAAATGTAGGAAGACCTTTTTGGTTTGTCATGCACAGTAAGGAAGTCCTGAATCGAAATAGCGTTCAAAGAACGCGTAGCCGCAGGATGAAATCCTGCGTTTATGGGGGCTTGGGGGATACCCTCAACAAGCAGCGCCGGAAGCCGAATGGCTATCCAGGGGCATTGCTTGCTACAATATGTTTACACCAAGGTGAATCTCATACACATTACTGTTATTCGTGAAAAAGGATAGCTGACTTTTTGATTCTGCCCAATATTTATACCCAAATCACTTTTATCGAAATGTGCTACGCATCTACCTTTACAATAGCCGTCTTTACTTCTCTTGTGGATTGTCCTTCACGACCTCCATGATATCAGAAATATCGCAATCGAGTGCTGTACAAATGCGCAGCAACACCTCTGTAGTAATGTTATCGCCTTTGCCCAGTTTGGCAATGGATGCCGAGCTTATGCCGCTGATCTCTCTCAACGCTTGTTTATTCATGTTCTTATCAATCAGCAGCTTCCAAAGTTTATTATAACTAATATGCATATCTTACCTCCGGCGCCAAAATTATCAATTAGTACTTCTCTTCAGTACCAGCATTCTTAATTGCCCAGCACCACCCAAACAATTCTTCTCCACCTGGGTTCAAGCGCAGTACCGCAGTGTTATTCACAATTTCAGCCGTTCTATCGGTATATGCTTGTTCTTTGTCAAAAGCGATAAATATCTGCTTGTCGCTTTGAAGATATAATTCCATAATCTTATCTACCGGATCATCTCCTATATTTTTAAAGATGGAAGAATCGTGAGCGATTACGGGGAGTGGAGTCAACTTTAGCACACTCATATCCAGAACGATCAGACTCTTGTAAGCAGTGCCTGTTCCACCGTCTCTTGGTGTAGTGAAGACATATTTGCTCTTGGACTCGAAGCGAATTGTGGGTGCCTCGCGCTTTATATCATAAAGGCTATCATTATAGCGTACCATCTGAGCGTTTAATGTTGATTCAATTTCATGTAGCACCTGCATTTCTGCGTCGTCTAGCTGCTCTTCAATTTCAGTGGCAGCATCCTTGAGTTCCTGCGTCCTTAGGAACGCCTCGTTCTGTGAACGTAAGCCAGAAATCTGTCGTTCGATCTCCGAATACTCATCAAGAAATTCTTTTGGAATTTCCGAAGGAATACCAAGCTCAGCAAGTTGTTGCTCCAAGCGCTGGATTTCTGCAGTGACATCCTTTATCAACAGTTGCAAGCTCGCGGCCTCTTCGAGTAGCTCGGAATCGAGAATGCAAGACAAGCTCCGGTGAAACGACTCAATTTCCTCGATTTTCTTAATATTGGCAGTCGGAAAGAAAGATAAAAGATGTTGCAAATCATCTTCCGTTGTAATGAATTGCTCGTCCTTATTTTTTGTAACTATGCGGTATTGGGTAGTCAGCTGGCCATACTCGCGCTTTATAGCTTTCAACTGGCTAGCAACATCTGCAGCAGCATCCTTGCGCTTCATTTCTTTTTCCAGAAGCGCACTATCGGTGTCTCTCGTCAAGGTAGACTTCTTTTCTAAAAGCTCTTTGATTCGATCTTCGTTTTTTTTGTATTGTGTTTGAGTTCTAATGGCGCTCGGTACTAGCTCCAATCGACGGGCACTCGAATAGGTCGTTTTCTTTTCTTTTGCCGTCTTCAACTTTGCTTTCAATTCATCAACAAAACGATACAAATTAAACAGCTTCTCTAAAGAAGTGATGGCATCACTTGCGGTTTGTGAACCATTGTTCAATGGATTTGTCACTGTATCGTTATTTTTGCCCGCTACCCTAAAAAAGCGACTAACAATATCTCTAAATGTGACGCCAGGCAGATCAATCTTATATCCTGCCATCAACTGCTCGCGAAATTTCTTCACACTGATAATCTCTTGGGGCTTATATTCTTCATTGCAGATGGTTACATGATTAGGATCAGAAACCGACCTGCTATAGTAATGTAATCCATCAGCAAACTCAAACGTAAAACAGATGGTGTGGTCGCCAACGTAATTCTTCACATCAGTTTTTCCATAGGTGTCGCCACCGAAGCAAAAGTCAACGATCAGAAGAAACGTGGATTTACCGATAGAATTTTCGGCGGCATGACCGCCGAGAACCGTATTTAATCCCTTGTGGAATCTAATAGGGCCACGAGGCTCACCGTTTGATTTAAATGCATCACAAAGAATTTCCTTTAGCATAACACAGCACCCCCTCTTCTTCATCGAACCTAATCTTGTTAAGAGCATACAAGCAGTCCATTAAATCCATAAATTCACTGACACCACTTAAATGCGTATGCAGTGCTTTATATAAATCCCCAACAGTCATTGGACCTTCTTGTAACAATTGCAACGCTATCGGAAACTTTGAAATTACGCTTTCTCTATAAGTAAATAATTTATTTGGAAATAGCATCAAATACCTCACACTTCTGAACAAAAAACGAAACAACTACCTCACAAGGGCCGGTTTCTTCATTTGTCAAGCCAGCAAGCCATGTAACCAGCTTGTCGAATATTTGACTTTGAGTTAGGCCCTGTTGTGCTAAGTCTTTATATTCGTATTTCATCTGGGAACAGAAACGCTCATAATCCACAGTGCCTTCCATTTCTAATTGTTTAAAAGTAGTTTCTACATCAGGATAATATTTGTTTACAAAGTTATGTATTTTAAAGAATAAAGATGCGTCTGTACCATCCATCTTTTTCACAACTTCTGTTGGACTATAATTCAACTCCATTACCTGTGTGACCGGAATCTGTGAAATTTTGCGCAAAACACTTTCTACACCAGCAACTAATTTTTCGTCGCTCATTTCATCCAAAGCTTCCTTTAATATAGTAATTCTAAGTTTAATGTCCTCCAAACGATGTATTTTCTCAGTATTGATATCAAACATATACCTCCTAGCACATTCCGGGCATAGTGCAATTAGATTGTCAACCGTGTTCCTTGGCAATTTTGGATTAATCTGGACAACAGTATAGTCAAAAGCACTTTTACCATCAGCATCTTGATACAATGGTTTGAAACATCCATCATTAGGGCACCGCTGCTTTGTTTCTGCCAACAGGTGAACACCATACGCATTTTTAAGGTCAGTATCATCGTACACTGGCAATGTCAGTTCTTTTCCATCGCCTACCAAAGAAGCATCTACAGTCTCAATTCCCATTGCTGCGGCATCTATCAGGAGGCCAATTAGCTCTTCGCATACATTTGGCAAAGTTTCAACAGAACACTTTATGCCATAAGCAGATAGTTCGCCAATCATCTTTTTGCGTGCAGATTCATCAACATCATCAAATGCATCCAAAAATGCAGATGTGTCATAGTACTTTTTTATCATGCGTGCTTTTATTTTGGGCAATGCTTTTCCATTGTAAATGCGGCCCAGATAATCTTTCTCAGACTCCAAGCCGTTATAAGGGTAATATTTGTTCTGCTCGTCTGCCTGCACCTCTGCATCAGAAGCAGGTGCACGCATAATAAGTGTGACAATGAATGGAATATAATCTTGATTCGTACACTCCACACCAATATACGAGTGCAATATTTTTAGAAACTCACTCAATGTCATTTTTGTCCTCCTTCCGATATAGCTGGTCACCTAGTCCGCCCAAGTCCGGTTTAGTCCGCTGGGCGGATTTTTGTTTTGCTAAAATAAAGGCACAAGCAGAGAACGAGAATGCCGATTGCATCATGCACTATACGATTTAGTGTATCACGCTTACGTGAAGAAAACAATATCTTCACGATAGCAAACTTAAAAACGGCGATGCAAGAGATATGCTTTCGAGTTCCCTGATTGGGATACCATTGTAGAACTGTTGTGACTGGCATCGCTTGATCCCCGATGGCTCAACCAACCACGGCAGACAATTTAATACCGTAGCTGCCTTTTGAGCGGGTTAGCTGCAATCCGAAACGGAGAACTCCGTTAGGACTGCGGTTAGTTTCCTTTCTCTCTTTAGCAGCGCCTAGGGTCCTCCGTTTCGAGAAATCGAAAAACGGAGGACTTTTTATGATCATCAAAAGAAAGCAGGGAGATTCCAAATCCCATTTCCACACCTGCCACCAAGAAATTGGAGGCGGGCAGCACAGTGCTGCCCCTCTGACCACTGATCCTTGTACTTATGTTTATAATTTTGCAGACGGATCGAGCACCACCTTGGTTTTCAACTCTGACGGCATTTCTGGCATTAATAGTTCTTGGCTTTCTGAGTTGCAGGAACTTGATCGCCAAGAATACAATAACAACCACACTCAGACCCGCCGCCATTGCTCTCTGGAGGCCCAAGACCCAGAAGGAATGGGTGGATATTACGAGGGCGACAATATGCAGCGTGCGCAGCTTAGTCTCGAAGTGGACGAATTTCTTTCTGCTCTGCCAAGAGATTTAGAAGTAATCGCCCGTCTTCTATACGCTGGATTTTCTGCGGCAGATATAGCTCGTCAGCAGGGAGTCAACCGATCCACCATCTGCCGAAAGATCAAGAAGCTTCAGGATGCTCTAACTCGCTATAATCCATAAATATACAGCACCTTGCGCTAGCAAAAGCCCGGCCTTTTGACCGGACTTTTGCTATTTTTGAATAAGTTCTGCAAACTGCGCAACAAACGCCCTCTGCCGTGGCCTACAAGTGAGAGGTACAAGTGCCAGGGAAGGGTACCAAGGCCGCTCAGACTTTGAATACACATAATCATAGGAGAGAAACGGCCATGGATTACAAAACCGAACCCAAGCAGCAGGAGCCGCAGCTGATTTGCCTGTGCGCAGCCTGTGCCAGTGCTTTTTATAATGTTCCCACCATAAGAGTCAAGCGCGCAGATCGCTACCAATTCGTGAAAGATACCTGTACCTATTGTGGAATTCGCAGTGGATATGACTATATCGTCGCTCCCCGCAAAGTTCCGCAGCGCCATTCAGGTAATGAGGCGACGCTATGAACAAAAAGGATGTCTGTGCAACAAAAGTGGCTTATGTGCGCTTCACGGAAGATGATTTGGCGGATCTGGATCGTCAGGTCCGGAGGGTTGGCGCACCGTCAAGAGGCGCATATATTCGCAATCTGGTCAAACAAATTCGCCCCGTTGAGCTTCCTCCAGCAGACTATTTATCCCTGCTGGACGAGCTATCATCCCTTCGGCGCAGTATTGATGCTTTGGCAGTGCGAGCCGCTGAAGGTGGAACATCTACTCTTAATCCGGTCGAATATTATACATTGTCCAGCCTTACAGCGTTAACACTCCAAAAAATCCGGCTTGCGGCGTTACCACAGCAATGTCAATTACCGGAGGATATGATCCATGAATGAATCGATTATTGACCGCACCTATGTGTGCTTAAAGCTGATTGATATGCTCTACAAGAAGGGCCTTGTCAACGAGGCAACCTATCTGAATGTCAAGCAAACCTATCCGCAAAAGTGAACACTTTTCCGGCAAGTTGTCAAGGATATCAGGCCAGCGTCCGTATCATTGCTGATTCTGTTGTTTTCGGGTATTCTCGCCTTGTCAGAACAAATCAGAAGCCATAAAGGAGGAAGATGCTATGTACAATATGTCTCCGTACTCATTGTCCCGTTCTTTCCGGGACAAACCCTGCCGGGCAGTTATATATGGCCGTGCCTCAACAGAACACGAGGCCCAGGTCAAAGCCCTTCAGAATCAGATGCAATGGTATGATGATGTTGCTCGTTTTCATCCCCAGTGGAATGTCATCAGCCGCTACATTGACCAAGGCATTACCGGAACCCAGGTCTATAAGCGGGATGCTTTTATGCAGATGATGGAGGATGCCAAACAGCATAAATTTGATTTGATCGTCACTCGCGAGGTCTGCCGCTTCGCCAGAAACACGGTGGATGCTCTGGTCTGCGTCCGTCAGCTTGCCGCTATGGGGATTGAAGTCTATTTTGTGAATGATAACATTTGGACTCTTGACGGTGATGGTGAGCTGAGGTTGACCATCATGGCTACTATGGCACAAGAAGAAAGCCGCAAAATCAGTGAACGCTCTCTTGCGGGACAACGGGTCAGCCGCGAAAAAGGCGTCCTCTATGGAAACGGGAACATTTTTGGATATACCAGGAACAAACTCACCAAGCAGTTTGAAATTGATCCCGATCAGGCGGAAACTGTAAAAATGATTTTTGACCTCTATGATTCCGGTATGGGTGAAACCTTGGTAGCAAAAGAGCTGACCCGCCTTGGACGCAAAAACGGGGTGGGTAAGGTCAAATGGGATGCTGGGAAGGTATCAAAAATCATCAAGCGTAAAAACTATTTGGGGTACACAGTTTACTGTCAGTCCTATTCCAACAACTATTTGGAGCAAAAACGGATCAAGCGCGACGAGAGTGAGTTCGTCTATGTAAAAGGCGGTTTTCCTCAGATCATTTCAGAGGAGCAGTACGAGCGGTGTAACGCCATTCGTCGCAGCAGGACCAAACGGCTGACGGATGAAAAAGGCCGCACGCGGAGTTTTGGTGTTCAGCAGGCTCAGAATGTATGGGGCAGAAAAATGAGGTGTCGTTGCGGTTCTCCCATGCTTCGACATCGTTGGAGAACCAATAATGCAGGAAAGCCTATCTATGGATATGAATGCAAACGACACCATGATACGCCCCGCATCCGCCTTCAGAATGAACAAGGCAATCCAACACCTATCTGTGAGATCAAGCCGGTTGGACAAAGCAAGCTGGAACTGATGGCCTCCAAAATATTTGAGAGGGTATGGGGAGACCAAAGAGAAATCGTCCTCCAGACCTGCAAAATGCTGGATGCTTGCTACAAGCCAGACGCAGATCGTCGAGCAGATTTGATGAAAGCGAAAGATGATTCTATTCAGTTGCTCCAACAACAGCTGGATGACTTGGTTGTGGTCCGTGCTCGTGGAGAGATTGAGCAGGATAAGTTCCTCCAGCGGACCATAGAAATTCAGCAGCAGATGGAGGCCCTTCGTCAGAGCAAAGCTCAAATTGCTTCAGAGGACTACAATCCCGGACGCCTGGATATGGAAGCCATTGAGGCAGCGTTGTGCGAAGCAGTTGAAATGCATGACGGTCTGGTAAGCGAGGATTTCATTGATCTCTTTGTTTCAAAGGTTACACCACTGTCTGATTCCCGCTTTGCCTGGTGCTTGGACTTTTCTCCGCAGCCCACAGTTGCCTTTCTGAATTTAGCCGGGCAGAGGAAGTACACGACCTGCTCTATGGATAGTAAATTACACTTTGGTCCTTTTGCTGATGAGGAGGGGCACACCATCCCTTTTCCGGGCAGCCTGCGTCGGTGAGCTGCCCGGACAGCTCTAATTCAAAATGTACATCGTTATATACACAAGGTATGTACGGCGCAGGCCGCCATCAAGAACCCCCGTTAACCCGTTTCCCGTTCAGGGGCGCTGCAGCCGTGCAGCGCCCCTGAGACTGTCAAAAAAGGCACAAGTGCCTTTTTTGACAAAAGGCTGCATGGCGGGCGAAGCTCGATTTCTTGCGAAATAGTCGCCCCGCCCGCCATGAGAAGTGTCATTTCCGAGGCTCATGTCCCCGGAAATGACAAATTTTGATCTGATTCCGTCGCCTGCGGGCGACGGAACTCTGCGAGGCTTCCTGCGGGGGGGAGGTTTTTCGACAGACTGAGGGGCGCTGCAGCCGTGCAGCGCCCCTGTTTTATTTCCAGGTCGAAAGTTTGGACACCCTGCCGTTTACACCGCCGCATTTTTGTGGTAAAATAACTTGTTTCGATGGATGGGAGGCATTTTTTGTGGATCAACATCCTTTTTTTGCCTATTTATCCCGAATGCGGTATATCAACCGCTGGGGACTCATGCGCAATACCTTTCAGGAGAATATCCAGGAGCACTCCCACATGGTGGCGGTGCTCTCCCATGCCCTGGCAGTAATCCGGCGGGATGTGTTCGGGAAGGAGGCTGACCCCGGCCTGGCCGCCATGGCCGCGTTGTATCACGACGCCCCTGAGATCCTTACCGGCGACCTGCCCACCCCCATCAAGTATTACGACCCGGAGATCCGGGACGCCTATAAAAAGGTAGAGGAGTTTTCTGCCGGCAAACTGCTGGCTATGCTGCCGGAGCAGCTGCGCCCCGCCTTCTCTCCCCTGCTGCGGGAGGACTATGACCCGGATACCCACGCTCTGGTAAAGGCGGCGGACAAGCTGTCCGCCCATATCAAGTGCCTGGAGGAACTGAAGGCGGGCAACAGCGAGTTCCAGCAGGCCGCCCGCCAGACGCAGGATGCGCTGAAGAGTTACGACCTGCCCGAGGTGGACTACTTTCTGGAGCACTTCCTCCCCGCCTTCGGCATGACTTTGGATGAGATGGGCCGGGACTGACCGGCGCCGTTTTCATAGAGACAGAACGAATAAAAGGAGTTATCAAGTTATGAGAGCCATTGTTACCGTTCTGGGCAAGGACCGAGTGGGCATCATGTCCGCCGTTTGTGCCCTGCTGGCCCAGCACAACGTCAATATTCTGGATATCAGCCAGACCATCCTCCAGGACTACTTCACCATGGTCATGCTGGTGGACGCCGGCAACTGCGATATGCCCTTTGCCGACCTGGCCGCTCTGATGGAGCAGGAGGGCAAGGACCGGGACCTGTCCATCCGCGCCCAGCGGGAGGATATTTTTAACGCCATGCACAGAATTTGAGGGTAAAGCATCATGATCAACACCAACGAAATTTTTGACACCATCCACATGATCGACCAGCAGCATCTGGATGTGCGTACCATCACCATGGGCATCTCTCTGCTGGACTGCGCCGACTCCGATCCCAACGCCGCCTGCCGCAAGATCTACGACAAGATCACCCGCCAGGCCGAGCACCTGGTGGCCACCGGCGAGGCCATCGAGCGGGAGTTCGGCATTCCCATCGTCAACAAGCGCATCTCGGTGACCCCCATGGCCCTGGTGGCCGGGGCCTCCGAGACCGACAACTACGTCCCCTTTGCCGTGGCTCTGGACAATGCCGCCAAGGCCGTGGGCGTCAACTTCATCGGCGGCTTCTCCGCCCTGGTACAGAAGGGTGCCACCCGGGCCGACCGGAAGCTCATCGCCGCCATCCCCGAGGCACTGGCCCGCACCGAGCTGGTGTGCGCCAGTGTCAACGTGGGCTCCACCAAGGCGGGCATCAACATGAACGCTGTGGGCGTCATGGGCCGCACCATCAAGGAGTGCGCCGAACTCACCGCCGACAAGGGCGGCTTCGGCTGCGCCAAGCTGGTGGTGTTCTGCAACGCCGTGGAGGATAACCCCTTCATGGCCGGCGCCTTCCACGGCGTGGGCGAGCCCGACTGCATCATCAACGTGGGCGTGTCCGGCCCCGGCGTGGTGCACCACGCCCTGAAGGACGTGAAGGGTCAGCCCTTTGACGTGGTGGCCGAAACTATCAAAAAGACCGCCTTCCGGGTGACCCGTATGGGTCAGCTGGTGGCCCAGGAGGCCAGCCGCCGTCTGGGGGTGCCCTTCGGCATCGTGGACCTGTCCCTGGCCCCCACCCCCGCCATCGGCGACTCCGTGGCCCGCATCCTGGAGGAGATGGGCTTGGAGACCTGCGGCACCCACGGCACCACCGCCGCCCTGGCCCTGCTCAACGACGCGGTGAAGAAGGGCGGCGTTATGGCCTCCTCCCATGTGGGCGGCCTGTCCGGCGCCTTCATCCCCGTCAGTGAGGACGAGGGCATGATCGCCGCCGCCCGTGCCGGCGTGCTCCACCTGGATAAGCTGGAGGCCATGACCTGCGTGTGCTCCGTGGGTCTGGACATGATCGCCGTCCCCGGCGACACCTCCGCCGCCACCATCTCCGCCATCATTGCCGACGAGGCCGCCATCGGCATGGTCAACTCCAAGACCACCGCCGTGCGCATCATCCCCGCCCCCGGCAAGGTGGTGGGCGATACTGTGGAGTTCGGCGGCCTGCTGGGCTCCGCCCCCGTCATGCCCGTCCACTCTGAGAGCGCTGAGGCCTTTGTGGCGCGGGGCGGCCGTATCCCCGCCCCCATGCAGAGCCTCAAAAACTAAGGTACCGGGCCGAAGTGGGCGTCGGCCCCTACGCAACCGATTCCTGTTTTACTCGCAAAAGGCCGCCCACGGGCGGCCTTTTTCAAAAGGAGGTTATCATCATGTCCACTTGTCGTTCTGCCTGTCCCTACGATTGCCCCGAGGGCTGCTCTCTGCTGGTAGAGACCGAGGGCAACGCCGTCACCTCCATTACCGGCGACCCCGCCAACCCCTTTACCGACGGCTGGGTGTGCGCCAAGCTGCGCAACCTGCCGGAGGCCATCAACAGCCCCCACCGCATCCTCACGCCCCTCCGCCGCACCGGAGCCAAAGGCGCCGGAGCATTCGCCCCCATCTCCTGGGGGGATGCCATCGGAGAGATCACATCCCGCTGGAAGGACCTGATCGCCCAGTACGGAGCCCAGACCATCCTGCCCTACTCCTACGCCGGCACCATGGGCGCGGTCCAGCGCAACTGCGGAGAGGGCTTCTTCCACGCTCTGGGCGCCAGCCGCCTCAAACGCACCCTGTGCAGCACCGCCAAGTCCACCGGCTGGCAGAAGGTCATGGGCAATTCCTGCGACCTGTCCCCCTGGGACGTGGAACACAGCGATCTGATCCTGCTGTGGTCCACCAATATCCCCGCCACCCGGGCCCACCTGGCCCCCATCCTGCGGAAGGCCAAGGCCAACGGGGCCAAAATTATCCTCATTGATGTGTATGAGAATCCCTCCGCCGAGCTGGCTGACCAGACCATTCTGATCCAGCCGGGCAGCGACGGCGCCCTGGCCCTGTCCATGCTCCATGTGCTGGATCAGGAGGGGCTCACCGACGAGGCATGGCTGGCCGAGCACGCCACGGGCTGGAATGAATTTCGGACCACCCTGGAGGTGTGGGACCCGGAGGAGACCCAGTGTCTCGTCGGCCAGGCCCCCGACGTAATCCGGGAGCTGGCCCGGGCCTACGGCAGAGCCAAGGCCCCCTGCATCGTACTGGGCAGCGGCTTCTCCCGCTCGGGCAACGGCGGCGAGGCCACCCGGGCCATCACCGCCCTGCCCGCCGCCGTGGGCGCCTGGGCCAAGAAGGGCGGCGGCACCTACGGCGTGTGCTCCTCCCCCGACCTCATCGACAAGTCCTCCGTCAAGCGGCCCGACCTGGCCGAGAAGCATACCCAGATGATCAACATCAACCAGCTGGGCCGCGCCCTGGAGGGCAAGGGTCTCTCCACCCCCATCCACAGTCTGTACGTCTACCATGCCAACCCGGCCACGGTGACCTCCGACCAGAACGCCATCCGCCGGGGCCTGGCCCGGGAGGACCTGTTTACCGTGGTCCACGAGCGGTACATGACCGACACCGCCAAGTACGCCGATATCATCCTGCCCGCCCCCTACATGGTGGAGCAGACCGACCTGTACACCCCCTACGGTTACCGCCAGATCCAATACGCCCCGGCGGTGGTTCCCGCCCCCGGTGAGGTGAAGAGCAACCTTGAGGTATTTACCCTGCTGGCCAACGCCATGGGTCTGGCCGACCCCTTCCAGGGCCGTACCGCCGAGGAGCTGTGCCGCCAGATGGTGGAGGACAGCTGGGCTCTCTCCCGGGAGGAGAAGGACAAGGTGCTTGCCGGGGAGCCGGTGGTGCTGGAGAGCCCCTTCCCCCTGCCCATCCAGACGGAGGACGGCATGATCCACCTGAACGACCCCATGATCGGCTGGTTCCCGCCCCACGGCGGCTCCGACCCCTTCCACCTGATCTGCGCCCCGGCGGTCCACACCCTCAATTCCTCCTTCAATGAGTCCTCCACCCTGCGGGACCTGCGGGGGGAGATGACAGTGCGTATGAACGGCGAGGACGCCGCCCGGCTGGGCCTGGTCCAGGGGGATCAGGTGGTGTGCTACAACAAGCTGGGCCAGATGACCTGCTCCGTGGCCCTGGACCGGGCGGTAGCCCCCATGACTGTGGTGGCCGAGGGCGTCTATCCCGGCGAGAACACCGTCAACTGCCTCACCCACGACCGCCTCTCCGACTGGGGCGAGGCCACCACCATGAACGACAACACCATCTGGGTCCGTAAGGCTTAAAGGTTTTTCCGGGAATTGGCTTTTTTCTCTGGCAAAAGCCGGCCCCCGGGTGTATGATAGGCATATCAGCCGACCTAGGCTTTGTGAAATGCAAAAGGAGTGACGTCACCATGATTCAAATCGACACCTCCAACGCCCGTTCTTTCCTGCCCGACACCTGGCTTACCAGCCGTCTGGACGCTCTGGAGAGCGCCCGCCAGAAGCTGGAGACCGGCAGCGGCGCCGGCGGCGACTTTACCGGCTGGGTCCACCTGCCCCGGGACTATGATAAAGAAGAGTTTGCCCGCATCCAGGCAGCGGCGGAGCGCATCCGCAAGGATTCCCAGGCCCTGGTGGTCATCGGCATCGGCGGCTCCTATCTGGGCGCCCGGGCCGTGGTGGAGCTGGTCAACTCCCCCAACTTCAACCTGACCCACAAGGACGGCCCCGCCATCTACTTTGCCGGCAACGGCCTGTCCACCGACGCCATGCTGGAGGTCATGGACCTCATTAAGGACAAGGACTGGTCCATCAACGTGATCTCCAAGTCGGGCACCACCACCGAGCCCGCCGTGGCCTTCCGCATCTTCAAGAACCTGCTGGAGGAGAAGTACGGCAAGGAGGAGGCCCGCAAGCGCATCTACGCCACCACCGATGCCCACAAGGGCGCTCTGAAGGGCCTGGCTGACGCCGAGGGCTACGAGGAGTTTGTGGTGCCCGACGCCATCGGCGGCCGCTACAGCGTGCTCACCGCCGTGGGCCTGCTGCCCATCGCCTGCGCTGGGGTGGACATCACCGCTCTGATGGAGGGCGCCCGGGAGGAAATGGAGGCTCTGGCCGCCCCCGGCGAGACCAACCCCGCCTGGCAGCTGGCCGCTGCCCGCCACGCCCTGTACACCGGCGGCAAGAAGGTGGAGATCCTGGTGGGCTACGAGCCCTCCTTCCGCTTCTTTGGCGAGTGGTGGAAGCAGCTCTTCGGTGAGAGCGAGGGCAAGGACGGCAAGGGCCTGTTCCCCGCCAGCGTGGAGTTTACCGCCGACCTGCACTCCATGGGCCAGTACATCCAGCAGGGCGAGCGCCTCATGCTGGAGACCGTGGTGCGTTTTGCCAACAGCAACGGCCCCGCCATCACCATCCCCCACGATCCCGACAACGTGGACGGGCTCAACTTCCTGGCGGGCAAGGACCTGTCCTTCGTGGCCGAGCAGGCCATGCGGGGCACCCTGCTGGCCCATGTGGATGGCGGCGTGCCCAACCTGATGGTCACCGCTCCCGGCCGCTGCGCCAGGAGCGTGGGTGCGCTCATCTACTTCTTTGAGTATGTCTGCGGTCTCACCGGCTACCTGATGGACATCAACCCCTTCAACCAGCCCGGCGTGGAGGCCTATAAAAATAATATGTACGCTCTGCTGGGCAAACCCGGCTACGAGGACAAGAAGGCCGAGCTGGAGGCAAGACTGAGCTGAATATAACGGCTGGCCTTATTGTCCTCAGGGACCCGCCGCAGGCGGGACGGCGCTTTTGCGCCGGAGGGCGGCGGGATTCACTTCCGCCGCCCACAAATGAAAATTCCGGGGTCCCCATGGGAGCGCGCTCCCATGGGGCGGACAAGAAGGCCGAACTGGAAGCCAGACCGGGTTAACAGTAAACCTGACGGTCACCCTGGGGTGGCCTATGGGAATTTTTTGTGAACTTGAGCAAATCAGTTGCAATCCCACCGCAAAAATGGTAACATAAATGCACCAGGCCGGGGTGGTCCCGGCGTTACAAAGTAAGGAGTGATAACTATGGTGAGAGTGATCATGGGGGTCAAGGGCACCGGCAAGACCAAGCAGATGATCGAGCTCATTAACTCCGCTGTTCACAGCGAGAACGGCAACGTCGTTTGCATTGAGCGCGGCCCCAAGCTGACCTATGACATTCACTATAAAATTCGCCTGGTTGAGGCCAGCCACTTTGATGTCTGCAACTTCGACTTTATGAAGGGCTTCATCAGCGGCCTCTATGCCGGCAACTACGATATTACCCATGTGTTCATCGACAGCCTGACCAAGATTGTGACCACCGATGTTACTGACCACTCTGTGGAAGAGTTCCTGGATTGGCTGAACAGCTTCTCCGAGAAGAACAACATCAAGTTCACCGTCACCATCAGCGCTGACGAGTCTCTGGCTACCGAAGGCATCAAGAAGTACTTCTAACGAACGAAAAACCGCCCTGCTTCGGCAGGGCGGTTTTTTATGCCCTTTTTACATCTGCTCGTGGAAGGTCCGCTTGATGACCTCCAGCTGCTGCTCCCGGCTCAGGCGGGAGAAATTCACCGCGTAGCCCGACACCCGGATGGTGAGGGTGGGGTACTGCTCGGGATGCTCCATGGCGTCCACCAGCAGCTGCCGGTTCATGACGTTGACGTTGAGATGGTGGGCCCCCTGGAGGAAGTAACCGTCCAGAATGTGCACCAGGTTGTCCACCCGCTCGCCCTCGCTCTTGCCCAGGGCGGAGGGTACGATGGAGAAGGTGTTGGACACGCCGTCCTGGCACACCGCCCGGTAGGGGATCTTGGCCACCGAGTTGAGGGAGGCCAGAGCGCCGCTCTTGTCCCGGCCGTGCATGGGGTTGGCGCCGGGGGCGAAGGGCTCCCCCGCCTTCCGGCCGTCGGGGGTGGCCCCCGTCTTTTTGCCGTACATCACGTTGGAGGTGATGGTGAGGGCGGACAGGGTATGGATGGCGTTCCGATACAGGGGGTGCTTTTTCAGTTCGGCGGAGAAGTAGGACACCAGCTCCACGGCGATGTCGTCCACCCGGTCGTCGTCGTTGCCGTACTTGGGGAAGTCTCCCTCCACTGCAAAGTCCACGGCGATGCCGTTTTCATTGCGGATGGGGCGCACCTTGGCGAACTTGATGGCGGACAGGGAGTCGGCGGCGATGGACAGGCCCGCCACGCCGAAGGCGGCCAGCCGCTCCACCAGGGTGTCGTGGAGGGCCATCTGGCTGCTTTCGTAGGCGTACTTGTCGTGCATATAGTGGATGATGTTGATGGTGTCCACATAGAGCTCCGCCACATAGGACAGCACCTTTTTGTAGTTGCCCAGCACCTTGGGGTAGTCCAGCACCTGGTCGGTGTCCAGCTGGATGTCGGGTACCACTTTGATGCCCTTCTTCTCGTCCACGCCGCCGTTGATGGCATACAGCAGGCTTTTGGCCAGGTTGGCCCGGGCCCCGAAGAACTGCATCTGCTTGCCCACCGCCATGGCGGAGACGCAGCAGGCGATGCAGTAGTCGTCGCCATACATGGGCCGCATGAGCTCGTCGCTCTCGTACTGGATGGAGTCGGTGTCGATGCTCATTTTGGCGCAGTAGTCCTTGAAGCCCTGAGGCAGGTGGGGGCTCCACAGCACCGTCAGGTTGGGCTCGGGGGCGGTGCCCAGGTTGGTGAGGGTGTGGAGCATTCGGAAGGAGTTTTTCGTCACCAGGGTGCGGCCGTCCACCCCCATGCCGCCGATGGACTCGGTGACCCAGGTGGGGTCGCCGCCGAAGAGCTCGTTGTACTCCGGGGTACGCAGGTGGCGCACCAGCCGCAGCTTGATAACAAACTGGTCGATCAGCTCCTGTGCCCCCTGCTCATCCAGCACGCCGTTGTCCAGGTCCCGCTGGATGTAGATATCCAGGAAGGTGGACACCCGGCCCAGAGAGGTGGCAGCGCCGTTGTTCTCCTTGATGCCCGCCAGGTAGGCCATATACAGGTTCTGCACCGCCTCGTGGGCGTTTTCCGCCGGGCGGGTGATGTCGCAGCCGTATCTGGCCGCCATACGGGCCATCTCCTCCAGGGCCCGGATCTGCATCTGGACCTCCTCCCGCAGGCGGATGCGCTCGTCGGTCATGGGGCCGTCGATGCGATCCAGGTCGGCCTGCTTCTCCTCAATGAGGAAGTCGGTGCCGTACAGGGGCACACGGCGGTAGTCGCCCACGATGCGGCCCCGGCCGTAGGCGTCGGGCAGGCCGGTGAGCAACCCCGCCGTCCGGGCCAGACGGGTACGCTGGGGGTAGGCGTCGAACACGCCCTCGTTGTGGGTCTTGCGGTAGAGCCGGAAGTGGCGCTCGATCTCCGGGTCAAGCTGGTAGCCGTACTGCTCCAGGGCGGAGGTGGCGTTGCGGATGCCGCCGAAGGGGTTGACGATGCGCTTGAGGGGCGCGTCGGTCTGGAGACCCACAATGACCTCGTTCTCCTGATCGATGTAACCGGGGGCGAAGTTGTCGATGCCGGAGACAGCGTTTGTCTCCACATCAATGATCCCCTTCTTCACCTCCTCAATGATGAGGGCCTCAGCTTTTTTCCACACTGCCGCCGTTTTTGTGGAAACAGGGGCCAGAAAATCCCCATTTCCCGAATACGAAGTGTAATTCTTCTGGATAAAATTACGGACGTTCACCAAATGCCGCCACTCGCCGGTGCGAAACCCCTGCCAGGCGGTGCAATTTACATCAATGCTCATATGACGACTCCTTTTCTCAGGCCTGAACGCAGGTGCGGTTCAGGCGTTTGTTCCATTGCTCCAGAACCCCACCCTCCATGGGGGGCACCCCCTCCAGAGGATAGGGCAGGCCCAGGGACGCGTACTTGTGGACCCCCAGGGTGTGGTAGGGCAGCAGCTCCGCCCGCCGGATGTGCTTCACCCCCTTCAGATAGGCCTCCAGCCCGGCAAGGTGTTCCTCCCCGTCGGTGAGACCGGGCACCACCACATGGCGGACCCAGAGGGGAACGGCAGCCTGCTGGGCCTGCTCCAGAAAACAGTCAAAGGCCGCCATGGAGCCGCCGGTGACCTGCCGCCAGCCTTCCGGGGTGTAGTGCTTCACGTCCAGCAGGATCAGGTCGGTGTGGGCCAGGATGGCCTCATACTCCCCCAGACCGCACCCCGCCGTGTCCAGGCAGGTGTGGATGCCAGCCTCATGGCACAGCGCCAGGCACTGGGCCAGAAACTCCGGCTGGAGCAGAGGCTCCCCGCCGGAGAAGGTGACTCCGCCGGTGCTGCCGTAATAGGGCTTGAAGCGGACCAGCCGCTCCACCAGCTGCCGGGGCGTGACCGTCTCTGCCGTCCCTTCCGCCGCCCAGGTATCCGGGTTGTGACAGTAGCGACAGCGCAGGGCGCATCCCTGCAAAAAGACCACCGTGCGGATGCCGGGGCCGTCCACCAGCCCCATGGATTCCAGGGAGTGGACCCTCCCCTGTGTCATAGGGAACCATACCTCCTTTTTGCAGAAAGAAAAGCCGACAGTCCGGGCTTTTCTCGCCCAGACGGTCGGCTTTTTACTATCATACTCCATGTGGTAGGCTCCACATTATCCGTCAGTCATATGATACTATTTTTATAGCATGAGCATCCCTGCTTTGTCAAGCCGGGTTCTCCCCCAAAAAGGAAAAACGGCCGCCCGAAGGCGGCCGTTTTTTGTGTCTTTACTTGCTGACGCTCTCCACAAAGCGCATGAGGATGGTGGCAACCTCAGCGCGGGTGGCGGTGCCGGTGGGATCCAGCTTGCCGCCGTCCTTGCCGGTAATCAGCTGGGCGCCAGCCGCCCAGGTCATACCGTCAGCCGCCCAGGCAGACACGGTACTGCCGTCGGCAAAGGTGGTCAGATCGCCCTTGGCGGTCACATCGTACTCCTTGTACTCGGCATAGCGGCACAGGATGGTGGCCAGCTGCTCACGAGTCACGGTGTCGTTGGGGGCAAACACGGTGTCGCTGTAGCCCTTGACGATACCCTTGGAGGTGGCCCAGTTCACAGCGTCGGTGTACCACACGCCGCTCTCCACGTCGGTAAAGGACAGGGTGGCGTCGGTCTTGGGCTGGCCCTCCAGACGCCACAGGATGGTGACGATCATGGCACGGTTGGTGGTCATGAGGGGGGCAAAGGTGGTGGCGGAAGTACCATCCATCAGCTTGTTGTCATAGACGTACTTCACAGCCTCATAGAACCAGTCGTCGGCCTTCACGTCGGTGAAGGGCAGACCGGTGTTCACGGGAGCGTCGTCCCTGGTGAAGGAAGCCTTCACGGTAACGGCGGAGCCAGGCATGGTGAAGGTGTACTTGCCGTCGCCCTTGTCGGTGAGTTTGACCTCGCTGCCGTTCTTATCGGTAACGGCGAGGGTGTCCAGCTTGTAGCCCTCGTTAGGCTTCACGGTCAGGGTGACAGTGAGGCCCTTGGAGGAACGGGTACGGCTGGAGATCACGGTGCCGTTGTCGGTCTTGTCCACGGTGATGGCATAGGAGGTGGAACCGGAACTGTAAGTGTTCAGGTCCTCGGGACGCATCGTCTCGGCTACATAGTAAGGCTCAGTAGTCACATTGCCTTCTGCACCTTCCACCGTATACACAAGTTTTCCAAACTGAGGATCAGCGCTTCCCCAGTAATTCTCCGAGGCATCCACACCATTGGCAACACCTACATACATGGCATAGATGGAGTTTTCGGTCATCTCGAACTTATTCTTGTGGGCCTCAACATTCACATCAAAGTATTCAACGGCACTATCAACCGTCTTCCGGCTGGTAACCCAGATAGAAATAGGATTGCCAACAAAGCTGTTCTCCGTAATGTCGATATTTGCCGTAATGCCCTTATCGGTATTCTCACCCGAAGAATATACACGGATAGCGGCATAGTTCAGGCCCTCAGCTTCATCATCGTTATAATACGGCTGATTGGCCACATTCTCAAAGGTGTTGCCACGGATAATCACAGACTCACCGGTGGTATAGTTGGCCAGCTGGATGCCGCCCTTGCCGGTATTCTTGATGGTGTTGTTTTCAAAGAGGACATTACCAATGGTGCTGTCCAGATTAAAGGCATGGAAATTGATATTTTCCACGTAGTTGCCGGTAATCTCGTGCTCACTGGCATTCCACAGATTACAGGCGGACAGATTGCTACCGGTAATGTTGGTTACTTTATTATCCTGAACGGTGATCTTTCCCATGCGGGCGTCGTCCGCTCCGCTGGTGTAAACAAAGGTATTGGTCAGGCCATCGGCCACACAGTTCTGGACCGTCAGATCAGTGCCCGCATTATTGTTGGCAGAGGTAATGCAGCCAGCCTCGGTAAACTTCAGGCCATCAAGCACGACATCCAGGTCTTGACCGACAACATTGATCTTGCCGGTGATTACGCTCTCATTGCCGCGCGCCTCAGAAGTACCGCCCACACCGGCGTTGGCGCCCTTGAGGATAACAGACTTGTCAATGGTGATATTGCCGTCGTAGGTACCTTCCTTGAGTACGACCGTCGTATTCGGCTGGGTGTTGGTGTTGAGCACCTGACCGGCCAGATTGATCTTGTCATCCACAAGCAGAGTCAGGTTGTCATTGTTGACCGTAACATTGCTCTTGTGGTTGAAAATACCAGGACACCAACCGTAACCCCATTCGGGATGACTAGGATCTGTATAGCCGGCATAGCTGTTGTCGGTAAAGTCGACGGTCACATTGCTGGTGTTCAGCGTGCCGGTCTTGGAGTAGTTGGTAGAGATCCAGGAGTACAGCTTCACGTTTTCAAGGGTAGCCGTACCAATGTCGCCGCCCTCTGCCTGGGAATTGAAGATAATGGAGCCGCTGCCCCACTCGTTGACCCTCTTCATCTCAGAATTCTTCAGCGTAAAGTCCTGGCCCATGACTTCAATGGCCTTATTCTGGGTGTCCTTGGAGAGGATATCCACATTATCGATGGTAATGTCGTTGCCCCAGACAGACACAAAGTCCTGGGTGGCCCAGTTGGCGTTGGGACTCTTCACATCACTGGTGATGGTCACATCACCCTCGCCAATAATGGTGAGGTTATTTGCAGTCAGCGGGAAATACCAGCCGGTCTGGCCACCGCAGTCCTTGTTTGCGTACAGGGCAAGGTCCGCCTCAGTCAGGTTGTAGGCACCCTCCGCAAGCTTCCAGACCTGGCCGTCCTGCTGGCCGGCAATGGCCTGGGCCAGTTCAGCGGCAGTGTCAATGCTGACCTCCTGGACCTGGGAACCATCGTCCCCATCCACAGCCAAAGCTGTTACAGGCACCATAGAAAGCACCATAGATGCAGCCAGCACAGAGGACAGGATTTTTCTCTTCTTCATCTCTTTCACTCCTTGTTGTTTTGGGATGTGCTGCGCCAGGGAAATTTATCCACGCAGGCATTATACTCTACAAATAGGGTATAGTCAAGATATAGAGCATGATAGCCTGTTATGGGTGATACACTATGATCAGCTACAGTCCGTTTTATCAGACTCTGTACCGCAAAGGCATTACCGAATATTATCTAATCTATAAGCAGGGTGTTACCGCCAACACCATCCACCGCATGAAGCACGGGAAGGCCATTACCACCACCACGCTGAACACACTGTGCGAGATCCTGGACTGTCGGGTGGAGGATATTTTGGAATACATCCCGGATGAAGATTGACGGCTGCCCGGCATGGCCGTAATTTCCAATATATCACTTTATTCTTTTATACACAATATATTCCAATGCAATATTTTCCGCTTATCCAAATTTGGTCCATTTTTATGAGGGGCTCCGCTGCATCCATTCTTCAGATAAATCAAAAGGACGTACTGCATTTTGCTGCAGTATGTCCCCTTCTGTTATTCTGAGCGCCAAACAGGCCCTCTTTTGCCCTTCAAAGCAAAGAAAAAAGGACATCCTATCGGATGTCCTTTTTAATGGTGGAGACGACAGAACTCGAATCTGTGACCCCTTGCGTGTGAAGCAAGTGCTCTACCGGCTGAGCTACGCCTCCATATTGGTGACCCGTACGAGACTCGAACTCGTGTTACCGCCGTGAAAGGGCGGTGTCTTAACCACTTGACCAACGGGCCATGTTGCCCAAGCGGGCCGAACGCTCGGAAAAGGGACCCCAAAAGACGGCACGTGCCGTCTTTTGGGTCTGGTAGCGGCACCTGGATTTGAACCGGGGACACTACGGGTATGAACCGTATGCTCTAGCCACCTGAGCTATGCCGCCATTTGCACCCGGACGAACAGGTCAAGAGATAGTATATCCGAAGTGTCCCATTTTGTCAACAGCTTTTTCGCAATTTTTTCAAAAAATTTCAGGCGGGAGGATTCAGTCGATCTTATATCCTACCCCCCATGCAAGCGCGGGGACTTCCTGCGGGAAGTCCGGCGCAGAGCGCCAAGCCGCGCTCGCGGGCGGGAACCAGTTCCCCCCGCGGCCCCCCCTCCGCTCTCCGAGGGGACGGGAAATTTAGTCGATCTTGTAACCTACACCCCACACCGTTTTGATAAATCTGGGGTTTCGGGACGGCTCCCCCATCTTCTCCCGCAGGCGGCGGATGTGGACCATGACGGTGTTGTTCCGGTCCAGGTACTTCTCCCCCCACACGCTCTCAAAGAGCCGCTCAGCGGAGATGACCTGACCCCGGTTTTCCGCCAGCATCCACAGGATGTCAAACTCGATGGGGGTGAGGCCCAGCTCCTTGTCGTACAGGGTGCACTCATGGGTGGAGCGGTTGATGACCAGTCCGTTGAAGTCCAGAATATCCCGGCTGTCCCCCTTGTCCGCCTCGTTGTAGCGGGTATAGCGGCGCAGTTGAGCCTTTACCCGGGCCATCAGTTCCAGGGGGTTGAAGGGCTTTGTGATATAGTCGTCCGCCCCAATGGTGAGCCCGGTGATCTTGTCCATATCCTCCGCCTTGGCGGTAAGCATAAGCACCGGGAAATGGTGGTCCTTGCGGATCTCCCCGCACAGGACAAAACCACTGATGTCGGGGAGCATCACGTCCAGGATGGCCAGGTCCACCGACCGGCTGTTCACCACCGCCAGGGCCTGGGTGCCGGTATTGCACTTGTAGACGGTGCAGCCCTCACTCTGCAAATAGACCTCCACCAGATCGGCGATCTCGGGCTCGTCGTCCACCACCAGAATGTTGGCCTCCATAGCCATCCCTCCTTTTGTCTCAATTATACCGGCCCGGTTGTATTTCCGTCAAGCAGACGGGAAAAATGTCACAAAATCATAAGATAAGCCCACAACAGTGGGTGATGGTGACTTTTCCGGCCATTGGTGGTACAATATAGCTCTACAATTTTGATTCTTCCAGAGAGAGGGCTGTTCCATGCACAACGCAGATACATTGCTGGCCCGGGTGGTCGCCCAGGCCAAAGCCCTGGGCATCCCGGTCTCTCCCCATATCCTCCCCCAGGTACGCCTCAACCGCCGGGCGGTGACCCGGTTCGGCTGCTGCATCCGGCAGGCCGACGGCACCTACCGCATTGAGCTGGCCCAGCGGCTGCTGGAGGCCCCGGTGGAGGCCTGCCTCCAAACCCTGGCCCACGAGGTGCTCCACACCTGCCCCGGCTGCCGGGACCACGGCGTCCGGTGGAAGGCCTACGCCGGGCAGATGAACGCCGCCTACGGCTATGCCATCTCCCGCACCGGTACCTGTGACCAGCTGGGGGTGGAGGATATCCGTCCCATCCGTCATCTGGTGGTGTGTACCAAGTGCGGCCGGCAGTTCCCCCGCGCCCGGCGCTCCCCCCTGGTGGCCCATCCGGAGCGCTACCGCTGCACCTGCGGCGGCACCCTGCGCCGGGCGTATTAGAATGGAGTGAATATTACGAAAAAGCACAGCAAGGCCGCCCTGTTCAACCGTATCTTTTCCATCGCGGGCCTGAGCATCGGCGGCATCATTCTCATTGCGCTCATTGTCCATGTGACGCGCACCATGGATCTGCGGACCCTGGTGGCCCAGGTGCAGCCCGGCTGGCTGCTGCTGGCCGCCCTGTGCATCCCCTTCAGCGAGAGCGTGGACGCCATCCTGTTCTACGGCATGGGCAAGGCCGCCGGCTGTCCCATGAATCTGACCGGCTGCTTTGACGCGGCCTATATCGGGGAATTTTACTACAAGCTGGGCCCCGCCGGAGCTCCCATCCAGCTCAAGCTGATGTATGACGCCGGGATGTCCGCCACCTATACCGCCTCCATCTACACCTGGAAGGCGGTGGCCAACACCATGGTATACACCGGCTACGCCGTGGCCGCCCTGGCCTATGAGCTGATCTGGCGGAAGGCCGGTCTGGGAGCCGCCGTGGCAGGGGCCGGGGTGCTCATCGCCCTCTACCTGTTCCTGTGCGGTCTGGCGGTCTTTACCGCCCTCCGTCCCGCCCCCATCCAGCGGCTCATCCGCCACATCCTCACCTTCCTGTCCCGGCACTGGAAGGTGATGGCCAGAGAGGGCATGGTGGACAAGGGCATGAACAAGGTGGATGAGTTCTGCCGGCAGCTGGGGGCCTTCCAGGGCAACAAGCGGCTGCTGGTATGGCTGTACGCCGGGATGTTTGTGGAGCTCACCGCCCTCTTCTCCATCCCGTTCTTCCTCTACCGGGGTCTGGGCCTCACCGGCTTCTCCTTCTGGGAGCTGGTGATGGTACAGTGCCTGGTGATGGTGCTCTCCCGCATCATTATGCTGCCCGGCAACGCCGGCGGCGCGGAGGGCAGCTTCTATCTGTTCATGGGCCCCATCTTTGGGGAACATCTGGCGGTGGGCATGGTGCTGTGGCGGTTCGCCTCCTTCCTGGAGGTGCTGCTCCTGGGCGGCGCCTGGTCGGTGGGCCGGTTCGCCAAGCGCTCCGCCGCCCGCCACCACGCCCAGGAAAAGGAGGGGCCCGCATGAAGGGAAAATACACCCGTCTCAAACTGAAAATGCTGCTGGTGGTCATTGTGGGCACCCTCATCGCCGGAGCGGCCGGCATCTTCCTGCTGGAGGTGGTCATTGACGGCGTGCTCCAGGACCCCTTTGCCCGGTTCTTCCTGTGGGCGGCCCAGACCCTCTTTGGCCAGAGCCCGGAGGAAGCCGTCCGCCTCTATCAGGTCCTGATCCGGAACAACAAGCAGGAGATCCTCACCGTCTGCATTATGGTACTCATGCTCATCGCCTTCTATCTGGCCATGGGCCGGTTCACCCATTGGCTGGAGGACATCCGGGCGGCCACCCGCCGCCTGGTGGAGGACCGGGAGGACCCGGTGGCCCTGCCCCGGGAGCTCTCCCCCATTCAGGACGACCTGAACGCCATCCGCCGTCAGCTGGCCGCCCGGGAGCGGGCCGCCCAGGAGGCGGAGCAACGCAGAGGGGATCTGGTGGCCTTTCTGGCCCACGACCTCAAGACTCCCCTTACATCCGTGGTAGGCTATCTGACCCTGCTCCACGACGACCCCGGTCTGGCCCCGGAGCAGCGGGCCAAGTTCACCGGCATTGCCCTGGACAAGGCCCTGCGGCTGGAGGAACTGCTGGGGGAGTTTTTCGACATCACCAAAATGGATCTCGACAGCGGAGCGGGGGAGAAGGTGCCCATCCAGCTGTCCATGCTGCTGGAGCAGCTCTCCGACGAGTTCTACCCCCTCTTCGCCGAAAAAAATCTCACCTGCGTCCCCGATATCCAGCCTCATCTGGTGGTGCGGGGAGACCCAGACAAGCTGGCCCGGTTATTCGACAACGTGCTGCGCAACGCGGTGAGCTACTCCATCCCCGGGGGTACCGTGGACGTGGTGGCCCGTGCCATGGGCTCCTACACAGAGATCACCATTCAGGATGAAGGGCTGGAGATCCCCGAGGGGGAACTGGCCAACATCTTTGAGAAATTCTACCGACTGGACGCCGCCCGCTCCACCCGCACCGGCGGGGCGGGGCTGGGTCTGGCCATCGCCAAGGAGATCGTGGAGCTCCACGGCGGCTCCATCCGCTGCGAGAGCAACGGCAAGCTGACCAGCTTCATCATCTCCCTGCCGCTATATCGAGGAGGAAAGGCATGACACTAGAAGAGACCGCTCTGGCCCGGCTGTCTGGCAACCGGCTTTTGTACATCGATATGCTGGAGGTGCTCCGTCGTGGGACCGCCCAGATCCGCCGGGCGGGGCCCGACGGGGTGCTGCTCTACGATCCCCCCAGCGAGGTGTGGTTCCTGGACGCGGAAACCCCCGCCGCCCTGGAGGAGATGCTCCCCATGATGGAGGGGTGCATGATCCTCACCGGCCATCAGATGTGGTACAAGGACAAACTGGCCGCCCACTTCGGGTTTCAGACGGAACAGATCTGCCACCAGTCGGCCTGGATGAGCGACCAGATGCCCACCGTCCCCGCCTTTGACGGGGAGATCCGCCGTTTGGACCAGAGCTGGGCGGAGTGGGCCGAGGAGCACTACAGCCACTCCTTCGGGGGTCTGGACTATATGCGGGGCGCCATTGACCGGGGGATGCTGGGGGCCTTTGTGGACGGGCAGCCCGCCGGGTTTATCGCCACCCACATCGAGGGGTCCATGGGGATGCTGGAGGTGCTGCCCCAGTACCGCCGCCGGGGCATCGGAGAGGCCCTGCTGCTGTCCATGACCGCCTTTTGTCTGGAGCAGGGGATATACCCCTATGGTCAGGTGTGGTGGGACAACCATCCCTCCCTGACTCTCCAGCGCAAGGTGGGCATGACCCTGTCGGAGGAACAGATCTTCTGGCTCTTTTAAAAGACACAAAAAAGGCCACAGACAAACTGTCTGTGGCCTTTTTCTGCGTTTATGCCTGAGCGCCGTGGGCGATGGCCCCAAAATCCTGGAAGGGCAGGATCACCCACAGGGCCCGGCCCAGCACATAGCGCTCGTCCACCGTGCCCAGGGTCACGTCCCGGCTGTCGGAGGAGTGGTTACGGTTGTCGCCCATGACGAAGATGGAGCCCTGGGGCACCACCACGTCGGTGAGGGTCTCCCCGCCGGGCTGGCGCATATCCTCCTCGGGGTTGATATAGGGCTCGTCCAGCACCACGCCGTCCACGGTGACGGTGCCCGCGTCGTAGTCGATGACCACGTGCTGACCGCCGGTGGCGATGACCCGCTTGACGATGGGGCCCTCGGAGGCGTCAAATTCCTTGGTGAGTACCACCACGTCTCCCTGCTTGGGGGTATAACCGATGCTCTGCAGCAGCAGCAGGTCCCCGTCGTGGAGGGTGGGATACATGGAGGAGCCCACCACGCCGATGATGCGCCCCACAAAGGTGAAAATGAGGATCAGGGCCACCAGCACCATCACCAGGGCCTGTAACCAGAAGTAGAGGTCCACCTTCAGGGCGTCCTTCCCCTCCAGCTCCTGCTCCTGGGTCTTTTCGTTTGCCAATGCCATCAGCTCCATATGCTTGGAATATGCCACATTATAGCCCGATTTCCCCCCGATTGCAAGGGAAATTCGCGTCAGCGGCTCTGCTGCCAGGCTCTTTCCCGGCTGTGGCAGGTGAAGAGCAGGATCTGCCGCTCCCCGCCCAGCTCCTCCAGGCACTCCAGAGCCAGGGCCGCACGGCTGTCGTCGAAGTTGGCCAGGGCGTCGTCCAGCACCAGGGGACAGGGCTCCTCCTGGGGCAGCACCAGCTTGCAGGCCGCCAGCCGCACCGCCAGATAGAGCTGGTCCGCCGTTCCCTGGGACAGGGCCAGCGCCCGCCGGGGCTGGAGGCCGCCGGCCTCCTCGGCCAGGGCCTCAAACTGCCGGGTGAGGGACACCTTGTCGTACTTGCCGCCGGTGAGCTTGGCCAGATAGTCCCCCGCCAGATGGTTGAGGGCGGGAGAGAACCGGGCCTGAAGCCCGGCATGGGCGGCGTCCAGAGCCTTGAGGGCGGTCTCCAGCGCGGCGTACTCGGTCTGCCGGGCCTCCAGCTCCTCTTTGGCCTCCTCCCGCCGCAGCTCCAGCTCCGCCGGGTCCCCCAGAGTGTTCAGCTCGCCCTGGGCCATGGCCAGGCCGCTGCGGAGCCGGGACAATTCCCCCTCCGCCGCGCCCAGCCGGGCCGCCGTCTCGGCAGGGTCAAACCGGGGCTCCACCCCGGGGTCGGCCGCCACCGGCTCGGGCCGGGGCAGGCTGGCGGCCAGCTGCTGGGCTCCCTCCAGCTTCACCCGGGCGCTGGTCAGCCGCTCCTCCAGCTGGAGGGCACGGGAAATAGCCGCCGACACGCCGAAGGTATCCTTCACCGTGGGGGCAAAGGGGTGGACCAGCTCCAGCAGGGCCTTGCGGGTATGCTCATCCTGCGCCAGCAGGGCGTCCAGGGCCTGCTGGGCCTCCTCCCGCTGTTTGGCGGCCTGTCCGGCCACCACACAGGCCTCCCGGTAGGCATTGGCACGGGTGAGGATGCCCTGGGGATCCTCCGCCTCATAGCGCTCCAGCAGCTCCGCCGCCAGGGCACCGGCCCGCTTTTTCCGCAGGGCGGCCGACACAAACAGGCCCACGCCCGCCGCGGCCAGCACACCGCAGGCCGCGCCCCCCATCCACAGGGCGGGCAGCACGCCGGTAAAGGCCAGCACCAGCGACCCGGCGGCCAGCACCAGGGCAACAGCGCCCCCGGCATACCATCCGCCGCAACGGGGCACCTCCCCCGCCGCCTGGGCGTCGTCGCTGGCCTGCTCCCAGGCCTGATCGGGGGTCATGTCGGGGAACAGGGGGTCCACCGCGGCGGCGGCAGCCTCCGACTCCTGGGCCTGAGCCTGTTCCAGCCGCTCCTCCGCCTGCTTGCGGCTGGTGTGCAGGGCATTGAGCTGGTTCAGCTCTCCCTGGGCCTTTTGCAGGGTGGCCTTGTCGGGGGGCGTGCCATAGCGGTTGAGTTCCGCCTCGATGGTATCCACCTGCTCCCTGGCCTGATTCAGGGCGCTCTGGGCCTCCTCCCACCGCTGGCGGCGGGCGGCCATGGCCCGGGCCAGATGGGCGTCCCGCTCGGCCTGGAGGCGCTTGTGCTCACTCTGGAGCTTGTCCATCTCCCGGCGGGCCTCCTGAGCCAGCCGGAAGGCCTTGGCCTGACGGCCGGCGATCTCGTCGTTCTGGGCCAGCTCCTCCTCCAGCTTGGGGATAAGGCCGGTCTTGTTGTGCCTGCGGCGGTTGAGCCAGTCCCGCAGGCGGCGCTCCACCTGGGAGTAGGACACGTCCTCCTCCCCGCTGGAGGCCAGGGCGGCAATGCGGGCCTCCAGGGCGGGAGCGCCGTCGATGGCCGCACCTCCCTGGCCCACAAAGGCGGAGCGCTCAAAGACCTCTCTGGGGGCGCCGATGAGAGTCTCCCCCACGTTGTCGGCGGTGAGGAAGCCCACCGGCTCCCCGGTGTCGGTATACACCGCCTCAAACTTGCCGAATGGGGTGTTGCCCTTGGGGCCGCGGCGAAGGGTGATCCTCTCCCCCTTCCACTCCAGCTCCACCACGCCCTCCATGGCTCCGCCGTTCCAGGGCTGGTAGCGGTTCTTTTCGGCGATGTAGCCCTGCTTGTCCCGCTCCTTGGTGTTGATGCCGTAGAGCATGGCCCGCAGGAAGGCCGACCAGGTGGATTTGCCCCCCTCGTTGGGGGCCTCGATGATATTCAGCCCCTCCTTCAGCTCCAGTTCCCGGTGGTCCAGGCCGCCGAAGGTGGCTTTCATACGAATGATTTTCATGGGCAGGGGTCCTCCCCGTTTTCCAGCGCCGCCAGCGCAAACCGGGCGGCCAGCTCGGCTTCGGGCCCGCCCTGGGCCTTCAGCTGGCGCAGGACCAGGCCGGTAAGGGAGTCCTCCCCCGCCCGCTCCCACAGGTCCCGCAGCTGTCTGGTGTGGTCCCGGATGGTGACGCTATAGTAGTATGGTTGGGCCTGGGCGGTGAGGGCCGCCAGGTCGGGCGGCCCAAAGGACCGCTGGCCGGTGAGCAGGATGCGGCAGCAGTCCCCGCAGGGCTCCGCCGGCAGGACGGCCTCCAGCGCCTGGGCGGCGGTATCCGCTCCGGTGACGTCGGCCTCCACGATCTCATACCGCCGTCCGGCCAGGGGCACGAACCGGGCGGTAAGGTCGCTGGGGTCGTCCCCCACGGTGACCACCAGCACGCCCTTGTCCCCCGTCTCGTCAAAGCCCCGGCCCTCGGGGCAGCCGGGGTAGGCCCACCAGGTATCCCCCGCCTTCTGCAACCCGGAGCAGGCGTGGATGTGGCCCAGGGCCAGATAGGTCAGGCCGCTGGCGGCAATGTCGGCGGGATCGATGGGGCCGTAGCGGCCCTTGCCGTCCACGTCGCCGTGGAGGGCCATCAGGTGGACCTGTCCGTCCCGGGGGGCGGTGAAGCCCATGAGGGGGGAGCGGTCGGCCTGGGGGGTGGTGAAGGCCGCGCCGTGGACGGTGCAGCCCAGCTCCGGCAGGGCCACCGACTCCACCGACACGGCGGAGAAGATATGTACGTTATCCGGCCAGGCGGTGTTGGCGTACACCGACCGGGGGCCGTAGCAGTCGTGGTTGCCCGGGGCGATAAACACCGGTGCCTGGATCTGGCCCAGGGTACGGGAGAGGGCCTCCACCGTCTCCTGGTAGGTCTGGCTGGAGTCCAGCAGATCGCCGGAGAGCAGCACCAGGTCGGCCCTTACCTCCTGGGCCAGATCGGCCAGCCGGTCCAGCAGCTGCCGCTGCTCCTCCCGCCGCTGCCTGGCCTTTTCGGGCGGCAGGGCGGCAAAGGGGGCGTCCAGATGAAAGTCCGCCCCGTGAATGATGGTTAACATGGTTTTGTGTTCCTTTCCAACAGGATTCCAAAAGGGTGCACAGACACCCCCTCATCCGTCCGACCCGAGGCCGGCCACCTTCCCCCCTCGGGGGGAAGGTCACAGGGGGGATCAGTCACGAACATCCAGCCGCTCCACACCTACGCACTTGCGCTGGTCGGTGTCGATGGAGAAGAGGACGCTCTCCAGCTTGCAGGGTCCGTCCGCCTGCTCAAACCGCCGGGGCAGTCCCCCCAGGAAGCGGTTGATGGCCTGGTCGGGCCGGATGCCCAGCACGCTGCGGGCGGGGCCGGTCATGCCCAGGTCGGTGACGAAGCCCAGACCTTTGGGAAGCACCTGGGCATCGGCGGTGGGCACATGGGTATGGGTACCCCACAGAGCCTGGACCCGTCCGTCCAGGTAGTAGCCCATGGCCCCCTTCTCGCTGGTGGCTTCGGCATGGAAATCCACCAGCACCACGTCCACCCCCTCCATCCGCTTCAAAACCTTGTCGGCGGTGGTGAAGGGGTTTTCAAAATTGCTGTCCATCTCGCACCGGCCGATGAGGTTCACCACGCCGATCCGCAGGCCCTTGGGGCCGTCGTACACCCCCCAGCCCCGGCCGGGCACCCGGTTGGTGTAGTTGGCGGGCCGCAGGGTGTAGCGGTCGTCCTCCAGAAAGTCGGCGATCTGGATGCGGTTCCAGGTGTGGTTGCCCAAAGTGATCACGTCGGCCCCGGCGTCAAAGATGTCCCGGGCCTGCCGGGGCAGGATGCCCACGCCGGAGGCGTTCTCCCCGTTGACCACGGTAAAGTGGACCTCATGGAGCTTTTTCAGGCTGCGGAGGTGGCGGTTCAGGTACTCCACACCGCTCTCCCCCACCACATCGCCTACCGCCAGCACGTTTAAAATCATAGTCTGCCTCCCTCTGTCTGTTTACACATTGCTCTTATTATATGTGATTTTTCGGAAAAGGGCAATTCTTCTTTGCCGGCGGGGGACGCAAAAAAGCACGCCCGTGGGCGTGCTTTTTTGTTATCCCTTCAGCCCCAGCAGCACCTGTCCGGCGGAACGGGCAAAGAGCCGGGCGGCGGACAGGGCCTCCTGAAGGGTATTGCCGTGGGTGCCCACCTCCACCAGCAGGGAACCGGTGGACAGCTCCTGGTTGTAGCTGGAGGAGCGGAAGGTCATGGGCCGGGCCAGGGTGGGGTAGAGGGTGTTCATGCTGGTCTGGATCTTGCAAGCCAGGGTCAGATTCTCCATCCAGTGGGGATTGCTGCCGTCCTGGCCGTGGCCGATGACCAGCATCACCTGGGCGGTATCCACCCCGTCGATCCGAGTCACCGCCTTATATATGGTACCGTTCTCCCCCACCAGGGCGTCCCGGTGGACGTCCAGCACGATCTTGATGGAGGGATATTTGGCCAGATAGTCCTTCACAGTCTGGGCGGAGCGGGTATAGGCCCCGTTGTACTGGGGGTAGTCGTGGAGGGTACGGTCGTGGACCACGCTCAGGCCCATCTCGGTAAACACCCGCTCCATCTCGTCCCCCACCCGGATCACATTGTATGTCTCCTCCAGGGTGCGTCCCACTCCGCCGGAAGGGGTATACACGTCGGTGCCGTCGGGGGTATAGGACTCGGTGGCGTGGGTATGGACGATCAGGATCTGGGGCTCCTCTGCCGGCAGGGTGATGTTCACCGCCGCCTGGGCCGCCGCCGCCAGGTCCACCTTTTCCCCGGTGCGGTTATAGAGGTACAGCCCCCCTGCCACATCGTAGCCCTGGGGACTGCTGGGAAGCAGGGTGCGGGCAATGATGTCCGACGGAGCCGTGGTGGTCTGGGGCTCCTCCACCAGGTCATCGTGATCCTGAGCAGGCTGGCCCGCCGGCAGCTGTATTTCCTCCTGTACCTCTTGTCCCAGGTGCCGGCTCACCGCCTCCTGATTGCCTGAGAGCAGCAGGGACTGGCCTATGGCCAGCCGGTCCCAACCGTCCAGTTGATCCAGGGCGTCGCCCCCCGTCTTGCCCAACTCCGCCGCCAGGGCGGTGGACACAAAGGTACCGCTCTCCCCCAGACTTTGCAGCGCCCCCGCCCCGCCGCCGCACAGAAGCAGCAGCCACACCGCCAGCGTGGCCAGGAACAAAGCGGCACTCCGGCGGAACAGTCGTTTCCATAAAATCGGCCCTTTCATATCGCACCATCCTCATCTGTAATGTGGGCTCCTTTCGGTCCCTTCTACCCTATGCGCCCATTCCCCCGGGTATGCCTTGTCCCAAACCGCACCGGCGGCAGAAATTACTTTGACTGTCAAAGGATTCTCTTGACATTTTTCTACAATCCGGTATAATTCAGTTGCGAAACAAGCCACGCAGAAGGGAGGCCCCCAGTGGAGTATTCCATCGAAGTAGTCAACCGGTTCCTTTCCGACGTCTTTGGCGACATTCTGAAGCGGGAAGAGGCTACCCTGGCCGCAGGCGATCTGTCTCTGCGGGAGGTTCAGCTCATCGACGCCATCTGCCGCACCGTGGACGAGGGGGGCGACAACCGCTCCACCGCCATTGCCTCCGCCCGGCAGATGCCGGCGGGCACCCTGACCTGTGCGGTGGGGCTGCTGGAAAAGAAAGGCTATCTGGTCCGCCGCCGGGATGAGAAGGACCGGCGGGCGGTGCGCCTGCTGCCCACCCAGCTGGGCCGGGCCGCCAGCGAACAGCACCGGGCCTTTCACCGCCGTCTGACCGACCGGATGCTGTCCGCCCTGACCGATCAGGAGGCCTCCGCCCTGGTGCGGGGAATGGAAAAGCTGACCGCTTTCTTCCGCTGCGGAGCCCAGGCTCCGTCGGAACCACAGCTATAAAGATCTGATGAAGTGAGGTACGTTATGAGTAAGATCGCCATTGCCACCGACAGCAACAGCGGCATCACCCAGGCCCAGGGCAGAGCGCTTGGCATTTTTGTACTGCCCATGCCTTTTTATATCAATGACGAGCTCTTTTTGGAGGATATCACCCTCTCCCAGGAGCAGTTCTATGAGCGTCTGGTCCAGGACGCCGACGTCAAAACCACCCAGCCCTCCCCCGGCGACGTGACCGACCTGTGGGACAAGATCCTCCAGGACTATGACCAGATCGTGTACATTCCCATGTCCAGCGGTCTGAGCAGCTCCTGCGAGACCGCCATGATGCTCTCCCAGGACTACGAGGGCAAGGTGTTTGTGGTCAACAACCAGCGCATCTCGGTGACCCAGCGCCAGTCGGTGCTGGACGCTCTGGAAATGGCCCAGGCCGGCAAGTCCGTTCAGGAGATCCGCGACTATTTGGAGCGCACCAAGTTTGACTCCGACATCTACATCACCGTGGACACCCTGAAATACCTGAAAAAGGGCGGCCGCTGCACCCCCGCCGCCGCTGCTCTGGGCGCGGTGCTGGGCATCAAGCCTGTGCTGCGCATCCAGGGTGAGAAGCTGGACTCCTTTGCCAAGGTCCGTGGCTGGAAGTCCGCCAAAAAGACCATGATCGACGCCATCCACCACACCATGGAGACCCAGTTCGCCGGTCTGGCCGGTCCGGAGCAGCTCCACATCGCCGCCGCCTACACCGGCGACCGGGCCGACGCCCAGGCGTGGCTGGAGGAGCTGGAGGCCATTTTCCCCGGTTATCCCATCCATATGGACCCCCTGTCCCTGTCGGTGGCCTGCCATATCGGCCCCGGCGCCCGTGCTGTCACTGTAACAAAAGCTCTGGAAAAATAATGATAACGTTTAAAAAAGGGACGCAAATGCGTCCCTTTTTTCTGCTATTCCCCGGTATCCGTTCCGTTTTTGCCGGTGATGGGAATAATTTAAAAATCATGCACATTTTCTTCATAGTTCCGCCACAATTACCGGGTATCCTAAAACTCGTTCCAGGAAAACCGTAAAATCCGCTGGTAAAGGAGAGACCCTGATGTATTACAGTGATTATAATCGGCCCCCCGAGGATCGGGAGCCCGTCATAGAAAGCAATCAGTTCCATGTGTATGACGCCGAGCCCCCCAAACAAAAGAAAAAGGGCGGTTTTGGCAAGTTTATTGCCGTTGGCCTGTGCTGCGCCATCATTGGCGGCGCGGTGGGCGGCGGCGGCGTTTGGGCCATCAACCGCTTCGGCGGCAACTCCACCACCATTTACGAGGGTACCCGCCCCACCGCCGTGTCTCTGGCCAATGTGGACGGCAAGACCGTCCTCTCCCCGGAGGAGGTGTATGCCTCCAACCTGGAGTCGGTGGTGGGCGTCAACGGCAATGTGACTACCAACGTGTGGGGCCAGACCGTAAAGAACGCCGTGTCCGGCTCTGGCTTCGTCATCAGTTCCAACGACACCACCAGCTACATCCTCACCAACTACCACGTCATTGACGGCGTCAGCGATATCACCGTGTTCTTTGCCGACGGCAAGAGCTATGGCGCCACTTTGGTGGGCGGCGAGGAGGAAAACGACATCGCCGTACTGAAGATCGACCAGGGCAACCTGCGGCCAGTGGTGCTGGGCGATTCCGACGCCATCAATGTGGGTGAGCCGGTATACGCCATCGGTAATCCCCTGGGTGAGTTGACCTTCACCTTCACCGGCGGCTATGTGTCCTCCAAGGACCGCTCCGTCACCATGAGCGACGGCACTGTCATCAATATGATTCAGACCGATACCGCCATCAACTCCGGCAACTCCGGCGGTCCCCTGTTTGACAAGTACGGCCAGGTGGTGGGCATCGTGTCCGCCAAGCTGTCCTCCAGCTCCGCCTCCGAGGCCTCCGTGGAGGGTCTGGGCTTTGCCATCCCCATGAATGACGTGAAGGATATGGTCACCTCCATCATGGAGAACGGCTATGTTACCGGCAAGCCCAACGTGGGCATCCTGATGAACAATGTGAGCCAGGAGGCCCAGCGGTACGGCATCCCTGCCGGCGCTGAGATCAAGGCCATTCTGGACGGCTCCTGCGCCCAGAAGGCCGGCCTTCAGGTGGGCGACATCATTACCGCCATAAACGATACCGCTGTCTCCACCAGTTCCGCCCTGTCTGAGGCGGTGAAGGACAACAAGGCTGGCGACACCATTGCCTTTACCGTCTACCGCAATGGGGAAACCCTCACCATCAACGTGGTGCTGGATGAGGATAACCAGGCCCGGCAGGAGGCCATGGAGCAGCTCCAGCAGGAATATCAGCAGCAGCAGCAACACCAGCAGCAACCGCAGGGGGGCGGCAATTACTATTACAACTTTCCCTTCGGCAACTGGTAATCATCCGCTAAAACCAACCCCCCCGGCATACCGGATATCCGGTGTGTCGGGGGTTTTTAGCGTCAGAGGTTACCGGAAACAAGGACCGACAGGCCGATGAGGGCATCGGCCCCTACGCTCAAAAATGCCGTTTTGCAGAAGTGGGAAGTCTGTACCCGTCCGTTTGTCAGGGCTATATTGGGGCTCGCAGTCAGGAGGACACGCCTGCCCTGCATCGCCTGAACACCCCGGGACAGTCCCTGGGCCAGAACAGCTCAACAACAAAAACCGGGCGGAGCCGCATGGCTCCGCCCGGTTGGATGGCTGAAATCAGCCCTGGGTGCAGTGGTCGAAGAAGAAGTAGCCCAGAGGAGTATAGTACATACCCTGGATGCCGTCGGCCAGCATATACTTCTGAGTGTAGAAGTACAGGGGGCACAGAGCATAGTCCTGACCCATGATGATGTCCTCAGCCTCGTGCATGAGCTTCATGCGCTCAGCGGGATCGGTAGCAGCCTTGGCAGCAGCGATCTTGGCATCATACTCCTTGTTGGAGTACTGAGCGTCGTTGTTGCCGCCGCCAGTGAGCCACATATCCAGGAAGCACATGGGATCATTGTAGTCGGCGATCCAGCCGTTACGGGCGATGGAGTAATCGCCGTCCTTACGGGTCTGGAGGAAGGTGGCCCACTCCTGGTTGTTCAGGGTGACGGTCACGCCCAGCTGAGTCTGCCACATATTCTGCAGGGCCTCGCCCACAGCCTTGTGGGACTCGCCGGTGTTATACAGGTACTCAACAACAGGGAAACCCTTGCCGTCGGGATAGCCGGCCTCGGCCAGCAGGGCACGGGCCTCCTCACAGTTGGCCTCATAGGCCTCCTGATAGGGATCGTAGTAGTCGCCGCCGGTGGTGCGGAAGTCGTCGCCGGTAGCGCCGGCAGCGTCGTAAACACCAGCGGGCACGAAGCCGCCAGCCTCGACCTGACCGGTCTGGGTGATCTCGTCAACGATGTACTTGCGGTCGACAGCCAGAGTGAAGGCCTTACGGACGCGAGGATCGTCGAAGGGAGCCTTCTGGGTCTGGTAGCAGACGTAATAGGTGCCGATGTAGTCCACGATCTTCAGGTCGCCGGAGGTCATCAGGCCAGCGATCTCGTCGGTGGGCAGGTCCTCGATGAAGTCCAGCTCACCGGACTTAAAGCCGTTGAGCATGGCGTTCTGGTCGTCCATCAGCTTGAAGGTGATCTTCTTGGGGCCCAGGGTATCCACAGCATAGTAGTTCTCGTTGGGCTCCATGACGATCTGGGAGTTGGTCTCACGGACAGTCATCTTGTAAGCGCCGTTGGAGATGTAGGTGGCGGGATCATAGGTCCACTGAGCGTTGCTCACGATATCCTCGCGCACGGGGAAGGTGGAGGGGAAGGCGCAGATCTCCAGGAAGTAGGGCAGGTCGGTGGTCAGAGTGACCTCAAAGGTCTTGTCGTCCACAGCCTTAACACCCAGCTCGCTGGGATCCTTCTCGCCGTTGATGATCTCCTTGGCGTTGACCACGCTGTCGATCATGTAGTTGTAGTCAGAAGCGGTCTCGGGGCTGACCAGGCGCTGCCAGGAGAACACAAAGTCCTGAGCGGTAACAGGCTTGCCGTCGGACCACTTGGCGTCCTCGCGCAGCTTGAAGGTATAGGTAACAGTGCCGTCCTCATTGGGAGTCTTCTCGTGGGACTCAGCCTGGCCGTAGTCCAGCACGGCGTTGTTGCAGGTGCCGTCGGTACCGGCGGTCTCAGTGCCGGAATCCTTCCAGCGCATCAGGCCTTCGAACATATGGCTGAGCATGATGGCGCCGTCGACCGCGCTGTTCAGAGCAGGATCGATGGACTGGGGCTCAGAAGCGATGTTGACGGTCATCTCAAAAGCTTCACCGGAAGGACCCTCGGTGCTGGGAGTGCCGCTGTTCTGAGCGTCGGGAGTCTCATTGCTGTTGCTGGTGCCGCCGCCGCAGCCGGCCAGCAGACCGAACACGAGAGCTCCGGACAGAAGCAGAGAGACAAGCTTTCTCTTTTTCATGGTTGGACCTCCATCTTTCTCATTTTTGTATCTATGACGCCTTGAGGCGCGATACACATGGGAATGGTCACCGGCGCCCGCTTTGCGGGCGCCGAAAGGCCATGGCCTTTCGCGCATTAAAGTAACGCAAAAGCATTATACCACAGGTCAGGTACAGGTGTAAAGAATATGTTTCAAAATTGTTACGAACTCTTCAGTTCATTCTTTTTTGATTTCGAAAAAAGGCGGCAAATCGCCGCCTTTTTCCAATTTTTGCTTGGGTCGCCTTCCTGCACAGGCCGCGTTTCCGCTTAACCCAGCAGGTGACAGGCCGCATAATGCCCCGGGGCGTGTTCCTTGAACTGGGGCACGGACTCCTTGCACTTCTCGGTGGCATAGGGGCAGCGGGTATGGAACCGGCAGCCGGAGGGCGGATTCATGGGAGAGGGGATGTCGCCCTGCAGCACGATACGCTGGCGGGTACGGCTCACCTCGGGGTCGGGCACCGGCACGGCGGACAGCAGGGTCTTGGTGTAGGGGTGGATGGGGTTGCGGTTGAGCTCATAGCTCTCGGCCAGCTCCACCAGAGAACCCAGATACATGACGCCGATGCGGTTGGAGATGTGGCGGACCACGGACAGGTCATGGGCAATGAACAGGTAGGTCAGGCCCAGATCCTGCTGCATATCCTCCAGCATATTCACCACCTGGGACTGAATGGACACGTCCAGGGCGGAGATGGGCTCATCGCACACAATGAACTCGGGGCGCACCGCCAGGGCGCGGGCGATGCCCACGCGCTGCTGCTGGCCGCCGGAGAATTCATGGGGATAGCGGTTGGCGTGTTCGGTGTTCAGACCCACCCGGCTGAGCAGTTCCTTGATGCGGTCGGTGCGGTCCTTCTTATTGGGGCACAGCTTATGGATATCCAGAGCCTCGCCGATGATCTCGCCCACCGTCATACGGGGGTCCAGAGAGGCGGAGGGGTCCTGGAAGATGATCTGCATCTTCCGCCGGTAGGGCAGCATATTGACCGCCTTGGGCTTGGGCGTCTTGATGTGGACCAGCTGGCCCTTCTCATCCCGCTGCCAGGGGTCCTCACCCTCAAAGATGGTCTCGCCGTCGTAGACGATCTTACCGGACGTGGGGGGATGGAGCTGGAGGATGGTACGGCCCAGGGTGGTCTTGCCGCAGCCGGACTCGCCCACCAGGCCCAGAGTCTCGCCCCGCTTGATGAACAGGGACACATCCTCCACGGCCTGAACGCCGGGGCCCTTCACGCCCTTGACGCCAAAGTATTTCTTCAGGTGGTCTACCTGAACGAGGATATCATTCTTCTCACTCATGGTCGCCCGCCTCCTTGTTCCCGGTCTCCTGCGCGGGCTTGGCGTCCGCCTGGCCGGCCTTCTCCTTCTCGATCTGCTCCTGCACCCGCAGCCAGCAGGCGGAGCGGTGGTTGTCACCCAGCTCCACATAGGGGGGCATCTTCTGCAGACAGATCTTCATGGCGTACTCACACCGGGGGGCAAAGGGGCAGCCCTCGGGGGGATTGAGCATATCCACGGGGGTGCCCTCGATGGGGATCAGGCGCTCGTAGCTCTCGGCGTCCACCCGGGGCATGGACCGCAGCAGGCCCATGGTGTAGGGGTGGCCGGGCTTGTAGAAGATGTCGTCCACAGGGCCCTGCTCCACCATCTTGCCGGCGTACATGACGGAGACCTTGTCGCAGATCTCGGCCACCACGCCCAGGTTGTGGGTGATGAAGATGATGCCCATGTGGGTCTTTTTCTGCAGGTCCTTCATCAGCTCCAGGATCTGGGCCTGGATGGTCATGTCCAGGGCGGTGGTGGGCTCGTCGGCGATGAGCAGCTGGGGATGGCAGATCAGGCCCATGGCGATCATCACGCGCTGGCGCATACCGCCGGACAGCTCGTGGGGATACTGCTTCATCCGCTTCTCCACGTTGTTGATGCCCACCAGTTCCAGCATCTCCATAGCCCGCTTGGCGGCCTCCTGCTTGGAGACCTTCTTGTCGTGGGCCTTCAGGGCCTCGATGAGCTGGTTGCCGATGGTGTACACGGGGTTGAGGCAGGTCATGGGATTCTGGAAGATCATGGCCACCTTGTTGCCCCGCAGGTCGATCATCTCTTCCTTGCTCTTGGCCAGCACGTCCTCGCCCTCCAGGGTGATGGAACCGCCCACCACCTTACCGGGAGACTGGAGCAGGCCGATGATGGAGTAAGCCTCCACGCTCTTGCCGGAGCCGGACTCGCCCACGATGCCCATGACTTCGTCATAATTCAGGTCATAGCTGATACCGCCCACGGCCTTGACTTCGCCGGCTGGGGTAAAGAAGGAGACGTGGAGGTCCTTCACTTCCAGCAGCTTGCCGGTTTTCTGTTTCTCTTCCATGGTGTCTCCTCCTTTCTTACTTCTTCAGCCGGGGATCCAGAGCGTCGCGCAGGCCGTCGCCGAACAGGTTCAGGCACAGGATCAGCACGCTCAGGATGGCGGCGGGGATAAACAAACGGTAGGGATAGGTCTGCAGGCCGCTCAGGCCGTCGGAGCACATGGAGCCCAGGCTGGTCATGGGTGCGGAAACGCCCATGCCCAGGAAGGACAGGAAGGACTCGGTAAAGATGGCGGAGGGGATCTGCAGGAAGGTGGTGGTCACGATCTGGCCCACGCAGTTGGGCAGCAGATGGCGCTTGATGATGCGCCCGCCCTTGGCGCCCAGGGCACGGGCGGCGGTGACGTACTCCTGCTGCTTGAGCTGGAGGATCTGGCCGCGGATGATGCGGCTCATGGTCACCCAGTACAGCAGACCGAAGGCGATGAAGATGGCGATCAGGTTGGGACCCAGGATGGTGACCAGCTTCTGCAGCGGCCCGTCGCCCGAGTTCTGGAAGTCCTCCAGAATGGGCTTGAGCGTTGCGCCCAGCAGCAGGATGATGAGCACCTCGGGAACGGAGTAGATGATCTCCACGATACGCTGCATGACCGCGTCCACCTTGCCGCCGCAGTAGCCGGAGATGGAGCCGTAGATGGCGCCGATGACCAGCACGATAAGGGCGCAGCAGATACCCACGATCATGGACACGCGGGCGCCGATCATGGTACGGACCATGATGTCACGGCCGTGCATATCGCAGCCGAACACATGGGGGAACACAAACTCTCCATTGGCCTTGCGCTGAAGCTCCTCATCGGTATAGCCGAAGAGGTGGGGCTTCATTTCCTGGGCGCCGCCGGACTTGATCTGGGCCCGGAGCATGGCTTCGTCCCGGCGGGTAAACTCCCGGCCTTCGGCTTCAGCCTCGGCTCTGGCCGCCTCAACAGCGGCATCCGGGTCCTGGGCCATCCGGTCCTCCAGGGAATAGTGCCAGGGGTGCAGGTTATTGGCGCCGCGGATCTGCTCGTCGTAGCCGTAGGGCACGATCATGGGACCCACAAAGGCAAACAGGGCAATGAGGATCACGATGACCATGGCCACCATGGCCACCTTGTTGCGGCGCAGACGGCGCCAGGCATCCTTCCAGTAGGACACGCTCTTGCGGTCCTGAATAAAGCTCTCCTTTTCCTGCGCGCTGGCCGGCTCAAAGGCATTGTCGGGCAGCTTGTTCCAGTCCAGGATATCCTCAACGTCGGGCTGCAGGGAGCCAAGGACTTTCTTATGTTTACGATCAGCCAACTCAGTTCCCTCCCTTGCTCAGATTGATTCGAGGATCCACCAGCTTGTACAGCAGGTCGGCCAGCAGGTTCATCACGATCACGAAGGCCGCCAGGAAGATGGTGGTGCCCATAATGATGGGGTAGTCACGGGCCTGGATAGACATTACAAAGTAGCGGCCCAGGCCGGGGATGGAGAATACCTTCTCCACCACGAAGCCGCCGCACAGAGTAAAGGCGATCTGGGGGCCCAGGTAAGTGATCACGGGGATCAGGGCGTTGCGCAGGGCGTGCTTGAAGATGATCTTCTTGTTCTTCAGACCTTTGGCCCGGGCCGTCTTGATGTACTCCTGATTGATGGAGTCCAGCATGGCGGTACGGGTCTGCCGGGACAGGTAACACATGGGATAGAAGCCCAGGGCGGCGCAGGGCAGCACATAGCTCTGCCAGCTGCCGTCAAAGCCGGTGGGGAATATCTTGAATCCCTCGATACCGCCGGTGAACACATGCAGCAGTATGGTGGCTACCACGAAGCCCGGCATGGAAATACCTATGGTACACACCACTCGTAACAAGCTGTCCACCCAGGTACCTCGTTTATAGGCGGCCAGACAGCCCAATGGGACGCCCACCAAGATGGCCCAGCTGATGGCGATGATGCCGATCTTGGCCGACAGGGGAAACATGGTGGTGATGATATCAAGCACAGGCCGGTCCTTCTGCATCTTGATGGAGTTGCGGAAATCGCCGTGGGCGATATCCTCCAGATAGAGGCCCAGCTGGACGATGACCGGTTTGTCCAGGCCGTACTTCTCATTCAGGGCGTCGATGGTGGCCTGAGATGGGGTTTTCTCAGACAGCCAGGGATTGCCCGGAACGGCGTTCATGAGGAAAAAAGTGACACAGATGACGATGAACAGCGTGATCACTGCCATCAGCACTCTTTTCAAAATGTATTTTGCCATTTCTTCACTTCCTATACCAGTCTCTGTTCGTTTTCCGTGAATGCCCCACAATAAACGTCTGTTTATTTTATCGTAATTAGCCCTTTCCGTCAAGAGTTCTGCCGCCTGAATTTGATGGAATCGCCGTCAAATCTTGCAGCTGTCCGCGTTGCAGAGACACTTCTCTGCATAATTGTCCATTTCTTTCTTCGACATGGGATACTTTTTTTCCTTGTATGGCCTGGTTTTTGTCACTTTTTCTCGCTAGTGTAATGAACTTTCCTTATAAGTATTCATTATTTCGCCCCACATATTCATTTTAACGGAATTCCTGCAAAGGGTCGCCTTTGAATCTTCCCCTGCCGTCCGGTTGCAAAATCCATGCCAGAATAGAGAAACGCGGACAGACAGGGAGCATTCCCCGTCTGTCCGCGTTTCTCATACTCCGCCGTTTAATCAAAGCCCAGGCCCATATAGCCCCTGGTCTCCTCGCCCCAAAGGGCTCCCTTCTCCCGGTCATACCATTTGATCATGCCGAAGGGCTGGAGGTAACTGCCCTGCATCCCGTCCCACTGGGCCGGGGTACGGACATAGTACCGCTGGCCGGGCAGTTGCCCCACCAGGACGGCCAGGCCCCGGGACATCTGTTCCGGCGGCAGCAGCAGTTCCTTAAAGAGGACGCTCTCCGAATCATGGTACTCAGCGGCGGCACAGCCCTGAACATCGCCCACAGTGACGCGGTACAGACCGCCGCCGGTGATCTGCCCCATTCCCTCCTGGTAGCGGAGCAGCTCCTGGCTGTAAGAGACAAAAGGCAGACCGTCCAGAAGTCTCTCCCGGATGGCGTTGTACTCCGCCGGTCCAATGGGCTCCACCCTGTCCTCCGGAGCCGGAGAGGCGGTCATGTTCCGCAGCAGCTCCACCTTGCGGGTAAAAAAGCCGGGCAGATAGCCCACCATGCCGAAAAATTTAAAGAGGCTGGCCTCGGCGGGCACCACGGTCACGCAATCGGCCCCCCGGGCCTTCAAAAAGTCGTCCACATAGAACAGCAGCTGCCTGCCGTATCCCTTGCTGCGCACGTCGGGATGGGTAGCCAGGGCGTAGACATACCAGGCGGAGGCGGTGCCGCCGCCGGGCAGGTGGATGGTCTGAGGCAGCAGAGCCAGCATGGAAACCACCCTGCCGTTCTCCAGCAGCAGGAGCGTATCCTCCGGCCGCCAGCAGCATTCGTAGAACCAGCTGATATAGCGGGGGTCCTCCCCAAAAGCGGCCTGCCACAGATCCCTCTGGGCCTGGGCCTCATGGGGCCGGGAGGGCCGGATCTCTGTCATAGGAACACTCCTCTCTGTCTTGTCTCTGTCTCCGGGCCGGAAAGGGTTTTGGCCCTTGCATCCAATATCCCAGTGTGCCGACATGATAACATGGCCTTCTGAAATTGGCAAGGGAAATCCGGCGAATCGGCCTGGAAACAGGAAAATGGGCGGCCAAAGGCCGCCCATTCCGGCATTTATGGTTCTTCCACCAGCATAAGGCAGCCGTCCTGATCGTACTTGAGCCGCTGGACTTCCGCCTTGGTGTTGCGGATGATGTCGTCCATGCGGACGCTCTCGGTGACGGTGGATACAAAGGTATAGGCCACGCCGTGGCGCTTGGCACGGCCGGTACGGCCGATGCGGTGGGTGTAGTTCTCCATCTCGTCGGGCACGTCGTAGTTGAACACCGCGTCCACATCGTCGATGTCCAGGCCGCGGGCGGCCACGTCGGTGGCGACCAGCACCTTGATCCCGCCCTTTTTGAACTTATCCAGGGTCTTCTCCCGCACCCGCTGCTGGATGTCGCCGTGGATGGCCTGGCAGGAGATCCCCCGCATCTGGAGCAGCCCAGCCAGCCGGTCGGTCATGTTCTTGGTGTTGCAGAAGGCGATGGCCCGCTCGTACTCCCCGTGGGTAATGAGGGCCGCGATGGTGTCCAGCTTCTGCTCCCGGCCGTCCAGATCGATGCGGTACTGGGTGATGTCGGGCTTGGACTCCTCCACCGGACGCACAGTGATCTCAATGGGGTCCCGCTGGTATACCCAGGAGATATCCATCACCTCCCGGCTGATGGTAGCGGAGAACATACCCAGGTTCTTCCGGTGCTTCAGCTGGTCCAGGATACGGGTCACATCCCGGACAAAACCCATATCCAGCATCCGGTCGGCCTCGTCCAGCACCACCGTCTCCACCTTGTCCAGGCGGACGGTACGCCGCTTCATGTGGTCCATGAGCCGTCCGGGGGTGGCCACCACGATCTGGGGTTTCTTTTTCAGGGTGGTGATCTGCTTGTCGATGGGCGCTCCGCCGTAGAGGCAGACGGTGCGTACCCCTTCCTTAAATTCGCACAGGTCCCGCAGTTCCTCCTGGATCTGCACCGCCAGCTCCCGGGTGGGGGCCAGCACCAGAGCCTGCACGTCCTGGTTGTCCGGATCGATGTGCTCCACCATAGGGATGCCGAAGGCAAAGGTCTTGCCGGTGCCGGTAGGGGCCTTGGCGATCACGTCTTTCCACTCCATAAAGTAGGGGATGGCGCCCGCCTGGACCGGCGTGGCCTGGACGTAGCCCTTCTTGTCGATGGCGCGCATGACCTCAGGGGACAGGCCCAGGTCGGCGTAGTTGACGATCTCGTTGACCTGCTCGCCGTTGATTTCCATGGGTACAAACTTCCTTTCCGTTTCAGTCTGCCTGATTCAAGGTCCCCACAGGCATCGAAACTCCCTTTCGTACCCAACGCCCTCTTTCCCCGGGGCGCGACCTCAAATCGTACCGAAAAAGTGTATCATATCCGGGGAAAAAATGCAATCCTTTCACTCTGAGCGGCCCTCATGCCGACAAAAAAACGGCGGGCGGCCATAAAGGCCGCCCCTACAGTACATTTGCATCTTGGTCCGCATTCTGGTAGCATTAGAATATATAACAGCCGACAAAATGTAAGACATGGTGATACTATGGCTAAATTTAAACTGCCCGCCGTTCCCGGCACCACTTCCAAAACCATCCGCTTTCCCAATCAGATTCTGGAGGAGGTTGAGAAAGCCATTCAGGGAACAGACTGCAACTTCTCCCAGTTCGTCATTGAGGCCACCCGGGTGGCTCTGGAAAATCTGAAGGAAGAAGAGCATTCCTAGTCCTCCACACAAAAAGGACGCACCGCGGCGCGGTGCGTCCTTTTGATCCATATTATGCCCGCTTTGCGGCCAGGGACACCCAACCGTTCTGCTCCCGGCGGCGGATGATGTGCAGGCCGTTGCGCTCCAGGGCGGCCTCCACCTCGCCGGAGCGGGTGTCGATGATGCCGGAACACAGGAACACCCCGTCCTCGGTCATCCACTCCCCCGCCTTGGCGGACAGGGGCATGATGACGTCGGCCACGATGTTGGCCAGCACCAGGGGATAGCGCTGCTCACCCAGCTCCTTTACCAGAGCCTGGTCGGTGAGCACGTTCCCCGCCCGGACGGTGTACCGGTCCTTGCCGATGCCGTTAAGGCCGGCATTCTCATAGGCCACGTCCACCGCCTTGGGGTCGATGTCCACCGCCACGGCGGAGCTGGCTCCCAGCGCCATGGCGGCAATGGACAGGATTCCGCTGCCACAGCCCAGGTCCAGCACCGGCTGGCCGGGCACGGTATACTCCTCCAGCCCCATCAGACACAGCTGGGTGGATGCGTGGTTGCCGGTTCCAAAGGTGAGCCCGGGATTGAGGTACACCGGGGTGCGCCCCTCCGGCGGGGTCTGGTCCCGCTCCCACTCGGGAACGATCCACAGCTTCTCCCCCACGGTCATGGGCTTGTAATACTTCTGCCAGGAGTGGGCCCAGTCGTTATCCCCCAGGGAGGAGGCGGTGTAGGGCTGGTCGATGCCCTCCAACCACTGCTTGAGCTGGGTCTTGCCGTGGTCGTCGTCGGAGACGTAGAACTTGACCCGGCACACCCCCTTCATCTTCTCCATCAGGTCCTCGTCCACATAGTCCCAGTACTGACGGTTCTGCTCCAGGAAGGTCTTGAAGTCCTCCTCATCCTCAATGGCGAAGCCGGTAACGCCGTTGGCGGTGAGCCGGGCGCACAGGCCGTCCAGCTCCTCCTCGGTGGTGTCCAGCACCACTTCCAGCCACTTGATATCTTCCATCAGCGCTCACTCCCCATAAAGAAGAGGGCCACGGTGCCGGGGCCGGAGTGGGCGCCGATGACGGGACCCACATAGTTGATGATAACGGTCTCCACCCCAAAGCGGCTCTTCACGTCGTCGGCCACCTTCTGAGCGTCGGCCAGACAGTCGCCGTGGCTGATAAACACCACCTGCTTGCCGGGGTCCTGGGCAGTCTCAGCCATATGGTCCACCAGAGCCTTCAGAGAGGCGTTGCGGCCCCGGGCGGTGCCCACCTTAATGAGGTGGCCCTCATTGTCCACGTGCATCACCGGCTTGATGGACAGCATGGTGCCCAGCACGGCAGTGGCGGAGGAGATGCGGCCGCCCCGCTTGAGGAACATGAGGTCATCCACGGTAAACCAGTGGCACAGGTTGAGCTTGTGCTCCTCGGTCCACTCCCGCACTTCCTCTATGGTCTTACCCTCCTTTTTCAGGTTGGCGGCATACCACACCAGCAGGCCCTGGCCCAGAGAGGCGCACAGGGTATCCACCACATACACCTTCCGGTCGGGATACTGCTCCATCAGCTCCCCGGCGGCGATTTTGGCGGAGTTGCAGGTGGCGGACAGGCCGGAGGAGAAGGCCAGCACCAGCACGTCCTTGCCCTCCTTCAGCATGGGCTCGATGGTATCCGTATAGGTAGCCACATTGACCGCCGAGGTGGTAGCCATTGCCCCGCCCCGCAGACGCTTATAAAAATCCGCCGGATCGATGTCCCGGTTGTCCGGGAAATTATAGTAGGTCTTATCCTCCATGGTAAAGGACAGGGGGATCACCTCTACCCCCAGTTCCGCCACCAGCTCAGCAGTCAGGTCGGCGGAGGAGTCGGTCAAGATCACATATTCTCCCACAGCTTTGATAACCTCCAGTATATCATTCAAGTTTGATTGCAAAAATCAGTCTTTTTTCTTTTTCTCTTTCTCCGACTGGGGCTGTCTGGCCCGCAGCAGTTCCAGAATACGCTGGCAGGCCAGCTTATCCGCGTAGCTGCGCAACGCCAGAGCCAGAGCCAGGCCGGACAGGTCCTCCTCCCCGGCAGTGGGGTCCAGGGACCCGGCAGTCACATCCAGAGCCCGGTCCAGCTCCATACAGAACTGCTCATACAGTTCCCTGGGCTCCCGCCCCTGAGCCGCCGCGGCCAGCAGCAGGCCGGCGTCCTTCACCGACAGCACCTGCTTGAGGGCGCACAGGGCGGTGAGGTAGGCCAGGTGGGTGCGGGAGTACCGCTTGCCCTCCGCCCGGGGCATGGCCCCATCTTTAATATAATTATTCACCATGGCGGAGGTCAGGGCCTCCCCCTCTCCATAGTGGATCAGTTGGCGGGGCATATAGTTGATGAGCTGATCCATATACAGACCAATATCGGGAAATCCCTCCCAATCTACCGGCCGTTCCCCCTCCAGCCGCTCCTTCAATGCACGGATCTCTTCCAAAGGGCAGCCTCCTTTCTGGTTTTCAAAACCACATCTGAACATATCGCCGTCATTATACCACATTATTTTCCCGGAAGTAAACCCTTTCAGCTGCTGAAAACAGGCCTGTTTTCTCACATAACAGCATTATGTGACCTTCCACCCCCACAAACCGCCTGGAGAGAGACCCACGGAAAATCTTCCGGTTTTTTGTGTGGTTTGACGAATGAATAAATATTGCATTTATTTGCATACGGTGTATAATAAGAGACACCAAATCAAGGAACACAGTACGAATCGCGTGAAGCGCAATGAATAGGAGAGAATACAGTATGAAGAATTTCAAGAAGCTGGCCCTGATGGGCCTGACCGCAGTTATGTCCCTGTCTCTGCTGGCCGCCTGCGGCGGCGGCACCGCCGGCACCGCCAACACCCCCTCCGGCAACAGCGAGACCCCTTCCGTTGAGGGCACCGAGACTCCCGCCGCCTCCGGTGAGTTCACCACCGTGGAGGCCGGCAAGCTGATCATGAGCACCAACGCCCAGTTCCCCCCCTACGAGATGGTGGGCGACGGCGAGGGCTACGAGGGCACCGGCTACGAAGGCATCGATGTGGAGATCGCCTACGCCATTGCCCAGAAGCTGGGCCTGGAGCTGGTGGTGGACAACATGGGCTTTGACGCCTCCCTGCAGGCTGTGCAGACCGGCAAGAGCGACATCGTTATGGCCGGCGTTACCATCACCGACGATCGTCTGGAGGTCATGGACTTCTCCGACACCTACGCCAACGGCATTCAGGTCGTCATTGTTCCAGAGAACTCCGACATCGCCACCATCGATGATCTGGAGGGCAAGCTGATCGGCTGCCAGATGGGCACCACAGGCTACATCTACTGCTCCGACACCCCCGAGAACGGCGGCTACGGCGAGGACGCCGTGATCCCCTATGACGACGGTGCCGCCGCCATCCAGGCTCTGATGAACGGCCAGGTTGACTGCGTGGTGATCGACAACGCTCCCGCCCAGGCCTATGTGGATGCCAATCCCGGCCTGAAGATCCTGGACTCCGAGTTCGCCAACGAGGACTACGCCATCGGCTTTGCCAAGGGCAACACCGCTCTGAAGGATGCCGTCAACACCGCTCTGAGTGAGCTGATCCAGGACGGCACCGTGCAGTCCATCATTGACAAGTATATCCCCGCTGAGGGCTGAGACAAGCGAAAGATTCGCATTCAACTGAAAAGGGCGGCCTTCGGGCCGTCCTTTTTCGGGTCGTATGCGGCAGACAGCAAGAAAGGAGAATCTCTGTGAACTGGGCGCAACTCTATGAGTCCCTGGGACAGCAGCTGAAAGACGGCGTGGACTTGCCCTGGTGGCAAGACGCCTTTGTGGGCATTTATAAGGCCTTTTTTGAGGAGGCCCGTTGGCAGCTCTACCTGAACGGCGTGCTGACCACCCTCTGGATCACCGCCATGGCCCTGATCCTGGGTATTGTGCTGGGCGTGGTGGTGGCTGTGATCCGCACCACCCATGATCAGCAGCGTCTGGGCCGGCACAATCCCATCCTGGGCGTACTGAACGCCATCTGCAAGATCTATGTTACCATTATCCGCGGCACCCCCATGATGGTCCAGCTGCTGATCATGGGCTTTATCATCTTTAAAAGCAGCCGTGAATACACCCTGGTGGGCACCCTCACCCTGGGCATCAACTCGGGCGCCTATGTGGCCGAGATCGTCCGCGGCGGCCTGATGAGCGTGGATATGGGCCAAAGCGAAGCCGGACGGTCCCTGGGCCTGAACTATCTGGATACCATGCGCTTTATCGTCATTCCCCAGGCCTTTAAGAACATTCTGCCTGCTCTGGGCAACGAGTTTATTACCCTGTTTAAGGATACCGCTCTGATCTCCGCCATCGGCGGTAAGGAACTGGTCTATGCCGCCAAGTCCATCGGCAGCAAGACCTATGACGTGATGTATCCCTATCTGGGCATCGCCGTCATCTATCTTCTGATGGTCATGCTCTTCACCTGGCTGCTGGGTATTCTGGAAAGGAGGCTGCGTCAAAGTGATAGACGTTAAAAACCTGTCCAAGTCCTTCGGGGACCATCTGGTGCTGGACGACATTTCCGAGCACATTTATCCCGGAGAGAAAGTGGTCATCATCGGGCCCTCCGGCTCGGGCAAGTCCACCTTCCTGCGCTGCCTCAACCTGCTGGAGGCTCCCACCAAGGGCACCATCACCTTTGAGGGCACCGCCATCACCGACCCCAAGACCAACATCGACCTGATCCGGCGACAGATGGGCATGGTGTTCCAGCACTTCAACCTCTTCCCCAACATGACCATTCGGAAGAATATTACCCTGGCTCCCGTCCGCACCAAGCTGATGAGCCAGGCCGAGGCCGACGACACCGCCACCGCCCTTCTGAAACGGGTGGGTCTGGAGGAGAAGGCGGACGCCTATCCCGCCCAGCTCTCCGGAGGTCAGAAGCAGCGTATCGCCATTGTCCGCGCTCTGGCCATGAAGCCCAAGGTGATGCTGTTCGACGAGCCCACCTCCGCCCTGGACCCCGAAATGGTGGGCGAGGTACTGGAAGTCATGAAGCAGCTGGCCGACGAGGGCATGACCATGGTGGTGGTTACCCACGAGATGGGCTTTGCCCGGGAAGTGGGCAGCCGGGTCCTCTTTATGGACGGCGGCCATGTGCTGGAGCAGAACGAGCCCCACGCCTTCTTTGCCAACCCCAAGGAGCCCCGCACCATCGAATTTTTGTCCAAAGTGCTGTAATCTGCCGCGTCCCCCGGTACAAACCGTACCGGGGGACGTTTTTCATTTGTTTTCCACCGGCTGGTTTTGACAAGCTGGGCTTTTTGCGCTATAATGGCACACTATCTTCCCAAATGACCGGAGTACCATATGATGAATGTTAAGCAAATTCTTCCCCTGCTTCGCAAGGACGGGCTGTGGCAGGCGCTCTTCCTGCTCCTGACCCCCTTCACCGCTGTGTGGCTCATGCAGTTTACATACGGAGCCAATCCCTTCGCTCTGACCTTCCCCGTACTGGTGGCCAACGCCCTGTGCGTGGCTCTGCTGTTCTGGCTGCTGTGCGCCCTGGTGGGACGCATCGCCCCCTGCACCATCGGCATCCACATCGCCGCCGGGCTGTGGGGCGCCGCCAACTTTTTCGTCAACGCCTTCCGGGGCACCCCCATCCTGCCCTGGGACTTCTCCGCCCTGGGCACCGCCGCCAGCGTGGCAGGCAACTACCACCTGTTCCTCACCTGGCAGATCGGGATCGCCATCCTGCTGGCCGCCGCTCTGGTGGTGTTCCTTCACCCGGAGCGGCGCAAGGCCCGGCTGCGGCTCACCACCCGGAAGCGCCTGCCCCTGCGGCTGGCCTGTCTGGCTGCGGGGCTGGCCTGCCTCATGTTCCTGCTGCCCCCGGAAAAGCTGGAGAAGCTGGGGGTCAAGACCGACGTGTGGGATCAGGCGGGAGCCTACCGCACCGGCGGCTGCCTGGCCGTCTTTCTCCGCAATACCGAGTTTCTGAAGGTGGAGGAGCCGGAGGGCTACTCCCCGGAGAACGTGGATGCCCTGCTGGAGGGGGTGGAGCCCCTGGCCCCGGCGGCGGTGTCGGTCCAGAAGCCCAACATCATCGCCATCATGAACGAGTCCTGGGCCGACTTTGAGTCCTACGGCAACCTGCAGCTCAGCGAGAGCGTCACCGACTACATCCGCTCTCTGGACAATACCATCTTCGGCCACACCTACACCTCGGTATTCGGAGCGGGCACCAGCGCCAGCGAGTTCGAGTTCCTCACCGGCAACTCCATGGCCTTCCTGCCCTCGGGCAGCATCCCCTACCAGCAGTACGTGCTGGGTCCATCCGCCTCTCTGGCCTCCCTGCTGAAGGCCCAGGGGTACGACACCCTGGCCTTCCATCCCGGCGAGCGCACCTCCTGGCAGCGCAATCAGGCCTATCCCCAGCTGGGCTTTGACCAGTTCAAGTGTGTGGACGACATGGACGTGAACCAGACCATGGAGCACGGCTATGTCAGCGACCAGTCCGATTTTGAGCAGATCATCTGGGAGTTTGAGCACAAGGAGGAGGGGCAGCCCCTCTTCCTGTTCAACGTCACCATCCAGAACCACGGCAGCTACACCGCCAAAGATTACCCCGCCCAGGTCATCCTCACCGACGAGCCGGGCAAGTATCCCCAGGCCGAGCAGTACCTCACCCTGGCCAACAAGAGCGACCAGGCCTTCCGCACCCTAGTGGAGTATTTCCAGAACCAGGAGGAGCCCACCATCATCCTCATGTTCGGCGACCACCAGCCCTCGGTGGAGCAGGGCTTCCTGGACAAGGCCTACGGCGTCACCCAGGACCAGATGAACATGAATCAGTACATGGGCAAGTATGAGACTCCCTTTGTGATCTGGGCCAACTATCCCCTGCCGGAGGAGGACCCGGAGATCACCAGTCTGAATTTTTTGAGCCTCTATCTGCTGCGGTATGCCGGCATCCAGGGCACGGTGTACGACGGCTATCTGTGGCAGCTCCAGCAGCAGCTGCCCGCCCTTACCTTTGTGGGCTATATGGACACGGCGGGGCAGGCCCACAGCCACCTGGAGACCAACGACTACGCCGCCCTCATCCGGGACTACCAGCAGGTGCAGTACAATAACCTGTTTGGGGGCGGGGGCCGGCGAAGCGCCGCCTTCGATCCCTGAGGCGCCCGCAAAAAATGCGCGCCGCAATGTGCGGCGCGCATTTTTTATGCTTTGAGATTCCAGGCGAAGTGGTCCAGATCCTCCTCCAAAATCAGCTCCCGCTTGCTGTCGGCGGCCGTGATGGGGCGGATGGGGCGGCAGGGGTTGCCGTAGGCCAGCCAGCCGGCGGGGATGTCCTTGGTGACGACGCTCCCCGCGCCGATCACCGCTCCGTCCCCGATGGTGACTCCGTCCAGCACCACCACATTGCAGGCCAGCCACACCCCGTTGCCGATGTGGATCTCCCGGGCAAACTCCGCCATGGTGGTGCGGCCCTCCCCGTCCAGGCCGGTGCGCTCCTGGGCGGGCAGCGGGTGGTTGGTGGCCATCAGGGACACATTGGGCCCAAAGCACACGTTGTCCCCGATCCAGATCCGGGCGTCGTCCATCACCATCAGATTGAAGTTGGCGAAAAAGTTCTCCCCAATGAAGGTATGGCAGCCGTAGTTAAACTGGACGGGGCCCTGGAAGTAGCAGGCCTTGCCCGCCCGGCCCAGAATGGCCCGGATCACTTCCCCCCGCCCAGGGTCGTACTCGTCCATGGCATTGTACTTCCGGCAGGCCTCATGGGCCTTGTGCTTCAGGTCCTTCAGCTCCTGCCGCCGGGGATCGAACATCTTCCCGGCAAAAATCTTTTCTTCCTCCGTCATGCTTCATTCACCTGATTTGTCTTGGAATTCGTTTCCTTCCAACAGCGCGCTGTTACGGAAGGCATTTTTCAGCAGCCGGATACAGTCGCCCAGCAGCTGATCCAGGTCGGAGAATACGGTGTGGGCCAGCTTATTGTAGTAGGTATTGAGCAGCCCGTTGAGAAATACGATGATGGAAAAGGCCGCCGCGTCCCGGGATACCTGGAGGGTATACCCCTTGTCTCCCAGATAGTTCTCCATCACCTGCCGGGTAAGGATAAAAACCTCCATCCCCGCCTCATACTTTCGCCGGGCCACCGTCTCCATCTCCGTCCCGGCGTAGTCGGCCTGCATGGGGACCTTTTTCAGCGCCATCACCTCATAGAAGGTGGGGTGGCTCCAGGCAAACTCCAGATAGGTCCGCAGGAAGGCGTCAAACTGAGCCTCCCCGCCGGAGGCGGTTTCCATGGCCTGCCGCAGACTGCCGCACAGCTGGCGGTAACCCTCAATGACCACCGACAGATAAACCTCATCCTTATTGACAAAATAGAGATAGATCTTGGTGGCTGAGGCGCCGATTTTCTGTCCCAGCCGGCGCATGGTCAGGCCCTCATAGCCGTCGGCCGCAAGGATATCCAGGGCAGCCTCCAGAATACGGGCCTTCTCCGCCGCTTTTTCCGCCGGCGTCTTTTCCCTGGGCGGCATAAGACCACCTCTCTTTCCTATTTTTATCTGTACTGATATTGTATCAAATCCCATTTTTACATTCAATACCCGCCTTTTTTCTCAGGCCGGGAATATTTCTGAGAAAGGTATGGATATCCCGGGGGAAATGTGATAAGCTGTAAACCAGTGTCCACCAAAATCATCGGATTTTCAGGTGCAAGAGAGGAGGTCTCCCCGTTGAAGCCGGACTACAATGAGCTGCTGGAAATCGTAAGCGAAATGGGCTTCCGGCTCATGCTCAGCGGAGCGGAGATCTACCGGGTGGAGGAGTCCGTCAGCCGCCTGCTCCAGGCCTACGGGGCCGAGCGGGGGGAGGTCTTTGCCATCCCCAACTGCATCATCGTCAGCCTCACCTCTCCCCAGGGGGAACCCATGACCCAGATCCGCCGGATGCCCAGCCACGGCACCGACATCTACCTGCTGGAGCGGTACAACGACCTGTGCCGCCGGCTGTGCCGGGAGACGCCCCCCTTTGAGGAGGCCCTGGACAGTATGCGCCAGATCGAGCGCACCCACAAGGTCTACTCCCTGCCAGTCCAGCTGCTGGCCCACTTCCTGGGCTGCGGTATGTTCTCCCTGTTTTACGGCGGCTCGGTATGGGACGGCCTGTGCGGCGGCGTCTGCGGCATGGTGATCTGTCTGTGTATGGCCTTCACCTCCAGGCTGGGGGCCAACCTCTTTTTCAAAACCATCGCCGGCGCGGCGGTGTCCGCCTTTGTGGCCCTGGCCCTTACCGCCGCCGGTATCGGCCAGAATTCCGACAGCATCATCATCGGCGCCCTGATGGCCCTGGTGCCCGGCATCGCCTTTACCAACGCCATGCGGGATATCATGGCCGGCGACATGGTGGCCGGCATCAGCAAGGCCGCCGAGGCCCTGCTCATCGGAGCGGCCATCGCCCTGGGCACCGCCCTGGCCCTGGGTCTGATCCGGATGCTGATGGGAGGCTGACATGGAACAGTTTACCTACTATCTGCCCTGTATCTACGCCTTCCTGGCCTGCATCGGCTTTTCCCTGCTGTTCAACATCCACGGAGCAGCCGGTATGCTCATCTGTGCCGGCGGCGGGGCCCTTGGCTGGCTGGTCTACCTGCTGGCCGCCCCCCTGGTCCACAGCGACATCATCCAATCCTTTTTCGCTGCCCTGGCCATCTCCGCCTGGTCGGAGATCATGGCCCGGCTGCGCCGGTGCCCGGTGACCAGTTATCTGCTGGTGGCCCTCTTCCCCCTGGTGCCCGGCGGCGGCATCTACTACACCATGGAGCACGCCATGAGCGGGGAGACCTCCCTGTTTCTGGAGTCTTTGCTCCACACCCTGGGTCTGGCGGGAGCCCTGGCGGTGGGCGTGCTGATGGTGGCCTCTCTGGCCCGCCTGGTCACCAACTATCAGAATCACCGGCGGAGCCTGTCAGGAGGCAACCACTCATGAGACGCTACGATTTCGTCCTGCTGGACGCAGACAATACCCTGTTTGACTTTGACCGCTCGGAGCACGAGGCCCTGCGCCTGGCACTGGAAGCCTTCTCCATCCCCTGTCCCCCGGAGACCGAAGCCCTCTATGTGTCCATCAACAGCGCCCTGTGGGCCATGCTGGACCGGGGAGCGGCCACCCGGGAGTGGCTGGTGGTGGAGCGCTTTGCCCGGCTCACCGCCGCCCTGGGGGTGGACGCCGACCCCGCCGCCCTCAACCGGACCTACCTGGATCGGCTGGGGGAGCAGCCCTTCCTCCTCCCCGGCGCGGAGGACGTCTGCCGGGCTCTGGGTGAGCACTGTACCCTGGCCATCCTCACCAACGGCGTGGCCCGGGCTCAGCGGGGCCGGTTTGACCGCTCCCCTCTGGCCTGCCTTATCCCCCATCTCTTTATTTCTGAGGAAATAGGCGCCTCCAAGCCCAGCCCCGCCTTTTTCCGGCCGGTCCTGGACGCCCTGGGTATCACCGACCTGAGCCGGGCCCTGATGGTGGGGGATAACCTGACTTCCGACATCGGCGGCGCCGCCGCCATGGGGCTGGATACCGCCTGGTACAACCCCCGCCGCCTGCCCAGTCCCGGCCCTGCCGCCCCCACCTGGGAGATCGCCAGGCTGGAAGAGCTGCTGCCGCTGGTGCTGAACGGCTCTGATTTTGAAACTTCAAACGAGGTGTTTTGATTTGTCCCGCTCGCTCTATTCCCAGATCACCGAAAACACCCCCACGCCGCCCCGCCGGCGTCTGCCTCTGGTGCTGGCGGCCATTGCGGTGGGTGTGGTCCTGGTGACCCTCCCGGCGCTCAGCCGGGCCCCGGCGGAGGGCGCCGATCCCCTTCCCACCGCCACTGTCACCCCCGCACCTACCCCCGCGCCCATTCCCGCTTTCGATTTTACCCAGCCCGCCCCCAAGACCGATCCGGTGGACATGGACTATTTCTCCGACGCCCTGTTTATCGGCGACTCCCGCACCCATGGGCTGGAGCTGTACAGCGGCGTCAAAGGCGCCGCCTTCTACGTCTACACCGGACTGAGCATTTTCGGGGTAAATAACCCCGGCCTGGTGAAGCTGGACGGCCAGGACTATTCCATCGTGGAAGCCCTGGAGAAGGGCCCTCAGTTCGGCAAGGTCTACATAGCCTTCGGCATGAATGAGCTGGGCTATTACAATGAGGAAAACTATTTGCGCACCTTCGGCGTCTTTATAGAAGAAGTAAAAGCCCTCCAGCCCAACGCCGTGGTCTATCTGCAGAATCTGGCCCCGGTGGACGAGGCCAAATGCAAAGCCTACGGCCAGGCCTCCTGCATCACCAACGCCCGGGTAGAGGCCTTTAACCAGCTGTTTGCCCAGCTGGCCCGGGAGCATCAGGTGGTGCTGGTGGATGTGTACGGCGCTTTGACCGCCGACGGCCCCCTGCCGGACGACGCCACGTCGGACGGCATCCACTTCAAGCGTCCCTGGTATGAAACATGGCTGACCTTTCTGATGGAGCACACCGTGGACCCGGAGCACTATCAGGCCGGACAGACCCATGCGGATGATATGGAAGGAGATAGAGAACCATGAAGAACCTGTTGAAGCGACTGCTGCCCGGCGTGCTGGCCCTGTGCCTGTGCCTCTCCGCCTGCGGAGGCGGTTCAAGCGCCAAGAGTTATGACCCTGCCGCCACCGCCAAGGCGCTGCTGGAGTCCAAAGCCTTCAGCGACACCCTGGACACCCTGGACAAGGACACCGCCGCCGCCATGTATGGCATTGACGCCTCCACCATCACCGACTGCGCCGTGTACACCTCCCTGTCCATGGGCGCGGAGGAGATCGCGGTGCTCACCCTCACCGACGAGGCCGCCGCCAAGACCGCCAAGGAGGCCCTGGACAAGCGGGTCAGCGATCAGACCACCGCCCTGAAGAGCTATATGCCCGGCGAGGTGGACAAGCTCAACCACGCCATCGTGGAGCAGACCGGCAACACCGCCCTGCTGGTGGTGGCCGCCGACGCTGACGCCGCCCGCAGCGTGCTGGACGGCCTGAACTGAGTCCTACCCAAAAACGCCGGGGATACCCCGGCGTTTCAGCGTGTCGAGAAAGCTCGACACGCTTCTCAAACATGCAAGCATTTTTTCGAGGGAATGCAGCCCGCTGCGTCGCACGCGCAAAGCGCGCACGTTTGCGGGCTGAGAAGTGTTTTTTCCAAGGCTCATGTCCTTGGAAAAAACAGATTCTTATTCTGTTTTGCCGCCCGCAGGCGGCAAAACTCTGCCAAGGGCTTTTCCTCGGTGCAAGAACCTAGTTCTCTCTTGCATCAGTTCTGCCTTTTTCGACAGACTGAAACGCCGGGGATACCCCGGCGTTTTTTCTAAAAAATAAAATGCTTTTCCTTCAACTTTTCGCTGGCCCCTGCCGTCTAACAGATACAAACACAAGGCCCCCGGCCGGGTCCAGTTTTTACAAATCGAGGTGTCTTCATTGTCCCAGTCCTATCGCCCCAAGCGCATGAAAAACAAGAGAAACGGCCCCGGCGCCACCCTGCCCCTGCTCATTGCCGCCGCAGCGGTGTGCGTCTGTCTGCTGCTTATCCCCTCCGCGGGCAAGAGCGCCCCCCCGGCCGCCGGAGTCACATCCTCCGTACAGCCGGAGGTCACACCCTCCGCCCCCGTGACCCAGCCCTCCGCCGTCCCCTCGGAGTCTCCGGCCGTGGAGCCCACGCCCACCGCCACCCCCGCACCCTCTCCCGCTGCAGTCTTTGATTTCACCCAGCCCGTGCCTGAGTCCGAGCCGGTGGAGATGGACTACTTCTCTGACGCCCTGTTCATCGGCGACTCCCGCACCGACGGCCTGCAGATCTACAGCGGCATCAAAGGCGCCACCTTCTATTGCTACAAGGGTCTGAACATCTTCGACATGAGCAAGCGCCAGGTGGTGGAGATGAACGGCGGCAAATACACCGTGGTGGAGGCCCTGAAAAAGGGGCCCCAGTATAAAAAGATCTATATCTCCCTGGGCGTCAACGAGCTGGGCTACCCCGGCACCGACAGCTTCTACAAGGCCTTCAAGTCCTTCCTGGAGGAGGTCAAGGCGGCCCAGCCCGACGCCATCATCTATCTGCAGAACCTGGTGCCTGTCAACCCGGAGATCTGCGCCCAGAAGAAGCAGCCCTCCTATGTGAACAACGACCGGGTGGCCGACTTTAACGGGGTGTTCCCCAAGCTGGCGGAAGAGTGCCAGGTGGCGCTGGTGGACGTCAAGACCGCCCTCAGTGATGAAAACGGCATTCTGCCCGCCGATGCCACCGTGGACGGGGTCCACTTTACCAAGGCCTGGTATCAAAAGTGGCTGGAATATCTGATGTGCCATACCATTACCCCGGAGGCCTACCAGGCGGGTCAGGCGGCAGCCCAGTAAAAGGAGCGTACCCCGGCATTGGACAACAACATCCGGCAGCAGCTGAACGAGTATATCATCGTCCACCAGGAGGAATTCTACCGCCTGGCGTTCAGCTATGTCAAAAATCGGGACGCTGCCCTGGATGTGGTCCAGGAAAGCATCGTCCGGGCCCTGTCCAAGTCGGATTCCCTCCGGCAGCCGGAGTACCTGAAAACCTGGTTTTACCGCATCCTGCTCAACGAGAGCATGAACCACTACCGCCGCAGCAAGCGGCTGGTCCCTCTGGAGGAGTCGCTGGCCGACGGGCCTGCCCCCGCCAGCGATCCGGCGGAGCGGCTGGACCTGTACGCCGCCATCGACCGGCTGGACCCCAAGGAGCAGGCCATCATCAAGCTGCGCTTTTTTGAGGACATGAAGCTGGATGAGATCGCCCGCATCACCGGCGCCAATCTGAACACTGTCAAATCCCGACTGTACAAGAGCCTGCGTAAGCTGCGGGATCTCACCGGAGAGGAGGTAACCACATGAAGCAGTTGTGGGAAGAGGCCAAGCAGCAGTACCGGAACACTGATACGCCCCCGGAACTGGAATTTGCCGTGGCCTCCGCCCTGCGGGCGGGGGAAAAACAGCGGCAGCACCGCCGGGGCCTGCGGCGGAGCCTGTCCGCCTCTCTGGGCGCCTGCGCCTGCTTCGTGCTGCTGATCAACGTCAACCCTACCTTCGCCCAGGCCGTGGCCGACGTACCGGTACTGGGCGATCTGGCCCGGGTATTTACCGTCACCCAGTACACCGTGGAAGACCGGGACCATCTCATTGATGTGCGTCTGCCCGCCCTGGACCTGGCCGGCGACACCGACCTGGAACAGCGTGTCAATGCTGAGATCTCCGCCCGCATCGATCAGGTGCTCCAGGAGGCGGAGGACCGGGCCCGGGCTGCCAGGGAGGCTTATGTGGACACCGGCGGCGATGCCGACGATTTCATGCCCATCATCATCAGTGTGGACTACGAGATCAAGTGTCAGAACGATCACTATCTCTCCTTTGTCATCACCAAGACCGAGACTCTGGCCAGCGCCTACACCGAGTATTACACCTACAACATTGACCTCCAGGCCGGACAGGAGATCACCCTCCGGGATCTGTTGGGCCCCGACTACAAGCAGATCGCCAATTCCGTTATTGCCGCCGAGATCGGCCGCCGCAGCCAGGACCCGGATAACCTCTACTTTCTCCAGGGGGAGGGCGGCTTTGAGTCCATTTCCGACGATCAGCTCTTTTATCTGGACGCCGGCGGTACCCCGGTGGTATTCTTTGAGAAATATGAGATCGCCCCCGGTTATATGGGAACCCAGGAGTTTCGTATTCCTCTGCCTGAAACAAAATGAATTTAGGAAGGCCTGCTGCATGTGATTGCAGCAGGCCTTTTGTGCGCAAAAAACCGGGCGCGCTGCATTGCAGCGCGCCCGAAGATTTTTGTTGCGGAATCGGCTTACCAGATGGAACCAAAGAGGCTGCTGGTCAGACCGGTGCGGGAGCCGGCCAGAGCGGGGAACAGACCGTTGCCCAGGATGAGCAGGGTCAGGATAATGGTGACGGCCACCACACCCAGGTAGAGCAGCCAGGCCTTGCCGGACTCCAGCTCGGGAGCGACCATCTGGAAAGAGGACACGCCCAGCGCCACCCACAGAATCAGGGTGAGGATGAGCAGCCAGGCACCCAGCTCCATGGAAATCAGGAAGCACAGGAAGGTGACGAGCATCAGGATACTGATGAAAATGGAGTGACAGCCGCAGGCGATCACCACATCCTGGAAGGTGCAGCCGGACTGGAGGATCTTGGCCGCGCCGAAGAGCAGGCCCATGAAGATCGCCACCGCAATGGCGTCACCCAGCAGTCCGCCGACGAACCAGAACTGGAAGGGCACTTCCATAAAGCCGTGGGACAGCATATTGATCTTCAGAGCAAAGCCCAGCAGCATCAGAATGCAGGCCACCAACTGGGCGCCCATCAGGATCAGAGGGGTGGCCATATCACGCTTGGCCAGGGTATTCCAGGTGGCCTGAACAGGGGAAGCAAAGTAGGCCTTCAGGAAACCGCCCAGGCCGCTGAAGGCAACGCCAGCCGCGGAGGGCTTGGCAGCGCTGCCGGGGCCGCCCATGGTATTCACATTGGTACCGCAGGAAGAACAAAATGCGGAACCGTCAGGGATCTCTTTCCCGCACTTGGGACAGAACATAACACAACACTCCTTCTCGCTGGCGGCAAAATAGATTTCGCCGCCCGATCTGTCGCTCCCTTTTCCGGAAACGGAGCATACCGGTCCCCACAGAGATGGAGCCGGTTTGTCGAGATTATAACATAGCGGAAGAAAAAAGTAAATCCATGGAAGAGAAATTGTTGACTTTCCCCCGGTTTTCTCTGTCGGATTGCCTATTGCCGCAGGCCGGTCCCCCGTGCTATAGTTATGTCAGAGACATTCCCGGCAGACCAGAAAAAGGCGCTGACCGGGCCATTTGCGCGCCGTCCGTTGCAGAGGCGGCACCCGCGGGGCAGGATGGAGTCTCTCCATCCGCGGGAAGTTTTAGGGAGGTACATATGGGGAAGGTATTTCGCTGTTATGTGGAAAAAAAGCCGGGCTTCGACGTGGAGGCCGGTCATCTGCTGGGAGAGCTGAAGGGCACCCTGGGGCTCAGCGGCCTCGCCGGCGTGCGGGTCATCCGCCGCTACGACGTGGAGGGTGTGGAGCAGGCCGCCTATGAGGCCGCCCGCACCACCATCCTGTCCGAGCCGCAGGTGGACCAGCTGTGGGACGAGACCATGCCGGAGACCGACGGCGCCCTGCTGGCGGTGGAGGCTCTGCCGGGCCAGTACGACCAGCGGGCCGATTCCTGCGCCCAGTGCATCCAGATGCTCACCGGCGGCGAGCGGCCCACCGTCCGCTCCGCCACCGTCTATGTGCTGGCAGGAGCGCTGTCCGAGGCCGACCTGGACAAGGCCAGAGGCTATCTCATCAACCCTGTGGAGAGCCGGGAAGCTGCCCTGGACAAGCCTGAGACTCTGATCCAGCAGTACCCCGAGCCCGCTGACGTGCCGGTGCTGGAGGGTTTTTGTACGTTGGATCAGGCAGGCCTCACCGCCCTGTTGGAGCAATACGGCCTGGCCATGGACCTGGCCGACCTGACCTTCCTCCAGACCTACTTTAAAGAGGAAGAGAAGCGGGACCCCACCCTCACCGAGGTACGGGTGGTGGACACCTACTGGTCCGATCACTGCCGCCACACCACCTTCTCCACCCACCTGGACAGCGTGGACATTACCGATCCCGCCGTCAAGGCGGCCTACGACCGCTACCTGGCCGCCCGTGTGGAGGTGTACGGCGAGGAGAAGGCGGCCAAGCGGCCCCAGACTCTGATGGACATTGCCACCATCGGCGCCAAGACCCTGAAGAAGCGGGGCCTGCTCCCCGAGCTGGACCAGAGCGAGGAGATCAACGCCTGCTCCATCCACGTCCCCGCCACGGTGGACGGCAAGGAGCAGGACTGGCTGCTGATGTTCAAGAACGAGACTCACAACCACCCCACCGAGATCGAGCCCTTCGGCGGCGCGGCCACCTGTATCGGCGGCTGCATCCGGGACCCTCTGTCCGGCCGCGTGTATGTCCACCAGGCCATGCGCCTCACCGGCTGCGGCGATCCTACCGTGCCGGTGAGTGAGACCCTGGAGGGCAAGCTGCCCCAGCGCAAGATCGCTCAGACCGCCGCCGCCGGCTACTCCTCCTACGGCAACCAGATCGGCCTGGCCACCGGCCATGTGGCCGAGCTCTACCACGAGGGCTACATCGCCAAGCACCTGGAGTGCGGCGCTGTGGTGGGCGCAGCTCCCGCCGATCATGTCCGCCGTGAGGTACCCGCCCCCGGCGACGTGGTCATCCTGCTGGGCGGCCGCACCGGCCGTGACGGCATTGGCGGCGCCACCGGCTCCTCCAAGAGCCACAACCTGTCCTCCCTGGACACCATGGCCTCCGAGGTCCAGAAGGGCAACGCTCCCGAGGAGCGCAAGCTCCAGCGGCTCTTCCGCAACCCCAACGTGACCCGCCTTATCAAGCGGTGCAACGACTTCGGCGCCGGCGGCGTGTCGGTGGCCATCGGCGAGCTGGCCGACGGCCTCGCCATTGACCTGGACGCCGTCCGCAAGAAGTACGACGGCCTGGACGGCACCGAGCTTGCCATCTCCGAATCCCAGGAGCGCATGGCCGTGGTGGTGGCCCCCCAGGACGCCCAGACTCTGATGAACTTTGCCGCCAGTGAAAACCTGGAGGCCTATCAGGTGGCCACCGTCACCGAATCCCCCCGCATGGTCATGACCTGGCGGGGCCAGACCGTGGCCAACCTGTCCCGCGCCTTTCTCAACACCAACGGCGCGGTGAAGCACGCCTGTGTCCAGGTGGACGAAAAGGCCACCGCGCCCCAGAGCGAGAAGAAGTTCCGCACTCTGCGGGAGATGGCCGCCAGCCTGAAGTCCGCCTCCCGCCGGGGCCTCACCGAGCGGTTTGACGGCTCCATCGGCGCGGGCAGCGTGCTCATGCCCTTCGGCGGCAAGACCCAGCGCACCCCCGCTCAGGCCATGGCCGCCCTCTTCCCCGTGGAGCCCAACCAGGAGACCGATCAGGCCAGCGTCATGGCCTGGGGCTGCGACCCCGACCAGCTGTCCGCCAACCCCTACGCCGGCGCTCACAGCGCGGTGTACGCCTCGGTGGCCAAGCTGGTGGCGGCAGGTGCAAATTACGAAAAGGCCTACCTGACCCTCCAGGAGTTCTTTGAGAAGCTGCGCACCGAGCCTCAGCGGTGGGGCAAGCCCTTCGCCGCTCTGCTGGGCGCTCTGGATGCCCAGCTGGAGCTGGGCTGCGCCGCCATCGGCGGCAAGGACTCCATGTCCGGCTCCTTCCTGGACCTGGACGTGCCCCCCACCCTCATCTCCTTCGCCATTGCCCCGGTGAAGGCCAAGGACGTGCTCTCCCCCGAGTTCAAGACGGCGGACAAGCCGGTGTACCTCTTTGCCTCCGAGGACAGCAAGTCCGCCTGGAAGGCCCTGTACGCCCTCCATCAGGCGGGCAAGGTGGAGGCCGCCTGGGCGGTGGAGAACGGCCTGGGCGAGGCCGTCATGAACATGGCCTTCGGCAACTCCATCGGCTTTACCTCCGTGGACACCGGCCTGGACTGGGACGCTCCCATGCCCGGCGCTATCGTGGCCCAGCTCACCGGGGAATGCGACGGCGGCCTGCTCATCGGCCGCACCACCGCCGAGGCCGTCATCAACGTCAACGGCGATTCCGCCCCCATTGACGAGCTGCTCTCTCTCAACGAGAGCGTGCTGGAGGATGTGTACCCCACCCGGGCCGGCAAGGCCGCTCCGGTGGAGGCCATTTCCTGGGAGAATCGCTCCCCCGCCGTGTGCAAGTCCAAGATCGCCCGGCCCCGGGTAGTCATTCCCGTGTTCCCCGGCACCAACTGCGAGTATGACTCGGTGCGGGCCTGCCTGCGGGCGGGTATGGACGCCGAGACGGTGAACATCCGCAATCTGACCGCCGACGACCTGCTCCAGTCCACCGCGGCTCTGGAGGGCGCCATCCGCAAGGCCCAGATCGTCTTTATCCCCGGCGGCTTCTCCGGCGGCGACGAGCCCGACGGCTCCGCCAAGTTCATCTGCTCCTTCTTCCGCAATAGAGCCATCACCGACGCGGTCCACGACCTGCTGAAAAACCGGGACGGCCTGATGCTGGGCATCTGCAACGGCTTCCAGGCCCTGGTCAAGCTGGGCCTGGTGCCCTACGGCGAGATCCGGGACATGGACGAGAACTGCCCCACCCTGACCTACAACCTGATCGGCCGCCACCAGAGCCGGTACGTCACCACCCGGGTGGCCTCGGTCAACTCCCCCTGGATGCTCAAATCCAACGTGGGCGACCTCCACGCCATCCCCATCTCCCACGGCGAGGGCCGCTTCGTGGCTCCCCAGAACGTACTGGACCAGCTCATCGCCAACGGCCAGGTGGCCACCCAGTATGTGGACGCAAACGGCGTACCCTCCATGGACATCGACGTCAACCCCAACGGCTCGGCGTGCGCCATCGAGGGTATCTTCTCCCCCGACGGCCGGGTGTTCGGCAAGATGGGCCACTCCGAACGGCGCGGCGATCACGTTGCCCTCAACATCCCCGGCAACAAGTATCAGCCTCTGCTGGAGAGCGGCGCGGAGTACTTCAAGTAAGCAACAAAACAAAGCAGCCCCCCGCCAGCGGCGGTGATATGCTCCCCCTATAGGAGACAGTGAAATAAAACACTGCTTCTATAGGGGGAGATATTTATGTCCAGAAGTAAGGTGGCATACGAGAAGAAAATAGAGATTGTAAGGGATTATCTGGAAGGGTGTATAGGATATAAA
>JALFRA010000041.1 GCA_022785125.1 Clostridiales bacterium
GTACAACGTAATCTGGGTGTGTTGACGCCATTGGAAAAGCATAAGTTGTGCCTCGCCGCATAAAAAGTGGCCAGCAGAAATGAACTGCTGGCCGGGGAATTTTTATACTTTTTCACTGTCCTCTTGACGGGTAGCGGTTCACGGAGGGCTGCTTTCCTATCTTGTGGGAAGGTTCCGTAGGGGCCGGCGTCCCCGACGGCCCGTTTGTGTCCGGGTGCGGGGCGTCCGGGAGGCCGCCCCCTACAGAGGCTCCGCCTTCAGATCCTTTCCGCTGCCGGTGACGGCGTAGAAGGCGTACTCCCCCTCTTTCAGGGTGGAGGCGGCCAGGGCGGCGCGCACCGGCTCCAGGTCGTTGGGCTGAAACCGGACGGCGATGCCGCAGCCCAGGGAGATCTCCCGCAGCACCGGCATCACCAGAACGAGAGCCACCTCTTTCAGCACTTTTTGGGCATAAATGGCCCCGTAGGTGGAGGTAAAGGTGATGACGCCGTAGTCCATCACAGGGAGATCACCTTGGCCGCCTTCTGCATCCGGGTGACGATGTCATACATATTGCTGACGGCGCCCACCTTCAGCTGATCGGTAAGGCCGTAGAAGTTGAGGCAGGTGCCGCACACCAGGATCTCGGTGCCGCTCTCGCTGAGGGCTTTCAGGTGGTCCGCCACCTGCTCGTCCAGGGTGGGCAGCTTGACGCCGGCGTTCATGAAGAGCACCGCGCCCGGCTTGTCCTCCCCCTGGGCCAAAGTGTAAAAGAACATCCGCATCAGGTTGGCGCCCAGCTCCCGGTCCCCGTCGCCGATGATGTTCCGGCCCACGAACACCGCCCAGTCCCCTCCGGCTGCGGGCAGGGGGGAGTTGACGGCCTCCTCACAGACGGAGCATCCCTCTCCCTTACTAAAGTCCAGAGCGTAGGTGCCTCCGTCCTCCCGGACCTGGACGGCAAAGCCCTGGTTGTCTGCCAGCCTCTTCAAATTCTCCACGGCGGTAGGGTTGTCCACCAGCACGGTAAAGGCGGTATGCCCCTGAGCCATGGCCCCCTTGGCCAGGATCACGGGGGTAGGACAGGGCTTGCCCTTGGCGTCTACAAGATATGCCATTGTGTGTTCCTCCCATTGTTTTTCCCCATTATACCTCCCCAGGTTCGCCGCCGCAAGTGGTGGAAAACCGGTGGAAAATGTGAAAAATTCTTTAAAATCCACCGCCAGACGGCCCTTGTGCTTTTTCGGCGGGAGAAGTTGTGCTATACTGTAAAGGCCCGGCGGATAGCCGGGCCTGAAATCTTCCAACGCGAAAGGAGGTGGGCGGTATGGAGCTTCTCACCGGCTGGCTGACGGAAAACGAGGTGTTGTGCGCCTGGTTTACCTCCATTGTGCGCTTTGTCTTTCCCGTGCTGGCCCTGCTCATCCTCATCCGCACCATCCGCTCCCTGCTGACGGTGCCCTGTCTGCCCGAGGTGTGGGCCTACCTCACTCTGCCCAACGGGGCTAACGAGCCCCTCACCCACTGGGAGAACATTCTGGGCCGGGCGAACAACTGCGACGTGGTGCTCAACTACCCGGTGGTATCCCGGCAGCACGCCGCCCTCATCCGCAGCGAGGACGACACCTGGACCGCCTACGACTTAAACTCCAAGGGCGGCGTCACCGTCAACGGCAAGCCGGTCCATGACGCCACACCCGTTCAGTACGGCGACGTGGTGGCGGTGGGCGGTGTGGAGACGGTGCTCCTCCCCCTCTCCCCTGAGGAGAAGGCCAAGCGGCGCAGCAACCGCCGCCGGTCCCGCCCGGTGTCCCCCTGGCTGGGCCTGGTGCTGCTGACGGTATTCCAGGTGCTGACCGCCATTCAGCTCATCATCAGCGAGGGCCCCGGCGCCTCCCCCATGATCCCCATCACCTTCCTGTGCTTTACCGGGGTCATGTGGCTCTACTTCCTGGTGCTGCGGGCCATGCGGCGGGTGGGCTTTGAGATGGAGACCATCGCCTTCTTCCTGTCCACCCTGTCCCTGTCGGTTACCTGCTCCTCCAACACGGCGGCCCTCTTCAAGCAGTTCCTCTGCGTGGTGCTGGGGCTCCTTCTCTTCCTCATTCTGGGCGTCTTTCTCCGGGACCTGGACCGGGCCAAGAAGATCCGCTGGCTCATGGCGGGTGCGGCCATCGGCTTTCTCAGCCTGACGGTGGTGCTCTACAAGCTGGGTCTGGCCGACCCCAAGTACGGCGCGGCCAACTGGATCTCCATCGGCGGCATCAGCGTACAGCCCTCGGAGATCGCCAAGATCTGCTATATCTTTGCCGGGGCCGCCACCCTGGAGCGGCTCTTCCGCAAGCGGAACCTGGGCTTGTTCATTGTGCTTACCGGCGTGTCCCTGGCCTGCCTGGCCTATATGAGCGACTTCGGCACCGCCGCCATCTTCTTTGTCACCTTCCTGGTCATCGCCTATCTCCGCTCCGGCGACTGGGCCACCCTGGCCCTCATCTGCGGCGGCGGCGTGTTCGCGGTCCTCACCATGCTGTCGGTGAAGCCCTACATCATGAGCCGGTTTGCCACCTGGGGACACGCCTGGGAGAACGCCTCGGTGGGCAGCGGCTACCAGCAGACCCGCACCATGTCGGCCGCCGCCTCCGGCGGTCTGGTGGGCGTGGGCCCCGGCGAGGGCTGGCTCCACAGGGTGGGCGCGGGCGATACCGATCTGGTGTTTGGTATGCTGTGCGAGGAGTGGGGCCTCATCATCGGGGTGCTGGCCATCCTGTCCATCGTCACTCTGGCGGTATTCGCCGTCCGGGCCTGCCGGGCGGGCCGGTCCTCCTTCTATATCATCGCCGCCTGCGCCGCCACCTCCATGATGGTGTTCCAGACCTGCCTCAACGTGTTCGGCGCGGTGGACATCCTGCCCCTGACCGGCGTTACCTTCCCCTTTGTGTCCAACGGCGGCACCGCCATGATCGCCTCCTGGGGCCTGCTGGCCTACCTGAAGGCCACCGACACCCGTCAGAACGCCAGCTTCGCCATCCGCCTGCCCTCTCGCAAGGAGGACCGGCAGAACGCTCAGCTGTCCATGAAACGCAGCGAGCAGTGGGAGGGCCGCTATGAAGAAGATTGAAAAACGGGCCTTCCTCTGCCTGATCCTGGCCGCCGCCCTGATTCTGGGGCTGGGCCTCTATGTGGTGCGCTATGTGCTCTACGGCAACCGCTGGGCCTCCTTTGCCGCCAACCGCCACCTGTACAACAGCCAGGGCCAGCTCTCGGTGGGCCGGGTGCTGGACCGGGACGGGGATGTGCTCAGCTGGGCCGACGAGGCGGGGAAACGCCACTACTACGAAAACGCCACCGTTCGCAAGGCCACCCTCCACGCCGTGGGTGACGCCCAGGGCAAGATCGGTACCGGCGCCCTCACCGCCTTTGCAAGCCAGCTTTCCGGCTATAATCTGTTCACCGGGGCCTACTCCCCCCTGGGCAACGGCAACGATCTGTACCTCACCCTGGACGCCCGGCTCAACTACACCGCCCTCCAGGCCCTGGGAGGCCGCAAGGGGGCGGTGGGGGTGTACAACTATAAGACCGGGGAGATTTTGTGCATGGTGTCCTCCCCCACCTACGACCCTCTGGACCCGCCGGCAGATGTGGAGGACAATCCTGCCTATGACGGCGTGTACCTCAACCGGTTCCTGTCGGGCACCTTCCCGCCGGGCTCGGTATTCAAGACGGTGACTCTAGCCGCCGCCATTGAAAACATCCCCGACCTCTTTGACCGGAGATGGACCTGTACCGGCTCCACCGAGGTGGGGGGCGAGGCTATCACCTGCCCCCGGGTCCACGGAGAGATGGACATCTATGACGCCCTGGCCAACTCCTGCAACGGAGTGTTCGGCCAGCTGGCCGCCGAACTGGGGCCGGAGGTCATGCAGAGCTATACCGAGAAGGCGGGGCTCACCTCCTCCTATAAGGTCAGCGGCCTCACTTCCGCCGCCGGGCGGTTTGACTTCACCGGCACCACCGGCCAGCTGGCCTGGGCCGGTGTGGGCCAGTACAACGACCTGGCCAACCCCTGCGCCATTATGACCTACATGGGAGCCATCGCCAACGGCGGCAAAGCCGCCGTGCCCCGGCTCATCCTCAAGGTGGAAAATCCCCTGGGTCTGCCCGCTCTGCCCCAGTGGACCAGCAAGACGGGCACCCTCATTGAGTCCTCCACCGCCGCCACCCTGGCGGACATCATGTCCCGCAACGTCATCGACGCTTACGGCTCCGGCCGGTTCCCCAATATGGACATCTGCGCCAAGAGCGGCACCGCCGAGGTGGGGGGCGGCAAGGCTCCTCACGCCTGGTTCAGCGGCTTCCTCCGCAACGAGGACGCTCCCTACGCCTTTGTGGTGCTGGTGGAGAACGGCGGCTCGGGCGCTGACGTGGCCGGTTCCGTGGCCGCCCAGGTGCTGGACGCGCTGGTCAACGGCTATTGAGGTCGGCCCAGTCCCCCTCATCCGGCCCTGCGGGCCACCTTCCCCCCTGTGGTGGGAAGGTCAGGGGGTCAACAATCGCACCTCCAGCCCCTGCTGCCGGGCGTAGTTGACCGTGTAGGCGGTGCCGCCGGTATCCCGGGTGCAGTAGGCCACGCATACTGTGCTGTGATCCACCAGATGGCGGTTGCGTTTGTGCATACATCCCGGCGTGTACCGCTGGGCGGTGTACACCACCTTGTGGGCGGCGGCTTTGATACGCTCATACTCCGCCACATCCGCCTCCCTCCAGCCTCTGGTCTGGTCGGGGCAGGGCAGCACCAGAATGAGCCGGATGTGAGGGAACTCCCCCGCCAGACCCAGCACGGTCTGAGCCGCAAGAGTATCAAACCCTAAAGCCCCTCCCGCGCCGAAGTACCGCACGCCCCGTGCGATGAGCTGCCGCACCGTCCCCTCCAGGTTTTCCACCAGCGCCTGCCGCTGTGTGGACGGAATGTCCCGGTGTCCGGTGAAGCAGCAGGTCTGTTCCCGTATGGTCATACCCAGTCCCCCCTTTTTCCCCAGTATAGGCCGGGGAAGCGGTCGAATTTTGTCGCATTCAGGGCGCTGCCAACAGGCAGCGCCCTGAACTTTTCCACACTGGATATGAATAATGTGTAAAACCTTGTGGAATCCTCTTGACTTTAGGACTCAAAACTCTATTATTTATTTAGTACAGAAAATATTGTTCGTATTTTGGAGGATTTTAATATGCAAGAGGTCAAAGAGGACGGGAAGACTCCCAGCCCACCCAAAAAACCGCTGATTTTCTACTATGCCCTGGCCCTGGTGGCCCTGATGCTCCTCAACGCCTTCTTCTTCCCCTCGGTGCTGGAGCGGCAGGTGATCGAGGTGCCCTACAGCCAGTTTCTCACCATGGTGGACGACGATCAGGTAAAAGAAGTGGCCCTGGATGAGGACAGCCGGCAGATCGTCTTTACCGCCGCCGATGATGCCGGAAAGCTGAGCTATTACAAAACCGGCATCTGGCCGGACGACGGCCAGCGGCTGCTGAACCAGCTGCGGGAGGACCCCGATATCGTGTTCAGCGCCGAGATCCCCACCCAGGCCAATCCCATTTTCGCCTTTCTGGTCAGCTGGATCCTGCCCATTTTCTTCTTTATTCTCATTGGACAGCTGATCTCCCGCTTTATGATGAAGCGGATGGGCAACAACCTGCCCGGCGGCATGAACAATGCCATGACCTTTGGCAAGTCGGGCGCCAAGGTCTATGTGGAGGAGGCCTCCACCGGCGTGTCCTTTGCCGATGTGGCGGGCCAGGATGAGGCCAAGGACGCCCTGATGGAGGTGGTGGACTTCCTCCATGAGCCGGACAAGTACGCCGAGATCGGCGCCAGGCTGCCCAAGGGCGTGCTGCTGGTGGGCCCTCCCGGTACCGGCAAGACCCTGCTGGCCAAGGCGGTGGCGGGAGAGGCCAAGGTGCCCTTCTTCTCCATCTCCGGCTCGGAGTTTGTGGAGATGTTCGTGGGCATGGGCGCCGCCAAGGTGCGGGACCTGTTCAAGCAGGCGGGGGAGAAGGCCCCCTGCATCGTGTTCATCGACGAGATCGACGCCATCGGCAAGAAGCGTGACACCGGCGGCTATGGCGGCAACGATGAGCGGGAGCAGACCCTGAACCAGCTGCTGGCCGAAATGGACGGCTTCGACTCCAGCCGGGGCGTGGTGCTGCTGGCCGCCACCAACCGCCCCGAGAGTCTGGACCCCGCCCTCATGCGGCCCGGCCGGTTCGACCGGCGGGTGCGGGTGGAGCTGCCCGACCTCCAGGGCCGTGTGGCCATCCTGAAGGTCCACGGAAAACACGTCCATATCGACGCCGACGTGGACTGGAGCGCCATTGCCCGGGCCACCGCCGGCGCCTCCGGCGCGGAGCTGGCCAACATCGTCAACGAGGCCGCCCTCCGGGCGGTGCGGCAGGGCCGCAAGGCTGTGACCCAGGCCGACCTGGAGGAGAGCGTGGAGACCGTCATCGCCGGGGCCCAGCGGAAGAATGCCGTCATCTCCCCCCAGGAGAAGCAGCTGGTGTCTTTCCACGAGGTGGGCCACGCCCTGGTGGCCGCCCTCCAGACCCACTCCGCCCCGGTGACCAAGATCACCATCATCCCCCGCACCTCGGGGGCTCTGGGCTACACCATGCAGGTGGACGAGGGGGAGCGCAACCTCATGAGCCGTGCGGAGCTGGTGAACAAGATCGCCACCCTCACCGGCGGCCGGGCCGCCGAGGAGCTGATCTTCGGCGCGGACAACATTACCACCGGCGCCTCCAACGACATTGAGCAGGCCACCAAGCTGGCCCGGGCCATGATCACCCGATTCGGCATGACGGAGCAGTTCGACATGGTGGCTCTGGAGACGGTGAGCAACCAATACCTGGGCGGCGACACCTCCCTGGCCTGCTCCGCCGAGACGGCGGCCGAGATCGACCGGCAGGTGATTGCCACCGTGAAGGCGGCCCACCAGAAGGCCCTGGCCCTGCTGCGTAACCACGAGGACCAGCTGCGGAAACTGGCGGGCTACCTGCTGGAGAAGGAGACCATCACCGGCGAGGAGTTTATGGACCTGCTGAAGCAGGAGTAACGGACGGGCCGATGAGGGCATCGGCCCCTACGTATGGGATACGGCATCCCTGACGCCTCGTTTGGAAACAAAAAATCCCCGCTGCCAATGGCAGCGGGGATTTTTTGCTATCTGGAATTACTTAATGGGCTCGCCGGCCTCTTTCTTGGCCTTGATCTCCCGGAGGGCATCGCGGTAGGACAGGTTGACACGGCCCTTCTCGTCGATATCGGTGACCTTGACCCAGATCATATCGCCGATGTTGACCACATCCTCCACCTTCTCCACCCGGCGCTCGGCCAGCTTGGAGATGTGGACCATGCCGTCCTTGCCGGGAGCCAGCTCCACGAAGGCGCCGAACTGCAGGATGCGGACCACCTTGCCGTAGTACAGCTGGCCCACCTCGGGCACGAACACGATGGTCTCGATGGTCTTCTTGGCGGCGTCGCAGGAGGCCTTGTCGGTACCGGCAATGTAGATGGTGCCGTCGTCCTCGATGTCGATCTTGGCGCCGGTGTCGGCGCAGATCTTCTGGATCACCTTGCCGCCGGAGCCGATGACCTCGCGGATCTTGTCCACGTCGATCTTCATCTTCACCATCTTGGGAGCGGTGTCGGCCACATCCTCACGGGGCTTGGAGATGCAGGGCAGCATGATCTCGTCCAGAATGGCGTAACGGGCGTCCTTGGTGATCTCCAGGGCTTCCTTGATGATCTCATGGGACAGGCCGTCGTTCTTGATGTCCATCTGGATGGCGGTGATACCGGCCTTGGTGCCGGCCACCTTGAAGTCCATCTCGCCGTGGAAGTCCTCCACGCCCTGGATGTCGATGAAAGTGGTGAAGCCGCCGTCGTCGTCCTGGATCAGGCCGCAGGAGATGCCGGCCACGGGGGCGGAGATGGGCACGCCGGCGTCCATCAGGGCCAGAGTGGAGCCGCAGATGGAGCCCTGAGAGGTGGAGCCGTTGGAAGAGAGGACCTCGGACACCACGCGGATGGCGTAGGGGAACTCCTCCACAGGGGGAATGACGGGCTCCAGAGCCCGCTCGGCCAGAGCGCCGTGGCCCTTCTCACGCCGGTTGGTGGAGCGGGCGGCACGGGCCTCGCCCACGGAGTAGGAGGGGAAGTTGTAGTGGTGCATATACCGTCTCTCCTCTTCCTCCCAGATGGTGTCCAGCTTCTGGGCGGCGGAGAGGGTGTTCAGGGTACACACGGACAGGACCTGGGTCTGACCGCGGGTGAACAGGCCGGAGCCGTGGACGCGGGGCAGCACGCCCACCTCGGCGGCCAGGGGACGGATCTCGTTCTTGGCGCGGCCGTCCACACGGTGGCCTTCCAGCAGCCAGGCCTTGACGATCTTCTTCTGGAACTTGTAGGTGATCTCCTCCAGGTACTTGTCCATCTCGGGATAGTCCTCCAGGAAGAGCTCATGCCAATGCTCGATGAGGGCGTTCCAGCGCTCCTCACGGATGTTCTTGTCGTCGGTGTCCATGGCGGCCTTGGCCTCGTCCATGGTGGCCTCCACGATCTTGTCAAACAGCTCCTGATCGAAGTCGGCGTGATCGTAGGTCATCTTCTCCTTGCCGATCTCGGCCACGATCTGGTTGATGAAGGCCACCTGGGCGCGGATCTCCTCGTGGGCCTTGATGATGGCGTCATACATAATGTCGTCGGGCAGCTCCTTGGCGCCGGCCTCGATCATGATGACCTTCTTGTCGGTGGCGGCCACGGTCAGATCCAGCTGGGAAGCGTGCTTCTGCTCATTAGTGGGGTTGAAGACGATCTGGCCGTCCACATAGCCCACCTCCAGGCAGCCGATGGGGCCGGCCCAGGGAATGGGGGAGAAGGCCAGGCAGGCGGACACGCCGATCATGGCGGTGACCTCGGGAGAGCAGTCCCGGTCCACGCTCATGACGGTGGCGGTGACCACCACGTCGTTGCGGAAGTCGTAGGGGAACAGGGGCCGGATGGACCGGTCGATGACACGGCTGGCCAGCACGGCGGGCAGCGAGGGCTGACCCTCACGGCGCATGAAGGATCCGGGGATGCGGCCCACAGCGTACAGCTTCTCCTCAAAGTCCACGCTCAGAGGGAAGAAGTCCACGCCGTCCCGGGGACGGGGGGACACAGTAACAGCCACCATAACGGTGGTCTCGCCGTAGGTCACCATGGCGGAGGCAGCGGCCAGCTCGGCCACCTTGCCCACCTCGATGGTCAGGGGACGGCCCGCCACCTCAGTCTTGTACACATGACGGTTGGTGAATTCCTTGTGCTTGATCACGGTTGACATGGGGAAAATCCTCCTTTTCATTGGTGTTTCCCCACCCGCCAGAGCCTGACTCTTTTAGCACTTGAATCCGGGTCCGCAGGCCGTCAGGCCCAGATTCAACTGCTAAAAGTACGCTCTGAGGAGTGGGAAGAAGGGGTGGCACGGAGGTCCGCGCCACCCCTGTTTCGTTGTTGTCACGCTGCGCGCCTCGTTTCCGGGTGCTCCGCGCTTGGTGTCACGCTTCCATCACGCTGCGCGCCCTCCGCGACGGCCAACTGCTCAACACTCCGCCGAAAATGCCGCCGGGCTTCGCCCGACCTGTTTTTCGGTCTGCGTGTTTCGCTGTTGCCCTGCTCACGGGCGCTCCACGCTTGGTTCTTACTTACGGATGCCCAGCTTGGCAATGATGGCACGATAGCGCTCGATGTCCTTGGCCATCAGGTAGTCCAGCATCTTGCGGCGCTTACCGACCATCTTCAGCAGGCCGCGGCGGCTGTGGTTGTCGTGCTTGTGGATCTTCAGGTGCTCGGTCAGCTCCTGGATGCGGGCGGTCAGAATGGCGATCTGCACCTCGGGAGAGCCGGTGTCAGTGGGATGAGTGCGGTTGGCTTCGATAACAGCAGTTTTTTCGTCCTTACGGATCATGGTTAGGTTCCACCTTTCAAAAAATGTGCCCGCGGGCTGCGTGACCGGCCGGTGTAAGCCGGGAGACGAAGTCCGGGGTAAATACCGTCTGTTCACAGACCTAGGTATTTTATCATAGTCTGGCCCCATTGTAAAGGATTCATTCGGAAAATTTGGGGTCTTTTTTTGCTTTTTTCAGGGGTGTAAAGCAGCCTCCGGTTCCTTCAGCCACTTGCCGAATTTGTAGTAGATCAGCAGGGCCACCGAGGTGGTGAGCCAGGTGATGGGGTAGCTGGCCTCCACCATGACGATGGTATGATATCGGGGCACCACCAGGAAGAGCCATACCAGACGCAGGCCGCACACGCCGAAGACCGAGATGAGCATGGGCACCAGAGATTTGCCCGCGCCCCGGATGGCGCCGGGCAGCAGTTCCACCAGAATATAGGTAATGTAGCAGGGGGTCAGAAAGAGCACCATCTCCACGCCGATCTCCAGCACGTCGGGATCTGGGGTAAAGATGGACAGGATGGGCCTGGCCAGCAGCACCAGCAGAGCGCTCATGGCAATGGTGATGATGGCGCTCATGCCCACCGAGATCTTCACGCTCTTTTTCAGCCGGTCGTATTTGCCCGCCCCGTAATTCTGCCCGGCAAAGGTGGTAAGGGCCTGGGACAGAGCGGTAATGGTCATCCAGAACAGGATGTCCATCTTGCCGTAGGCCGTCCAGGCGGCCACCGCGTCGGTATCAAAAGAGTTGATGAAGGATTGAATGACGATGTTGGAGGCGGAGTACATCACCGACTGGAGGGCGGTGGGCACACCTACCTTCATCATGGCGGACATGGGCCGCCGGTGGAGTTTGAGCTCGGTGGGGAAGAGCTGGAAGGGCGCGCCCTGGGAGCGCATGAGGGAGATGACCACCAGCACCGCCGACAGCGCCTGGGAAGCCACGGTGGCAATGGCCACACCCAGCACCTCCAGGGGGATGACCACCACCAGCAGGATGTCCAGTACGATGTTGCACAGGGATGCGGCAATGAGGAAGTACAGGGGGCGTTTGGAGTCGCCCACCGCCCGGAGCACGCCGGTGCCCATGTTATAGATCACATTGGGGATCATGCCCAGGAAATAAATTCTCTGGTACAGGATGGCCCCGGGCAGGGCGTCGGCGGTGGTGTCCATAGCCCGCAGGGCCCAGGGCGTCAGCACAAAGCCCACCACCATAAAGACGGCGCCGATGATGACCGACAACAGCATGGCGGTGTGGACGCTCTTGTGGACCTCCTCCCCCATCCGTGCACCGTAGCGCTGGGCGATGACCACCACCGCTCCGGCGGCCAGACCGGTGAAGATGCCCACCGTCAGGTTGACGATGACGCCGGTGGAGCCCACGGCGGCCAGGGCAACCTTGCCCACAAACCGGCCCACCACCACCGTGTCCACCGTGTTGTACAGCTGTTGGAAGAAGGTGCCGAACCACAGGGGAAAGAAGAGCGCCAGAAGCTGCCTCCAGATAGAGCCCTGGGTAATATCGCCCACCGGTCGGGCCAGACGCATGACAGATCCCTCCAAAACATAAAAAGTAAACGAATGCGGCCAGAGCCGCAAGAGGATTGTACACGGTTTAGAGACAAAAGGCAAGAGGGCGGCAGGCGCCGCCCCCCTTGCTCAGAGGAACTTTTGTTATACCTCCCGGATGAGCCGGGCGGCGGTCTCGACATGTGAATCATTGTCCAAACTCAGACTCATGTTTTCTTCAATAATGGGCAGCTTGAACTTAATGGATTTCAGCCATTGTCCATTGGGCTGACGTTCCTCGAAAATCTGAACCTCAGAGATCAGTGCCTCCATAAGCTGCCGCCGCTCCTGCTCGTCCATCCTGGCGTACAGCTTATCAAAATAAATCAGCACCTTGTAGATATTGTCGCCGGTCAGCTTCTCAGCTTCAATCGCCATTTTCTTTGCTCTGGCCGCAATCAACAAGTTCTCCGTATCTTCGATTTTATCATACATCTTGTAAAGGCGATCATCAAGGTCTGTTTTACGCTTAAGGTAATGCCTGTCGTCCGGATCGAGAGAATCTATTTCTTCCATCAGCCTTGCCTTTATCGAATAGTTCTGCCTCAGTTGCTTTTCGTAGTTGGCAATTTCCTGCTCGATAGCAGCGGTATCAACTTTCATATTGATTTTTTTCTGCATGATGCCAGCAAACCTCGGATTGCTGACCAATTTCACGATGACTTCTGCAACTGCGCTGTCCAACAATTCCTCATTGACCTGCTTGCTATAGTCGCATTTATGACCACGGGTCATACTGCGGTGTTTGCAGCCATAATAAAAGAAATCCTTATACTTTGTACCATCTGACTTGTACTTGACACTTTTGTTTCCGTACATGCCGGCACCACAAACAGGGCATTTCAGGATGCCGGAAAGAAGATGAACCTTTGTGTCCTTACCAGGGTTGACACGCTCATACTTTTTTGCCTGTGCCAGGAGCTTTACCTGCGCTTCATGCCAGAGATCCTCAGATACGATACCCTCATGCAGCCCATCCACCAGCAGATAGTTTTCCTGTTCCACCAAGCGGTACTCGTTTCTGGTTCCATGCACCTTTTCCGTTTTACGCCTGCCATAGGAAATCTTCCCGCAATAGACTGGGTTTTTCAGAATTCTGCGGATAAGGGAGGCATCAAACAGGGGATTTTTCCCGTTTTGACGCTGAATTTTGTGAATGCCGTGTTGCTCCAGATATTTTGCCACTCCAGTTGCACCCATATTTGTATGAACATATTGATCAAAAATGGTGCGGATGGCAACCGCCTCTTCCTCGTTAATCAGAAGCATTCCATTTTCCAGCTTGTAGCCATACGGCGCAAATCCGCCGTTCCACTTGCCCTCTCTGGCCTTTTGGATGCGGCCTTCCATGGTTTGGACACGAATATTTTCACGCTCAATCTCCGCCACCGCCGACAAAACGGAGATCATCAATTTTCCAGCATCTTTGGAGCTGTCGATACCATCCTCCACGCAGATCAGATTCACACCAAAATCCTGCATGACCTGTAAGGTGGAAAGCACATCCGCAGCATTTCTCCCGAAACGGGAGAGCTTGAATACCAGCACATAGGAGACGCCATCCTTGCCGCTTTTGATGTCCTCCATCATCTGGTTGAACTGGATTCTGCCTTCAATGGATTTACCAGACTTCCCGGCATCCTCGTATTCGTGGGCAATCTCATACTCATTGAATTCAGCAAAGGATTTCATGCGGGCTTTTTGGGCGTCCAGCGAATAGCCGTCAATCTGCATGGCGGTAGATACTCTGGTATAGGTATAAACTTTTATCTTTTCTTTTGCCATCTCATTTCCTCATTCATATTGGTTTGTAAAACCTTATGTATTTTCTGGAAAGCGTATCGCTCTCCAGAAAAAGTTTGGACACTTAACTCACGATTATTATATCACGCTGCTTTTGAATCTTCAATGTATTTCTCGTGTGCATTTTCATCTGCATCGCATTTTTCTTTTTCTCTGTTGGCAAAAATCGGATCAGGCATAGAGTCAATGTCCAATTCCACAGCATATTTTTCAATCAGATTTGCCAGTAAAACGGCGAAGCCGTTCCACTCATCTTTCATAGGCATTTGTCCTCCATTTATCCGGGCTGTGCATGTACTCTGCGAGTACCTCTTTAGGAATTCGATCCAGAACCGCCACAGCGTCTGCATAGTCCCGCCGCAACTTGGCATCGGCCAGCTGTTTCAAGGTGCTTTGCTGGGTCGCTTTCTCCAAAGACTGCTCCAGCTGTTCATTTTTCTGTTTCAGCTTTTTGTTTTCGACGGTGGTTTCTGTGAATGCCGCCTGATACTTCTTCATGTTGCTGTGCATCTTCTCCACAGCCGGGATATACTGATCCAGCAGAGCTGTAATCTCAGCAGCTCTGCTTTTAGCATTAAACGCCCCGATCCCAGCCAGGAGTTCCTCCAGCTTGGCTTTCTGCTTGGTCAGTCGGGTCATTTCCTTAAACACTCTGGGCGGGATATGGTCACGGCCGGTTTGACTGGCGTTTTGGCCACGCTCCAGGTCGGGATATTTCCGCACCATGTGTTCCCAGAACTTGTCCTGCCACTGGGACAGCTTTTTCTTGTTGCCCAGGATTTCCTTGGCGCAGAGCCTGCCATCCGCAGTCAACGGGACAAAACAAAGGTGCATATGAGGCGTTTTCTCGTCCATATGCACCACAGCGGATACAATCGTTTTGGGGGCTTGGTTTTGCTGAATAAAGGCCAGCGCCTCTTGAAAATAGGCTTTGATCTCGGATTTCTTCATTTTCTGAAAGAACTCCGGCGAAGCGGTCACGAGGGCTTCTACCAACCGGACGCTGTCCGACCTGGTGCGGCAGCCAGCTTCTTTGATTTGGCGTTCCGCCTCTGCTCGATATTTCCGCTGCGGCTCGATCAGATGGAAATTATACTTGCTCCTGCTGATGTCCACATCGGGATTGCTGGCGTATTTCTCTTTGGTGCGCTCGTTGTGGGCTTCAATGTTCCCGATCTCTGGCCCTTTGTACTTGGCAAAGCGGAGAATGGCATACTGCGGCTTGCTCATACTCTGTCCCTCCGTTTCTGCCAGATCAGGTCATAGCCCAGCACGTCGGCCAGCTCCACGACCTCCTTGTAGCGAATAGATTCCCGCTGGAGCTTGGCCGACAGGTTGGAAACACAGTCCGACCAGTCGTATTCTTCATGGAGCAGGTCAACTACCTCTTGCATGGTGTATCCCGCCCGGACGATCTGCGCCTTAATCTCGTTGCGTACCGTCATAATCAAAAATCCTCCTAAATTTACTTAATAAGAAAACGAAGCCGGTACGCCCTCTGGCATAACCGCTTCGCTGTTTCATGAAAAATTCTACTGTCACTGAATCCGTTCAGAATTGCTGGTGTGATGTCCTATTCATAGGTCGCACTTTCCGACCTTTCCGTTCCGTGTGACTTGGCTTGAAACCGTGTATTTTCCCATGATTCCAAGCACCCGGTTCACCGGGGCGAGAAGCACGGTTTCGCAAAATGATTCCTTCCAACCGTCAATTACTTTGCGATTCCCACTTGCCTTGATTTAACATGGGGATTTGACCGGTGATTCTGACTGGTATAGCCGTCGAATTGCTATAAAAGGGAGAACAACGGTCAATCAAAGTGTACGTACGTACACGGTTCAGCGCCGCCATTCCTCCGGCACATCTTCCGGTACGTACGTACGCATCGAATCACCAGAAAACACTGATATATGATTTCTCACCAATACCTCGATTCCCAGAAAGCCACGCACCCGCCGTCCGGCAGCATTGGTCACATTGTTGCAGTATTCCAGATTATAGCGGCTCTGGCAGTCGATCAGGGCTTCGCTGAAGCTGCGGGGTTTCAGAGCGGGCAGATTATTTTCGGTGCAGTAAATCTGGTACGCCTCATACAGCTCTTTGGAACTGGCGGACAGATTGGCTTTCAGGCGAACATATCCGTCAGAATCCAAAAAGTCATACACATTGTTGTTGTCCCGTTTGACTGCTTCCCGGTTTTCTCTGGTGCGGTCACTTTCGGTGAATTTGAAGTTGTTGGCGGCCAGCCGCTGCAATCCCTCAAAAGCCCACAGCAGAATGCCCTCCACCTCGGCTTTCATCTTCTCGGCCAGGTCAGGATCATCCACACGTCCGGCAGGCTTGTCCCTGGTGGTCAGCACCAACTGGCGGCGGTAAAAGCTGTCGCTCCGGTCAAACAGTGCCTGCAAATCGCCGTTGGAGAAGGCCAGCAGCCGGGCGCACATCCATCCCTGATAGCTTTGCTTGCCCTTGCGTTCCAAATCCATCTTGCCCTGGGCGGTGACGATGGACTTGACATAGTTGGTCTGGCGCAGGGCCTCCATCCGCATATCGTCGTCCACACACAGGAGGATATGCTCCAGGTCCGCACGGGCAAATCGGTTCTCCGATATTTTCCCAATGCTGCCGTCCTTCATGTTGGAGCCGAACAAAGCTCCCAGCACAGCCCCGATCTGACTCTTGCCCTCACCGCCGTTGCCCTTGATGACCATCATCCGCTGACCCTTGTTGCTGGGAATCAGGCAGTAGCCGATATATTCCTGCAAGGTGGGGGTGTCCTCCGGGTAGAGCAGACCATCCAGAAATTTCAGCCAGAGAACGGGTTTGGATGCCCTGGGATTGTAGGCCACAGGGAACCGGTTGCGGACGATTTCAGGTTTTCCCTCCACAAACCTCCCGTCCAGAAAAAGCGTCCCGTTGGAGAGATGAATCCGGTCCGCCTCCGGAGGAAAATCCTCTGCCAGCGCCGCCAGCTTCATCAGTTCCACGATGTTGCTGATTTTACGGGGAATATTGCTGACCGCACAGCATTTCAGCTCCTCAAAAATCTCTCCCCGCAGGGGTAGCTCATCGGTCACACGGCCTTCAGGCGTGAAAAAAGCCCCGTTTGTGAAGAGAATCTTGTGCGTCTGCAAGAACTCCTCACAAAACAGGGCTTCGTTGATGTTTTTTCCATCGAACCAGACGGGCATCCCGTCAGGCTGCTTGTTTTTCTTCATGGGTGACTTCCTCCTTTTCCAATCTCTTTAACCGGTCCTCCAAACTGGTGATCAGGCCATCCTTGTTCAACATTTCTACGATTCTTACCCGCTGTTCCAGTTCGGCGGCAATGAGCAAATCTGCCAGATACTCCACATAGTCCAGCATCTGACAGGCTTCCACAAACCGGTCATCCAAAGCATCTTCGGGTGTCTTGGGTGCGTACTGCACCATCCAGCGTTCTAAAAGATGCAGATAATCGCATAGCACCCGCAGACAGCGACCTTCCTCCTGCCGGTATGCCGACAGCAGGGAACGTTTCGGCTTGGGTAGAGCAATGGCCGCCGGGGGGTTATCCGGGTCAATCCCGAAATCCTGTGCCAGCTTTTGTGCCGCCTCGAAGCTGCTCAAACCAAAGAGCCTTGCCACAAGGTCGATCACATCGCCGGTGGCCCCGCAGCCGAAGCAGTAAAAATACTTTTCATTCAGCTTCATGCTGGGGTGCCGGTCATCGTGGAATGGGCAGCGGCACATCCCACTGCGGTTGACCTGCAAGCCGTAATGTTCCGCTGCATCTCGCACCAGAATCGTTTGCTTCACCAGTTCAAATAGCGTCATTTTCGCTCCCTCCCCTCTGAAAAATGATCGGATGCCGTTTTTTCCATAGAGCCTCTCTTTCTTGCGCTTCCGGCGCAGCTGTTGTATAATGTTGGTACAGTTCCGAAAAAAGTAATCTGCTTTCAGATTATCCTTTCACTAATAGGAGAAATCCCGGGTGTAAAACGGAACCATTTTTTGAAAAATCATAAAAAAATTTTGAAGGGGGTGGAGTCATGACGTATCTCACAGATGACGAGCTTCTGGATACCGAAGATGGCTTCACCGAATGGGATGAGGACGTAGCCGCCGGATCGGCGGGGGAAACGCTGGAACAGGCCCTTGCGGAAGAACGCCTGGCAGAGCTGGAAAGCGAGCTGGAGCAGGACGAGCATCCCGTTGATTATGATGCCGAGCTGGAGACTGAGGAAGAAGAAGCGGCTCCGGTCAGCGAAAAGCGACTGAAACGGGAGATCCGGGCGGAAGCCATGCGTCGGCTGGAGGAAGCGGCCCGCACCGAAAGCGATTTCCGGGTGGTCGTGGACGAATGGGACAAGCTGGACCGGAACCGGGAGCGCCGGGAGCGGGACCACGAAAACCTCCGTGGGGATGTGCCGCTGGAATATCAGGCGGTGCCGGAGCCAAAGCTCATCCCCCGATGGATGAACACCCCTGCATACCGGCAGCTGATGGCCGGGAATTTTTTGGACGTCCTATTTGACTGCCCCTATGAGATGCACCAGCTGAGTGCCGACCCTTTTATCTCCGGCATGATCGAAAATCTCAGCGAGGAACACAAGGAAGTCCTGTATTTTCTCTCTTTGCGGCTGTACAGCACCGCCCGTCTTGCCGCCATTCGTGGGCAGTCTGACCGCAACATCCGCAAGCTGCGGAAAACCATCCATAAAAAATTGCAGCGCCAGATGTATGACCATCTGTGCAGCAAGCCGGAAAACGGCCTAACCTTGCGGGAGCGTCGGTTTTTAGAGGAATACTCAAAAATCGCAAAGAAACAGGGCAAGGATGCCGTGATCCGGCGGGAGAACAAGACCAAGCGCAGAAAAAAGAAAAACCGCCCCTGATGACAGGGACGATGGAACAGAGAGGGCGTGTATGATGAAAAATTTATTTGAGCAGTCCCGTTCCCATTGGGTGCGGTACGACCATTACGAGATGAAAACAGCCGGGGACGGCAAGCGGTACATCACCCCCGGCAAAAACGCAAAGCCGGATGTCTACAATCCTTTGAAAGAAGCCCCCGACATTGTGCTGGATGCGCTGAATGTGGGGATGCTGCTGATGGGGCGCAAGCCGGAAGCAGAAGTGGAAAAGGCAGTACTGGAATTTGTCACCCGGTACGGCCTGCTGGGGCTGATGACCGCCTTGCCCACCACGCCGACCTTTATGGAGTACGAGGCGGTGTACCTGCCGAAAAACCACTTCATCAAGGAAGAATCCATGGCAACAGACCAATATCTGTCCCTCTTTTACCCCTTCGACCAGCTGGATGTGGTGAAGAAGGGCATTGAATCCACATGGAATGTGTCCGGCGACCGGAGTATGATTGCCCTGACCATGACCTTCATGGACGAGCCGATGGCCAAGAATATGAGCTTCCAGCGGGCATATGCAGAGCCTTACGACTGGGTCACCCAGCAGTTCAAGGATTGGGCGTTCACCCTGACCACATCCATCTTGTACTACAATGACTACGACTCCATTGATGAGGACACCCGGGGGCTGTACCGCAAAGCCATGGCTGTATTCGGCGGGATCGCCCCCAGCTACCACATCGAACTACTGGATAAGCCCACCATCTACTGGGATTTTCACTCCCTGCTGCTGGGTATCCAGATGATGTTCAGCTTCATGCTGGTGGACGATGAGCAGCCCCTGCGCCTGTGCAAACATTGCCAGAAGGTGTTTTTGGGCAGCCGGTCCAACGCCGCCTTTTGCAGCCCACGGTGCAAGAACCAATATAATGTCTATAAGAACCGTGAGAAATCCAAGGGGGAAACGGACTGACGAGGACTCTGCCGCTGCGCTGGGACGAGAGCTTTTATATACCTCTGCTTCCTTTTCCGGCCAGGCGGATTTTGCCCTGTGAGCAAATCCTGATTTCGTCCGTGACCGTACAAAATCCGCCTGTCCTACTGCCGCCGAAAAGTGCTTGTCAACCGCTATCTGCCCACATAGCAGATACCGCAGCCAATCCCTTTGCAGCGTCAGTCGGAAGCAAAGGTATAACACACTATACTTTGCCAGCAAAGTCGTGTGCCAACAGGGGTGCTGCTCGCCCCTATTGGAAACCCAGAGCCAAAGGGGAGATCCCCTTTGGATACCCCTTGTTTTCGTCGCCTGTGTTTATACAAGCCTGCTCCGCCTTGTATATTTCACAATCTCCGAAAACACAAAAACCTCTCAGAATTCACCCTATAAAAGGGTGAATTCTGAGGGGTTTTTGTTCGCCATAGCATAAATTTCTATAAAACAAAATGTGATATTGCAGGGACAGTCTGCCACTACAAATATACAGACGCTCATTGGGCTTCTACTTTATTTCACTTTGTCAGCTTACGGGACATAAACTTGGGGTTGATGTACAGGATATAGACACTGCAAATCACCATCATAATGAGCGCACCCACAAGTCCCATCCCAAAACGTATTGTCAACAAGCCAACTAAAAGTTGAATGCAGCAGTAGCCCAACTCGATATTTGCATTTTTACGGCGCTGGATTTTATCCGCTTCATAGCGGTGGTTTGTTGCCATCCATATGGAACTGAGTAGCAGCATGATAAGCGAAAAGATAAGCGCCCCATAATAAAGTTCTTTGTTCGGATAGTCAGGATGACGAAGCTGGTAAACTACCGATGTGCAGTTGAACATAAACGCCACCTGTGCGATAATTGCAATTTTTATGAGGTTTGCCCGTAAAATAAGGTTTGGCTTTTTCCGGTCCCGCCCCTTTTCGGCGGTCAATCCGTCCTCGACATTCTTATGGGGATCAACAAGTTCAGAGAGATTGATGTCAAATACTTCTGCCAACTGGATAAGATTACTCGCTGTCGGCTCTGACTGGCCTGTTTCCCACTTGGATACAGCCTGTCTGCTGACACCAAGCTGTTCGGCTACATATTCTTGCGACAGCTTTAATTCCTCTCGTCTGTTTTTAATATTTTCACCCAAAGTCATATATAACACCTCCTTGTACCTGTATTGTACTCAAAATTCCAGTTGCAGTCGACCAACTATATGTCAACTGGTGGTTGCAATCTAAAAACAGCGGCAATTTAGTACTTTAAGCCAAACCGCCGCTTCCTGTTTATGCTGTATGGCTCTGTGTCTACGGGCCTGGATAATCGACCCTACTATTCTTTTGACAGCTCTGTTCCATAATGGGCAGACCAAAATCCGTTATCCAGCGCAATGGTGAAAAACGGCGTCATTTTGTTGTAGACCTCAGTATCTGTGGGCTTGGGCAGACCAAGCAAAAATGCAGTAAAATCTGGCGTCACTTTTCCGGCAATGATTTTTCCATACCGCCAATCGGTGTCTTTCTGTTTCCCATATCGAAGCGCCAGATCAATACACTCTGCTTCTTCATTCCAGCAGTGGATTTCAAAAGTCCGTGCAGTTTTTAGGGCGTCGGACATATAAGCTATCCACTTGCTGTTACCCTTTTCCGTTCTGTCAAGCTCCAACGACCAATGTTCGGCGATGTTTTCCGGGGTAAAAGACGCAGGCCTAAGTCTCTGGATTGATTCTGTCAGAGACTCAACCAAATTCTGCCGTTCCTCAAAATCTCTTTCATGTCCGCCCCCATGGACAGCTTCTGTATAGCGCCATTTCCACTCATTCCAGAATGCTATGTAGCCATTTTTAGAGAATTCATCATCCGGAATCTTCTTCGGTTTGCAGGACTGATAGTAGCTCTCTACTTTGTCTGCGAAGCGGAGCACTTCTGCTTGATAGTCACGCAGGGACACCAATTCTGATTCACCAGATGGGAGAATCAGCCGAACTCCGCCATTTTCGTGGACGACAGACCAGTCCAACCCATTGTCACATCCTGAAATCGTAACCTGTGACAAATCCTTATTTGCAATTAAAAAATGACCGCAGCACGGAACCATCTGAATATCGTGTTCTGACATGACCTTATCTTCAGTCAAGGTTTTCAGCAGATAAAGTGCAGTTGCGCTGACGGTTCCATCATACTCCATCCTGGCATTGCAAATCTGCACGGTAACATGGCCATGAAGGCAAAGATCTTCTGGGTCATCTTCTGGTCCGCAAATCCAGGTGAATTCGCTCACATCAATAGAAAAACCGCTCAAACAGCTCATCTCCTATTCCACATATCAATAGAAAACTGCAACTTCAAAATAAAGCTCCCAATTATCAAACCAACTCCAGGCAATAAAAAGATGGACGGTTTTTATCTTTGTTATTCCAGTTCTCCGCTTCGATGAGTTCTTTGAGTTCATTCACGGTCAACTCGTCAATGGAAATCGTTCTTTTATGGACATAGGGTCTATCATCAAATTCCCAATATCCCAGAAGCCAGACATTCCATACTTCCACACTGTCAGTTTGCCGGAGAGCAGATTTAATATAGCTGATGATCCTCTTTGCCCTGCCTTCGGTATATCTGTCCAGCTCAAGATAAACACCATATTTTCTCTTGCAGTATATATCGACATCATCAAATGGTAGCAGATAAAAATCATTATCCGCACCACTGTCATAGATTGTCCCCATATCAACATTAAAATGATGTGGATAGCTTTGAGGCGGTCTGACTTCCGGTAAGGGACAGTCTGCCGCTATAAATACATATTGGCTCATGGCAATTCTCCTTTACGCTTCGGTTTCAAAGTATTCCTGATATGTAGCCTCCGACATATCAGAATACAAAGTAATTTGTAAATTGTTATCACTGGAAAATCGCTCAATCTCGCCGTAAATCTCTTTTTGAGTTTTGGTGTACGGATTGCCCGATGTATGAAACGCTGTCGAAGATCCGTCATACTTGCAAAAGGCCACGCACACAAGGGGAGCTTTACAGGATATTTGTATCTTCACATAATGGCTTTATTCTCCGCCTCAATCTCACGACAAACAGGAATTTACTTTTGTCTTTTTGGAGTAACTGCTCTTAGTATTAGTGTGATAATGGCCATTACAGCAACTTGCACTAATGTAACGAGAATCATAAGACCACGTGATTCATAGTAATTGAAATTGCCCCAATTTATGCTTAGTTCAATAAGTACAGCCAAAAGGATGCTACACCAAACATATCTTCGATTGACAAAGTAAAATACAACAGGAAGAATGAATGTCAGCAAAAACACAACTGGCGATAACAGATATTGAATAATCACGCTTAACATTATAATCCCTCCCTAAATTCCTATTTGTTAATAGCTGAGCCGAATGGGTGTCCATTTATCAACTCTTATGGTCAATCAATCCCCACACAGCAACAATCAGGCCAAGGATTGCCATACCGAAAAAGAAATACAGTGCAGAAAGCAGGCCATATCGGGATATATTCCAAAGAGCGGAATGCTGCCCGTTGAGCGTCCAGTCGTTTGCCATTGATCCGGCTAAAATCATGGCAACTGAAAGTGCCCCTGTCAAAAATATCAGCATCCCAAATATCATTTTCTTCGTAGCTTATTCCTCACATTAAAAAGACATCAGGTGTCCAGCTCACAGCAGTACAGGGTATTGGTGTCGGTATCGTAAAGCCCAAAGGTGAAGTTGAAGGAGTTCCGCTCCAGAATATCCTTTCCGGCTGCGTCATCTTCGGCCTGCCGGTCCAGCAGAAAATAGTACCCGTTCTGGACTTCCGGCACCAGCGGGTTGCCGTTGCTGTCGCCCAGATAGGGACCAATTTGATAGGCCGTGTGATTCTCCTCACCGGAAATGCCGTACACGAGGATTTGAGTAGTCTCGTCCACAGGAAGGCAATGCCAATCCGCATTCGCCTTTATCTGTTCCAAGACGGTATCGTCCTGAAACGTAAGGACAATGCAGGAGGTTCCGTCCCCATGAAATCCACCGTGGGTGTCGGAAGCGGAAACCTCACTGCCGCCTGAGACTTCCAGGTCCAATGCTTCAGAAACGATGTCCTGCGGCGTTTTAGCACCACAAGCTGTAAGACTGGTCAAGGACAGAACGATTGCAACCATAAGAGCCACAAATTTTCTTTTCATTGAAATCCCTCTTTTCGTTTTGTAATTGGCTATTATCCGGCCTGAACCTCAGGCAAGAAGAAAATGCCCTCTGCCAAATTGATAAACATATCCGGATCACGGAGACAGTAGGCTTTATCTTTCCACCACACTGTACTCCGATTTGCTGAGATGGTCCGGTTAGAGCCATCCTGCAAATGATATGTAATGGAGATCAGCGGCTCCTGGCTGCTGTCAGCTTTTTTGAACGGGTCATATTTGAGAAAGCCAGTAAGTTTAAGTGCCAGCTCTATTTTTTCCGGGTCGGTTTCTTCTTTTACTTTCTCGGTAACCTGGGGTTAAGCAACGCTCACTGATTGAACTTCATCCATTTCAGGCAAACCGAGCAGCCACATACCATCCATTATTATTTGAACCCCTACCAGTAGGATGGTTACGATAATGATTTGTGCCAGAAATTTAAGAATTCCTCTTGTAAGCTTGTTCATCATTATGGTTTCCTTCCTAAATTCCGATTTACCTGTTTTATGTGCTTTTTTCAATGCTCTCTGCAATTTTCACCATCTCACTCTCGGGCAGTGCCGCCGAAATGCAGAACAGAATATCTCCGGATTCGGAATGCCATACCAGAGCATTCGCATTTTTGGGGTCAGCGTCCTGGTAAAAATCGGCTTTCTGTGTTCCCACAGCCACTTCCTCTGCGGTCATCTGGTCTGAGACTAAAAAGAGGCTTGTGGCGTCTGCACCGGCGGAGTACATGAAATGGATCACCTGACCATCACTGTTGCTATAAGTCCGCATAGAAGTGCCTCCCGCAGACTGCACATTGGTTTCTTCAAATCCATCAGGCAACCATGTGGGAGCAAAATCGGTGGTCATTTCTTCGTCCGGTGCCGGTCCCTCAAAGCGGTACTCCACAAAAGTTTCATACTGCTGGCGTACCCAGGCAAAGAAGGCACCTCTGGCCTCGGCATCTACCGTGAGCCATGTTGTACCGGTCAGAACAACCGCTACCAGGAAACAAGCTGCTGTCCGAAGAAATTTGTAGGCTCCAGGATGCCGTCCTCGCCGGATAACACGCTTCATTTTGCGTTCAAATTGTGGGGAGAACTGATGGTCGCACTCCTGCGGAAGGGGCAAGGAATCAAGAATTGCCTGATCTGCCTCTGACGCAGCAGCTCTCAGCATTTCATCTGTAATCATAGCTTGCCCTCCTTTTCGTACAGTTCCTTCAATCTGTTTTTGGCACGCTGGTCAAGTTTGGATGCAGCAGCATGGGATATTCCAAGCATAGCCGCCACTTCTTTTACGCTGTAACCCTGATGGTATCGGAGTAAAATTACCTCTCTATATCGTGCAGGCAGTTTCAGGATACAGGCTGCCAAGGTGTTTTCTCCTTCATAAACAGCCGGAACGCCTTGCATCTCATCGTCCAGCTCGACGATTTGGTGGCGGTTGCGTTTCCTATAAAAGTCTATTGATTTATTCTCTACTATTGTAACGATGTAACCCTGCGTTTTTGGACACTTGGGTTGACCGATTTTTTCAATATTTTCAGCAATTTTCAAAAACGCCTCATGCACAGCATCTTCGGCATCCTGTTCGTTGGTCAGTATTCTATTTGCTATGTGAAACATCATGATTCGATACTCCATGTAGATTTGCTCAAACTTTGAGCGATCTTCAGGAGTATCTATCATTTGAAGATAAATCATCATGCTACTTCACCCCCGGTTTTCTTGTTTTGATTGTAGTATACTGGGGTTACCCCAGGCAAGTACGAACAGTATCCGTGCAAACATAATAAAATTGCCCGCAGAAAATTCTACGGACAATTTTATGCCTAATCATCATGGTGAGGCTCAAACCATTCCAAAGAACTTCAAAGCATCCGTGATCGCCGCTTCCTTTTCCGGCGGGCATTTCGGTTGTCTGGAATTCTCAGACTTCGGTTTATTATAGTTTTCCCGCTCGATAATGCCATACTTCTGTTTGACCTGGGCGATATAAAGGTGGCTGACTTTCAGCCCTGTATGTTCCAGCACATACTCTTTAATTTCCTCATAGGTGGCCTTGCTCTCCGCCGCCGTTAAATCCAGCTCGTCCAGATTCAACTCCACCTCTATATGCTGCTTAGTATTGAGTTTGGACAAAAGTACTACCGTCTCCACATGGACGGTGCGTGGGAAGAGATCCACGGCGGTGGCGGTGTCCAGTCGGTAACCCTGGGCCGCGAACCGCTTCACGTCCCGGCCCAGGGTGGCGGGGTCGCAGGACACATAGACCACCCGCTGGGGAGCCATCTGGGCAATGGTGGCCACCACATCCTCCGCCAGCCCCTTCCGGGGCGGGTCCACGCAGATCACGTCGGGGCGCACCCCCTCCCGGGCCAGCTGCCGGGCGGCCTCGCCGGCGTCGGCGCACAGGAACCGGGCGTTTTCAATGCCGCTGCGGCGGGCGTTCCCAATGGCGTCGTCCACCGCCTGGGGCACCACCTCAGCCCCCCACACCATGCCGGCCTGCCGCGCCATCACCAGGGAAATGGTGCCGATGCCGCAGTACAGGTCCAGCACCGTCTCGGTACCGGTAAGCTGAGCCAGCTCCACCGCCTTGCCGTAGAGCACCTCGGTCTGGTCGGGATTGACCTGATAGAAGGAGGGGACGGACAGGCGGAAGTCGGAGCCGCACAGGGTGTCGGACAGGAAGTCCTGTCCCCAAAGCGTGCGGTAGGCGTCCCCCAAGATCACGTTGGTATGGCTCTTGTTGACCCCCAGCACGATGCCCACCAGCCCCGGCTCGGCCGCCCGGAGGGCGTGCACCAGCTCGGTCTCCCGGGGGACCCCCACGCCGTTGACCAGCAGGCAGCACAGGCTCTCCCCCCGGCGGTTGGTGCGGACATACACATGGCGCACCAGGCCGGAGCGGGCCTTCTCATGATAAGCCGGGATGGAATACTGCATCATCCAGTCCTTTACCGCTCCACGCAGGCGGGAGGCCGCCTGGCTCTGGAGCCGGCAGTCGCGTACATCCACCACCTTGTGGGTGCGGGACTGGTAGAAACCAATGCGGGGGCCGGGGGAGACGGGGAACTGGGCCTTGTTGCGGTAGCGGTCAGGCCGGGCGGCGCCCAAAATTTCCGTCACATGGATATCCGCGCCCCCCAGGCGGCGGAGGCAGTCCTCCACCCGGGTGCGCTTGGCCTCCAGCTCCTCGGCGTAGGTGATATGACGGAAGGCGCAGCCGCCGCAGCGGTCGTAATAGGGACAGTCGGGGGTGATCCGGGCGGGGGAGGGTTCGGTGACCTCCCGCACCACCCCCCACAGGGCGGAACGGCCCACATGGGTGAGCCGCACCTGACACAGCTCCCCCCGGACGCCCCCCTGGACGAACACCACCATGCCGTCCAGCCGGGCCACGCCGGCGCCGTCGCTGCTGTAGCCCTCAATGCGCAGGGGATAAGTATGGCCTTCCAGAGGCTTATTGGGCTGCATACATACTCACGTCCTTCAGCGTATCATAAGGAATGGTGACCTCCACCGGGGAATGAACGCCGGTAAGGGTGTTGCCCTGGATCCAGAACACATAGCCGTCGGAGGTCAGGCAGAACTGTTCCGGCTGGTAGGCCGCCGCCACAGCCGCCTGGGTAAAGTTCCCGGCGGACAGCTCCGGGCTGGCCAGGAAGGCCTTCACCACCCGGTCCTGCACGGCCTGGGCATCGGTAAAGAAATCGGTAAAGGTCAGCTTGATGCCGGTCTGGGGATCGAAGTTCTCCCCCAGCTCAAACACGGTGGGGTAGGCCGCCCCGCTGTTGATGTGCCAGGTGCGGCGGATGCTGATGACCTGATCGGTGGAGAGCACCACCTCATAGCTCATCTCTTCAGTGACCGGAGAGAAGGGGAAGCCGGCAGACTTGGACACATCGTAGTCGGCCACCACCTGCTCGTAATTGGCCTCGGCGCTTTCCATACGCCCGGCGCCGTCGGCCTTGTACCAGTCGTTGATCACATCGCCGGCGGGGCAGGTGTCGGTGTTCTGCACCATGGGCAGGGTATAGCGCACCGTCATGACCTGGGCGCCGTCCCCGGCGGTATAGGTCTGGGTAAAGACCTGCTCCCCCCACTGGGGCGGCTCAGGCTCAGGGGTGGGAGTAGGTTCAGGCGTGGGGGTGGGGGTGGGACTGGGGGTAGCCGTGGGGGTGGGCTCAACCGTGGGGGAGGGGGTGACCTCCGGAGCCTGTCCGCCGCAGGCGGTCAAAAAAAGGGCCAGAGCCAGGGCGGCAGCCCCGGTCAGAATGGTCTGTTTTTTCATGGTAACCTCCATAGTCTTGTGGGCGGCGCGCCGCCCGGGGCATAAGATGATTGAAACATTTTAACACCCGCACCCCTGTGCCGTAAATGGAAAAACGCATTTTGTAAGCATTTGTGACCATTTCAATCCTCAGGCCGCGCCGCTGAGGAGGGCGGCCAGCACCCCGCAGCAGGGCAGGGTGAGGATGGACAAAAGGGTGCTGACGGTGACCAGCTGGGCGCTGGCAGGCACATCCTGACCATACCGCTGAGCAAACATGGCGGTAATACTGGCGGTGGGCACCCCGGCCAGCAGCACCAGGGTGCAGTACAGGCCGGGCTCCGGATGGAAGGGGTAGAGGATCAGCGCGGTAAGCAGGGGCATGGCCACCAGCTTCAGGCCGCAAGCCGCAAGAATAGCCGGGCTGCGGAACATCCCACGCCAGTCGGTATGCGCCATCTGTGCCCCGATGATAACCATGGCCAGAGGGGTGTTCATGCTGCCCAGAAAGTGCACCGCATTGCCCACCATGGGAGGCAGGATGATCCCCCACAGGAACAGGAGCAGCGCCATAATGGTACCCAGAATGCCCGGGTTGAGGACCGCCTGCTTCAGGGAGACCTGCCTGCGGCCTCCCATGAGCACCACGCCCTGGCTCCAGTTAAAGGCATTGAATACCATCAGGTTGATGATGCCGTAGACCATGGCCTGCTCCCCCAGCACCAGCTGGATCAGGGGCAGGCCCATAAAGCCCACGTTGCCGTAGAGGGTGCCGAAGCGCAGGGTCTTGCCGGCGGCGGGGGCCTGCCGCCGGAACAGAGGAACGGACAGCAGACAGTAGAGCACATACAGGCCCACCGCCAACAGAGCGGCATAGCCCATAGCCTCCAGCAGGGCGGTAGTGCGCCCGATCTGCATGGAATCCACCAGCATACAGGGGAGCACCGCCGTCAGCAGCAGATTGGTCATCTGGGGCAGGGCGTCCTGGGTGATCAGCCCCCGCTTGGCCAGGGCAAAACCCGCCGCCATCATCAAAAATATGGTCCCCACCTGGGAGGATACCATCAGCAAATAGTCTACCATTGCTGTCCCCTCATCTTCCACACAAAATCCAGCCCATTCTATCACCAAACCAGGGAGGAAGCAAGCCGGCAGCCTATTGAGGGACCAAAAGAGGGGAAAGACCGCGTAAAGGAGACGCGACCGGGCTGTGCCCTCCCCTGTTCTGGAAATCAGCGGAAAAATGGCGCATGGGAAAGAAAGGAACGATGATTGACATGATGGGTAACCGGTGTTATGATACCATCAAATCCAATAGAAAGCGAGGTGCTTCATAATGAGAAATAACAGAAGGAACAAAAACTCTGAATATCTTTTGAAGGCCTCGGTTGCAGCCTGATCGTTTTGATCGATATCTTTTGCCGTGGCAGATCAGCCGCGGCTTTTTTGCGTTTTGATGCAATCGCCTGCTCTTCCATAGATATTTATACAAGACCAACCGCCAATCCGGTTGGGACCATTTATGGAGGAAGTTATGATTTATCTGAGAAAAATTACCCAAGAAAACTTTATCGACGCGTTTCATTTGAAGCTCGCGCCGGAGCAGGAACGGTTTGTCTCCCATCCCATCCGCAGCCTTGCACAGGCCTATGTCTATCGGGAGCAATGCCAACCTTTTGGAATTTATAACGGTGATACGATGGTTGGCTATGTTATGGTGATTTACGATTATGAGGTCCCTGAATATGACATCTGGCATATGATGATCGATGAATCCTATCAGAGACGGGGCTATGGCAGCGCTGCATTGGATCGGGTGCTGGATTACATCAAATCCAAACCCTTCGGCCCTTCCCATCGGGTCACCTTAACCTGCCACAGAGAGAATGTCCGGGCACTGAATTTGTATCAAAGCAAAGGCTTTGCAGAGACCGGAGCAGCGGACGAAGCGGAAATAGAGCTGACGCTCCATTGATCGGAGCGCCGGCAAAGCCAATCAACGGCGGCGCATAAAATGCGCCGCCGTTGATTGCTGTCCGGCTGCCGGAATCATTCATATTTTTTCCCCACCACATAGAGGGGGAGGAACAGTCCGCCCAGAGTAAGGGCCAGGATAATGCCCAGCTGAGCCGCGGCCCACACACCGGGGCAGATTAGCCCCAGCGCCAGGGACAACAGGGGCAGACCCGCCATGACGGCGCAGGACCACGCCCGGCCCACCGCAATGATGTGGGGCCAGTTGCGGTTATTGAAGGTCAGGCCCGGCACATTCATGCGCAGCGGCCCGTCCCGCACCATGCCCAGGGGGTACCGGTCATAGAACTCCGGCAGGCTGAGCCGGGCAAAGAAGCAAAACCAGACTCCAAAGACCGCCCCCAGCACCACCGGGGACCACAGCGCCTCGGGCACATCGGTCCACACCCAGTTGGCCCACAGACCCAGGCCTCCCGCCAGCAGGGAGAGCACATACCACAGGGGCCAGCGCCCTTTCTCCTGCCAGGCCCGCTTGGGCCTGCCTCCGGCGCAGCGGATGGCGGTTTTTACCACGTCCTCCACCGCCTCCGGCTCCATTGGTTTCTCCTGCCGCTTGCAGAGCAGCAGCTCGGTCACCGTCACCCCCAGCAGCTGGGCCAGGGGGATGAGCAGGGCGGTGTCCGGGATGCTGGCTCCCGTCTCCCACTTGCTCACCGCCTTGTCGGTAATGTGGAGCTGCTCCGCCAGCTCCCGCTGGGTCCAGCCCTTCTCCTTCCGCAGCCCGGCCACAAAGGCCCCGAAGGCCGCCTTGTCCATATCATACACGTCCATCACCTCGCCCCTCAGCATACCCCACAGGGGGCACTTTGGCAACCGAACAGCGGTAGAATGCCCCACAGAGCGTGGTTTCGCCCCCTCCATCGGTTGACAAAGCCCGCCGGGGCGGGCTATACTGTAAGGTAACGGATTTTTGAGAGGAGAGCATCATGACCAACCAAAAAGACTTTAAAAACCGAGGCTATCTGCGGATTTTTGCCTCTTACTACAAGCCCCACTGGAAGCTGTTTCTGCTGGATATGGTGTGCGCCCTGCTGATCTGCATCGTGGACCTGCTCTTTCCCATGGTGTCCCGCTGGTCCATGCAGACCCTGCTGCCCAACCAGCTCTTCGCCACCTTCTTCACAGTCATGGCGGCCCTGGCCCTGGCCTATGTGCTCAAGGGCGTATTCTACTTTATTGTCACCTACTGGGGCCACCTGCTGGGTGTGCGGATGGAGGCCGACATCCGCCGGGACCTGTTCTCCCATATGCAGGATCTGTCCTTCTCCTTCTATGACAAGAACCGCACCGGCCAGCTGATGAGCCGGGTCACCGGCGACCTCTTTGAGATCACCGAGCTGGCCCACCACGGCCCGGAGGACCTGTTTATCTCTTCGGTGACCATTCTGGGCGCCTTTTGCATCATGCTCACCATCCAGTGGCAGCTGGCCCTGATGGTATTTGCCGTCATCCCCATCTTCATCCTCTTTACCGCCCTCACCCGGAAAAAGATGATGCGCGCCTCCATCGAGGTCAAGGCCAAGCTGGCGGGCATCAACGGAGAGGTGGAGTCCTCCATCTCCGGGATGCGCACCGCCAAGGCCTTCGCCAACGAGGACGCCGAGAGCGCCAAGTTCAACGCCGCCAACGACCAGTTCCGGGGCGCCAAGCGGGGCTACTACAGGACCATGGCCTTCTACCAGTCTGGCATGGAGTTCTTTATGGGCATCCTGTCCGTGGTGGTCATCGCCTTCGGCGGCTTCCTCATCATGAAGGGGGAGATGGACTTCATTGATCTCACCACCTTTGCCCTGTACGTCACCACCTTTATCACCCCCATCCGCAAGCTGTCTGCCTTTGTGGAGCAGTTCATGCAGGGCATGGCGGGCTTTAAGCGTTTTACCGAGCTGATGCGGGTGGAGCCTGACATCCAGGACGCCCCCGACGCCCGCACCCTCACCGACGTGAAGGGGGACATCCTGGTGGACGACGTGACCTTCCGGTACGAGTCCTCCCCCGAGCCGGTGCTGGAGCACATCACCCTCCACGTCCGCCCCGGCGAGACGGTGGCGGTAGTGGGTCCCTCCGGCGGCGGCAAGTCCACCCTGTGCCAGCTGATTCCCCGGTTCTACGACGTCACCGGCGGCCGGGTGCTGGTGGACGGTCAGGACGTGCGGGAGCTGAAGCAGCACGACCTGCGGGAGCACATCGGCATTGTCCAGCAGGATGTGTTCCTCTTCGCCGGTACCATCTACGACAACATCCGCTACGGCCGGCCCGATGCCACCGAGGCGGAGATCATTGAGGCCGCCAAAAAGGCCGAGATCTACGACGACATTCTGGAGATGCCCGACGGCTTCCAGACCCAGGTGGGTGAGCGGGGCGTCATGCTCTCCGGCGGCCAGAAGCAGCGGGTGTCCATCGCCCGCATCTTCCTGAAAAACCCGCCCATCCTCATTCTGGATGAGGCCACCTCCGCTCTGGACACCGTCACCGAGGCCCGCATCCAGTCCGCCTTTGACGCCCTGGCCCAGGGCCGCACCACCCTCATCATCGCCCACCGGCTGTCCACCATCCGCTCCGCCGGACGCATCGTGGTCATTGACGGCTGCGGCATCGCCGAGGAGGGCACCCATGAGGAGCTGATGGCCTCGGGCGGTGAATACGCCAAGTTGTATCAGGCACAAAAATCAGTCTCCGTATAAAGCGAGGTGGCCAATATGGCGCGCAAAGCACGGATACAGCGGCTGGAGCTGCCCGCCGGACGGCGGGTGCTGGTGATCAGCGACATCCACGGCAGCCTGCCTCTGTTGCAGGGCGTACTGGACAAGGCGGGCTATGGTCCCGACGACATTCTGGTGCTGCTGGGGGACCTGGTGGAAAAAGGCCCGGACAGCCTTTCGGTGCTGCGCTATGTCATGGACCTGTCCGCCCGCCGGACGGTGTACTGCGTCAAAGGCAACTGCGACGATCTGGTCACCGAGTTTGTAGAGTCTCCCCAGGTACGACCGGAGTTTTTCCACCACTACCTCAACGTGTGGCGGGGCCGCTGCACCCTGCTCCAGATGGGTCAGGAGGCGGGCTTTGAGACCCGCTCCCCGGAGGATCTGCCCGCCCTGCGGCAGGTGATCCTGGACCGCTTCCAGCCGGAGCTGGCCTTTCTGGACGCCATGCCCGAGATCCTGCTCACCCCCGACTATCTGTTTGTCCACGGCGGGGTGTGGGATGAGGATCACCTGGAGGACATGACCGCCTGGGACTGCATGAAAAACGACAGCTTCCTGGATCGGGGCATCAGGTTCCGCCGGTGGTGCATCGTGGGCCACACCCCGGTGACTCTCTACCACCCTCACGTCCCCACCGTCAATCCCCTGGTGTGCCTGGAGCAGCACATCGTATCCATCGATGGCGGGTGCGCCCTCCACCGGGACGCCCAGCTCAATGCCCTGGTGCTCCCCCAGCAGCCCGGGGAGGACTTCACCTGGTTTGCCTACGATGAGCTGCCCACCGCCATGGCGCTGGACAAACAGGAGGAGACGCCCCAGTCGGTGAATGTGCGCTGGGGCCACAGTCAGGTGGAGGTGCTCCGCCGGGGCGGGGCCCTGTGCCGCTGCCGCCATCTGGAGAGCGGCCGGGAGGTGGATGTGCTCACCGATTATCTCTACCGCTCCGGGGAGGACACTTTGTGCCGTGAATCCACCGACTACCGCCCGGCGGTGGAGCCGGGGGATATCCTGTCCATCGTCCGCCGGCTGGCCGACCGGGCTCTGGTGAAGAAGAACGGTGTCACCGGCTGGTACTTCGGACGGCTGTGCCGCCCGCCTCAAACGTAAAAAAAGGCCGCTGCATAGCAGCGGCCTTTTTACACGATTTTGCCCAAAAGAGCCTCGCAGAGTTCCGTCGTCCGCAGACGACGGAATTAAACTGAAGTCCGTTTTTTCCGGCGACACGTGCGCCGGAAAAAACACTTCTCAGTCTGCAAGTGTGGAATCTGACCACTTACCGTGGGCAGATTCTGCGCGCGGCAGGCTGAATACCTGTTCCCCAAAGCAGCTCCGCCGCTTTGGGGAGGTGAATCTTACTCTTCCCAGTCGGCGAACTCCACGTCCTCCATGCAGTCGTCGCACTTGCCGGAAACCAAGCCCTTCACCTTACAGACCAGTTCCATGATCTTGTCCCAATAGGCCACGACCGCGTAGATCACCGCGCCCAGCACAGCCAGCACGGACAAAACCTTCACGATACCGCAGAAAAACTTTTTCATGATCCAAACAGCCTCCTTTGTGTTGAACGCAATGTACCGGTGGGATTAGTGTACACGTTTTTGTGGGAAATTACAAGTGTACATTCCCACTTTGGAGAAACTTTTTTCCCTTGTATTTTGTGGTGAAATAGAATACAATAAAAAGACAAACAATAGAACCTTTTCCCCCGCTTTGACGGGGATGCCATGCAGACACCCCAGGAAAGGAAGGGATCAGATCATGAAGCTGCAAACCGAACAGGGCGAGATCACCATCAGCAGCGAAGTGTTTACCAACATCACCGGCGCCGCCGCCACCAACTGCTACGGCGTGAAGGGCATGGCGGTTCGCTCCAAGGCGGACGGCCTGGTCCACCTGCTGCGCCGGGAGTCTATGGGTAAGGGCGTTAAAGTCACTTACAATGAGGATTCCACCGTCTCCATCGAGCTGCACATCATTGTGGACAACGGTGTGAATCTGATGGCGGTCAGCCGCTCCATTATGAGTGAGGTCCGCTATATCGTGCAGCGTACCACCGGCGCCGAGGTGCGCAACGTGGACGTGTGCATCGATTCCATGGTCATCGGCTGAGGCCGGTCCGCCCATTGAAAGGAAGGAACACAGACATGAGAGAGCGCATTGACGGAGCGTCCTTTGCCCAGGCTATCGTCCACGCGGCAGCCTCCATCAATCTTCAAAAACAGCAGATCAACGAGCTGAACGTATTCCCCGTGCCTGACGGCGACACCGGTACCAACATGGGCCTGACCATCTCCACCGCCGCCGCCGAGCTGAAGAAAAAACAGCCCCGTACCGTGGGCGAGGCCGCCGCTACCAACGCCTCCGCCCTGCTGCGGGGCGCCCGCGGCAACTCGGGCGTGATTCTGTCCCTGCTGTTCCGGGGCTTCTCCAAGGCCGTGAAGGACAAGGAGACCATCGACGGCCGGGATTTGGCCATTGCCCTGGACTTCGGCGTGGCCGCCGCCTACAAGGCTGTTATGAAGCCCGCCGAGGGCACCATCCTCACCGTGTCCCGTCTGGCCGCCGCCCGGGCTGCCGACGCCGCCCGCAAGACCCCCAACGACCCCGAGGCCGTGCTGGAGGCCGCCATTGCCGAGGGCCAGGTGGCCCTGGAGCACACCATTGAGATGAACCCCGTCCTCAAGAAGGCGGGTGTGGTGGACGCCGGCGGCAAGGGCTTCCTGGTGATCCTCCAGGGTATGCTGGACTCCCTGCGGGGCCTGCCCCTGCCTGAGGGAGGCGAGGCGAGCAAGACCGAGACCAAGACCGACTATGCCGCCATCGCCGCCGAGGAGATCACCTTCACCTTCGATACGGTGTTTATCGTCCGCAAGACCACCAACAAGGAGCTGACCTCCTTCGAGGCCTACCTGAACAGCATCGGCGACAGCCTGGTCATCGGCGAGGACGACGACTGCTTCAAGGTCCACGTCCACACCGATATCCCCGGCGCCGCCCTCACCGAGGCCCAGAAGTACGGCACCCTGGAGCTGGCCAAGATTGAGAATATGCGCACCCAGGCGGAGGATCTGGCCGCCGGCCGCCACATCCAGAGCACCGACGATCTGGACGAGGACGACCACGACCACCACGAGGGCGGCCGGAAGATCGCCGCCCCCGAGAAGAAGTACGGCGTGGTAGCCGTGGCCGCCGGCGACGGCCTGGCCGCTGTGTTCAAGGATCTGGGCGCTGACGGCGTGATCAGCGGCGGTCAGACCATGAACCCCTCCACCGACGACATTATGAAGGTGATTGACGCCACCCCGGCGGAGATCGTCTTTGTGCTGCCCAACAATGGCAACATCATCATGGCCGCCCAGCAGTGCATCCCCCTGGCGGAGGGCAAGCAGGTGGTGGTTCTCCCCACCAAGACCGTGCCCCAGGGCATCTCCGCTCTGATGGTCATGGATCTGGAGGCCTCCCAGGAGGACAACGTGGCCGCCATGACCGAGGCCATCGGCAACGTCCACACCTCCGAGATCACCTATGCCGCCCGGGACTCCGACTTTGACGGCTTCGCCATCAAGCAGGGGGACTACCTGGCTCTCACCGAGCACCAGCTCTTCGGCACCGACCAGAATCTGGACACTCTGCTGCGCCGTCTGGCCGAGGCCGACGCCCAGCAGGGAGCCGAGTTCATCAACATCTTCTACGGCGAGGATGTGTCCGAGGAGGACGCTCAGAAGGCTCTGGAGCTCTTTACCGAGTGCTGCCCCAACGCCGAGATCACCCTGCTCTCCGGCGGTCAGCCCGTCTACTACTATATGATTTCCGCTGAATAAGCCGGTATACAGACCGTGGCGGCCCGATGGGCCGCCACGGTTTTTTTATGCTTATGCCACAGAAAAAAGACGGTCCCGATAGGGACCGTCTTTTTTATCATCGTTATACCTCTTCCTGTTTTCCGCCAAAGGCTTCCACAGCGCGGGCGTCGGCCTCCTGGCGTTCCTCGATGGCTTCCTTGAGGAGCATATCCTTCACCTTCATCAGACGGATGGTGTTGGAGCGCTCGTTCTCGTCCAGCTTCATGGAGATATACTTGATGGCCTCTTCCATCTGGGGGATCTTCACATACTCCAGGGCGTTGACCCGGCGGCGG
>JALFRA010000039.1 GCA_022785125.1 Clostridiales bacterium
TCTGAATGTCCTCCCTTTGCTATTCTTTGTGCAGTTGGCAGACCGCACTTTTATTATAGCAAAGGGAGTTTTTTTATCACTTTCATCGCCATAGGCTTTTTGCTACCACTCGCCTAGCGAGTGGTTTTCTTTATACAAAAAGGGGACTGCCGCCTTTGCGGCAGTCCCCTTTTGTGTCCGGCGCATTGTGCGGAAGCGGTAAATATGCTATAATCTCACCACTGATCAAAAAGGAGGGAGTACTATGCTCAAGCTGCTGCTGGGCCGGTCGGGCGCCGGTAAGACTCATGCCATGCTCACAGCCATTGGACGAGCCTCGCGGCCCCAGGTCCTCATTGTGCCTGAGCAGCACTCCCATGACATGGAGCGGCAGCTGTGCGCCATTGGCGGTAACGCCATCTCCCTCCACGCCGAGGTGCTCTCCTTCACCCGGCTTGCTAACCGGGTGTTCTCTGCCCACGGCGGTCTGGCGGCGCCTGCTCTGGATCAGGGAGGCCGGCTGCTGCTGCTGTATACCGCCCTCAAGTCGGTGTCCGATCAGCTCAAAGTGTACCAGCGGCCCTCCCGCAAGCCCGCCTTCCTCAGCAGCCTTTTGGCCACAGTGGACGAGCTGAAAAGCTGCTGCATCAGCCCCGAACAGCTGTGGGAGGCAGGCAGCGACACCGGAGGCGGGGAGGGGGACAAGCTTACCGACCTCTCCCTCATCTTTGGCGCCTATGAGGCCATGACCGCCCAGCGGTGGGCCGACCCACGGGACAAGCTGACCCGGCTGGCCGAGCTTTTGGCCCGGACCAACTGGGCGGCAGGCCAGGACTTCTATGTGGATGCCTTTACCGACTTTACCCCCCAGGAGCGGCAGGTGCTTTCCGCCTTGCTGGACAAGGGAGCATCGGTGACGGTGGCTCTGACCTGCGATCAGCTGGAGGAGGACGAAGGGGGCACCGGCATCTTTTCCCCTGCCCGGCGTACCGCCCGGCAGTTGCTGCGGCTGGCCAAGGACCGGGGCGTGCCCGCTCAGGTGAAGGTGCTGACGGGGGATAAAACCGGCCGGACAGCCGCCCTGGCCCACCTGGAAGGGCAGCTGTTTGCGCCCCGGCCCGCCCCTCTGGAGGAGGGCGGGAAAGAAGTGACCCTCTTTACCGCCAATACCCCCTATTCCGAGGTAGAGTGGACGGCGGCGGAGATCCTGCGTCTGGTGCGGGAGGAGGGCTATCGCTTTCGGGATATCGCGGTGTGTGCCCGCAGCATGGAAGGGTATGGCCCTACCATCGAAACGGTATTTACCCGCTACGGGGTGCCGGTATTTCTCAGCCGCATGAGCGACATTCTGGAAAAACCCATCTTAACCTTCATTACCGCGGCCCTGGATACCGTATCCGGGGGCTACCGGTACGACGATCTCTTCCGCTGCCTCAAGACCGGCCTTACCGGTCTGAGTCAGGAGGACGTGGACCTGCTGGAGAACTACGCTCTGACCTGGAGCCTGGAGGGCAGTGCATGGACCGGCAAAAAGGACTGGACCAACCATCCCAAGGGCTACGGCCGCAAATTCACCGAGGAGGACACCGCCCTGCTGGAGCGGCTCAACGGCCTGCGGCGGCAGGTGACCGCTCCTCTGGAGGAGCTGCGGAAGCAGCCGGACAGGACAGGGAAGGGCCAGGCCATGGCCCTGTACCGCCTGCTGGAGGCCATGGGGGTACCCGAATGTCTTGCCCAGCGGACCCAGGAACTGCAAGAGCGGGATCAGGCCGCCCTGGCGGAGGAGTATGCCCAGCTGTGGGACATCCTGTGCGGCGGCCTGGAGCAGTGCGCTCAGATTTTGGGCGACACCCCCATGGAACTGGAGGAGTTTGCCCGGCTCTTTACCCTGGTGCTCTCCCAGTATGATGTGGGCGCTATCCCCGTGTCTCTGGACCGGGTGAACGCCGGGGAAATGCCCCGGCTGGCCCACAAAAGCTACCGTGCAGTGTTCCTGCTGGGGGCGGACGACGGAGCCATCCCGGCGGTGTCCCCCTCGCCCGGCCTGCTCAGCGACGACGACCGCAGCCTGTTGGCCTCCTATGGTTTGGAACCCGCCCCCCGGACGGGGGACAAGCTGTACCGGGAGATGACCATCGTCTATGAGACCTGCGCCCTGCCCCGGGAGAAGTTTTATGTCAGCTGGTCCGCTGCGGGAACTCAGGGGGAGGAGCACCGCCCCGCCTTCCTGGTATCCCGGCTGAGGGCGTTGCTGCCCAACCTACGCCGGGTGGAGGAGGGGAGACTGGATGGTTCCTTCCGTCTGGCGGCCCCGCGTCCCGCCCTGGAGCTGGCGGGTCGGTTTCCACAGGCGGCGGCAGCCCTCACTGCTCTGCCGGAATACGCCCCCCTGGTGGAACGTATGGCCTCTGCCGCACGCCGTGAGCGGGGGCGGCTGTCCCGCCCGGCGGTTGACGCGCTCTATGGGTGGCGGGTGCCCATGTCGGCCTCCCGGATGGACAAATACAAGGCCTGCCACTTCTCCTACTTCATGCAGTACGGCCTGAAGGCGGAACCCCGGCGGGCTGCTGGGTTCCAGGCCCCGGAATACGGCACCTTCATCCACTTCGTGCTGGAACACGTCCTCAAAGCCTGCCAGGAGCGGGGGGGCGTGAAGGAGGTGCCGCCCGAGGAACTGCGTGCTATTACCGATCAGGTGGTGGAGCAATATGTGCAGGAAGAGCTGGGGGGACTGGAGGGGGAGAGCCCCCGATTCCAGTACCTCTTCCGCCGCCTCCGTAAGTCGGTTTACGCCGTGGTGGACAACGTGGCCCAGGAGCTGCGTGCCTCCCAATTCCAGCCCATCTCCTTTGAATTGGGCTTCGGCAGCGGCAAGGATCTGCCTCCGGTGGAGCTGAACGTGGACGGGATCACCGTCAGCATCTCCGGCTTTGTGGACCGGGTGGATGGTTGGGTCCATGACGGGCGGCTCTACCTGCGCATCGTAGACTACAAGACGGGACGCAAGTCATTTGACTTGACAGACATCTGGCATGGAATGGGCCTTCAGATGCTGCTCTATCTTTTCACGCTAGAACGTGAGGGAAAAGAACTTTACAGTCAAGATGTGACAGGGGCTGGCGTTCTATATCTGCCCGCCAGAGACGCAGTGGTGGCGGGTAGCCGGGCCATGAGCGATGAGGCACGGCAAAAGAAGGTGGACGCTGAGCTGCGGCGTAAGGGCGTGGTGCTGGACGATCCCGCTGTGCTCACCGCCATGGAGGACCCGGAGGAGGGGCCCATCCGTTTCCTGCCTGTTCGGGTGAACAAGAATGGACAGATCACCGGTGAGGCTCTGGTGTCCGCCCAGCGGCTGGGCAAGCTGGCCCGGCATACCGACCACATCCTGCGGGAGATCGGCCAGGAGCTGGCGGCGGGCAACATCAACGCCGACCCCTTCTGGCGGGGCCCGGAGCACAACGCCTGCCAGTGGTGCGACTACGCCGCCGCCTGCCACTTTGAGGAGGGCAGAGGGAACGATAAAAAGCGGTGGCTGCCCACCGTCAAGGGCGAGGACTTCTGGGCGGCTGTGGAGCAGGAGAAAGACTGAGCGCCCCCAAGCATTTCCCGGGAAACCAGCTGTTTAATCCAAGCGGACAAAGATAAAATCCTGTTAAGGATCAAAAGAAAGGAATTATAACTGTATGGCGTTTTTTGGAAGCTTTTTGAGCAATACCAGCAACTTCCTTTACACCTATATCCTTATTGCCTTGCTGATCTTCGCGGGGCTCTACTTCACCATCCGGACCAGAGCCGTCCAGTTCCGCCTGTTCCCCGAGGCCATCCGGGTGCTGGGGGAGAAGAAGAAGGACGGCAAGGACATCTCCTCCTTCCAGGCTCTGATGATCTCCACCGCCTCCCGAGTGGGCACCGGCAACATCGCCGGTGTGGCCAATGCCATCATTGCCGCAACCCTCATCGGCGGCTACGGCGCGGTGTTCTGGATGTGGCTGCTGGCCCTCATCGGTGCGGCCTCTGCCTTTATTGAGAGCACTCTGGCCCAGTGCTACAAGGAGAAGCACGGGGAGAACTGGGTAGGCGGCCCGGCCTACTATATCCAGAAGGCCCTGGGAAGCCGGTTCTTCGGCGTGGTGTTCGCCGTGCTGCTCATCGCCTGCTTTGCCTACGGCTTCAATGCCCTCCAGGCCTATAACGCCGGCTCCGCCCTCCAGTATTATCTGCCCGACTATTCCAACAGCATCTGGCCCATGGTGGTGGGCGCGGTGCTGGCCATTCTCACCGGTGTGTGCATCTTCGGCGGCGTGAAGCGGATCAGCGCCATCACCTCCGGCATCGTGCCTGTGATGGCCGCCATCTATATTGCCCTGGGCCTGTTCATCACCATTAAGAACATCGGTCAGGTGCCCCACATGATCTCCCTGATCTTCTCCCAGGCCTTCGATCCCAAGGCCATGTTTGCCGGTATCGGCGCCTCCTGCATCATGCAGGGCATCAAGCGGGGCCTCTACTCCAACGAGGCCGGTATGGGCTCCGCCCCCAACGCCGCTGCCGCCGCCGACGTGTCCCACCCGGTGAAGCAGGGCCTGGTGCAGATGCTGTCCGTGTTCATCGACACCATTGTCATCTGCTCCACCACCGCCTTTATGCTACTGCTGTCCGGGGTGCCCATCGACGCCTACAGCGAGGGCATGAACTTTGTCCAGGCGGCGGTCCACGCCCAGGTGGGTTCCTTCGGCCCCATCTTCATCACCGTTTCTATTTTCCTCTTTGCCTTCAGCTCCCTGGTGGGCAACTACTACTACACCGAATCTAACTTCAAATTCATCCGAGACTCCAAGACCGGCCTGCTGATTTTCCGGCTCACCTGCGTGGCGGCCATTTTCATCGGCGCCCAGATGAATTTCTCCATGGTGTGGGATCTGGCCGATGTGCTCATGGGCCTGATGGCTCTGGTGAATCTGGTGGCCATCCTGCTGCTGGGCGGTAAGGCTCTGAAGGTGCTGAAAGATTATGTGAACCAGAAGAAGGCGGGTAAGAACCCGGTGTACCGCTACGAGGAGGTGGGCATCGGTGATCCCGAGATCTGGGACGAGGCCCATGCCCGCAAGTGGGAGAACTGATATTCTGTAAATGAAACCAGATCCGATGGAAAGGAGGGAACCAGATGGCCTTTTCTCTGACAGAAGAACAACAGGCGGCGGTAGACAACCGGGGGGGCGGCCTTCTGGTCTCCGCCGCGGCGGGCTCCGGTAAGACCCGGGTGCTGGTGGAGCGTCTGCTGGCCAGGGTGGAAGAGGGGGCCGACGTGGACCGCTTCCTGGTCATCACCTACACCAAAGCCGCCGCCGCCGAGCTGCGGAGCCGCATTGTGGAGGAGCTGTCCGACCGGCTGGCCCTGCGGCCCACCGACGGCCACCTGCGCCGCCAGGCCACCCTGGTGTACAAGGCGGGTATCTCCACCATCCACGCCTTCTGCGCCCAGCTGCTGCGGGAGTGCGGCCACCTGCTGGATCTGGACCCGGATTTCCGGCTGTGCGACGAGGGGGAGGCGGGCATCCTCATGCTCCGCGCCCTCAACGATGCGCTGGACAGGCGCTATGAGTCCATGGAGGCAGACTTTGCCCAGTTGGTGGACACCATGTCCGCCGGGCGGGACGACCAGCGCCTTGTCCAGATCGTGCTGGATATCCGGGGCCGGGTCCAGGCCCACCCCAATCCAACAGTCTGGTTGCAGGAGCAGGAGCGTACCTTTGCTCTGAAGGGGGTGACCGATCCTGTCCAGACACCTTGGGGAAAGCTGCTGCTGACCGACGCCGCCGGGCAGGCCGCTTATTGGCGACGGCGGATGGAGGAGGCACGGGACCTGTGCGAGCGGGACGCCAACCTGCTGGCCAACTATGGGGACAGTGTGGCTCAGACCGCCCAGGCCTTACAGCAGTTTGAGGAGGCGGCCAGCCAGGGCTGGGATGCTGCTCGGGCCCTGCTGCCCATTCCCTTCCCCACGGTGGGCCGGAAGAAGATGGTGGACGACCCCGCCGCTGTGGAGCGGGTGAAGGCCATCCGTACCGCCTGCAAAAAGCGGCTGGAGAAGCTGGAGGATTGGTTTGCCGACAGTGGGGACGACCTGCTGGCCGACCTGCGGACGGTGTACCCCGCCATGCGGGGGTTGTTTGCCCTGGTGCGGGACTTTGAGACGGCCTATGCCGCCGAGAAGGCCCGGCGTGGGCTGGTGGACTTCTCCGACCTGGAACATATGGCGGTACGCCTGCTGGTGGGCGAGGACGGCAAGCCCACCGAGCTGGCCCGCCAGTGGAGCACCCGGTACGATGAGATCATGGTGGACGAGTACCAGGATACCAACGAGGTACAGAACGCCATTTTCTCCGCCCTGTCCAAAGACGGCACCAATCTGTTTATGGTGGGCGATGTGAAGCAGTCCATCTACCGCTTCCGGCTGGCCGACCCCACCATCTTCCTGGGCAAATATCGGTCTTTCAAGCCCTACACCGAGGCAGGGGAGGGGGAGGAGCGGCGGGTCATCCTGTCACGCAACTTCCGTTCCCGACCTGAGGTGCTGGAGGGGTGCAACGACCTGTTCCGGGCCGTCATGTCGGTGCCCTTCGGGGAAATGGAGTATTCTGACGATCAGGCCCTCTACCCCGGCGCTCCTTTCCAGCCGGACTCCACCTACTGCGTGGAGCTGGACGCTCTGGACGGGGATATTGATGGAGAAGAGGGAGCGGAGAAGGTAAGCCGGGACCTGTTGGAGGCCCGGTTTGCCGCCCGCCGCATCCGGGACCTGCTGGACCAAAACTTCCCTGTCTCCGATGGGGAGGGGGGCACCCGGCCGGTGCGTCCCTCCGATATCGTGATTCTGCTCCGCTCTCCCAACACAGTGCTGCGCCACTATGCCCGGGCTCTGGGAGAGCGGGACATCCTATGGGAGGCCGAGGGAGGCGGAGACTTCTTCGGCTCCACCGAGATCTCGGTTGCCCTGTCCCTGCTCCAGATCGTGGACAATCCCCGGCAGGATGTGCCTCTCATCTCGGTACTGCGCTCCCCGGTGTACGGCTTCTCTGCCGACCGGCTGGCCCAGATCCGCTCAGCCAGCCCGGATACCGACTTTTACGCTGCCCTGGTTGCCGCCGACGGGGAGGACAGTCGTGCCTTCCTGGCTGAGCTGGACGACCTGCGGTTTGGGTCAGGGGACATGAGCAGCCATCAGCTGCTGTGGCACATCTATGACCGCACCAATCTGCTGGGCATCTTCGGCGCCATGGGGGAGGGAGAGACCCGGCAGGGCAACCTGCTGGCCCTGGCAGAGCTGGCCCGGCAGTTTGAGGGGGCAGGCCACAAGGGCCTGTTCCGGTTCCTCACCTACCTGACCCGGCTGCGAGAGAACGGAAACACCCTGATGCCTCCCGCCCCCGGCCGCATCGGCGGCGGAGTGCGTATTATGAGTATCCACAAGTCCAAGGGCCTGGAGTTTCCGGTGGTGCTGCTGTGCGGTCTGGCCCGGCGGCTCAACCGGGAGGACATGAGCCGCCCCATCCTGTTCCACCCCAAGCTGGGGGTGGGCCCCAAGGGTCTAGACGTGGAGCGGGGCATTGAATACCCCATCCTGGCCCGGATGGCGGTGGCCCGTCAGCTGGAGCGGGAGATGATGGCGGAGGAGCTGCGGCTTTTATATGTGGCCATGACCCGTGCCAAAGAGAAACTGATCCTGTCGGTGGCTCTCACCGGCGGAGGAAAGGATCTGGAGAAGCTGGCAGGGGACGCAGGTGATCCGGTGGACCCCCAGGTGCTGCTGGCCTGTCAGAGTGTGGGCCAATGGGTGCTGCTCCATGCCCTGTGCCGCCCCGAGGCGGGAGCCCTCCGCCGGGCAGCGGGACAGGACGTGGCGTTCTTGGATACCTCCTTCGGCCCGGCATGGGACATTCGGTTTGTAGATGGAACGCCTTTGGCTCAGACGCCGCCCCGCCGCTGGACAGCCCCGAAGCGGGGGCCGGAAGAGGAAGAAGACGGGGAGGAGCTGACCGACCGGCTGCGCTGGATCTATCCCCACGGGGAGGAGGTGGCCATCCCCTCCAAGCTCACCGCCACCCAACTGAAAGGGCGGGCATTAGATGAGGAGGCGGCGGAGGAGGCCCCACGGCCCTCCAGGCCCCTCAGCTTCGGTCGTCCCCGGTTTGCCGCCGAGGAGCTGGGCCTCACCGCCGCCCAGCAGGGCACCGCTCTCCATCAGGTGCTCCAGTACATCGACTTTGAGCAGGCTGAGACGGTGGAAGGGGTGCAGGCCGAGATCGCCCGGCTGGTGGAGGGACAGTACATCACCCCCCAGCAGGGGGAGGTCGTGGACCCGGCCCCCATCGCCGCCTTCTTCCAGTCGGACTTGGGGCAGCAGATGCTCTCCTCCGTTTCCCTGCGGCGGGAGTTCAAGTTCTCCATTCTGGAGCCTGCCAACCGCTACTATCCCCAGGCGGGGGAGGGGGAGCGGGTGCTCTTCCAGGGCGTGGTGGACTGCTACTATGAGACTCTGGAGGGCATCACGGTGGTGGACTTCAAGACCGATCGGGTGACCAAGCGCTCCGTGGCGGAGCGGGCGGAGCACTACCGCCCTCAGCTGGAGGCCTACAGCCGGGCCCTGGAGGAGATCACCGGCAAACAGGTGATTCGTAGGGTGTTGTGGTTCTTCTCGCTGAACCAGAGTGTGGATCTGTAGCAATTTGAAAATTTCTGAAAAAAACGGTTGCAATCCACCAGTCTTTGTGCTATCATATTCTAGCGTTTATAAGGCGTGGAGGTTTGCTGCGCCGCTTCATCCGGAACGAGAAAGAGGTGAACACAACAATGAAGGAAGGCATCCATCCCAGCTACGAGCAGACCACCATCAAGTGTGCCTGCGGTAATGTGATCGAGACCGGCTCTACCAAGAAGGACATCCGCGTGGAAGTTTGCTCCAAGTGTCACCCCTTCTTTACTGGCAAGCAGAAGATGGTGGATACTGGCGGACGTGTCAGCCGCTTCAACAAGAAGTTCGGCCTGGACAAGTAAGTTCGTATGCAAGGGGGCCCGTACCGGTTTCGGTACGGGCCCTTTTTCGTTATTGCTGCCCTTGCTGGCGAATATCCGTCCCCGGCAGGAACAGCACCTTTCTTTTTTGGAGAGAGATACATATAATATAGAGTAAAGACAACAGGAGGTGCGCGCCATGTTTGAAAAAATTGACCCCAAGGCGTTGGATCAGAACGTCTTTTCCCTGATCGGGGATCAGTGGATGCTCATTACCGCCGGCACCAAGGAACAGTGCAACACCATGACCGCCAGCTGGGGCGGCCTGGGGGTGCTGTGGGGCAAGCCGGTGGCCACCGTATACATCCGGCCCCAGCGGTACACCCTGGAATTTGTGGAGCGGGAGAACACCTTCACCCTGTGCTTCTTTGGTGAGGCGTACCGGAAGGCCCTGGCCCTGTGCGGCTCCAAGAGCGGCCGGGATATGGATAAGGTGAAGGAGTGCGGCTTCACGGTTGCCGCCGCGGAGGGCGCTCCCTACTTTGAGGAGGCCGACCTGGTGCTGGTGTGCAAGAAGGCCTACTGGCAGGACATGGACCCCACCCACTTCCTGGACGGGGAAATTGATAGCAAGTGGTACCCTGAGAAGGATTATCACCGCATCTTCATTGGTGAGATCCTGGAGGTTTTAAGGAAAGTATAATGTAGGGGCGCACCCTGCGCCCATCGGAGGACACATGACAGAAAACCAAGAGAAAAAAGCCATCAACCGGGCAGTGCTGGTGGGCCTCAACGCCCACTGCCTGTCCGAGGCGGAAAATGCCGACGATTCCTCCATGGAGGAACTGGCCGACCTGCTGGAGACAGCGGGCGGCGAGTGCGTGGGCACCGTGTTTCAGAATAAGGATACCCCCGATCCCCGTACCTTCATCGGCGAGGGCAAGGTGGCGGAGGTAAAAGAGCTGGTGGACGCCATGGGGGCGGACATGGTTATCGTGGACAACCCCCTGTCTCCCTCCCAGCAGCGTGCCCTGTCCGAGGACCTGAAGGTGCAGGTGCTGGACCGGGCGGCCCTCATTCTGGATATCTTCGCCCAGCGGGCCCGCACCAAGGAGGGCCGCCTCCAGGTGGAGCTGGCCCAGTATCAGTATCTGCTGCCCCGTCTGCTGGGTATGTGGACCCATCTGGAGCGGCAGGAGGGCGCCATCGGCACCCGCGGCCCCGGCGAGACCCAGCTGGAGACCGACCGGCGGCACATCCGCCGAAAGATCCAGAAGCTGCGGGACGAGCTGGATCAGGTACGGCGGGTGCGCTCCACCCAGCGGGCCCGGCGGGAAAAGAACGAGGTGCCGGTGGTGGCCATCGTGGGCTACACCAACGCAGGCAAGTCCACCCTGCTCAACAAGCTGACTGGGGCGGACATCCCCGCCAACAACCGGCTTTTTGATACCCTGGACACCACCACCCGCACCCTGGAGATCTCCGACACCTGTACGGTGCTCCTCAGCGACACGGTAGGCTTCATCCGCAAGCTGCCCCACCATCTGGTGGAGGCCTTTAAGGCCACCCTGGAGGAGCTGTCCTATGCCGACCTGCTGCTCCACGTCATCGACACCTCCAACCCGGAGTGGCGGGAGCAGGCCGAGGTGGTGGAGAAGCTGATCTGTGAGCTGGGGGCGGAGCAGACCCCCCGCATCGACGTGTTCAACAAGATCGACCGCTGCCCCAGCGAGATTCTGCCCCACGGGGAGGACATCGTGTCCATCTCCGCCAAAACCGGACAGGGGCTGGACGAGCTTCTCGGCAAGATCGGCGACCGGCTGGACACCGGTGCCCACCGGGTGGTGCTCCACATCCCCTACGATAAGGGCGGCATTGTGGACCTGCTCCACCGGGAGGCCAAGGTGGAGCGGGTAGACTACGGCGAGTCCATCGAGGTGGAGGCCGTGTGTACCCCCATCCAGCTGGGCCGACTGAAGGACTATATTGTGTCCGGCTGGACACCCCCCAAGGAGTTTTGGGAAGACTAGGGCGCGGGCATTTTCTGCGGAAAATGCGTCGCTTCGCTTCAAACCGCGCCTTCCAGGGGGAACCAGTTCCCCCTAGATACGCGCCGTAAACGGCGCGATACCCCCTCCGCTCTCCGAGGGGTTTTAAATGTTTTCAATATGAGGAGGAACCGCTATGCAGCCACTGGAAACCGAGCGCCTGCTGCTGCGACCCTTTACCGAGGAGGACGCGGCCGGTTTGTATGCCTATGCCAGCCACCCGGAGGTGGGCCCCTGGGCGGGGTGGAAGCCCCACGCCGACGAGGCGGAGAGCTTACGGGTAATCCGGGAGATCTTCCTGCCCTCTGACACCCTGGCGGTGATCCGGAAGTCCGACGGGCGGCTCATCGGCTCCGCCGGGTTTGTGGGAAAGCACCGCACTGAGCTGGGTACCCCCAGCGAGGAGGTGGGCTACTCCCTGGCCCGGGACTGCTGGGGCCAGGGGCTGATCCCTGAGGCGGTGGAGGCCATCCTCCGCCATTCCTTTGCGGATCTGGGCTATACCGCCATCTGGGCCGCCTACTACGATGGCAACCGCAAATCCAAGCGGGTGATGCAGAAGTGCGGCATGACCTACCGCCTGTCCCGGGTGGAGCCGGTAGAGCAGCTCAATGAGACCCGCCTGGCCCACTACTTTGCCATCACCAGAAGGGAGTGGGAGGCCAGATGACCGAATACTACATTCCCACCGCCCCCTCGGAGACCGAATTTGTGGAGAAGCGCTCCCGGTTCATCGGCCATGTCTGGCCGGTGGAGAGCGAGGAGGAGGCCCGTGAGTACATCGAGGCCATGAAGAAGAAGTATTACGACGCCCGCCACAACTGCTGGTGCTACCGTATCAAGGAGGGGGGCGTGGAGCGCTACTCCGACGACGGAGAGCCTCAGGGTACCGCCGGACAGCCCATGCTCAACGTGTTCCAGCGGGAGGAGGTCACCAATGTATGCTGTGTGGTGACCCGCTACTTCGGCGGGGTGCTGCTGGGTGCGGGGGGCCTGGTGCGGGCCTATACTCAAAGCGCCAAGGACGCCCTGGACGCCGCCGGGATCTCGGTGGTGCGCCGGTGGGTGGAACTTGCGGTGAGTTGTCCCTACTCCTTTTTCGAGCGGGTGCGTCAGGAGGCCGAGGCCCAGGGGGGCGTGGTGGGAGAAATCGAGTACGCCGCCGACGTCACCGTCCATGTGCTGCTGCCGGAGGAGAACACCGAGGCCTTCGCCGCCCGACTTACCGAGCTGACTGCCGGAGGAGTGGCTCCCGTGACCTTGGGAGAAGCCTTCCGGGCAGTGCCCATCAAATAAAAGCAAAAGCGTCCCCACGGCAACGCCGTGGGGACGCTTTCTAATTACTGGTCAGCAGCAGGAGATCTTTGGAGGGCAGTTCCAGCCACAGGGGATTATGGATGGCCAGAGCGGCCCAGCGGTCCTTCTCCAGCTCGATACGCAGCCGGGAAAAGCCCTGGCTGCCGCCGGGGGTGGACAGCATAACCACTGTGGAAAATACGTTCTCCACCACCTGCTCCACCCGGCAGGGCAGCCGGTTAGGGCCGGGCCCCTCCACGGGCCTGATGTAGTGGGCCCGGACGCCGATGTGGGTCAGCCCCTCCGGCAGCGGCTGGCCCGGGTCCAGGATGATTCCCCAGTCCAGAGCCTCTGCCTTGCCGTCCGCTGTGGCCTTGGCACGGGACACGTTCTTGCAGCCGGACAGCAGGCAGGCCGACAAGGTCCGGGGAGCCTCAAAGAGTTCATGTACCGGCATCATGGCCTGGGAGCGGCCATGATCCAGCACACATACCTGCTGACAGAGGTGCTGCACCTCATCCCGGTTATGGGTGACAAAGAGCACAGGCCCGGAGAAGGCAGAGAGAATGTCAGCCAGTTCCAGTTCCACCTGCCACTTCAGATAGCTGTCCAGAGCGGAGAAGGGCTCGTCCAGCAGCAGCACCTCCGGCTGGCTGGCCAGGATGCGGGCCAGGGCCACCCGCTGCTGCTGGCCACCGGACAACTGCCGGGGATATTTGCGCTCCTGCCCCTCCAGGTAGAAAGAGGAGATCAGACGGCTTACCGTTTCCTTCCGGGCGGCTTTGTCCTGCACGCCCACGGCGATGTTCTGCGCCACTGTCATGTTGGGGAAGAGGGCGTAATTCTGGAAGAGGTAGCCTACCCGCCGCTTCTGGGGGGGCAGGTCAATGCGGCGCTCCGAGTCGAAGAGTACCCTGTCGTCCAGTACAATGCGGCCCCGGTCGGGCTTCTCAATGCCGGCAATGCACTTGAGGGTAAGGCTCTTGCCGCAGCCGGAGGCACCCAGCAGGCCGGTGACCTGGCTGCTCTCCGTCTCAAAGGCGCAATCCAGCTGGAACTTGCCAAAATCCTTGTGGATATCCACCTGTAACCGCATCATTCCACCTCCCCGGAGACAGGAACGGCCCGGCGGCGGGGCCGGCGGTCTTTTTTCTCCAGCATATTGACACACAGCAGCACCACGGCGGAGATGGCCAGGTTGATAAGCACCCACCGCATGGCCCCGGCATCGTCGCCGGTGCGCCACAGCTGGTACACCGTGGTGGAGATGGTAGCCGTCTTGCCGGGGGTGTACCCGGCGATCATGGCGGTGGCACCGTATTCACCCAGGGCCCGGGCGAAGGCCAGCACGGTGCCTGCGATGATGCCCTGCTTGCAGTAGGGCATCATGACCCGCCAGAAGATCCAGGCGTTGGATTTGCCCAGGGTACGGGCGGCGTGGGCCAGAGTGACGTCAAAGGATTCGAAGGCGCCTCGTGCCGTGCGGTACATCAGGGGAAAGGCCACCACCGCCGAGGCAAAGATGGCCGAGTACCACACCATGGTCAGTCGCAGGTCAAAGACCTCCAGAAACCACAGCCCAACGGCCCGCTTGGGCCCCAGCAGCCGCAGCAGGAAATAGCCTACCACGGTGGGGGGGAGGACCAGGGGGAGGGTGAGCACCACGTCCAGCACGCCCTTTACCAGCCGGGGCAGCTTGGCCACATAGTAGGCCGCCAGAATGCCCAGGAAGAAGATGAGCACAGTGGAAATGGCGGCAATGCGCAGGGAATTCAAAAGGGGATAGAGATCCAGAACCAATCACCTGCCTTAAGATTAGAAAATGGGCCTGCCGCCGTGGCGGCAGGCCCTCATGCTTACTGGATCACGGTGAAGCCCACGCCCTCCAGCACGGCGATGGCGTCGGCGTCGGTGTGCAGATAGTCCAGGAAGGCCTGTGCGGCGGCCTGGCTGGCCTCGCTGCCGCCGCACTTCATGACGGCAGCGGGATAGATGACCTGATCACACATCTCGGCGGTGGCCTGATCCACCACGGTCAGCTCATAGGTAAAGGCGTCGGTGGCGTAGATGATGCCGCAGTCCACGGCCCCCTCCTTTACCTGATTGGCTACCTCAGACACGTTAGAGGCATAGGTCACCTTGCCGGCGTCCTCCAGAGCGGTGATGTCGATGCCCAGAGTGTCCAGGATCTGGAGGGAGTAGGCTCCCACGGGCACGTCGTCGTTGCCCAGGCAGAGCAGGGACAGCTTGTCGCTGGCCAGATCGGAGAAGGACTGGATGTCCTTGGGGTTGTCGACAGGCACCGCCAGTACCACCTTGTTCTCCACGAAGTTGATGCGGGTGTCGGACTGCACGAAGTCCAGACCCTGGTTGGTGCCAGTGGTATCGGCGCTGTCCAACTGATTCATCTGCTTCTGGGCGGCGGAGATAAACAGGTCGCACACCGCGCCCTCCTCGATCTGGGTCTTGAGGGTGCCGGAGGAGTCGAAGGTAAAGGTGAGCTTCACGTTGGGAGCCACCTCTTTGTACAGGTCGGCGATCTGGGTGAGGGTGGCCTCCATGGAGGCGGCGGCAAATACCACCACTTCAACCTCCTCGGTCTGGGCGGGGGTGTTGCTGTTTTGGGCGGGGCTCTGGGCAGCACCAGGATTGCCGCCGCCGCAGGCGGCCAGAGCCAGGCTCATGGACAAGGCCAGCAGAAGGGCAAGCACTTTTTTCATGTTGAAAACTCCTTTACAAATACGGTAGGCATATCCGTTTCCAGATATACCCCGGCCCGCCGCCATGGCTTCCGCTTTAGGCGATACAGGCTCGAAGTGATGGGACAGGGATCAGTCCTCCACAGCCACCATGACGGAAGTGGCTTTGATGACGGCGTAAGCAGTGCCGCCTACTTTCAGGCCAAGTTCCTGAATGGATGCCATGGAGATGGTGGAGGTAATGACATTGCCGCCGCCGATGTCGATCTTGACAATGCCGTTGACAGCCCCCTCCTGAATGGATACCACGGTGCCTTTCAGCTGGTTTCTCGCGCTGAGTTTCATTGTAGTCCTCCTTTCTTCTTTGGTCTTATTCCGGACTCCGGAAAACGGAGTGGGAACCGGGTTTATCGGGCGCAGTTATTGGCAGTACCCCTTAAAATCTCCAGACCGTGGGCCAGAGAGGGGAGAATAAACTCCAGGCACTCCCGCACCGCCTTGGGGCTGCCGGGCAGGTTGACCATGAGCGTCTGTTTGCGGATGCCCGCCGCCGCCCGGCTCAGCATGGCCCGGGGAGTGATCTGGAGGGACTGCCACCGCATGGCCTCAGCAATGCCGGGGGCGGGGCGCTCAGTGACTGAAAGGGTGGCCTCTGGTGTGAGATCGGTGGGGGAGAAGCCGGTGCCGCCGGTGGTGAGGATCAGGTCGGCCAGGTCGTTGTCGCACAGCTGTTTTAACTCGCTGCCCAGAGGCTCCATGCCGTCGGGCAGCAGAGCGGTGTGGACCACCTCATAGCCTGCCGCCTCCACCATTTCCTGGATCATGGGACCGCTCTTGTCCTCCCGCTGTCCGGCATAGCCGGAGTCGCTGAGGGTGATGATGGCTACCCGCATACTCAGCCCTCCTCCATGATGGTGAGAGTATCGCCCACCGAGATGGTGCCCCCATGGAGCACCTTGGTAAACACGCCCTCCCGGGGCATGATGCAGTCTCCCATGACCTTGTAGATCTCACAGTGGGCATGGCACTGTTTGCCCACCTGAGTCAGCTCCAGTACCACATCGTTGCACTGGAACTTGGTGCCGATGGGCAGGGCTTTGAAGTCGTAGCCCTCCACCACCAGGTTTTCCCCGAAAGCGCCGTCGTCCACCACGGCGCCTCTGGCCCGGAAGGCCTCTACCTGCTCGTGGGACAGGAGGGACACCTGCCGGTGCCACTTGCCGGCATGGGCATCCCCCTGGATGCCCCAGTCCTCCACAAACTGGGCGGAGCCCACATTCTTCTTCTGGGTGCCCTTCTGTTCACTGATACAGACAGCGATCACTTTGCCCATGGTCTTATCCTCCAATTTGATTCATATTGCGCCCTTCGTCCCGCTCCTGCCTGTCTCCGCCGAAGTGATGGCTGGCGGGTTTATGGCCGATGGCGTCGATCATGGCCTGGAGAAGGGCGGCATCGTCTGCTCCAGCGTCCAGCAGGGCCTTCAGGTCCACCCCGTGGTCGTATTGCAGACAGGTCTTAAGAAAACCGGTGGCGGTGAGCCGCACCCGGTTGCAGCTTTGACAGAACTGGTGGGAAACCGCGCTGATGAAGCCCACCTTGCCTTGGAAGCCGGGGAAGGTCACATTCCGGCTGGGACCGCCCAGAGCATCAGAGGGGCAGGGAAGGGCGGGGCCGAAGGCGGCCTCCAGCTGCTGCAGCACCTCCTCCTCGGTGCGGCGGATGAGGGTGTCCCCCAGGCCAATGGGCATCAGCTCAATGAAGCGAACGCTCAGGTCCCGGTCCTTGGCCAGGGCGGCCAGAGGGACCAGCTGGGCGTCATTGCCGCCGGAGGGGACGCAGTTGACCTTAACGGTGAGGCCCGGCGCGGCCAGGGCGGCCTCCAGCCCCTCCAGGGCCCGGGGCAGCTCGTCCCTACGGGTAAGAGAGGCAAACTGGGCCCGGTCCAGAGTGTCCAGACTGAGATTGACTCCGTCCAGCCCAGCCTTCAAAAGGCCGGGCAACTGGTCGGCCAGCAGCACCCCGTTGGTGGTGAGGCTGACGGTGCGGATACCGTCGATGGCCTTCAACTCTTTCACCAGACTGGCCAGGCCCTTGCGGACCAGAGGCTCGCCGCCGGTGAGGCGCACCTTTTCCACGCCCAGAGAGGCGGCCAGACGCACCAGACGGATGATCTGTTCATAGGAGAGGATGGCGCTGTGGTCCACCCACTCTACGCCCTCCTCGGGCATACAGTAGCGGCAGCGCAGATTGCACCGGTCGGTGACCGACACCCGCAGATAGCGGATGTTTCGTCCAAATTGGTCAAGCATGGCCGCCATCCTCCTTTACCAGACGGAGCAGAAAACGGGCCGCCTCATCGGGCTGATCCAGGGGAAGAACCGGCACGCCGGGTACCCCCAGGGGCAGATCGGTAACCAGGGCCAGCAGGGTAACCGGGTCGGACACCGGCTCTTCCGAATTGCCCTTACGCACGACCTCCAGCTTGGGCCAGCCGGTATGCTTGAAGCCCTCCAGCAGGATCAGATCTGCTTCAGGGAATTGCGTGATGAGGAAGTCCTCTGTTACGGGCTGCTTCTTCACAATCTTAAACTTTTCCCCGTCAAAGATGGCGGTGCCTGCCGCTCCAGCGGCCATAAAACGGCCGGTATCGGTGCCGGGCGGGTCTGCGTCGAAGGAGTGGCCGTCGTGTTTGACCACTGCCACGGTGAGGCCCGACTCCTCCAGCAGAGGGAGCATGGCTTCAATGAGGGTGGTTTTGCCGGAGTTTTTTACCCCGGACACCGCCACCACCAGGGGATTAGCCACGGTCATACACCCCCGACTTGCCGCCCTCCTTGTGGACCAGGTGGATGTCGCCCAGCTCCATCCCCTTGTCGATGGCCTTACACATATCGTAGATGGTAAGCAGGGCCACAGAGACGCCGGTGAGGGCTTCCATTTCCACTCCGGTCTTGCCGGAGAGCTTGACGGTGCAGGTGGCACGCACGGCGCAGGCCTCCTCCAGAATTTCAAAATCCACCGACAGATGGCTGAGCAGCAGGGGGTGGCACAGGGGGATCAGCTCCCAGGTGCGTTTGGCTGCCATGATACCCGCCACCCGGGCCACACCCAGCACGTCGCCCTTGGCGGCGGTGCGGCCGGTGATAGCCGCCAGAATGGGCGGGGTGACCTTGATGGTACCCTCGGCTACCGCCGTGCGATAGGTGGGTTCTTTGCCGGTTACATCTACCATAATGGCATTACCGGCCTCGTCAAAATGATTGAAAGCAGGTTCCATAATAACCTCCTATAGAATCGATATGAGTCGGTCACAGCAGCCACACCTGGACAGCCTGTCCGGCTTCCACCGGCGGAGTGCCTGCCGGCAGTTCCACCAGGCAGTTGCATCCCACCAGGGAGGCCAACTGGCCGGAGGAATGACCCACCGGCAGGGCCACCTGCCCGTTCTCACACCGGCCCCGGAGAAACCGCCGCCGGGGGCTGGGCTTGTCATAGGGGGTGGTAAGGACTGCCTGCTTCTGCCGGGGGAGCAGATGGGGCTCCCCGGCCAGGGCGGCCAGCAGAGGACGGGCCAGCAGTTCAAAGGTGGTGAAGGCGGCAAAGGGATTGCCCGACAGAGACAGGATGGGCTTGCCCTTATACCGGGAGAACATGGCTGGGGTACCCGGCTTCAAGTCTACCTTCCAGAATGCCCGCTCTGCCCCCAGCAGGGGGAGGGCCTGATGAAAGATATCCTTGTCACCCACTGACACGCCGCCGGTGCTGATGAGCAGGTCGCAGTCCGCCAGCATCCCCTCCATGGCCTTCGCTACGGCGGCAGGGGAGTCGGCGGCGTGACGGCAAAGGGCGGGGATGCCAAGCTCCGTCAGCCGGGCGGTGAGCAGAGCCCCGTTGGAGCCGTAGATCTTCCCGGGAGGGAGGAGATGCCCGGTCTCCACCACCTCGTCCCCAGTGGTGAGCAGTCCCACTTTGGGTCTGCGTCGCACGGCTACCTCTGTCATACCGGCGCTGGCCAGTACGCCAAGGGCAGCAGCATCCAGCCGGGTGCCCTCCGGGAGCAGCAGGCTGCCCGTCCGGTAGTCCTCACCCTGGTAGATATAATTTTTATAAGGAGGGAGGGAGGCATAGATGTTTACCGGGTTGCCACGGTCGGTGTCCTCCTGGCGGAGTACGCAGTCACAGCCTTGGGGCAGCATGGCTCCCGTCATGATGCGGATGGCCTGCCCGGGCAAGAGAGGGGATTTTGCCTCATCTCCCGCATACAGGGTGTCTGCCACGGGCAGACAGACCGGATGGTCCCGGTCCGCCCCGGCAATATCGGCGGAGCGGAGGGCATAGCCGTCCAGAGGGGAACGGTCAAAGGGGGGCTGATCCATGGGGGCAACCACGTCTGCTGCCAGGGTGCGGCCCAGGGCCTGAAAGGCAGGAAGTACCTCGGTACCCAGGTGGGACAAACCCTGGGTCATTCGCTCTACCGCCTGCTCCAGAGAAAGATCGGTGTCCATGGTCAGCACCCCTTGCCAAAGGGGCAGATAGGATAGTGGCACTCCGGGCAGCCCAGGCACAGGCCACCGTGACCCAGGGCCTTCAGGTCGGCACGGCTCACCTTGACTCCGGCGGCGATGCGGGGGAGTACCAGGTCGAACACGGTGGCCTTGGCGTACATGACACAGCCGGGCAGGCCCATAATGGGGGTACCATCGGCAAAGTAGCCCAGCAGGAACATGGCCCCCGGCAGCACCGGGGCGCCGTAGGACACGATGTCCGCGCCGGTGTCCTTGATGGCCTTGGGGGTCTTGTCGTCCGGGTCCACACTCATGCCGCCGGTACACAGGATCATGTCCACCCCTTTGGCCTTGTAGTCCAGGGCGGCGGCGGTGATGGCGGCCATGTCGTCGCCGGGGAGGCAGTGCTCCGTGACCTCAATGCCGTAGGCGGCCAGCTTGTCAATGATGACGGGGGTAAAGGTGTCCTGAATAAGACCCTTGGCTACCTCGCTGCCGGTGGTAATGAGGCCGCAGGTTTTCAGCTTCCAGGGGGTGAGGGAGAGAATGGGGCCGGTGCCGGCCCGCTCCTCCACCTGCCGCAGCTTGTCCTCGGCAATGACCAGGGGGATGATACGGGTGCCCGCCAGCTTGTCCCCCTTGTGGACGACGGTGTTGGTGTGGCGGGTGGCGATCATGATGTCGTCCTCGCCGTTGAGGGCGTTGAGCCGCTCCACGTCCACCTGAAACAGGCCGTCGATGTCAGCGATGAGCTCGATCTTGCCCTCCTTCACAGCGGTACCGTGCATATGCTCATTCTGGCACAGGGCCTGAAGGCGGAGGGCGGCCTCGTCCTCATGGAGCATCCCGGGCTGGCGCTCCCACACGTAGAGGTGCTCCTTGCCCATGCTCAGCAGCACCGGGATATCCTCCTCGGTGACCACATGGCCTTTGCGGAACCGGGCGTCCTTGGTGACGCCCCGAATGATTTGGGTCAGGTCGTGGCAGAGCACGTGGCCCACTGCATCACGGGTGTCGATCAATTTCATGTTGTATTCCTCCAAACAAAAAAGAGGTACCGTCCGATCCGGTACCTCTGGACAGAAGGGTACAATACCCCCTGTGAAAGAGACTCCTTTTCAAAGACGGAAGGCCGCGCCGTTTCCAGAACGACCCTGGCGGTACGCCATAGGCTGAGCCCGTAGGCGGTTCCGCTCGGAGCACACTCAATTTTCATCAGCATACCACATTTTTTGTTAGATTGCAATGGTCAAGGTGGCACGGGTGTGGTACACTACAGAAAGAAAGGGGAGAGAGGCATGAGAAAGCTGCGGGGACGGTTTGCCCCCAGTCCCAGCGGGCGGATGCACCTGGGCAACCTGTTTTCCGGGCTGCTGGCCTGGTGGTCGGTGCGCTCCGCCGGGGGGACCATGGTGCTGCGGATGGAGGACCTGGACCCGGACCGGTGCCGGGCGGAATACGCCGATCAGCTGGCCGACGATCTGCGGTGGCTGGGTCTGGACTGGGAAGAGGGCTATCAGACGGGAGGGCCCCACGGTCCCTATACCCAGAGTGACCGCACAGAATTGTATGCAGACGCCTTCCGGGAGCTGGAAGAAAGAGGACTGATCTACCCCTGCTTCTGCACCCGGGCGGAGCGGCTGGCCGCCTCCGCGCCCCACCGGAGCGACGGACAGGTGATCTATAGCGGCAAGTGCAGACACTTGACAGAGAAGGAGCGGGCGGAATTGGGCGAAAAGCGTTGTCCTGCCTGGCGTTTGATGGTGCCTGACAGGGATGTTAGCTTTACGGATAAACTGCAAGGAACCTATACCGAAAACCTGCTCAAAGACTGCGGAGACTTCATTGTCCGCCGATCCGATGGGGTGTATGCCTACCAGCTGGCGGTGGTGTATGACGATGGGGCCATGGAGATCAATCAGGTGGTACGGGGGCGGGACCTGCTGGACTCCACCCCCCGGCAGATTTATCTCTACGAGCTGCTGGGTCTGACCCCGCCGGAGTTCTGCCACGTTCCTCTGCTGCTGGCCCCCGATGGCAGGCGGCTGTCCAAACGGGAGCGGGATCTGGATATGGGGGCTCTGCGGCAGCGGTTTACGCCGGAGGAGTTGACCGGCCTGCTGGCCTTCTGGGCCGGGCAGCTGGACAGGGCGGAGCCGGTGCGCCCGGCGGAGCTGGCCAAGGACTTCGACTGGGCCAAGGTGCCCGGAGAAGATATTACGATCGATCCCGATCAACTGTAAAAGGACGCCGCGGCAATCTGCCGCGGCGTCCTTTTATGTTCAGGAGAAGCTTACATTGCAGTCGGTGGGGACCACGCACACATAGGTGTTGCCCACGCCGAAGGTAATGGGGTTGCCGTTAGAGTCCTCATAATAGAACTGGCCGCTGGGGGCCTGCTTGCTCCAGGTCAGCTCGGTGATCTTGCCGCCGCAGGCGAAGTAGCCCTTGCCGCCGCTGGACAGATCCACGGTGATGTGGCCCAGATAGTCGCCGGTGTTGTGGCAGGCAGTCTTGAGGATGACCACGTTGGTGACCTCCACCTGCTGCTGGGTGTTGCCGTCTATGTAGGCCGCGCCGTACTCCTCCACCCCGTACTTACCTGTGTCCTCATTGTAGACGAAGCGGCCGGTCTTGTAGCTGGAGACGGGAACGGTGATCTGGGTGGCGTCCACGCCGTCGGCGGGAGTGCCGTCCTGAGCGAAGTTCATCTCATAGGTATAGCCATCCTTGTGGTCCAGGCGGATGTTGTAAGTGGGCAGCCGGTCCATGATGGACTGGCCGGTGGTGACCACCGTGTGCTCCAGGCTGTAGCTCTGCTTACGCACCGGGTCACGCCACATCAGGTTGCTGTTTTCGGTGCTGCCCAGATAGGGGCCCCGCACCGCGTCCAGGGCGGTGACGCCCCAGGTCTTGATTTTGCTGTAGGCGTCCTCGCTGCCGCCGGCATGGAGAAAGACAGCGTCGTGGCCCAGGGCAACCTCCAGATAGTAGGGACGGGCGGAACGGACGGAGCCGATAGTGCCCACCCCATCCAGGGACTGATAGACGCCCACCATGCGGGTGATGCCGCCCTCGGCGGGGATCTCATAGATGATATCGGCCTGAGACTGGCCCAGCTGGGGGAGGGCCTGCTTCAGGTTGTTGAGCATGATGGCCACCGGACGGCGGTTGACCCACTCCTCGCTCATGGGCAGTCCGGTGAGCGGATTGAGAGGACCGTCATAAGGCGTGGCAGAGGGGGACGGGTCAGCACTTTCCACCACGGGGGCGGAGGAAGTGGGCGGCGCGGGAGAGTCCTCCGGTTTTGGGGACCCACCGCAGGCGGAGAGCAGCAGGGGCAGCGTAAGCAGCAGGGGCAGCAGTTTTTTTCCCATGACGGTATCCTCCGTTTTCTTGCTGGGCGCCCGCCGTGGGGGCCGGGGCTCCGCGGTGTGGTATCCTTATCATACTCTGTGGGACAGGCTCCCGTCAAGGTGGCCGGGATCGGGAAATTACACTTGTGATTTTACCCGGGCTTGGGTATAATGGTTAGTAAGCGGCAAGCGCTTCGGAAAGGAGAACTCCATGGCACGTCACGGTTTCATCCACGACAAACTGGATATTAAGTTCCTGATCCTCTATATCATGGCACGGGTGGCGTCTCCCATCGACTTTCACGCCCTTACTGACCTGACCATGTGCGACGACGGGGTGGACTACTTCGAGTTTGCCGAGGCGGTTTCCGAATTGGTGGAGACCGGACACCTGGTCCTGGAGGGCGACCTGTACGCCATCACCGACAAAGGACGCTCCAACGGCGCGGCCTGTGAGAGCAGCCTGCCCTACACCGTCAAGCAGAAGTGTGGGGTCAATCTGGCCCGGATCAACGGCATCCTCCGGCGCAATGCCCAGGTGCGTGCCCATGTGGAGGATCGGCCGGAGGGAGGCAGTACGGTGAAGATGGAACTGGACGACGACAAGGGCAACCTGTTCACTCTGGAACTGTTCTGCGGTACCCGGGAGCAGGCCCGGCGCCTGGCCAAAGGCTTCAGGGAGGAGCCGGAGCGGGTGTACAATGATGTGATCACCGCTTTGCTGGAGTGGGAGAAGAATCGATAATTTCCCGGGAAAGAAAAAATAATGGTTGACAAAGCCTGGTCGGGGCGCTATAATAACCGAGCAGTCTTTTGACGGGGCTGTGTTTTGCGGATGTGCTGGAACTGGTAGACTGGCTAGCTTGAGGTGCTAGTGGCCCACGGCCGTACGGGTTCGAGTCCCGTCATCCGCACCATATGCGCGAGTGGTGGAATTGGCAGACTCGCTAGATTCAGGTTCTAGTGTGCATTACGCACGTGCGGGTTCAAGTCCCGCCTCGCGCACCAAAAAAGAAGGACATCCGTGAAGGGTGTCCTTCTTTTTTGGATACCTCAGGAAATTAAAAATGCTCGGGGCAAGCACCCGCAAGGGGTACGCCGCATCCGTAAGGCAGCGAAGCCGCCAACGGCTGCGCTGTGAATTGCCCCTGCGCCGAGGTTTTGGGCTGACAGCCCCAAACGCTCGTGCGGCGCAAAAGCGCCGATGACCCCCAATAAGGTGGGCTACCATTATCCCGGAAATGGAGGACCAGGACCATGAATGAAAAAGAAGTAGGGGAGCTGCGCCGCCGGTTCAAGGCGGACAAGAGTGCCATCACCCATGTGCGGGGCTGCTACGTCAACGAAAAGAAGGAGATCGTCTCTCAGTTTAACCAGTCTCTGGCGCTGATGAGCGAGGAGGAGAGCGAGAAGCTGCTGGCCATTCTGCGCCGCACCCTCTCCGGTGGCATTGACCGCAACCTGATCGACATCAGCTTTGCCACCAAGCAGGTGGCGGAGGGGGAGGAGCACAAGCTGCTCATGGCCCTGCGGGATTCCGGACTGGGGGATGAGGAGGCTGTCCAGGCCTTTTTCCAGAAGGCCATCGACAGCCTGGACCTGGAAGGCAGCTATCTGATCCTGCTGGCTCACGACCGGTACGACGTACCCTACCGGTCTAAAGACGGTGAGACCCAGAAAGACGCCTCCGAGGAGGTCTATTCCTACATCCTGTGCAGCGTCTGCCCGGTGAAGCAAACCAAGCCTGCCCTCAGCTTCCAGGCCCGGGAGAGCCGCTTCTATAATCGCCAGGCTGACTGGCTGGTGTCTCCGCCGGAGGTGGGTTTCCTGTTCCCCGCCTTTGACGACCGCACCACCAACCTCTATGACGCGCTGTACTACAATCGAGATGTGGGGGAGAATCACGAGGATTTTGCCCAGGCGGTATTTGCTTCCCCTATCCCTATGCCCGCCCAGGCCCAGAAGGAGACCTTCCAGTCTATTCTGGGAGAGACTTTGGGGGAGGAGTGCAGCTACGACGTGGTCCAGGCGGTCCATGACCAGCTGCGGGAGCTGGTAGAGGAGCACAAGGAAAACAAAGAAGAGGAGCCTCTAATGGTGTCCAAGGGGGCTGTAAAGTGTGTGCTGCTGTCCTGCGGTGTGTCCGAGAGCCATGTGAACGCCTTTGACAGCCGCTACGACGACAGCTTTGGCGCGGAGACCCGGCTCAGTCCCCGGAATCTGGTGGACGCCAAGCAGGTCCAGGTCTCCATGCCCGACGTAACCATCAAGGTGTCCCCGGAGTACAGCGCCCTGGTGGAGACCCGCTCCATCAACGGGAAAAAGTACATCCTCATTCCGGCGGAAGGGGAAGTGGAGGTCAACGGGGTGCCCATCCACATCGACGGTTGACCACAAGCTGGGAATTGCATCTTTTTGAAAAATAGAGTAGAATCAGGTATCGACTTTTGCAGGGAGGCATTGCCATGGGAATCTTTAACCCGGAGCACGGCATCTACCGCCTGACGGAAAAGATAGCCGATCTGGTGATTTTGAGCGTGTTTTGGCTGGTGTGCTCCATTCCTCTGGTGACGCTGGGACCGGCCACTGCCGCGCTCTATAATACAGTGGTGCGTTGTATCCTGGGGGATGAGCGCAACAGCTGGGCCCTGTTTTTTCGTACTTTTAAGACGAACTTCAAGGTAGGCGCTCTGACCAGTCTGGTAGTGGTCCCGCTGATGGCGGTGCTGGTCATCCTCCATGAGGTGCTCTACCAGATGGCCCTGACGGACAATGTGGGCTATACGCTGTTTTTTGCATACCGGGTCTTTCTGCTGCTGCCCATCGGCTTTCTCTGCTACCTCTTTCCAGTGCTCTCCCGGTTTACCTTTCAGGTCAACGGCCTGTTGGCCAACTGTGGTAAGCTGGCCATTGCACACCTGCCCAGCACCGTGCTGATGGCGGTGATCGCCTTTGGCGCCGTTATCGTGTGTTCCAATCTGCCTGTCCTGATCATGCTGCTGCCCACCATTGTGACCTGCGTGCACGCGTTTCTGCTGGAACGGATCTTCCGCCCCTATATCAAGGAGCAGCAGCCCGATGAGGACAACGAAGAAGTGGAAGAATAATTCCAAATAAAAAAGCCGCGCCGGCTTCCATCGGGGAAGCCGGCGCGGCTTTTTTACGTCAGAGGGAGGAGTGCATCATCGTATTGATGGCCTCCTGATAGGAGAGCTGAATGTGCTCGGTGAGCAGCTGGCAGGCGGTCTCCTGCTGCTGCTGAAGGATGGCGTCCAGGATGGCGATATGCTCCTGATTGCTCACCTGATAGCGCATCGGTCGCCATGCGGTGATGCGGATCAGGTTCAGATAGTCCACCAGACTGCGCATCAGCTGGGAGGCATACTGATTGTGCAGCGTATCCACCAGCTCCAGATGAAATTTATTATCCAGATCAATGAGGGGAGTAGCGGTCTGTCCGGCCTGACCTGCTTCATCGTCCTGGTGCTCCAGCAGCAAGGCACGCATATCGGTAGCCCACTGGAGATCCACCTGGTAGAAGCACTGCCGGAGAATCATGGGCTCCAGCAGAGAGCGGATCTCAAAAATATCGTGGATGCTCTTGGGGGTGGGGCGGGTGATCTCGATGCCTTTGCGGGGGTGGATTTGCACCAGATTGTCCTGAGCCAGCGCCAGAACAGCTTCCCGAACCGGTGTCCGGCCCAGCCCCAGAGATTCCTGAAGCTGAGACTCATTCACAAATTGGCCGGGAGCAAGGTCCTTTTGCAGGATCATGGACTTGATTTGATCGTATGCCAGCTTGGAAAGACTGGTCTCCCGTTTGGTATTGATGGGCGCCATAGGCAACTTCCTTCCGCAGCGACATATCAGAACCATCCGACTGATATATCAACTGTACATTCATGTAATATATCATCCGCTTGCAGTATACCAGCCTTGGAAGGGTCCGTCAAGAGGTTGGGGAAATCGTTTTGAGTTAGGATAAGTTACATTATTTCGGGAAAAAGGGAGAGGAGATCTGGTCGATGATGGGCAATTTTAGGACATTTTTAGAACTCACTGTTGTCATATTATCACAAGAAGGGGAAAATGAAAATGAATTTCTTTGGCAGAATCGTCGGTTTATGGGTTGACATGTCGAATAAACTGTGATATCTTCAAACCGTAAAATATATCAGCAATATATCAGCTGGATATCAGCCCGGACCGAGCTATGGGAGGGAAGGATATGAGCAGGGTGAAGCCCTTTTTGGACGAAGATTTTCTGCTGACCACTGATACAGCCAGGGCGCTGTACCACACAGTGGCGGAGCAGATGCCCATCCTGGATTATCACTGTCACGTCAGTCCCCAGGAAATTGCCGAAAACCGGATTTTTCACAATCTGACCCAGCTTTGGCTGGAAGGGGACCATTATAAATGGAGGTTGATGCGGGCCAACGGGACGGAGGAACGACTGGTGACCGGTGATGCCGATCCCTTTGAAAAGTTCCAGGCCTGGGCTAACGCCCTGGAGCGCGCGCCGGGCAATCCGCTCTATCATTGGAGCCACCTGGAACTGCGTCGCTACTTCCAGTATGACGGCCATCTGACCGGGGCCAGCGCCAAAGAGGTGTGGGACCACTGCTGTAAGGTGATCGGGGATGGGATGTCCGTCCGGGATATCCTGAAAAAATCCAATGTGACCCTGCTGTGTACCACCGACGACCCGGCGGACAGCCTGGAGTGGCACGCTAAAATGGCCGCCGATCCCACCCTGGAGACCCGTGTGCTGCCCGCCTTCCGGCCCGATCAGGCGGTGAACCTGGAGAAGTCGGAGTTTGCCGCCTACTTGGAGCGGCTGGGCCAGACGGCCGATGTGAAGATCGACGGCTGGGACAGCCTGCTGGGGGCGCTGGAGAATCGGATGGACTTCTTCCATACCAACGGCTGCCGGGTGGCCGACCACGGACTGGACAACATCTGCTATCGGCCCGCTGGCACGGAAGAACTGGACGCCATCCTGAAACGGCGGCTGGCCGGGGAAGAGGTGACCGGGGAAGAGAAGTGGAAGTACAAGACGGCCCTGCTCCTCTTCTTTGGCCGGGGCTACGCCAAACGGGCGTGGGCCATGCAGCTTCACTTCGCCGCCCAGCGCAACAACAATATTAAGATGTACCGGCTTCTGGGGCCGGATACCGGATATGACAGCATCGGGCCGGGGGTAAACCTGCCCGATCTGGCCGCCTTCCTCAGCACCCTGGAGGAGGGGGGGGCCCTGCCCAAGACCATCCTCTATTCTCTGGCCCCCAACGACAACGCGGGGCTCATCACCCTGATGGGCTGCTTCCAGGGACCGGGTGTGGCCGGGAAGATGCAGCACGGCGCGGCCTGGTGGTTCAACGACAATAAGGGCGGCATGGAGGCCCAGATGAAGGCCCTGGCGGCCAACGGCCTGCTGGGGAACTTTGTGGGGATGCTTACCGATTCCCGCAGCTTCCTCTCCTATACCCGGCACGAATACTTCCGGCGCATCCTGTGTGAGCTGCTGGGCGGCTGGGTAGAGAGCGGACAGTTGCCCGACGACCGGGCGGCACTGGAGGGCATGACGGCCGACATCTGTTACCGCAACAGCATTCGTTATTTTGGCTTGGAACAGTATCATTTACGGGGGGCGGAGAAGCTATGAGTATGATCAGCGTCAAGGGGTTGAAGAAGAGTTTCAAGAACCATGAGGTGCTCAAGGGCATCGACATTGAGATCCAGCCCGGTGAGGTGGTGGCCATCGTAGGACCCTCCGGCTGCGGCAAGTCCACCTTCCTGCGCTGCCTCAACCTGCTGGAGAAGCCCTCCGGCGGACAGATCCTCTACCACGACGTGGATCTGGTCAGCGCCGATGCCAAGACGGCCACCAAGGTCCTGCTCGGTATGGGCATGGTGTTCCAGCAGTTCAACCTGTTTCCCCACCTGACGGTGCTGGACAACATCATGCTGGCCCCCACCATGGTCAAGGGACAGGACAAGCAGACCAGCCGGGAGCAGGCCATGGCGCTGCTCAAGACCGTGGGCCTGGAGGACAAGAAGGACGCCTACCCCAACCAGCTCTCCGGCGGTCAGCAGCAGCGCATCGCCATTGCCCGGGCTCTGGCCATGAAGCCGGAGGTCATGCTCTTCGACGAGCCCACCTCCGCTCTGGACCCTGAGATGGTAGGCGAGGTGCTGGACGTGATGAAGAAGCTGGCGGCGGAGGGTATGACCATGCTGGTGGTCACCCACGAGATGGGCTTTGCCCGTGAGGCCGCCGACCGTGTCATCTTCATTGACGGGGGCTACATCGTGGAGGACAGCGAGCCCGAGGAGTTCTTCAGCCACCCCAAAAATAAGCGGCTTCAGGAGTTCTTAAGCAAAATGCTCTGATCTTCATTATATTAAGGAGGAAACGAACCATGTCTCAGATCAAGGTAGCTCGTTACAGTGATGTGAAGTACGACTTTGTCAACGGCTTTGCCAAGGTGCCGGTGCTGGAAGGGGAGTTTGATCAGGCCCACTTCGCCCACTGTGCCCTGCAGCCCGGCTGCTCCGTGACCCCTGACATCTACTCTGTGAAGGAGCACAATCAGCTGTTCATCTTCACCAAGGGTAAGGGCTATGTGACCACCCCCCGTCAGGCCTGGAACATTGTGGAGCCCGGTGTGTTCGTCCCTGAATTTGATACCGAGCACTTCACCATCACCTGCTCCGCCGACAGCAAGCAGCCTCTGGAGTACCTGCACATCATCACCGAGCTGAGCGACTACGACAAGACTTGTCTGGTGGAGTCCCGCATGGTGCTGCCCCGGTTCCGCGGCATCTCTCAGGGCTGGACCTACGACGAGGACTTTAAGGATAACGACGTCACCACCTCCATTATGCTGCTGGAGCACCGCAACCTGGGCCGTCTGTCCATGGGCTGCGTCCGGGGCAAGGGCCCGGTGGAGATCGGGCAGCATATCCACAACGAACTGGCCCAGTGGTATTTCCCCCTGCCCGGCTCCGAGTTTATCTACACCGCCGGCGGGGAAGAGGTCAAGATGACCGGCGGCGACCTGTCCTTCACCCCCACCGGCTTCTGGCACGGCAGCAAGGTGGAAGCGGACAAGACCTGCGACTACATCTGGTTCGAGATGTGCATCGACGGCTATCCCGGCGAGATCAAGTAAGATATTCATCCACTACACATGATCTATTTTAATGAAAAGGGGAATGTACCATGGCTCTGGTTCAGATTTCGAGAGGCGCTGAGGTCAAGCACAACTATGTGGACGGCGTGTCCCGGGTGCCCATCCTGGAGGGCGCTTACCATGACGCGACGGTGGAGCGCATCTCCATCCAGCCCGGCGCCGACCTGACCCCGGAGATCTTCTCCCGTCAGGAGCACAATCAGGTGTTTCTCATCACCGCCGGCAAGGGCTACATCGTCACCCCCCGCCGGGTGTTCAACATCACCGAGGTCTCCGTGTTCGTGCCTGACTTCGACAAGGAGCAGTTTACCTTCCACTGCGCCGCCGACGCCAAGGAAAATATGGAGATCGTCCATTTCGTCACCGAGCTGAGCGACTACGACAAGACCTGCCTGAAGGAGTCCCACCTGACTCTGCCCCGGTTCCGGGGGGTGTCCCAGGCCTGGCATTACAAGGAGGACTTCACCGGCGCCGACATCCAGCAGATGATGCTCATCGAGCACCGTAACCTGGGCCGCCTGTCCATGGGCGCCAACTTCGGCACCGGCCCCAACTACATCGGCCAGCACATCCACAACGAGCTGGAGCAGTGGTACATCATGCTGCCCGGCGCTTCCTTCACCTACACCGCCGAGGACGAGAAGATCCATGTGGTGGGCGGCGACGTGACCTACACCCCCCATGGCTCTCACCACGGCAGCGAGTGCGCCGAGGGCGAGAAGTTCGCCTATGTGTGGTTCGAGCTGTGTGAGAACGGCTATCCCGGCGAGATCAAGTAAGTATGACACACAACTGGGGGCTGCTGGGTTCCAACAGCACCTACAGCCATATGCCCCTGGAGGACTGCCTGGACGACCTGGCGGAGCTTGGGCTGACAGCCCTGGACTTCGTACCCCAGGCTCCTCATTTCTGGTGCAGCCATGCTGAGATGGGGGATGCCGCCGCCCTCCGGCGAATGCTGGAGGAGAGAGGCCTGCGGGCCGCGGTGGTTACTCCGCCTCCCTATCGCTATTCCATCACCGCCCCGGCGGGGATGCAGCGGCAGGCCACTCTGGACTATTACCGACGCTGTATTCTGCTGGCGGCCTCCCTGGGGGGCGACCGGGTGGTGCTGGGGGCGGAGGGGGCCTGCTGGGACCTGGAACGGGACAGGCTGCTGGACCAGGCGGCGGAGTTGCTTACCCGGCTGTGTCCCACGGCGGCGGCAGCCGGAGTGAAGCTGCTGCTCATGCCGGTGCTGGGTCCAGACGCCCCTCTGGCTGCCCAGTCCCCCGTGCTGGGACCAGCGGAGGAGATCCTGGGCATGATCCGCCGGGTGGACAGCCCCTGGCTGGGGGCCTGCCTGGATACCAACGCCATGAGCGTGTGGGGAGACGATATCCCCGGCTGGTTTGCCCGGCTGGGAACCTGCACCGATCTGGTTCGGCTGTGCGACGGCAATTATCACGGCTGGCGGGCCTGGGGGGAGGGATGCCTGCCCATGGGCCGCTATCTGGAACAGCTGGAGGCGGCAGGTTACCGGGGAGAACTCTCTCTGCTGCTGCCCGGCGAGCGCTATGTGGACAGGCCCGGTTACCCGCTGCGGCAGACGCTGGCGGCGCTGAGAACAGGGGGGAGGACATGAAGGGTATCCGACGCGACCAGCTGGTGAACATGAACCAGCACTACCGCCGGTTCTCTCTGGACTACTTCCTGGATTGTCAGCAGAAACTGGGCTTTCACCAGATCGAGCTGTGGTGCGGGGCTTCCCACTTCTGGCTGGACCACACCGGCTATGACGACGTATCGGTGCTGAAAGGCAGGCTGAAGGACCACAGTGTGCGGGTGGTATCCATAACCGCCCCCAGCATGGCCTATCAGTACCAGTACGCCGCCCAGGCCAGGGATCAGCTGGAATACTCCTTTCGTTACTTCTCCAACGCCATCCATCTGGCCGCTGAACTGGGGGCCGACCGAGTGGTGGTCAACTCTGGCTGGGGTTACCTGGGGGAGGACTCGGACACCATGTGGAACCGGTGCCGGGATCACCTCTGCCGTCTGTGCAGGGTGGCCCAATCCCTGGGGGTGAAGCTGGTGATGGAATCCCTGCGGGACGACGAGAGCAACCTGGTCTACAACCTGGAGCGAGCTGTGCGGATGTACCGGGAGGTAGATCATCCCAGCCTGAAAATGATGGTGGACAACATTGCCACCGGGGCGGCGGGGGAGAGCTTGGAGGATTGGTTCCAGGCCTTCGGTCAGGATTTGATCCATATGCACTTTCTGGACGGCGACCCCTGGCTCCACAACATCTGGGGAGACGGCAACACCTCCTTATCCCAACAGATTCAAACCATGAACCAATGGAACTATACCGGCTATCTGGTGCAGGAGGTGGCGGATGAGCACTATTTCTCCGACCCCTTCGAGGCAGACCGGAAAAACCTCCGGGTACTGGAGCGGTTCCTGGAGGCATGAGCGTTATTTCCCGATGCGCCCCATCGGTAAATAAAATCAAATGTAAGGAAAGGTGAACATCATGAAGCTGAAAAGATTGATCCCCTCGGTCCTCTCTCTTGCACTGGTCGTTTCCCTGGCCGCCTGCGGCGGCAACGGCGGCAGCGCCAACACCCCCGCTCAGAATGAGACTACCCCTGCTCAGGGCGAGACTACCCCGGCTCAGACCGAGGGCGACGGCTCCCTGCAGCGTGTCCTGGACGCCGGCAAGCTGGTCATCGGCGCCGAGGGCAACTGGATCCCCTATGTGTACAACGAGGACGGCACCGGCGAGCTCACCGGCTTCGAGGTGGAAGTAGCCAAGGAAGTGGCCTCCCGCATGGGCGTGGAAGCTGAGTTCCAGATCTCCGACAGCTGGGACCCCGTTATGGCCGGTCTGGACGCGGGCCGCTGGGACATCGTCATCTGCGGCGTGAACCCCAAGCCCGAGCGTCAGGAAAAGTATGCCTGCTCCATCGCCTACGCTGAGAACCCCTTCTGCCTGGTGGTCAACGGCGACAACACCGAGATCACTTCCTTCGATGATCTGAGCGGCAAGCTGTGCGCCAACTCTCCCTCTTCTGTGGCTGGCCAGATTGCCACTGAGTATGGTGCCACCACCGCCGACACCGACCTGACCGGCGCTATGGAGATGCTGAATACCGGCCGTGCCGACGCCCACATCAACAACGTGGCCGCCGTGGACGAGTATATGCAGAGCCGCCCCGACGTGAACGTGAAGATCATTGACACCTACGAGCCCAAGGAGGGCGAGGAGTATATGATCCAGTCCTCCGCCATGTGCCGCAAGGAGGATCAGGACCTGTGCAATAAGGTTTCCGAGATTCTCCAGGAGATGATTGACGACGGAACCCTGTACGACCTGACTGTTGAGTACTTTGGCCAGGCTGTGGCTGACAGCACCAGCATCTATCAGTAACATTAAGCAATGGACCGGGGCGCCCCCTCAGGGCGGCGCCCCGGTCAGATAAAAAAGGAGGCGGGCTGCGATGAAGCTACTTGAGCTGTTTATCAGTTCCTTCTGGCCCATGTTCAAAGCTGGACTTACAATTTCCGTGCCGCTGATGTTGGTATCCTTTGCCCTGGGCCTGGTGTTGGCTTTTGCGCTGGCCCTCATGCGGATGTCCAACTTCAAGCCCTTCAAGGGTATTGCCTGGTTCATCGTCTGGGTCATCCGCGGCACGCCTCTGCTGACTCAGATCTATGTGATCTTTTTCGGCCTGCCGGCGCTGGGTATTGTGCTGGCTCCCATTCCCTCGGCCATCCTGGCCCTGACCATCAGCCAGGGCGCCTACAACTCCGAAGTGATCCGCGCTGCTTTGGGCTCCATCCCCAAGGGCCAGTTTGAGGCCTGCCGGGCTCTGGGCCTGAACAAAATACAGACCATGCGGAAGGTCATCGTTCCTCAGGCCGCCCTGGTGGCGGTACCCTCCCTGGGCAACTCCTTTATCAGCCTGCTGAAGGATACCTCCCTGGTGTCCACCATCACCGTGGCCGAGATTATGATGACGGCCAAGACCATCAATGCCACCGCCTTTGAGCCCCTGCTGCTCTATGTGGAGGCCGGCGTGGTGTACCTGATCTTCAGCACCGTCCTGACGCAGCTGCAGGGAATGCTGGAGAAGAAGCTGGGCAAGCATCTGGTTGATTCCAGAGCCTGAATAAGAGAGGCAATGACTCATGTTACATTTGAATACACAGGGCCTGCGGGATACCGCGGCCTGGGAGGCGGCGGGCATCGCCCTTCCCCGGTACCATGTGCAGACGGTGCGTAAGCGCACCTGGGAGAGCCCAGCCTGGGTCCATTTTGGCGCGGGCAACATCTTCCGGGGCTTCCTGGCCGCCGCCCAGCAGACCCTTTTGAATACCGGCGGAGCCAATACCGGTATCATTGCCGCCGAGTCCTTCGATTTTCAGATCATTGACAATGTCTATACCCCTTACGACAGCCTGAGCCTGCTGGTCCGCATGGCGGCCGACCGCCCCAATCAGATGGAGGTGATCGGCAGCGTGGCCGGGGGCCTGAAGGCCGACTGCCAGGGCCCCGACTGGGACAGGCTGGTGAAGGTATTCCAGGCTCCCACCCTGCAAATGGCCAGCTTTACCATTACAGAGAAGGGCTACGCCCTCACCGGGCTGAAGGGTGATTTGCAGCCGGTGGTGGAGCGGGACCTGGAGAGCGGGCCCGACTGTCCCCGACACACCATGTCCATCGCCGCCGCCCTGCTCTACCGGCGATTCCAGGCGGGGGGAGCCCCCATCGCCATGGTGAGCATGGACAACTGCGCACAGAACGGCCAAAAGCTCCAGGACGCGGTGGAGCGCATCGCCGCCGGATGGCTGGAGCGCGGTCTGGTATCTCAGGACTTCTTGACCTGGCTGACCGATAGAAGCAAAGTGACCTTCCCCTGGTCCATGATCGACAAGATTACCCCCCATCCCTCCCAGAAGGTACAGCAGGAGCTGGAGGGCCTGGGCCTGGCGGATATGACCATCAGCAAAACCAATACCGGCACCCTCATTGCCCCCTTTGTCAACGCGGAGATTACCGAGTACCTGGTGCTGGAGGATACCTTCCCCAACGGGCGGCCAGCTCTGGAACAGGCGGGGGTATACCTCACTGACCGGACTACTGTGGAGAAGGCGGAGAAGATGAAGGTAGGCACCTGCCTCAATCCCCTGCATACCGCTCTGGCGGTGTTCGGCTGCCTGTTGGGTTACACCTCCATTGCTGCTGAGATGGGAGACGCCGACCTGAAGGCCCTGGTGGAGCATATTGCCGCCGAGAGCCTGCCGGTGGTGGAGGACCCGGGCATCCTCAGCCCCCGTGCCTTTATTGACGAGGTGCTGAACAAGCGTTTTCCCAATCCTGCCATACCCGATACCCCCCAGCGCATTGCCGCCGACTGTTCTCAGAAGATCCCTGTCCGCTACGGCGGAACCCTGCAGCGGTATGAAAAGCGGCCCGATCTGGACCTGTCCGGCCTGGTGTACATCCCTCTGGTGTTTGCCGGCTGGTGCCGGTACCTGCTGGGCGTGAACGACCAGGGCAGGGAGATGCCGGTGAGCCCCGATCCGCTGGCGGCTCAGCTGCAATCCTATCTGACCGGAATCACACTGGGCCAGCCGGAGTCCTGTACCGATCAGCTTAAACCCATCCTGTCCAACGCCGCCATTTTCGGCGTGGACCTGTACCAGTCCGACCTGGGCCGGAAGGCGGAGGAGGCCTTCCGGGCCATGCTGGCCGGACCGGGCGCGGTGCGTGCCGCCCTGCGGCATTATTTATCGCTCTGACGGAGCACAAGGAGAGAGATAGTCATGAAGATGACGTTTCGCTGGTATGGGAGCCAGATGGATCCTATCCCGCTGCGCTATATCAAGCAGATCCCCAACATGAGCGGTGTGGTCACCTCCCTGATGGATATGCCCGCGGGCGCCCTCTGGCCGGAGGAGCGTATCCAGGCCCTGAAGCGGGAAGTCAATGACGCGGGCCTGGAGATGGAGGTCATTGAGAGCGTCAATGTCCATGAGGATATCAAGCTGGGCCTGCCCAGCCGGGACCAGTACATCGAAGCCTATCAGGAGACCATCCGCCGTCTGGGCAGGGCGGGGGTCAAGGTGATCTGCTACAACTTTATGCCCGTGTTCGACTGGACCCGCAGCGACCTGTTCAAGCCCAGGCCTGATGGGGCCACCGTGCTGGCCTATGACCAGGCGGTCATTGACCGCATCACCGATCCCCAGGCCTTTGCCGACCAGATTCAGCAGGGAGCGGGGGAGTTTGAGATGGCGGGCTGGGAGCCTGAGCGCATGGCGGAGATCAAATCCCTCTTTGCCCAGTACGCCAGCGTATCCCACCAGGACCTGCGCAACAATCTGGCCTATTTCCTGAAAGCCATCATTCCCGTCTGCGAGCAGTACGACGTGAAAATGGCCATCCACCCCGACGATCCACCCTGGGACATCTTCGGCCTGCCTCGGATTTACACCAGCGGAGCGGATATCCGACAGATCCTGGACCTGGTAGACAGTCCTTATCACTGCCTGACCTTGTGTTCCGGGTCCCTGGGCTCCAACCCCAACAACGATATTCCTGCCCTGGTGCAGGAGTTCGGCAGTCAGGGCCGCATCCCCTTCGCCCACGTCCGCAACATCAAGTTCACCGGACCCGGCCAGTTCGAGGAGGCGGCTCACTTCTCCGACGATGGCAGCCTGGACCTGTATGAGATCATGAAGGCTTACTACGACGTGGGGATGGACTTCTATGTCCGTCCCGATCACGGCCGGATGATCTGGGACGAGAAGGGAAGGGCGGGCTACGGCCTGTTCGACCGGGCGCTGGGCGCTTCTTATCTCAACGGCCTGTGGGAGGCCATTGAAAAAGACCACAGATAACAGTGCGCGGCGCGTCCGGCCGGGGTGAAAGCCGCGTGCCGGACGCGCCCCTTCTTTGTGGAGAAAACAGGAGGCATAACTATGGACGCCATTTCCAAGCGCATTTCTGAGATCGGCGTGGTGCCGGTCATCAAACTTAACCATCCCCAGGAGGACGCCGCTCCGCTGGCTCATGCCCTGTGCGCCGGCGGGGTGCCGGTGGCGGAGGTTACCTTCCGGGCCGCCGGAGCCGCCCAGGCCATCCGCCTTATGACTGAAGCCTGCCCAGATATGCTGGTGGGGGCGGGTACCGTCCTTACCACCGATCAGGTGGACCAGGCTCTGGAGGCCGGGGCCAAATTCATCGTTACTCCCGGCCTGGACCCGGATATCGTTACCTATTGCCAGAGCAAAGGTGTGCCCGTGTTCCCCGGCTGCACCACCCCCACCGACTACCATACTGCCAATAAGCTGGGGCTGGAGGTACTGAAGTTCTTCCCTGCGGAGCAGTCCGGCGGCCTCAGCAAGATCAAGGCCATGAGCGCCCCCTTCCCCATGTTCAAGATCATGCCTACCGGCGGCATCTCCCTGAAAAACCTGAAGGAGTACCTGTCCAGCAGCGTGATCTGCGCCTGCGGCGGCTCCTACATGGTTACCGCCGATCTCATCGACAATCACAAGTGGGACGAGATCACCGCACTGTGTCAGCAGTCGGTGGCCATCGTCAAGGAGGTACGAAATGGCTAAAGTTGTTACATTCGGCGAGCTGATGCTTCGCCTGGCCCCCAACGGCTATTACCGCTTCTTCCAGAACGACCAGATGCAGGCCACCTTCGGCGGCGGCGAGGCCAATGTGGCGGTCTCCCTGGCCAACTACGGTCTGGACAGCGTGTATGTCACCAAGCTGCCCGCCCACGCCATCGGTCAGGCTGCCGTGGACTCCCTGCGGTACTTTGGAGTGGATACCTCCAAGATCGTCCGGGGCGGCGACCGGGTAGGTATTTACTACCTGGAGAAGGGAGCTTCCCAGCGGGGAAGCGTGTGCATTTACGACCGGGCCCACTCCTCCATTGCCGAGGCCCGGTCCGGCGACTTCGACTGGGACGCCATTTTTGAGGGGGCCGACTGGTTCCATTTTACCGGCATTACCCCCGCCCTTGGCCCCAATCTGGTGGAGCTGTGCCGCCAGGCTTGTGAGGCGGCCAAGGCCCGGGGCGTCAAGATCTCCTGCGATCTGAATTATCGGGGCAAGCTGTGGACCCGGGACCAGGCCCGGGTGGCTATGACCGACCTGTGCCGCTATGTGAATGTGTGCATCTCCAACGAGGAGGACGCCAAGGATGTGTTCGGCATCGAGGCCGAGGGCAGCGATATCTATGGCGGCAAGCTGAACAAGGCGGGCTATGAGAGCGTGGCCAGGCAGCTGATGGACAAGTTCGGCTTTGAGAAGGTGGCCATCACCCTGCGTACCTCCATCTCCGCCAGCGACAACGACTGGGCCGGAATGCTGTACGACGGCAAGGATTGCTGCTTCTCCAAGGAGTACCACCTCCGCATCGTGGACCGGGTGGGCGGCGGCGACTCTTTCGGCGCCGGGCTGATCTACGCCCTGCTGTCCGGTAAGTCCTCTCAGGAAGCCATCGAGTTTGCTGTGGCGGCCTCCGCCCTGAAGCACTCGGTGGAGGGAGACTACAACCGGGTCACCGTGGCCGAGGTGGAGAAGCTGGCCGGCGGCGACGGCTCCGGTCGGGTACAGCGGTAACAGAACAAGCATGGACAGCTGGACCATTTGGTCCAGCTGTCTGTTTCAAAGGAGGGTCGGGATGAAAACATTGAATTATCAGGTCCTGAAGGAGAGCGGCTACACCGGCTATGTGCTGGAACGGGCGCCGGAAAAGGTGCTCCAGTTCGGCGAGGGCAACTTCCTGCGGGCCTTTGCTGACTGCTGGTTTGATCTGGCCAACGAGCGGGTGGGGTGGAACGGTAAGTGTGTGCTGGTCCAGCCCATCCCCCAGGGCCTGGCAAAAGAGATCAACGCCCAGCAGGGGCTGTATACCCTGTGCCTGCGGGGACGGGAAAACGGCCAGCCGGTGGACCGGCGGCGGGTGATCTCGGTGGTGAGCCGCTGCCTCAACCCCTATGAAGGGGAGGACTGTCAGGCCATGCTGGAGGTGGCTGCCTCCCCGGAGCTGGAGTACATCGTGTCCAACACCACCGAGGCGGGCATCGTCTACGACCCCGCCTGCAAGCTGGAGGATCAGCCTCCCGCCTCCTTTCCCGCCAAGCTGACCCAGGTGCTCTACCGCCGCTGGCAGGCCGGACAGCCGGGCCTTGTGATCCTGTCCTGTGAACTGATCGACAACAACGGAACGATCCTGCAGGACTGTGTGGAGCGCCACGCCGCCCAATGGGGACTGGAGGAGGCCTTCCTGGAGTGGTTGAAGGGATGTACCTTCTGCTCCACCCTGGTAGACCGCATCGTGCCCGGCCGCATCCGGGACCGGGCGGATCAGGCTGAACTGGAGGCGGAGCTGGGCTACGCCGACCCCCTGCTGGATGTAGGGGAGGTCTTCGGCGTCTGGGTCATCCAGGGGCCGGAGTGGCTGGCGGACAAGCTGCCCTTCCGTGCCGCCGGGCTCAACTGTCCGGTGGTGCCTGATGTGACCCCCTACAAGCACCGGAAGGTGCGGATACTCAATGGCGGCCACACCGGCTTTGTGCCGGGGGCCTACCTGGCGGGCTTCGATATCGTTCGGGACTGCATGGCCCACCCGGTGGTGCGGGGCTTTCTGGAGCAAATGCTCTACCGGGAGATCATCCCCACCCTGGAGCTGGACCGGACTGACCTGGAGCAGTTTGCCAAAGCGGTGGAGGACCGGTTCGACAACCCCTTTGTGGACCACGCCCTGCTGAGCATCTGCCTCAACACCGTATCCAAGTGGCGGGCCCGCAACCTTCCCAGTCTGCTGGCCTACCAGCAGCAGACGGGACAGCTGCCACCCTGCCTCACCATGAGTCTGGCGGCAGCCATCCAGTTCTACTGCGGACACATGGAGGAATTGACCAATCAGGGACTGCTGTGTCGCCGGAGCGACGGCACAGCCTACACGGTCTCCGATGACCGGTGGGTGCTGGAGTTTTGCTGGGCCCACCGGGGGGACAGTGCCGGGGAACTGGTACAGGCCATCCTGAGCCACGAGCAGATGTGGGGCATGGACCTGACGGCAGTGGACGGTCTGGCGGCGGCGGTAACTGTGGATATGGTAAAAATTCGGGCCGATGGGGTGCTGGCCGCATACGCCGCCTGCCTGGAGGAAAGCACATGAAGCTGATCCAGATTCAGATGGGAGACAATGTGGCGGTGGCTCTGTCCCCGGTTGAGGCGGGGGAGCAGGTAAGCGTTGGCGGATGGACTCTGACAGCGGCAGAGTCCATCCCGCAGGGCCATAAGCTGGCGCTTGTGCCTCTGAAGCCGGGAGATCTGGTGTACAAATATAGCTGCGCCATCGGACGGGTCACCGATCCCGTACCGGCAGGCGGGTGGGTCCACACCCACAACATGACCACCAATTTGTCCCCCCACACCCACTTCTCCTACCGCCCGGCGGCCCAGGCTCTGGAGCCGGAGGAGCCGGAGCAGTTTCTGGGCTATCTGCGGCCCGATGGCCGGGCGGCAACCCGCAACGAGATCTGGGTGCTGCCCACCGTGGGCTGTGTCAATGAAATCGCAAACCAGCTGGCAGATGACAACCAGGACCTGGTGGGGGGGAGCGTGGAGGGGCTTTACGCCTTTCCCCACCCCTATGGGTGCAGCCAGACGGGGACGGACCACGCCAACACCCGGGCCATTCTGGCGGGACTGGCCCGCCATCCCAATGCGGCGGCGGTGCTGGTGGTGGGGTTGGGATGCGAGAACCTGCAATGCAGCCAGCTGATGGAGGATCTGGGTCCGGCTTCGGAGCGGGTGAAGTTCCTGGTGTGCCAACAGGTGGAGGACGAACTGGCGGCAGGCCGGGCCTTGCTGGAGGAGTGTGCCGCCTATGCCGCTCAGTTCCAGCGCCAGCCTGTGCCGGTGAGCAAGCTGGTGGTGGGCCTCAAGTGCGGCGGTTCCGACGGCCTGTCCGGTATTACCGCCAACCCGCTGGTGGGGCGGTTCAGCGATCTGCTGGTGGCCCGGGGAGGGAGCGCCATCCTCACCGAGGTGCCCGAGATGTTTGGTGCCGAGGAGCTGGTGCTGGGCCGCTGTGCCGACGAAGGGGTGTTCCGTCAGGCGGCGGAGATGCTCCAGGGATTCCGGGATTATTTTGTCTCTCACGGCGAGAACGTCTACGAAAATCCCTCCCCCGGCAATAAGGCTGGGGGGATCACTACCCTGGAGGACAAGTCCTGCGGCTGTGTCCAGAAGGGAGGCACCGCCCCCATCGTGGGGGTGGTGCCCTACGGCGGTCAGGTAGTGCGGCCCGGATTGAATCTGCTGTGGGGTCCGGGCAACGACCTGGTTTCCACCACTGCTCTCAGCGCGGCGGGAGCCCACTTGATCCTCTTCACCACCGGACGGGGCACGCCCTTCGGGGCGCCCGCTCCCACACTGAAGATCTCCAGCAACAAGGCGCTGGCCGCCCATAAGCCCCAGTGGATCGACTTTGATGCCGGTACCGTGGCGGAAGGGGAGAGCATTGGTCACGCGGCGCGGCGGCTGTTCCATCTGGTGCTCCGCACGGCCGGAGGCGCTCCCACCAAAAGCGAGGAGGCGGGCCGACGGGGGATCGCTATCTTCAAGAACGGTGTAACGCTGTAGGGCAGCGGTGAAAAATACCACATGGTAGGATAAAAAATCCTTCTTTCCAAAACAGGATAAATCAGGTAAACTATAGCCAGCTAGGTTAGGCCCCACAGGAACCACATCTGTTATGGAGGTAGGACATGAGAAAGACGAAAATCATCTGCACCCTTGGTCCGGCGGTGGACGACGAGGAGACCCTGCGCCAGCTGATTCTCAAGGGCATGAACGCCGCCCGCTTTAACTTTTCTCACGGCACCCATGAGACCCATCTGGCCCAGCTTACCAAACTGAAGCGGGTACGGGACGGACTGGGCGCGCCGGTGGCCACCATTCTGGATACCAAGGGCCCTGAGATCCGGGTCAAGACCTTTGAAAACAGTCCGGTGACCCTGGAGCGGGGGCAGACCTTTGTGCTCCACACCGATGATGTGCCCGGTGACCAGAACCAGGTGTCGGTGACCTATCAGAACCTGCATAACGAGGTGGGACCCGGCTGCCGTATCCTGGTGGATGACGGCCTCATTGAGCTGAAGGTGGAGCGCATCGAGGACACTGGCATTGTCTGCGAGGTGGAGAACGGGGGTCCCCTGTCCAGCAATAAGTCCATCAACATCCCTGACGTGCCCATCCACCTGCCTTCCCTCACCGACAAGGACCGGGACGACATCAAATTTGCCGTGGAAAACGACTTTGATTTCATCGCCGCCTCTTTTGTCCGCAAGGCCAGCGACGTGGAGGATATCCGGGCCGAGCTCCACAAGCATGAGGGGGGCGACAAGGTCCACATCATCGCCAAGATCGAGAACCGGGAGGGTGTGGACAACATCGAGGCCATTCTTGCCGCCTCCGACGGCATCATGGTGGCCCGGGGCGACCTGGGGGTGGAGATCCCCGCTCATGAGGTGCCTGTCCTCCAGAAACAGATGATCAAGGCCGCCACCCAGAAAGGTCTGCCCGTCATCACCGCCACCCAGATGCTGGACTCCATGATCCGTAATCCCCGGCCCACCCGTGCCGAGGTGTCCGACGTGGCCAACGCCGTGTTCGACGGTACCTCCTGCGTCATGCTCTCCGGCGAGACTGCCTCCGGCAAGTATCCGATTGAGACTCTGGAGACCATGGTGGCCACCGTCACCGCCGCGGAGGAGGCCATCGACTACTGGGGACGGTTCCGGGAGCGCAACCTGCTGCCTGAGATCAGCGGCATTAGCGATGCCATCACCCATACCTGCTGCCTGACTGCTATGGATTTGAAGGCCACCGCCATTCTGGCCCCCACCAAGTCGGGCTATACCGCCAAGGTGATCTCCCGCTTCCGGCCTGGCTGCGGCATCATTTCCCTCACCCAGAGCGAATCTACCCGCCGCCAGCTGGCCATCTCCTGGGGCGTGTATCCCTTCCTGTCCGGCGAGGTGGATTCCACCGACCGGATGTTCTCCCTGGCTGTGGATGTGGCGCGGAAGGAAGGGGTGGTGAAGCCCGGCGAGACGGTGGTCATCACCGCCGGCGTGCCTCTGGGCAAGTCGGGCACCACCAACCTCATCAAGGCCCAGGTGGTGGAAGAGGGCCTGTAAACGCCATGTCCCTTGAACAAAACCGGGTGCGCTTCGGCGCACCCGGTTTTCTGCCTTGACAAAAAGGGGAGTGAGCCGTTATAATAAAACATACCAGCGGTATGTAAAAGGAGGGGCACCATGGCTCGCAACAAATATCCTGAGATCACCGAGGAGCGGATTCTGGACGCGGCCCAGCGCCTTTTTCTGGAGAAGGGCTACGAAAGCACCACCATCCAGGACATTGTGGACGAACTGGGAGGGCTGACCAAGGGGGCGGTCTATCACCACTTCAAGTCCAAGGAGGAGATCATGGACGCGGTGGGCGATCGGATGTTTCTGGAGCACAATCCCTTTGAGGCGGTGCGGGGACGGAGCGATCTCAACGGGCTGGAGAAGCTGCGGGAGGCCATCCGGCTCAACCAGGCGGACGGGGCCCGCACCACCATGACGGCCCAGTCCATCCCCTTGACCCGGAACCCCAGAGTACTGGTGGGGATGATCGATTCCAACCGCCGCATCCTGACCCCCTATTTCCAGGAACTGATCGAGGAGGGGAACCGGGACGGCTCCATCCATACCCAATATTCCCGGGAGTTGGCGGAACTGCTGCCGCTGCTTACCAGCTTGTGGCTGCTGCCCACTGTATTCCCGGCCACCAGGGAGGAGATGCGGCGGAAGTTCACCTTCATCGGGGAGATGCTGGAGCAGATGGGCCTGCCCCTGTTTGACGATACCATCCGGCCCCTGGTGGACGAATTTTTCCAGCGTATCCCTGAGTATGATTAAAATTGCCTTCGGGCAATTTTAATTGGATATATACATTCATTCAGAAGGTATGTAAAAGAGTCTTTTTCTTTGGATAAATACATACCAGATGAAGGTATGAAAGGAGACAAAGATATGGAAGCATATGTCATCGTGGAGAAAGGACTGGCCAAAATCTTTGAGAGGAGAGGGAAGGTATAAAATGCAAAAGGAAAACCTGCGGAACCGGAACTTTCTGCTGCTGATTTTCGGGCAGCTCAGTTCTCTGATGGGTAATTATACCCTGAAATTTGCCCTTTCCATGTATGTGCTGGAGCAGACCGGCTCGGCGGCGGTTTTTGCTGCCCTGCTGTCCATGGGCCTGCTGCCCACCATTCTGCTCTCTCCCCTGGGAGGCGTTCTGGCCGACCGGGCCAACCGGCGGACCGTGATGGTGGCGCTGGACGCCTTGTCAGGGACAGCGGTACTGTTAGCCGGGCTGCTGCTGCTCCTGGACCACGATATCGTGGTCATCGGCGGATTGCTGGTGGTCCTGTCGGTGCTGGGCGCGTTTGAATCCCCCACGGTCCAGGCCTGTATCCCTCAGATGCTGACGGGAGACGCTCTGCTGCGGGGGAATGCGGCGGTCAACCAGGTATCGGCCATCGCAGGCCTGGCAGCCCCCTTTACCGGAAGCTTCTGTTATACCGCCTTTGGGTTGCTCCCGGTGCTGTGGGGGACGGCTGGCTGTTTCTGCCTGACCGCCCTGCTGGAGCGCTTCATTCAACTGCCGTACCGGAAGGAGACGGATACCATGGAGATACGCGAGGTCATTTGCCGGGATTTGGCGGAAAGCGCGCGCTTTCTCTATCGGGAACAGCCCGATATTTTAAAACTGCTGCTGCTGGCGGCTCTTGCCAGCACATTTGTGGCGGGGGTAGTAGTGGTAGGCTTTCCATTTTTGGTGCGGTCGGTGCTGGGCCTGTCCTCCCAGCTCTACGCCGCGGCGGAGAGCGTTATGGGGGCTGCGGCCATTGGCGGGGCGCTGTGCGTGGGCCTGCTGGCGGGCAGGCTGCGGCCGCGGGGACTGGCAGGTATTCTGACCGGCTTTGGACTGTGCCTCTTCCCGGCGGGCGCCGCCTTCTTGCTGCCCCTGGAGCCTATGGGCCGGTATCTGGTGCTGCTGCTTGCCTTTGCGGTCAGTCAGTTTGGATGCAGCGTCTTTTCCACCTATGCCATTTCCATGATCCAGGCCAGAACGCCGGAGCGGCTGATGGGCAAGGTCATGTCCTGCGTCTTTACCCTGTCCCTGTGCGCCCAGCCTCTGGGACAGATCCTGTACGGCGCGCTGTTTGACTGGTGCGCCGGCGAGGCCTATTGGGTGCTGCTGCCCAGCGGACTGGCGCTGTGTTTGCTGGGGCTGGGCTCCGTCCGGCTTTTCCGGGTCATGGAGGAGGAGTCGGGAAGGGGCACGCCATAAGAGGTGTTGAGAGTCGGCAAACTATCTGGTATAATGTTTTTAGCTGAATCCAAGAACAGGGAGCGAACTGCCCGGCTTCCTGACAGAAAGGATAGGTGCCCCAATGGCCCCAAAGACGCAGTATACCGTGGTCGTGGCCGACGACGAGGATGAGCTGAGAGAAGCGGTGTGTACCATGATCCCCTGGCAGGACTATGGTTTTTGCCTGGTGGGGAGCGCCAGCAACGGACTGGACGCACTCCAGCTGGTGGAAAAGCACGCTCCCGACCTGCTGCTTACCGATATCCGGATGCCTTTCATCTCGGGCATCGAGCTGGCCCGTCAGGTACGGGAGGTGCGTCCTGCCACCAACATTGCCTTTCTCAGCGGCTATGACGATTTTGAGTACGCCAAGCAGGCCATTCAGTATAACATCATCAGCTATATGCTCAAGCCTTTGACCATGGAAGGGCTGGGTGCGGAACTGCGTACCATTCGGCAGAAGATCGACGCCCAATATGCCATGTTCCGGCAGACCGGGCTCCGTACCGATGGACCGGACCTGCGGGCGGCCATGCTGATGCCTCTGGTGCTGGACGACTACGCCGAGCTGGAAGGGGAGACCCAGGCGGAGGGCTATGCCCGGCAGTGCGGCCTGCTGCGGGATGTGGACGACAAGCCGGGCTATACTGTGATGGTATCCACCCTGCTCAATGAGGATGGCAGCAACGGTACCGAACGCTCCTTTGTGGCGTCGGTGGATCGGCTGGCTGCCAAGTATCTGCGCAGCGTCAGCTTTTTCGCCTCTGGAAAGGTGATATCGGTACTGCTGGGCAATGCGTCGGACTTTGAGGAGTATCTTCACATCCTGGCCGACGAGATCCCCCAGATGGCGGACCGGGTGCTGGGCAAGCGATGCCGCATCGGTGTCAGCCGGATGGTGAGGGCCCTGACCGATCTGCACGGCGCTTACCGGGAGGCCATGGAGGCGCTGCGTCAGGGGGACCGGACGGAGGGAGGCGCCCAGTTCATCAGCGACCTGGCGCCCGCCGTCAAGGGAGGCGAACTGCTGTGCAAGCGGGCTCTGGAAGCCCTGGACCAGCACTATATGGAGGCCGACCTGTCCCTGGTGTCCCTCAGCGGGATGCTGGACGTCAGCCCCAACCACCTGAGCGCCTGCATCAAAAAGTATACCGGTGAGACCTTTATCAATATTCTGATCCGCAAGCGTATGGACGCCGCCCGGGAGCTGCTGACTTCCTCCGGCCTGAAGGTACAGGAGATCTCCCAGCGATGCGGCTACACGGACCAGCACTATTTCAGCTACTGCTTCAAAAAATATAGTGGGGAATCACCCAACGCCATGCGCCGCAGAATGGAGCAGGAAAGGATGGGTGAGGAGCCGTGAGGAAGCGCGGGATTGCCCGGAAAGGCCTGCGGATCACAACCATACTGGTGGCCATGGTGGTGGGAGTGGTGACGGTCGTCCTGTGCTGCTGCATCCTGCTGTTTCTGGACCGCTACCGGGACGCCATGATACAGAACGCCCGTACCAGCAGCAGTCAGGCGGTGTCCCAGGTGTCCACCACGGTGGCCAACTACCTGCGGGACATGGATCAGGCCATGGAGTTGGTGGAGCAGTCCATGCTGGAGAGTGCGGATAACCGGGACAGGCTGCTCACCGCCTTTTTGAACTTCCGGCCCGATGTGGTGGCGGTCACCAGCTATTCTCCCAGCGGGGAACTGACGAACTGCTGGTCTCTGGGACGGAAACCCAGGGAAAAGATCAGTCAAAATCTCTCCTTTGATCTGGAGAAAGCCAGAAACGCCCGGTTCCCCTATATGACAGCGCCCCATGTGGAGACCATTTTTGAGCGCTATTACCCCTGGGTGGTGACCATGACTGCCCCGCTGGAGCAGGGGGGAGGGGCCGCCTGGGTCTCTCTGGACCTGAGTTTTTCCAGCATCTCCAGCTACATCAACAACATCAGCATCGGCCAGCGTGGTTACTGCTTTTTGATGGATGAGGCGGGCAATATCGTCTATCATCCCCAGCAACAGCTGCTGTACGCCGGCCTTAAAACGGAGAATACCACGGCGTTGGCCGCCCTGAAGAACGGTTCTTACGCCGATGATACCGTGATTTACAGCCTGACCGGCGTGGCGGACAGCGACTGGCGGGTGGTGGGCGTCAGCTATGTGGATGAGCTGGTCAACCGCAGCGTGCGGGATATGATCCATCTGTCGTTGCTGCTGGCGGTGGTGGTGCTGGCGGCGGCGGTGCTCACCAGCTGGCTGCTGTTCCGGCTGCTGGGCCGTCCTCTGCGGGGGCTGGCCTCCGCCATGGAGGATTTTGAAACCGACGCAGATCATTTTGCCTATCATCCGGTAGGAGGTACCCGGGAGGTGCAGGAACTGTCCGATTCCTTTGAGCATATGGTACTGCGGATCCAGCGGCTGATGACCACCGTGCGGGAGGAGGAGGTCAATCTCCGCAAGACAGAGCTGAAGGCCCTCCAGGCACAGATCAATCCCCACTTCCTTTATAATACCCTGGATTCCATCGCCTGGATGTGCGAGCAGGGCCGCAATACCGAGGCTGTGAAGATGGTCCACGCTCTGGCCCGGCTATTCCGTATCAGCATCAGCAAGGGCCATGAGCTCATCCCCATCGCCAAGGAGATCGAGCACGCCGAGAGCTATCTGCAGATCCAGAAGTACCGCTACAAAAATCAATTTACTTATGAATTTGAAGTAGACCCCCATTGCCTGGGGTATTACTGCAACAAGATCACCCTTCAACCCATCATTGAAAATGCCATCAACCACGGTCTGGACCTGATGGTGGACGAGGGCCACATCTGGGTGCAGGTGCGGCAGGAGGGAGAGGACATCCTCTTCCGGGTGCTGGACAACGGGGTGGGCATGAGCCGGGAACAGGTAAGCGCCATTCTCCAGCATGGCCCCAAGGATCGCACCGGAATCGGCATCAAAAACGTCAATGACCGGCTGAAGATCTACTTTGGAAAACAGTATGGGCTGCACATCAGCAGCGAACCCGACGTGGGTACCTGTGTGGAGATCCGGATGCCAAAGATACAGGAGGGGGATTATGAGGCGAAATAGATATGTCCCCCTGCTGCTGGCGGTGCTGGTTGGCATGACGCTGGGCGGCTGCGGGGGAAGCGGAGGAACCGGGGAGCGGTATACCGTGACGCTGGTTGCCAAGTCCACCCAGACGGAATTCTGGCTGTCGGTGTTTGCTGGAGCGGAGGCGGCCGCCACGGAGTACAATATGGAGCTTACCATTGTGGGGCCGGATACCGAGGAGGACTATGAGACCCAGAACCGGATGGTGGAGGGCGCGGCGAAGGCCGGTGCGGATGCCATCGTGTTTTCCGCCATTGATTTTGAAAACAACGCCGCTGCCATTGACGGCGCTGCCCAGCAGGGAGTCAGGATCGTGGCTATCGACAGCAATGTGGATTCCGATCAGGTGAGTACCTACATCGGCACGGACAACTACGCTGCCGGACAGATGGCGGCCCAGGCCGCCCTGGACCGGGTGGAGGGTCCGCTGAAGGTAGGGGTGGTCAATTACGACATCAGCAGTGCCAACGGTCAGGAGCGGGAGCGTGGAGCCACCGACCTGTTTTTGGAGAGCGGCCGGGCGGAGATCGTTTCTGTCATCAATACCCTGGCCGAGGCGGGCCACGCCCAGACGGATACGGCCGCCCTGTTGAAGGCATACCCGGAGATCAATGTGCTGTTGGCCTTCAATGAGCCCACCTGTGTAGGTGCGGCCCGAGCAGTGGAGGAGGGGGGACGCGCGGACGATCTGTTCCTGGTGGGCTTTGACTCCAATGTGGTCACCATCGACGGCTTGCAGGAGGGCTCGGTGGACGCACTTATTGTACAGAATCCCTATGCCATGGGCTACCTGGGGGTGGAGAGCGCCTACAAGCTGCTGGCCGGTCAGGGCGGCGTGGAGCAAACGGTAGATACCTCCACAAAGATCGTGGACCGGGACAATCTTTTTACCATGGACAGTCAAAAAGCGTTGTTTGCCTTCGAAAAACGTTGGAGTTAGCACTTTGCACAGTTTTGGGCCGTGTATTTTTTGTAGATTGTTCTATTCCCATAAATTTTTACCCTTCTTTCAGTGAAATTTCACCTTGTTTTTCCAGAGGACTTCCACTAATATTATAAAGTGTAAAGCGGGCGTGTGAGGAAGAACCCGCAAAACCCAAGGAAAAAGGAGAATTGCTATGAAGAAGAGAGTTCTTGCACTGTCCCTGTCCGCTGCCATGGCGCTCAGCCTGGCTGCCTGCGGCGGCGGCGGCGACACCCAGCCCTCCGGTCAGCCCTCCGGCTCCCAGCAGACTGGCAGCGGCAATGTTGCTGCCGAGGTCGCCAACAAGGATAAGCCCCTGGTGTGGTTCAACCGGCAGCCCTCCAACAGCTCCACCGGCGAGCTGGATATGACCGCTCTGAGCTTCAACGAGGATACCTACTATGTGGGATTTGACGCCAACCAGGGCGCTGAGCTTCAGGGCACCATGATCGTGGATTACATCAAAGCCCATGCCGCTGAGATCGACAAGAACGGCGACGGCGTCATCGGCTATGTGCTGGCCGTGGGCGACATCGGCCACAACGACTCCATCGCCCGTACCCGCGGCGTCCGCAAGGCCCTGGGTACTGCTGTGGAGAAGGACGGCGCTATCGACAGCACCCCCGTGGGCACCAACGTGGACGGCACCTCCTCCTATGTGCAGGACGGCAAGATCGAGGTTGACGGCAAGACTTATACGGTCCGTGAGCTGGCCTCTCAGGAGATGAAGAACTCCGCCGGCGCCACCTGGGATGCCGCCACCGCCGGCAACGCCATCGGCACCTGGGCCTCCTCCTTCGGTGATCAGATCGACATCGTGGCCTCCAACAACGACGGTATGGGTATGGCTATGTTCAACGCCTGGTCCAAGGAGAACAGCGTTCCCACCTTTGGTTATGACGCCAACTCCGACGCCGTTGCCGCTATCGCGGAAGGTTACGGCGGCACCATCAGCCAGCACGCCGACGTGCAGGCTTACCTGACTCTGCGTGTGCTGCGCAACGCCCTGGACGATGTGGACGTTGATACCGGTATCGGCACCGCTGACGACGCCGGCAACGTGCTGAGCGAGGACGTGTTCTATTATGACGAGGCTACCCGTTCTTACTACGCTCTGAATGTGGCTGTCACCGCTGACAACTACAAGGACTTCCTGGATTCCACTGTGACCTATGAGCCCGTTTCCAAGCAGTTGGACGCCACTGCTCACCCCACCAAGAATGTGTGGCTGAACATCTACAACTCCGCCGATAACTTCCTGGGCTCCACCTATCAGCCCCTGCTGCAGAAGTACGATGATCTGCTGAACCTGAATGTGGAGTATATCGCCGGCGACGGTCAGACTGAGTCCAACATCACCAACCGTCTGGGCAACCCCAGCGCCTACGACGCCTTCGCCATCAACATGGTGAAGACCGACAACGCCGCTTCCTACACCGGCCTGCTGAGCCAGTAATTGAGCGCGGGCCGCTAGGGCCAATCATGAATCAGAAAAAATAAACCGCTTGCTATTAGGGAGAAGGAATTCTCCGTACGGGAGGAGGAACTCTCCGTTCGGGAGAAGGAATTCTCCCTAATAGCACATTTTAGTGAAAACCGGCAGAATCAGACTTTTCGCTGAAACTGCTAATATGCTAAACGGGAGTAACGAGAATGGCAGATGCGAAAGATGATATTGTCCTGTCAATCCGCGGTATGTGCAAATCCTTTGGCCGGAACCGGGTGCTCGATCACATCAATCTGGATGTAAAGCGGGGCACGGTCATGGGACTTATGGGCGAGAACGGCGCCGGCAAGTCCACCATGATGAAGTGCCTCTTTGGTACCTATCAGAAGGACGAAGGAAAGATCCTCCTGAATGGTAAGGAGGTCAGCTTTTCCGGTCCCAAGGACGCCTTGGAGAACGGGATCGCCATGGTGCACCAGGAGTTGAATCAGTGCCTGGAACGGAACGTCATCGACAACCTGTTCCTGGGGCGCTACCCCACCAACTCCGCGGGTATTGTGGATGAAGGCGGGATGAAGAAAAAGGCGTCCGAGCTGTTCCGAAAGCTCGGTATGACCGTCAATCTGACCCAGCCCATGCGAAATATGTCCGTTTCGCAGCGGCAGATGTGCGAGATTGCCAAAGCAATTTCCTATAATTCGCAGGTGATCGTGCTGGATGAACCCACTTCCTCTCTGACCGTGCAGGAGGTGGACAAACTCTTTGAGATGATGCGGATGCTGAAGGAGCAGGGCATCGCCCTGATCTACATCTCCCACAAAATGGACGAGATCTTTGAGATCTGCGATGAGATCTCGGTCCTGCGGGATGGCAACCTGGTCATGACCAAGAGTACCAAGGAAACCAACATGAACGAGCTGATCACCGCCATGGTGGGCCGCTCTCTGGAGAGCCGTTTCCCTCCGGTGGACAATCAGCCGGGAGATACCATCCTCTCCGTACAGCACCTGTCCACCAAGTATGCCCCCCATCTGCAGGACATCACCTTTGATGTCCGGGAGGGCGAGATCTTCGGCCTGTATGGCCTGGTGGGTGCCGGCCGTACTGAGCTGCTGGAGACCATCTTCGGCGTGCGGACCAGAGCCGCCGGGCGCGTTTATTTCAAAGATCGTCTGATGAATTTCAACAGCGCCAAGGAGGCCATCGAACACGGCTTTGCCATGATCACCGAGGAACGTAAGGCCAACGGCCTGTTCCTCAAGTGCGACCTCACCTTTAATACCACCATTGCCAACCTGAAGCAGTACAAGTCCGGCGTGGCCCTGTCCACACCCAAAATGGTGAAGGCCACCAACAAGGAGATCAAGGTCATGCACACCAAGTGCATGGGGCCGGACGATATGATCACCAGTCTGTCCGGCGGTAACCAGCAGAAGGTCATCTTTGGTAAGTGGCTGGAGCGGGAGCCCCAGGTCTTTATGATGGACGAGCCTACCCGCGGCATCGACGTGGGCGCCAAGTATGAGATCTATGAGCTGATCATTCAAATGGCCAAGCGGGGAAAGACCATCATTGTGGTCTCCTCCGAGATGCCCGAGATCCTGGGCATCACCAACCGGATCGGGGTCATGTCCAACGGACATCTGTCCGGTATTGTAAACACCAAGGAGACCAATCAGGAAGAACTTTTGCGCTTGAGTGCAAAGTACCTGTAATGGAGGATGAGAGGACAGAACATCCGTGCAGCGAATGCTCTGATCGACATTATAGTGGGAGAAATTGCTTATGGTAGCAGATAACGAGAAAATTTTGACGGCTGAGCAGGAAGAAAAGCTGCGTCAGCCTATTGACGAGTATGTCGGTAAGATCCAGGATCAGATCGATGCCCTGCGGGCGGAGGGTACTGACAAAGTCATTGACATTCAGAATAAGATTGACAGCCTGAAGCGGGACAAGATCTACACGGCCCAGGAGAAGGCTGCCAAGCTGAAAGCGTATCAGGCAGAGCTGGCAAAGGCCAAAGAGGTGGAGGCCAAGAATAAAGAGCGGGTCTCCAAGCTGATCGCCGATGCCGAGGCCTATCTGAAAGCACACTTTAACACTGATTATTATCAGGCGGTCACCGCCAGCTGCAAAGAGGAGAAGCAGCAGGCTCTGGCCAATTACACCGCGGCGGTGGAGCAGCTCAACAAGGAGCACCAGGAGACGGTGTCCAAGCTGAGCGACCCCCACGAGATCAAGGACGAGAAATACGTCCATAAGAACCGCCTGTTTGACGCCAAGATGAAGCGGGCCAAGGACCTGCAGGAGATCAAGGACCGCCGCCATGCCGCCTTCGATCACAAGTTCCACCTGATCGATATGCTGCGGATGAGTAAGTTTACCTTCGGCGAGTCCATGGCCCAGAAGTGGGAGAACTACAAGTACACATTCAACCGCCGGGACTTCCTGCTGAGAAACGGCCTGTATATCGCCATCATCATCATCTTTATTGCCCTTTGTATCATCACCCCCATCCTGAAGGGACCCAGCGTGCAGCTGCTGACGGTGAACAACATCCTCAACATCCTGCAGCAGGCCTCCCCCAGAATGTTCCTGGCGCTGGGCGTGGCCGGCCTGATCCTGCTGGCCGGTACCGACCTGTCCATCGGCCGTATGGTTGGTATGGGCATGACGGCAGCCACCATCGTAATGCACCAGGGCATCAACACCGGCTCTGTGTTCGGTCATATCTTTGACTTTACCAGTCTGCCGGTCATCGTCCGGGTGTTCCTGGCCCTGGTGGTCTGTATCGTGCTGTGCACCATCTTCACCACCATCGCCGGCTTCTTTACCGCGAAATTCAAGATGCACCCCTTCATTTCCACCATGGCCAATATGCTGGTCATCTTCGGCCTGGTGACCTACTCCACCAAGGGCGTCTCCTTCGGCGCCATTGATCCCACCATTCCCAAGATGATCATCCCCCGCATCAACAACTTCCCCACCATCATCCTGTGGGCGGTGGCTGCTGTGGCCGTGGTGTGGTTTATCTGGAACAAGACCACCTTCGGTAAGAACCTGTACGCCGTGGGCGGCAATCCGGAGGCCGCTGCGGTTTCCGGTATCTCTGTGTTCAAGGTCACTGTGGGCGCCTTCATCCTGGCCGGCGTGCTCTACGGCTTCGGTTCCTGGCTGGAGTGCCTGCGCATGACCGGTTCCGGCTCCGCCGCTTACGGCCAGGGCTGGGAAATGGACGCCATCGCGGCCTGCGTGGTGGGCGGCATCTCCTTCACCGGTGGTATCGGTAAGATCTCCGGCTGTGTGGTGGGCGTGTTCATCTTCACCGCCCTGACCTATTCTCTGACCACTCTGGGCATCGACACCAACCTGCAGTTCGTGTTCTCCGGCATTATCATCCTTGTGGCTGTTATGCTGGACTGCCTGAAGTACGTGCAGAAGAAGTAATTGCATCAAGGAAAAGCGTGAAGCCGCTGCAAGGCAGACGCGGGGGACCGCTCTGCTTTGCAGCGGCTTTCCTCTGGACGTCCGTCCCGGTTGGGATTGGCTTTGGGGACGGAATGTGCTATGATGAAACAAACCGCCCGGAGGGTGAGGGGGATACCCGCCCTGTCCGGGCCCCAAAAGGAGAGAAGAACCATGCAAGAACTGGGCGCTGTGCGTCACGCATTGAACGCAGGAGAGCTGGACGGAGCGCTGAAGGGTCTGCTGTGTCACGACCTTGCCGCCGGCCGGGCCCGGGTGGCGGCCCTGCTGGACGGGTTCCAAAAGACCTTTGGAGCGGGGGAGGACACACCTGTGACCCTGTGCTCCGCCCCGGGCCGCACCGAGATCTGCGGCAACCATACCGACCACCAGCACGGCCGGGTGCTGGCCGGCGCGGTGGACCTGGACTTTTTGGCCTGCGCCGCCCCCAATGGCACCAACACCATCCGCTTCCAGTCTGAGGGCTGGCCCTTGGTGGAGGTGAACCTGGACACACTGGAGCCCAGGGAGGAGGAGAAGGAGTCCACCGCATCCCTGGTGCGGGGCATGGCGGCCCAGGCTGCCCGGCGGGGATATCCCGTGGCCGGCTTTGACATATATGCCGCTTCCGACGTGCTGCCCGGCTCCGGCCTGTCCTCCTCGGCGGCCTGCGAGGTGCTACTGGGTGTGATCGAGAACCATCTGTTCTGCCGGGACGAGCTGGACCCGGTGACCATCGCCCAGATGGGCCAGAAGGCGGAGAACATCTATTTTGGTAAGCCCAGCGGTCTGATGGACCAGACCGCCTCCTCTGTGGGTGGTGCGGTGGCTATCAACTTTGCTGACCCCGCCGCCCCTGTGGTGCGGACGGTGGCAGTGGATCTGGCCGGCCTGGGCTACGCTCTGTGTATCATCGACTCGGGCGCCAGTCACGCCGATCTGACGCCGGAGTACGCCGCGGTGCCCCAGGAGATGGGGGCTGTGGCCGCATACTTTGGCAAGCAGGTGCTGCGGGAGGTGGAGGAGGACCAGGTCATCCAGGCGCTGCCCCGGCTGCGGAAGGCGGTAGGGGACCGGGCGGTGCTCCGTGCCCTCCACTTCTTTGCCGATGATAAGCGAGTGGAGCAGGAGGCCGACGCCCTGGAGCAGGGAGATATGGATACCTTCCTGGCGGTGGTGAATGAGTCGGGCCGCTCCTCCTGGGATCTGCTCCAGGATATCACCCCCATCGGCGCGGTGAAGGAGCAGGCAATGGCGGTGGCCCTCACCGTGGCGGAGCGGGCCCTGGCCGGCCGGGGCGCCTGCCGTGTCCACGGCGGCGGCTTTGCCGGTACCATCCAGGCTTTTGTGCCGCTGGATCTGCTGGAGAGCTTCCGCAAGCAGGTGGAGGCCAGCCTGGGGGAGGGCAGCTGTCATGTGCTGTCCATCCGCCCTGTGGGCGGCACCGTTCTCTGGCCCTGAACAAGTGCATACAGTGAAGTGAAAGGAGCGCGTCTGAACAATGGCGATTTTGGTATTGGGCGGAGCCGGATACATCGGCTCCCATACGGTATATGAACTGATCGACGCCGGCCGGGACGTGGTGGTGGCCGACAACCTGCAGACCGGCTTCAAGGCCGCCGTCCACCCCAAGGCAAAATTCTATCAGCTGGACATCCGGGACCGGGGAGCCCTGGACACCCTGTTCCAGGCCGAGAACATCGAGGGCGTCATCCACTTTGCCGCCTCCTCCCAGGTGGGTGAGTCCATGTCCGATCCCCTGAAGTACTATGACAACAACCTCCACGGCACTATGGTGCTCCTCCAGTCCATGGTGGCCCACGGCGTTTACAAGATCGTATTCTCTTCCACCGCCGCCACCTACGGCGAGCCGGAGCGGGTGCCCATCCTGGAGGACGACCGTACCATGCCCACCAACTGCTACGGTGAGACCAAGCTGTCCATGGAGCACATGATGAACTGGGTATCCAAGGCCCACGGCCTGAAATATGTGGCGCTGCGCTACTTCAATGCCTGCGGCGCTCACATCTCCGGCCAGATCGGCGAGGCCCACGACCCTGAGACCCACCTGATCCCCATCATCCTCCAGGTGCCTCTGGGCCAGCGGGAGGCGGTCAGCGTCTTTGGCGACGACTATCCCACCAAGGACGGCACCTGCATCCGGGACTACATCCATGTCACCGACCTGGCCCAGGCCCACATCCTGGCCCTGGACTACCTGATGAAGGGCGGGGACAACAACGTGTTCAACCTGGGCAATGGTGTGGGCTTTACGGTGCAGGAGGTCATCGACGTGGCCCGCTCGGTCACCGGCCACCCCATCCCTGCCAGGATGGCCCCCCGCCGGGCTGGCGATCCCGCTCAGCTCATCGCCTCCTCCGAGAAGGCGGTAAAGGTGCTGGGCTGGAAGCCCCAGTACAACGACCTGAATACCATCGTGGCCTCCGCCTGGGCCTGGCACAAGAGCCATCCCAACGGCTTTGAGGAGGTCTGAGCATGGAGCGTGACCAGGCCATTGCCAAGCTAGTGTCCTACGCCGTGGAGAAAGGGCTTGTCCAGCCCGAGGAGCGGATCTGGGCGGTAAACACCCTGCTGGACATCCTGCGCTTAGACAGCTGCTCCCTGCCGGAGGTGGGGCCAGTGGGGGAGGAGGAGCTGCCTGCCATTCTGGGCGCCCTCACCGACGACGCCTGCGCCCGGGGAATGCTGCCCGAGGACACCGTCACCTACCGGGACCTGTTCGATACCCGGCTCATGGGCGCCCTTACGCCACGGCCTGCCCAGGTCATTGCGACCTTCGACGGCCTGTACCGGCAGGACCCCAAGGCGGCCACCGATTGGTACTACAAATTCAGCCAGGACACCAACTATATCCGCCGGGACCGCATCGCCAGGGATGTGCAGTGGAAGGCCCATACCGAGTACGGCGAGCTGGATATTACCATTAACCTGTCCAAGCCGGAGAAGGACCCCAAGGCCATCGCGGCGGCCCGCAATCTGCCCGCCTCCGCCTATCCCCGGTGCCAGCTGTGTGCTGAGAACGAGGGTTATGCCGGACGGGTAAACCATCCCGCCCGCCAGAACCACCGCATCGTGCCCATCACCATCAACGGTTCTCCCTGGTTTTTGCAGTATTCTCCCTATGTGTATTACAATGAACACTGCATCTGCCTGAACAGCGTCCATACCCCCATGAAGATCGACAAGGCCTGCTTCGGCAAGCTGCTGGACTTTGTGGATCAGTTCCCCCACTACTTTGTGGGCTCCAACGCCGACCTGCCCATCGTGGGCGGTTCCATCCTGGCCCACGACCATTTCCAGGGCGGCCGCTACACCTTCGCCATGGAGAAGGCCCCGGTGGAGATCCCCTTCACCTTCCCGGGCTATGAGGATGTGCAGGCCGGCATTGTCAAGTGGCCCATGTCGGTGGTGCGCCTTACCTGCGCCCATCCCCAGCGGCTCATCGACCTGGCCGACCGCATCCTGACCAGCTGGCGGGGCTATACTGATGAGAGCGCCTTCATCTATGCCGAGACCGATGGGGAGCCCCACAACACCATCACCCCCATCGCCCGGCGGCGGGGGAGCGACTACGAGCTGGACCTGGTGCTGCGCAACAACATCACCACCGAGGAGCACCCCCTGGGGGTTTACCATCCCCACGCCGAGCTTCACCACATCAAGAAGGAGAACATCGGCCTCATCGAGGTCATGGGTTTGGCGGTACTGCCCGCCCGGCTCAAGACCGAGCTGGCGGCGGTGGCGGACAAGCTGGCTCAGGGCGGCGACCTGCGCTCCGACCCGCTGACCGCATCCCACGCAAGCTGGGCGGAGGGCTTTGCCGCCCGGGTCACCCCGGACAACGCCCTGGACGTGGTCTACCACGAGACCGGCCTGGTGTTTGCCAAGGTGCTGGAGCACGCCGGCGTCTATGCCCGTACCCCGGAGGGGAAGGAGGCCTTCCTCCGTTTCCTGAGCCAGGTGTAAGGCAGTTTAACTTCATATCACTGAGATCCCCCGGCGCGATCAGCGCCGGGGGATCAGTGCGTCGAAGGACTTTTCTGGTACAAATTTTATTTCTTTATAAACTGTGCGGGAACAGCATCTGCGCTGTTCCCGCATTTTTCTCAGAGTGTTTGCAGAAATCCCAGCACCAAAAGGTGAAGCGGGTAAAAGATGTAGAAAAACCATTTTGAGAAGCTGCTTTTTGACCCGTGCTGTCCTTTATAGAAAGAAAGCAGGATGATGGGAATGAATGCCCCGATATTTTGGAGCGAGTATAAGTAATATTCTGTATCAATATAAAAAGTGTGGTCATAAAACAGGGAGAAGAAGGGACTTGTAAGCATGGTAAGTATCTCCATATTGAGCAGAACTACCATACAGTATGCAAATGCCTGGTGTTTAAAGTTCGTATAGAAGTAATCCAAAACAAGGATGATTATAATGCCTGTACAGCCCCAATCCGCCGGAACACAGAGAATGATCAGAGCCAAAATCAAAAGTGTTTTGAGGACCGGATTTTTTAGATGTGTATTCCTGCGGATGTGTATGGCCAATACGCCTAAAAGAATGGTGTAGATCACATTTGGACGCATAACTGGAGCACCCGACAGGTCGCCGCCGTACTTAAAATACAAAAACGGGAGCCAGCTGATGATTGCAAATACAGCCAAGCGAAGGACATATCTGCGGATATTGCTTGTATGATGGTAGCCCTCCACGGCGGAAAAGAACATAATGGGCCCTGTTATTCTTCCAATGGTATGCATAAGAATGGCCAGAGGCGTGCCCAGTGGTACAAATGCGAAGGCGATATGGTCGATCGTCATTGCCAAAATTGCAATGTATTTCAGTGTGTTTAAGGATATCCCGTGATCCGCTGCGTCCCCGGAGCGCGTAAGCTGGTTGGCAATCATTTTCCTCCTCCTTGAATGAACTTTAACTTTTGCAAATGATACCACATATTGAAACAAAAATTATTAAAATTTTCTGATAAAGCGGTAAAAACCGCAACTGTGGCCCAGTGCAGCGGTTGCGGTTTGGAAGCGAGGAGCAGCGAAATGAGCGCGCGATGAGCTTTGCAATGAAATGAAAAAGCTCGTCGCAAGCGATATGTCGCTTACGACGGGCTGGAACAGCGAAACAGTATAGATGCCGCAGCTTGCAGGTTTGCACCCGAAACCAAATCGAAGCCCAGCGCAGCAGGTTCGATTTGGAGAGGAGCCGAGACAAAATGAGTGAGAGGTGACTTTTAAAAAGTCGCCGCGAACGATATGACGTCCGCGGCGACGTGTCTTTTGTTGCCGAAAAAGATACATCTGCCTATGTTAATTTGATGTTTTACAGTTTTATTCTGCGAAATATCCTGTCGGCTATGTATACAATTGCAGATATCTGTTGGCTATGCTATACTTTTAATATCCTGTTACCATGCATTTAGGCCATCTATTGAGGTAAGAAAGGAACAATTCATGGAGGAAAAAGTGATTCAGACGCTGAGCAAGCAGAAGGACTCAGGAACAATTGTAGAGCTGGTGGAAAATGAAGCAGGGTTTCGCTTTGTGGTGAAGCGAGCCCAGAATCTGGAAGCCCCTATCTACCGAGCTATTTTTCAGAAGGAAACACAGGCCCTGACGCGACTGAAGGCCTGCGAGAACATTGTCCGTATCTTCCGCTCGGATATCCAGGCCACTCCGGATGGCCGGAGTGAAGGCATCATTTCCATGGAGTATGTTCAGGGGCGCCCCCTGTCCCAGATGCTAGACGTAATCCCAAATGCCTCCATCCGGTACAACCTGATAAAGCAGCTGACCAACGCCATCCAACACGCCCATCGAAACTCCGTGATTCACCGGGATATCAATCCTTCCAACATCCTCATTACTGACTCGTTTGAGCTGAAGCTGATTGATTTCGGAATCGCAAAAATCCGCGGGATGTTCCAGGACGGAACCACATATCAGTTTGCTACCCAGAATTATTCCGCGCCGGAAGTAACTGTTCACAGTGAAAATGCAACAGAGCGCAGCGATATCTATTCGCTGGGTGCTGTCATTTATTTTCTTTTCACAGGTGAAGTCCCAGCGACGGCTGCTGAAATGCCCACGGCCATCCAATCCGCTGGCGGCATCGATGTAAAGTTAAAGGAAGTCCTTTTGAAGATGTGCGCCCCTGCCCCGGCAGACCGATATGAAAACATTGATGACTGCGAACTGGCCTTGGCTCCGCTCTACCAGCGGTATTGCGGTAGCGACGAGCGGTACTTCTTCGCCGTCCCCACCAATGCGCTCGACGATCTGAAAAGACGTAACCTGGTACGACGGGATATGCCCTATTTAGAGTTGCTGGACAGCTTTCTTCCCGCCCAGTTTGCTGGCGGCTTGATTCGTCTTCGTGCCGAGGGTCAGACCTCCATCTATTGCTTTGACGGCATCAGCATCTCCATGGAATGCGTTTTGTCGGACGATTTTTTCCAGGTGGTCTCATTCCGCCGGCTGGATGCCTTCAAGCGTGAGCAACATAAGCGCTTTTCCATGGAGGTTCCTGGGCATTTCCAATTCCTGTTTTCACACAGAATCGCAAACACCCCTCTTCCCAACAATTGCAGCCAGATCCTAAGCAACCGGATTGCTGATTTCCAAGCGGATATCCACTCGCAGAAAAACATCGACCGGGAATACGATACACAGTACGGTATCTGGCGGGAATTCATCCAAGCCATGATTGCAGACGCGTCTAAGAATACTGTCCGGTTGTGCTACACAAGTGTCCGCTACGAAGACGGGATGTTCCTGTTCCGGCTGGATCCGGACAGCGTGCCGGATGAGACATTCAGCCAGGATACCCTGTTTATTTTTGAACAGCGTGGGCGTTTAAAAAAGAAGCCAATTCTAGCAGAGGTCGGCACCTTCTGGGAATACAGGGAGGACGGTGCCGTGATGGCCATCAAGGCCGCACCCAGGAAGCCCCGGCTGCCGAACAATGGTTCTATCTGTTTGGATTACCGCAAAGAGATCCAGCAGTACCGCCGCCAGGAGGCGGCACTGGAGGAATTCCGCCGATCCGAGACCGTCAACGGCGGCAATCTGAAGAGCATTTTTGTGGGTGCCGAGCAGCCCGGGTATTTCCAGCTCAAGGCTATGCCCTGCTTCTATAATGAACAGCTGGATTTTACCCAGAAGCGCGCGGTCCGGAAAGCGCTGGAAGCGGAGGATATTGCTTTGATCCAGGGGCCTCCAGGCACCGGCAAAACCAATGTCCTGGTGGAAGTAATCCGGCAGATTCTGGGGGAAAACCAACGGAATCCTGCACTGGATCAGAAAATTTTGATTGTGTCCCAATCTCATGCCGCCGTGGATAAACTACTGGAAGACCTTGCAGCCTATCTGGAACATACGACCATCCGCATTGGTCGCGAGGAAAATATTGACCCCAAGATCAATGAACGTTTCGGATTGGACCACTGCCAGGCCCTATGGGTGAAGGAAAGCGTTGAAAACTGTAAAGCGTGGTTGGCCCAGCGTTTATTGGAACAGCACATCCCCATGGAGCCATTCTGTAAATACGCACAAGTGTTGGAAGAGCTGAAACTTGCAAATCTGGAAGAAACAGAGCGCGCACGTCTGGAACGGGTTGCCGCAGACTTTGAAAACACTTACGGGAAAAGCCGCACCAATCCTTACGTACAGAGCTGCCTGATTTCCGAACAATGGATCCGACGCATCAGTGAGAGCAATGAGCTGGGAGAGTTTTATATCAAAAACGCTTCCATCATCGTAGGTACCTGCATTGGCGTCATTTCAGATCCCCGCGTCCGTGACACGACCTTCGACTATGTGATTGTAGACGAAGCAGCAAAGGCAACTCTGCCGGAAATCATGGTTCCCTTGGTTCGGGCACGAAAGGCAATTTTAGTGGGTGACCACAAGCAGCTGCCACCGGTCTTTGACCGGAATGCCCTCAAAGCCAGCTTCCAGTCTTCCCAGATCGATGAGCTTCAAAACACCGGGTTCGGGAAACTGTTTGACATCCTGCCCGACAGCTGTAAAGAGACGCTTTCCACCCAGTACCGGATGCATCCAGCGATCGGCGATCTCATCAGCTTTCTTTTTTACGATAGCAAAGTGCAAAATGGCGTTATGGCATCAGAGCGAACTACCAACCTTCCCATGCTTAATAACCGCGCCATCACCTGGCTAACCACCTCCAATGCCGGTTCCGCCCGCTTTGAACAATCCGTCGGGCACCAACGCGGATACATCAACCATCTGGAAGTCACTGTGATCCAAAGCTGCTTGCAAAGGTTGAACCAAGAAATCTCCACCCAAGGGGAGAAGTATTCCATCGGCATCATCACGCCCTACCGGGCGCAGCTGGACCTAATCCGGAACCGCCTCAAGCAAATCCCACTGAGCCACATTGAAGTCGATATCAACACCGTAGATGCATTCCAGGGCAGTCAGCGTGACATCATCATCTACTCCACCGTCCGAAGCAGTAATCAGCGGCGTATCGGATTCTTGAAAGAGGAAGCACGGCTAAATGTTGCCTTCTCCCGCGCTAAACGGGCCTTGATTATTGTCGGTGACGGAAAGTTTCTCCGCAATCCCCGTATCCCCGGCAACCGCTTTCCCTATGTGATCAGCTATATGCAGGAGCACCCCGAATTTTGTCAGGAAATCGATATAAAGGAGTTTACAAATGCTGTCTGAATGGCAAAAAAATGTTGATAAATACATTCCTCCGCAGCTTTCCGGCTATGATTTCATCTGTCGGGTTCCAGTCTATATTCCTGTCCAGGAAATCGGCTTGACTGTCTGGGAACGGCGTGTCCAGGGGCTCTCCTTTGTTCAGGAATGTGTCCTCACTGCCATCCGCATCGGTGCCAAATCCCTTCCCGAGCTTGCCGGTCAGTTCGGCCTGCCAGAAAGCATTATGCTACAAATCGTATCGCAGCTGGACAGTGAGCAGCTCGCCGCGGTCTCCTGTGGCGACATTGTCCTGACCGATTTGGGGAAAAAGGTGCTGGAGAGCCAGAAGAAGGTCAAGACCCTGCGCAGCCAGCTCAGCCGCATATCGGTAAACCAGATCACCGGTGAGGTCTCGGATACGCCTGTCTTGGGTACCTACCGGGAGCCGCCGCGCGGGCAGGCATACCTTCTGGAGAAGTATCCACTCAATCTGGAATTTCTGCGCAGTCAGTTCGATACGCTAGCGGTAATTTACCGAGAGAACCGTCTGGCCAATGTGGTATTCCAGAGTACTGCTGAGAGCGCTGAGCTGTATCGTATTCTTGATATCTCCTACCACACACTGTCCTATCAGCGCGAGTTCTGCTTCGTATATCTAAATCAGGCGGATCACTCCCTGGCCTTTCACTTCCAGTCTGGAATCCAAGCCTATGCAGATGTGCTGGCGGAACAGCTTAACTGCCGACACTTGGGTGCCTGGAACCTCTTCTCTCCGCCAAACCGTCCTTGCGCCGCTTCCCCGGAGAAGGAACAACTGCCCCACGACTTGATTGCGGCGTTCAAACTCCGTGGAGTGCAGAGTGACTGGGCAGATTTACTGGAAGCGGCCTATTACGCCGACCGCCCGCTGCTGGACGGAGAACTTCAGGATATTCTGTACCATTGCGCCGCTTTTAAGGCACCACGCATCTTTATTCAGGCACCGTTTTTGGCAGAATTGCTCAACGATGACATCCTCCGCGCGATTTTCTCTGCGCATACAAAGGAGGTTATCGTCCGCTATAACCGGAATGATTATCAGGCCGATTTCATATTGGGCAGGATAGGAAAACTGCGAAAAGACTGTGTACTGACCACAGTCCCTTCTGAGGACATCTCTTCCGTGAAGTTCTGCTTCGGTACCGCCTGTTTTATCCAGGGCCAATACGCGGCCAAGGAGACCGTTTACAAGCGACGCCTTTACAAGCTGTGCGCTGAAATAACATTTAATTCTGCTCAGATTGACTCGCTCTGGAATGATCTTTTAGAAATTGGGTCAGAAGCTCCAAGCAAATCGTAATCTAAACAGGATGAAAGGAAGTCTGTGCGTTGGGCGCGGATTTCTTTACCGACATAACTGACAAAGCCAACTGCAAATAGTTACGAAGGAATGGCAGTGCGTCAGTACAGCCATTCCTTCGTGCTTTTATTCTAGCGCACGGTCTGTTCAATCTCCAAATCGCTGTATCGGAACTTGACCCGGATTGTTTCCGCATCGACTACAGTGACCCGTTCAATCATCTTGCGAACGATCTCGTCATCATATTGAGGGAAGCCATTGAGATGTTCCTCCAGATAAGCTGTGTACTCTGCCATACGTGAGTCCTCGTTGATTCGGTTTGCTGCCTCCTTCTTCGCCGCATCGATCCGTGTCTGCAGGTGCTGCTTTTCTTCCAGCAGAGCTTTGAGTTGATCCGTTATAGTCAGGTCATCCATATTGGCCAGAGCCTGATCCAACATTGTATTCTGCCGTGCGGTCAGTGCTTCCAGTTCGCGCTCCAATTCTGACAGGTTGTTACCGCCCCCTTCCGGGGTACATACCATTCGGAGCGTCTCTGCAAGTTCATCCTGTAGGCCATCGCTTGCTTCGACTACCCGGTTAAGTACCATGAGAATTGCGGTATGCAGCTTGTCCTCCGCCATGGAAGGCGAGTTATGGCAGTATTTTTTCCCAAATTCCAACCGGGAGACGCACCGCCAGACGATCCGTTTGACGCCGTTTCTGGCCCAGGTACACCGATTATATGGGGAACCACACTCCCCACAGACCAGTCGCTCACTGAGCGCATACTTGGCGGAATACTTGCCCTGTTCTGTTTTTCCGCTTTTCTGCAGAATCTTTCGCTTGCTGGTCCGCCGTGCCATCTCCTCCTGTACCCGCTGGTAGACGTCCCTTGGAATGATGGCAGGGTGGTTGTCTTTGATATAGTACTGCGGCAACTCGCCGGTATTCTTCTTGACCTTCTTGCTGATGCAGTCTGTGGTGAAGGTCTTTTGCAGCAGGGCGTCCCCTACATACTTTTCGTTGGTGAGGATGTTATGCACGATCTGATGGGACCATGCCTTGACACCCTTTGCGGTGGCGATCCCATTCTGGGTAAGTTCTCTCTGGATCTGGCCCTCACTGCAGCCCTCCAGGTACCGGCGGTAGATTCGCCGCACCACCTCGGCCTCCTCCGGTACGATCTCCGGCTTGCCGTCCGCTCCCCGCTGGTATCCCAACATGGACTTGTAGTGGAAGTTGACTTTTCCTTCTTTCATTGCCATCCGGATGCCCAGCTGGATATTGACGCTGAGTGATTCACTCTCGGCTTGGGCAAATCCGCTGAACAGGGTGATGAGGAACTCGCTGGATTCTGTAAGGGTGTTGATGTTCTCTATTTCGAAGATGACCCCGATTCCTCTCGCTTTCAGCATCCGTACCGTCTCCAGGCAGTCCACTGTATTTCGTGCGAAGCGGGAGAGGGATTTTGTCAGGATGAGGTCGATCCCGCCCCGCTTGCAGGCGGTGATCATCCGGTTGAACTCTTTGCGCTTTTTCATGCTGGTCCCGGTGATCCCCTCGTCCGCAAAGATCCCGGCCAGTTCCCAATCTGGGGACTCCTCAATTTTCTGGGTGTAGTAGGCTTTCTGGGCGGTGTAGCTGTTGATCTGCTCCTCACTGTCGGTGCTGACCCGGCAGTAAGCCGCCACCCGCTGCCTGCCGTGGAGCCTCGTCTTGTTGCTTACTACATTGGACCGTGATGCCGGAATACGGTGGACGGTGCGTTCCAGTGATAATTGTTCCATTTTGCTGTCCTTTCTGTTCCTAATCAGAAGTGTACGGTGATTACGTTATCTGTTCCGATTATGATATGGGAGACCGTTCGTTCGAAGCGTTCCCAGTCGATTTGGTCGGGCTGCGTTTGGCTTACAGCCATATCCACACCATCATCACAGCAGGCATACCGGGCAGCTGCCCCTTGCAGGATGTGGGAGAGAGCCTCCTTACCGTCTCCTGGCTGTTCCAACGCCCGGTTAATGGC